>NZ_JBJKJG010000016.1:0-36711 GCF_056175625.1 Bdellovibrio sp. SBM16 | reverse complement strand
TTGTTTGTGTTTGGCAATTTTATCCGCACCGCCGCCAGCAAAGGCGCGGTCGTGTGTTTTTTTTTTTTTTTTTTTATTTTTTTTTTTTTTTATTTTTTTTATTAAAAAAAAAATTATAAAATATTAATAAAAAATAATAATCTTAAAAGAGGAGTTAATTGGGGGGGGGGGGGGGGGGGGCCCCCCCCCCCCCCCCCCCACCTATCCAACTCTTTGCAACTGTCAGCACTTAACGTCACTTCTTCTTAAGTTCATAACCTATTTACTTTGGACATTGTCTCATCCTGAGTCTAAAAACACCTAAAAGCCACCTGTTTTCAATAAGTTACGCTATTTTGGCGGTTTCGGCATGCTGCTTGTATATACCTTAATATACAACGCACCTGATTTAAAATGGCTCTTTAAGGAAGGTATTTATGAAAACAGGATTATTAAAAACAAATGCACTCGTATTACTAACAGCATCAGTATTATTTGCTGTTGGATGTTCGAATTCAAAATCGAGCGATACAGTTACAAATACCTTACCGGTAATTAACGGACAAGTTCCAGCGCCGATCATCATTGATCCAAACGCTCCGACAACTCCGGGCACAACACCAACAACACCGACATTTAATGGTGGTTCAACGGCAACGTTTGTACCTGTAAGCTTAGCGCAGATGAACAAATATGTTGCGACTCATCCGTTAAATAACCCAACTGACTTTAAAATTAATGTAAACTTAGCTACTGTAGGCTCAGGCCGTTACGGCGGAACAGTTTCTATCTCTTACTTAGATAATGGAATACGCTACAACGGTGAATTTAAATCCGGTATGGGTACAAACCAATCTTTTAAAGGTATGTACGACAACGGCAAGTTGGAATCAGAGTTTAACTACTGGTTTAACTATAACGGTAAATTAGTATTTACCGCTTACTTTGAAGATCAATACGGTGCGATCACTATTACTTTAGAACCGACAACAGTTTCTTCAGGCGGTAACGATGCTGAACCGGTATTGTCTGGTCCATATAAAGGTACTGTGTACTTTAAAAACTTTACGACAACATTTGCGCAGCATTCACCATACCGTGCTTGTTGGCATACCTACACAGGTCCTTATGACTGCCGTTCAAACATTATCTCTACGAAGTGTGGTTTATACCCAGGTGCTGAAGCTGGTTACCAAATCCTTGGTACTTTCCAGAACCTAGATGTAAAAGCGGCTTTTAACATTCAATAATAATAAAAACTCTTAAGACCTAAAAATAGAGGATTTTATGAAAACTTTGAGCAAACTAATCACCCTATCAACACTGGCGATCGCAACAGCATTTGTGATTGCCTGTGAAAACAAAAACACTAATAACACTGCAGCGGCTCTTCCGGTTTATCACAACTGTGTAAACTGCGGCGGTGTGATTAATGGATCTGAATTCTTCAGATCAGAATCTAAAGATTATAATCAAACCACATTATTAAACCTTAGCTTCGTCGGTTCAACAAACGTAGCAACTCCGTACTATGGCAACCTAAACTACGGTTCTCCGGTGATTAATTACGCCGGTCCGGTGGCGGTGACAGGAACCATGTCGATTTCAATCGGCGCAAATTTAGGTGGCTGTTTAATTCAGCCGGGACAGTACACGCTATCAACCTTGCAGGCGGGTACCTGGGCAAATGCCATAGTGCAGAATTTAAGATTGCAGGCTTACGGCCCATCGAACATGATTATTTCAATCCCGATCGCTCAGGTTTCTGCAAAACGCTATGACCAAATGGGAAGACTGTGGACGGAAATTCCGCAGATCGGCCGAATCTTTGGTAATATAATCATCGAAAACGTCAATGGATACCGCTGTTACGCCGATATTTTGGTCGACTAACAAATGCCTCACGCTGAATAGTTAAAGTAATTTATTAAGATTTAAGATCGTAAAAGATTTTGAGTTAATAGCCATATTTAAAGGGCGACTTTGTGAAGAGCCATCACACTGTCGCCCTTCTTCATTTTACCCCTAAACTTTTGGCTTGCTTAATTGGTAAATCGCGTTTCAAATTATATATATGAATTTACTACCTCTTTGGATTGAGTTCTTCGATGATTTGCAACATGTAAGAGGGCGTTCACTAAATACTGTGATGGCCTACAGAAGAGATTTGGAACTATACAAAGCTTTTCTGCAAAAAAGCACACGCTTAGCCGAGTTCTATGATTTCATGAAAGACGAAGGTTTATCAACGCGCTCACAGGCGCGGGTGATCTCTTCGTTACGTACCTACTTTAAGTTCTGCGAATCACGCGGCATTAAATCAGAAGAGTTACGTGAGCTTCGTCCACCTAAAGTTAAATCTTCTTTGCCTAAAGCCATCACGTTTCAGGAATTTGAAAAGCTATTCGCGGCCTGCGAAGTGCAAGATCCGGCAAAAAAATACCGTAATCAGTTAACTTTACTTTTTTTATACGGCTTAGGTTGTCGTGTATCAGAACTTATCTCTTTAAACCTGACAGATTTTTCTGCCACTGAACGTTGGGTGAAAGTCTTAGGCAAGGGTAAAAAAGAAAGATTGATTCCTTTGACCGAGACGTTATTCGAAGCTTTAGATAAATACTTAAAGCATTCCCGTCATTTACTGGCGTACGATGAATCAGGTCACCAGTCGTTATTATTAAACGACCGCGGCCATCGTCCTTCGCGAATTGATGTGTGGAGATGGTTAGCTTCCTGGTCGGCAAAAGCCGGTTTTGAAGAGCCCGTACATCCGCACAGATTCAGACACGGCTGTGCGACAGCTCTATTAGAGGGTGGCGCAGACTTACGTTCGATCCAGATGTTATTGGGTCACGCAAGTATTCAGACGACGCAAGTTTACACGGCGGTTTCAACGGCTACGACAACGAAAGCGGTTGATGAGCACCATCCGATGTCTAAACTTAAAGATGTCGCGATCTAATAATCCGAAATCCGTAATCAATTTAGGATTACCTTAAATCTAGAAACACTACATAAAGCCCAGGCCTTGCAAAGCTTGGGCTTTATGATTTTAAAAACCCTCATCGAGCAGCAAAACCGTCTGGTCCCAGCTTTAGTTGAAATCGAACTTATTCCCGGTATTCCGAATATTCATTTTTTGGGGCTTCCGGATAAAGTGATTAAAGAAAGTTTTTTTCGTATTAAAGCTGCCATGAAATCTGCGGGCTTTAAATTTCCGCTCTCGCAGCAGGTGATTGTAAATATCAGACCAAGTTCTCTAAAAAAATCATCGCGAGGCTTAGAGCTTGCGGTAGCACTTGGAATTCTGCATTTAACCGGCCAGAAAGAACTTTGCGAGCACACCCGCGAGCATATTATTTACGGTGAATTGGATTTAAACGGCGGGGTGCGTGAGCCCGAAGACTTAAAGGCATTTAAAAATACCGGGCATGAATTTATCCTGACAGGCTCTTCGGAGTTAGACCGACCGGTTTTTTCGCGGCTTACACATTTAAATTCAGAGGTCGTGATTTCGCATAGCCAGGATTTTAAAACCGAGTTGCGCCGGCCTGAAATCGGTATAAAACAGAAATTTTCCGAAGAAGAAGCAGAGTTGATTTTTCTTATGGCTACCAGTGGTTTACACACCTTGCTCGCAGGACAGGCCGGTGCCGGTAAATCATTTCTCGCCAAACGCTTTATTAGTTTTTACGAAAGTGATGATCCTCCGACTTCAGACAGCTGGTTTCCGTTGATCGCGCCTCATCATTCGCTGACCGTTGGGGCTTTTTTAGGTGGTGGGGCACAGCTGTTAGAGGGAGAAATCGAAAAAGTTGAAAACGGTGTACTCCTCTTAGATGAGTTGTTGGAGTTTCATTCGCAGATTTTAGAATGTTTGCGCGAACCAATGACCGGTGAAGTTTTACGGATCGCCCGCGCAGGAAGGGTTAAAGAGATTAAGCCGGCCTTTCAAGTGGTTGCGACCAGTAACTTCTGTCCCTGTGGTAAGTGGGTACCTGGGTATAATTATTCTGGTTGTCGCTTCGGGGCGACGAAATGCAAAAGTTATCTCGAACGCCTAAGTGGACCGCTGGCGGATCGTTTTGGCTTAATGTATTTTCATCGATTAAAGCGGCCGCAACGCTCAGTGCCGGGTGAAGATATTTTGCGACGGATAGAAAACTATCGACAGCTAAGCCAAAATTATACTCCTCAGCTTAAGCAAGACTTGTTTGAACAGATTTACCCTGAGTTGTCAGGGCGTAGGCAGTCGGCCCTAGTTAAAGTTGCTCAAATTTTTGCCATCGAAGAGAAGGCTGCTGAAATTACGCTAACGCACTTAAAAAAGAGCGAATCATGGACAGTAAAGGGCTTTTTGCAGCTTGAAAAGGGGATGAACTAGAGTTAAATTGTTTTCTACCTTCAGGTGGTGACGTGGCCGAGGGGTTAGGCAAGGCTCTGCAAAAGCTTGTACGGGGGTTCAAGTCCCTCCGTCACCTCCAAATTCTTTTTCATTTAATTAGATTACTCATTTTCATTTTCGCTACACTATTAAATTCTGGTTAAGAATGTTTATAAAATAGTCTATATTAGACTGATGAATTCACCAAATGCAGTTACCTTTACTGGTTATCAAAAATTCGTTGTCGCCCTTTTAGCATTTCTGCAATTTACTGTGATCTTAGATTTTATGATTATGGCGCCATTAGGGGCGTTCATGATGCCGGCCTTAAAGATGACGCCCGCGCAGTTTGGAATTGTTGTTTCTGCTTATGCGTTTAGTGCGGGGATTTCCGGGTTTTTGGCTTCGGGGTTTTCTGATCGTTATGACCGAAAAAAATTGTTGCTGTTTTTCTACACCGGCTTTGTGCTTGGGACACTTTTTTGTGCTGTAGCACCAAGTTATCACTATATGGTAGCCGCCCGGATCGTAACTGGTTTGTTCGGCGGAGTTATCGGTTCGATCGTGTTGGCGATTGCTGCGGATTTATTCGCACTTTCTCAACGTGGCCGTGTCATGGGTTATATTCAGACCGCATTTGCTGCAAGTCAGATCTTAGGATTACCCGCAGGATTATTTCTTTCTAATAAATGGGGATGGCATGCGCCATTTTTTATGATCGTCGCCGTGAGTGTGTTGGTTGGTGGTGTGATTCTTATTTACTTAAAGCCCATTGATGAACATTTAAATTTGTCACGTCCTGATCACAGTGCGCTAAATCATATGCTCACGACCGTAAATAATAAAAAGTATGTGTTTGCTTTTGTAACGACGGCCTTTATGTCGTTAGGCGGCTATATGTTAATGCCATTTGGAACAGATTTTACCGTGCATAATTTAAAATTGACCATGGCCGATCTGCCAGTGATTTATCTCATCACCGGTATAGCTACAATCTTTATCGGTCCCTTGGTTGGTAAGATGAGTGACTCGTTTGGAAAGTTACGGACATTTTATCTTGGGGCCATAGTGTCTGCTGTGATGGTTGTGTATTACACCAATATGGGGCCAAGCAGCTTAATGTCGGTGATCATTGTAAATACGGTGATGTTCGTGGGGATTTTTTCGCGCATGATTCCATCGCAGGCGTTAATGTCGGCCTTACCGGATCCATCGCACCGTGGTTCGTTTATGGCGATAAATTCAAGTCTGCAACAGATCTCAGGCGGTATTGCGGCGGTGGTTGCCGGCTTAATCGTAGTTAAGCAGGCCGATGGCTTTATCGATCACTTTGATACTTTAGGTTACGTGCTGGTCGGTACTGTGACGATCTCAGTGTTTATGCTAAAGTATATTAACGATAAGTTTGTTCGTCATGATCCCGCAGTCATGAAGCAGCAGTAGCAATTTATTTTTTATGGCGTTAAATACTTTTTTAGCCTGTCGACATCATGCCGCCCGAAATTCCGGTTACGGTTAATCTTAATAAGTCGATTTCTTTATTTTTCATGGCGATATTCTGTAGAAGATTTAGCGGGTGAATCATCGGCGCCCGCAGCTGTACGCTTTCTTGAAGCCACTGTTTTGAATCCAAAAGCTTTTGGGCTCTTGTTACACTTTTACAAAAACGAACGGTGCGGGCATACTCTTCGTCAATTTCCTGCGAAAATTTTTCGATCAGCTCTTTGGGTAATGTGCTCTCGTTTAGATAGGTTTTAAAAACAGCAAGCTCAACTTTTGCCAAGGTAAAATCTAAGGCCTTTACATAGGAGTTAAAAACCGGACTGCTTTCATACGCTTTAAGCAGTTCATTTTTTTGCTCAGCTGTTGATTGTTCCCAGGCCAGGCCTGCGCCCCACCACACCGGAAACAGCAGCCGAGTCTGGATCCAGCACAAAATCCACGGAATAGCCCTTAAAGATTTCACGGTTAATTCTTTGCTTCGGCGTGCCGGGCGGGATCCTAATTTTAAGTATCTCATCATCACGTAGGGAGTTGCGTATTTGACGATTTGTAAAAACTCGGTGTCGGTGATCTTACGGCGGTAGGCCTCGGTAATTTTTGCAGCAAAGTCATTTAAGACGGAGCTATCTGGAGAGAGAAATTTCTTTTTTAAAACGTCAGTTGAACACTGGGCGATTTTTTCCAGTTGGCGCTCTGCAATCATCGGGGTTGCAAGCCAGCGTTCAACCATCTCGCCCTGGATAGTTACTTTGAAATTGTTTGCTGCGGCTTTTGGCCACCAGGCAGTTTGATTTTCCAGCGTGCCGCCACCTCGGTCAACACTTCCGCCGGAGCCATGAAAAAACACCGGTACAAACTGATGGGCACGGCATGTTTTTTCTAAACGGGGCAGAGCTTCGGCTATCGCCAGACGACTGGGAAAAACACCGGCTTCTTTGCTTGAGTCCGAATAACCAACCATGATCTCAACTTTAGATCCCCAGTGTTTTCTAACTGCCGTTTTGAAAAGGTCATCTTTAAAAGCGGCATCCATAATCTCAGAAGACAGCGCAAGGGATGTGGCTTCTTCAAACAGCGGCACGACCGGGAGCAGGATCTCTCCGAGATATTGCTTCTGTTTTAGGGCGGCCATCTTTATATGCGTTGCTGATTCTGTCATGCTGATGATAAACGAGCGGACATACCAGCGCGGGTCACCGCCACGCGATAGGTTAGCAACAGTCTTTAACATGCGATCTATGGCCGGAATCTTTTTTCCGTTAGTCGGCATCATTATGATGTCTGATGATTCACGAAGTTCCATAGGAATCACTAAACCGGGAAACAGCTCTAGTAGCTGCGTAAGCTTACGTAGCTCGGGATGAATGATGCCGATTTTATTTTGATAAGTGGTGATTAAACCGGTCAGATTTTTTTTGAAGGCGGTAACAGCCTTAACGTCGTCAGGAGTAACCCGTTTTAGTGTTTTTGCAGTGCTTAGCAGTGCATTGATCCGTTTAAGCAGCACAGTGTCGCCGGTCAGTTTTACTGCTGGGCGGGTAGCGATGAGCTTTTGGGTGATCAGTTTTAAAATTTCAATACGTGAAATTGTAAGACTCTGTATTAAGGTTTTTTCATTTACTCCCGGGTGGCCATCTTTGTCGCTGCCAATCCAGCTGTGAATTCGCAGATTGATCTTTTGTTCATTGGCATTCATAAGAGTTGTGAGAATATGTTCGCGAAAAAGCTGCGCATACAGTGTTTCGGCCTCGTCTTTAACTGTAGGTAGACGTTTACGCATGACCGGTGTGCGCCAGGCAATCTCTAAATAATGAAACAGGTCTTGTTTTTGATGAGGTTTAAACTGCATTTTTTGTTCTAGTTCGTTGGTAGCTAAAACATCCATCAGAATTTTCTGGATTTCCTGAAAAACAGCGATGTTTTGTGCAGACCTCGCTTCGGTCGGGTGAGCTGTTAACACGTAGGTTATGCTTTCAGGGTGGATTTCTGAAATTTTATTTTTTTTATTCACAGTCAGTCGGTGGCTGCGATAAGCATTTTCGGCGGCGTTCATGAGTTGAATCATTAGGGTAAATGCACGCGCTATCTGATAGCGCTGTTTAGGATTGTTTTTTTCAAGCTCGTGCTTTAAGGATTTTAATCTGCTATAGGCTTCAGCCTGAGGTTTTTCGCGCAGATAGGTCATCTGAAGTCGGATGGACTCGATTTGTTTAAACCCCGTAGCACCTACTTCGCGTTTGATGACCTCGCCTAACAAGGCCACGGATTCGCGAATTATGTGTCGCAGTTCGGGCGCGATATTCTTGGTAAATTTTGTAGTGCGATGTTTTTTGGGAAGTCGGGTGCTTTTAATATCGAAGTTGTAAACAGAATTAAGCATCGCTGATCCCCCTTGCTCTATGTAGTTCAAGCTAGGCCTGTAGCAATTTGTCCTCCATATTTAAACGCTTGTAACGCGAGTAAGCGGGGAATTTTGCCCGAAAACAGGAAAGGTTGGGACACGATATTTCCGGGCTTAGGCTTTGCTTTCTAATTTAACACTACCAAATCTGAGGAGATCAAGAATGCCGAAGTTAAACAGGCGCCCGCCTAAAAAAGTTACTACGAATAAGAACGTTGATCTGGTTAAAGATAAACAGAGCGGAGTTAAGGATCAGTGGTTTAACTATAATTCTGAACAACCGTTGAGCCAAGAACCAACACGTGATCCACGCAGTGTAGGATCATGGATTGTTCGCCGTAATGAGACAGATGATGAAGATTAGTTGTTATCGCTCTGATGAGGTATTATCGTGCGAATAAACTGTGCCGAGATAATATCTTCACCGCTGCAGGATTGACTGTTGCAGATTTTGCTGCGGTAACATTTGTTGATGGTGTCTTCTTCAAAATCGGTTTCGCCGGCCACCAGCACACCTTCGATTGCATCTGAGTTCTTTTTAAAAACCGGTGATCCAGAGTTTCCGCCATAGGTTTCTAATTCTGCGTTAATCATCGTGCCACTTACCGAGCGGATCGGACCAAGTCCAGAGCTTTTCATCGGAAGACCACTCGGAAAACCGACGGCTAGAATTTCATCGTTTAGGCTTAAGGTCTTTTCAGAAAGTTTTAGCGGTGTATGTGCGAATTCGCGGTCGATTTGAATGATCGCGATATCAGCTTTAGGGTCATCGTTTTCAAAGATAATCTTTTTGCATGCATAGATATTTTCAAGTTTAGTGTGTACCGGATTTTTTCCGCCGTCCAACATCACAAAATCAGCAATAAATCGCATATAGCGGCAATTGTTTTCAGAAATACAATGGCCCGCAGTTAACAGTAAATCTTTACCGATCACCGCAGCTGAGCAGTTGGCCAGCGAGGGTTGGTCAAAAAATCGTTCATCTGGGCATAGTTTAAAAGCGCGGCCATAATGGCGGGGCATAATGATAACTTGACCTTCGGGTTGATAGAATAAGTTGGCATTATGGGTAATGGCCAGTGTACGTTGTTTGATAAACTGCATCAGTTCGGGTGGTGATTCTTGATCGATTTCAACCCGGGTATCAGAGTTGTAGATAACTTTTGAATCGAGGGGTTTGCCGTAGCAAAGTCCTGCTGTCAGCAATACAATAATGTTTAAAAACATAGTCATGTTAAAAGCCTAACAATATATCTCAGGCTGATACAATAATTTGTTTTAATGAGATCTGGTGCGACATGAATGCTTCAGTAAACGGCTGATTTTACCGATAAATTCCGTGTGAACTCACGTTGGCGGTACTGTTCTTTTAACAGCAAGAATTTAGCTATTTTAGTCTTTGTTTTAGCGCTGCTAAACAGCGTCTTTGCTTTTGCCATCAATGGTCGCACCACCTATCAGGCGCGTATTGTTAAACCCGACGGTTACCCTTTGCAATCAGCCAGTGTGAATTTTCGTTTTACCGTGTTAGATCAATCGGGATCATGTGTGCTTTATATTGAAGACTATGCCGCCATCAATATGACTGATACCGGCGGTTTAATTTCTTTTCCGCTCGGAACAGGAACGCGTGTATTTCCGAGCAGTGGTACGGCACAGACTTTCCAGAATACATTTGATAACTCAATCACATCCTTTGCCTGTCAGACCATGGGTATTTATAACCCTAATCCGACCGACTCTAGAAAAGTCGTGATGCAGTTTAACGATGGTGTCGGCGGTTGGCAGACACTGCCAGCGATGAGCTTAAATGCGGTACCGTATGCGATGTTTGCAACCCGCGCGGATAATTCGCGTGCGTTAAACGGTAAAGCAGATTCGGCGTTTGTTGAGTATGCAACACTTAACGGGTTAAACTCGGGCAGTGGGTGTGCGGCCGATGAAGCACTCAGATACAACGGCGTAAGTTTTTCCTGTGTTGCGGTCGGCACCAGTGGCACGGTGGTTACATCGTCGTCAGTGATTACTGCACTTGGCTATTCGCCGGTAGCCCCGGCTAGCTTTACAGCACTTTCAGGTTCGCTCACTTCAACAGATTCAACGCTTGCAACTGTATCTGGTGCGGTGTACTCGGTGTCATCAACGGTGGCTAATTTAAATTCTTCGGTGACAAGCTTAGCCAATTCGGTCGCGTCGTCGTTTGCGGCCATCACCAGTTCTCAATGGACTAACTCGGCATCGGGAATTTACTTTCAGAACGGACCTGTGTCGATCGGAACAAGTGCCACACCATCAGCGTCGTATGCGATGCTGGTTTCAGGAAGTTTACTTATAAATGGTGCTGGTAATTCGATTGCGGTGCCAACGAATAATGCTTTGATGCATATCCGTCAAAGCAAGATCGATTCGTGGCCGCAAAGTTCTACCGGTTTTGAATTTTCAGTCGGCTCAGGAGTTACGAGAAAAATTTATTTCTATAACGGCTCGACATCTGGTGCTTTGCAACTTCTGGTTGATGGGGCAATGGGCTTAGGAACGACTACGCCGGTGACTAAGCTCGATGTCTCTGGTGGTATCCGTATCAGCATGGAGTCTGCGACCTGTGCCGCGAGTTTTGCCGGCACTTTACGTTACAACGCAGGCCTGGTCGAATACTGTAACGGCACTTTATGGTCAGCTTTTGGCGTGGCCGGAGCTGGTATCACGAATCTAAACGGGTCGGCGTCGGGATCACAAACATTTGCCGTCGGAAATTCCGGCACTAGTTTTAATATTTCAACCTTAAGTGGTCAGCATAGTTTTAATATTCCGTATGCCGCATCGGCGGGAGTGACTGCAGGTTTACTATCGTTTGCCGATTACACAAGTTTTAGTAATAAAATGGCAGCAACTTCTGCGGCGATAAATACGGCCTTAGGTTTTACGCCAGCCAATGCCGTAAGTGTTACGACGCTCTCGTCGACGGTATCTAGTTTATCAGCGCAGGTGGCCACTAGCTTTACCGCGCTAACTTCTACCGTGAATGCGATGACCAGCTCACAATGGGTAACGAGTGGTTCTTCAATTCACTACAACGCAGGCAATGTCGGAATTGGCACGGCTTCGCCAGAATCACCACTTGAAGTAGCCGGAGATATTACCACAACCGGTGGGCCGGGTGGTTTAAATCTAAAAGCTGGCGGTAGTGATCACGCTTATATTCAGTATTTCGCCCGTACGGCAAATCCCTCATCAAGATCTGCTTACGTTGGTTTTCCGACCGGCGGATCTAATCAGTTTAATATTTTTAATGAAACAGTCACTGGTGCAGTTGTTGTCGGAACCAGTGGTACGGAAAGATTGCGAATTGATTCTTCTGGTAACGTCGGTATCGGTACTGCCGTGGCTGATCAGAAACTTCATGTAAAGGGCACTGGCTTTAATGCGATGGCAGTTTTAGAAAATGCCATTGAGCCATATCTAGTTATGCGCAGTACGAGTGGCGCAGTTGGCTCGAAAAATCTGGGTATCAGTTATAACGGCAATAATTTAATGTTTAGCCGCATGAATGATGCCTACGGATGGACTTCGGTGCTATTTTCACTGACAACCTCGGGCAATGTGGGGGTCGGTGTGACAAACCCAGATGCGCTTATGCATTTAGCTGCGGGCTCAAGCACGCGCAGTTCACTTAAATTAACTTCTGGAACATTATTGTCAGCGCCATCACCTGGCGCTATCGAGTATGATGGATTTAATTATTACCTCACCGAAGGGACAAGTGTGCGCCGTGCAATTGCAACCGTTGCAGCACCTGGAACTTTTGATAATGCGACCACCATGACTTCACCAGGCAATATGTCGTTGGTTCCTTCCGGATCGGTGATTGTGTCATCGACCGTAGCCTCGACTTCATCAAACACCGGGGCGCTGGTTGTGCAAGGGGGCCTGGGTGTTGCGGGAAATATTAATACCGGCGGTAATCTAAGTGTCAGTGGAAATACCGTAATCGATGGTTCGTTACGTCTACCTAGCATGACAGCCGGCAGTGTGCTGTTTGTCTCAAGTACGGGAACAGTGGCGCAGAATAATAATCATTTCTTTTGGGATAATCCAAGTAGCCGACTTGGTATCGGTACTTCAGCACCACTTAAAAACTTACATGTGGCATCGGGCACAATGTTTGGTTTAACAACTGGCTTTCCAACTGATTACACCGGTGTACAAAACGAATTTCATAACGGTAGCCTAAAACGTTGGACTGAAACCGCAGGAAATCAGGTCAATTCCGGAGTGTATTCAATGGTTGATTTAGTGTCTTCGAGCACTAAATCAAATCACGGTCTGGTTAATATATATTTTACTAATATTCCTGCCGGAGTTTCTTCAACTGGCACTAACCACGGTTTTTATAACATGGCTTTACGTAATCGCTACACAGCAAACAACGATTCAGGCCATGTGGCCCTGATGCGTTCGATGCTTAACGAATACGGGCACCAGGCCACTGTTCCAGGAAATGCGCCGAGCACAACGACTTTGGTTGGACTATCGCTAAATCCGTTGGCCATGACCGGATCTATTACAAACTTGTACGATTTATTTATCAGTACACCGGCCGGTGGCGGCTCGGTTTCAAATCACTATGCGGTTTATCAACAGGCACCGACGGCAATGAATTTTTTCGCAGCAAAAACGGGTTTTGGTACAGTGACTCCAGAAAAGTTAGTGCATATTTCAGGAACTGGTTCCAGCGGCTTATTGTTAGATAACGGAACGACAGATAGCACAAACATTATCTTTCATGATTCTTCTCAAGGGGTAAGTGGCGTTACCTGGAATATGGATTCAACCAATGGATCATTGCGTTTTTTCACCGAGCCGATTACAGCGTTAAATCCGCTGACGACAACTAATGGTTTGGAGCGGATGGTTATTTCGCCAAACGGTGATGTCGGTATCGGTACAACTGCGCCCACAGAAGAACTGACTGTGGTTGAAGATCTTAATGGTGATACGACAATTAATGTCGCTAACTCCAACGTTAGTGGAGCTCTGGCGCGCGCCGGTGTCACGTTAACCAATTCAGGCACAGCTTATGGTAGTTTTTCTGCAGGTATGTTTTTAGGTGGAGTAAGTCATTCGACCTTAGCTAATCAATTTAATCTGTTTGCTAATAGCGGAGTTATGAACGGAATTAATATCCATGCCTCCGCAGCATCGGCGCCGGTGATTGTATCAACACAAAATATTGAGCGTATGCGTATTGCGGCCGGCGGTAATATTGGTATCGGTACAGCCACACCTGCAGGTAAGTTAACTGTTGAAGACAATTACACTGGTGCGCAAATCAGCGTAGGCATTACTCTTCCGGGTGTTGCAGTGAGAAGCAGTAACGATATGGTAGGTATGGCCATGATTGATCGTGATTATGACAACAATACCACCAACGACCGCGATGGGATGATTTACTTCGGTGACGATACCACAGATAATCTACGTTTTGTCTATGCCGGATCCGGACTTCCGGTTAATGAATATATGCGCATTACCGGTACGGGCCTTGTTGGTATCGGCACCTCGGCACCGACCAGCCGTCTGGAAGTCCGTGGTGGTAACACCTTTATGGAAGGCCGTGCTTACGTTTATTCAAATTCAGGCTGGGGTTCGGTAACTCCTTCGATTTCATTAGCCATCGGTGATAACGATACCGGTATTAACTGGGTGTCAGACGGGGTATTGCAGGTTTATGCCAACAATCAGCCGCGCATGCACTTTGCCTTAACCGGTGCTACGGGTATCGGCCGCACTGATCCAACTTATAGTTTAGATGTAGCGGGTACTTTCCGTGTGACCGGCCAGGCGTACACAGATACCGGGGCCGCGACCTTTACGGTTTTATCTGATGAACGATATAAAGATATTCACGGCACCTATGACCGCGGTTTAAATGATTTATTGAAAATCGGAACCATCCGTTACAACTATAAAAAAGAAAATCCAACCGGTGCTGATTCAGACAAAGAATGGGTCGGGGTATCAGCTCAAAACGTACAGGCAGCTATTCCTGAAGCCGTGAGCGTTGAAAACAAAAACGGTAAAGAATTTTTAACTGTTAACCCATCAGCAATTATTTTTGCGATGATCAATGGTTTTAGGGATCTGTATGTAAAAGTCGTAGCCTTGGTTAATACAGATGCCCGCCACGACCGCGAGATCGCGTCCCTTAAAGCCGAAAACAAAGAACTAAAAACAAAAGTCAAAGAGTTCGACGAGCTTAAAGCCTATATCTGCAAAAAAGACCCACAGGCGCCAAATTGTAAATAACTAAAATAGCCCCGGCAGCTGCTTGTTGATCTCACTAAACAGGCGTTCAGCGGCCATAGTGCAGCTTTCACCTGATAAACGTCTAAAAGAATAGCCAGGAATTTCAGTGTCTTGGTAGGTCGTTACATCCTGTGTGTTGTTATCGCCGCTAAAGACATCTTGTTTAACCACGATCCCGATGATTTCGGCTGTTTTTAGTTCAAACGACTTGTCAGCACAGATACTATCGATAAAAGTTTTTTGAGAAATTTTGGCTAAACGTTGTCCCTGGATGTTGCCGTTGATTCGGATATACGGGTTAAAAGCCATGCGCTGGCTGCCGTTTTCTGTATTAAAAACGAAAGGATAAAATGCCAATTGAGCAAATGGGGGAGCAAATCGCGATGGAAAGTAAAATCGGATACGGTTAGAAAATTCAACCGCATCAATGTGGGCCAGATTTTCCGTAAATAGGTAACCGGTTTGCAGGCGCGCTTTTAACGGAGATTTGGCAATTTTTGTAGAACCAGCCTCTTTCTTTGGGTAGATCACAAGGTAGTTAAGTTCGTGCAAGAGCAAAGCCACGCGATTGGCCAGATTCATCTGTTGCCAAAATAAAGTATCAATTAAAATCACATCATTGGTGCGCGCCGCCACTTGGTAGTAAGGCCCAGCAATAATCGAATCTACCGGGATATCATTTAAACGGTATTTGATAAACATCCAGCGTACATTTTCAAAACCGGTCATCAGTGCTTCGGCATAGACAGGATCCAGTTCGGCAATCTCAGCCATCTTCAGGCTGAAGAGGTCAACTGTGTCGATCGGCATGCGGTTCGATGAGGCCATTGTGCGGGTTCGGAAATACTGATAGAAAAAATGGCTGCTGGTCGTAGAAAAGTGTGGATTTTCTGCAATGCCTTGCTCGGCCAGATCCAGGAGGTAGTATTTGTCATCAATCTTAATTGCGTTGCCGCCATTACCGATCACGACCGGGCCGGCAAACGCCGCAACAGAAATAATTAATACAAAAAGGGAAAAAATCTTTTTCATTGTTATGGTCTTTCTAGGCTGAAAAAATTTATCGCTAACGAAAACACTTCAGTGTCTTTTTGTTCAGTGTAGTATTTGGCGCTGAATTCACTGATAAAATCACGGATCATTTGTTTTGCGCCGGGCATTTGGTCTTTGGAGAATGAAATTACCAGATTCTGGAATTCCCGCTCTAAAATCGGCTGTGATTTTACTGCCTGCGCCGCTTTTTCGGCAACAGATGCGTGGTACTTTACAATAGCTTCTGCCGGAATGTCATTTAAGGTGTGAATTGCCGACGCGGTTGTGGAGATAACGCCGTCACTGCTTAATGTAAAGATATTAAGATCGCAAAGTTGTCTGATGATGCCGTTAATCTGTTCTATCGGTAGATTTAACTTTTGTGCAAGCAGCGCTGCTGAGTTAATTCTTTGATTCGCGACCAATTCGTAGACAACGACATGAGTCCAGTGGGTAATGGAATTCGCCGGGTCGTGGTGGAGAACCACGGCGTCAGCATATCTGGAAATCTTTGTCATTTTTTCTGCGGCAGCTGCCTTTTTCTTTTTAGCCCGGGCAAAACAGGTTTCAACACTTGTAAGAAATTTTTGTTTTTCGTGGTGGGTAAGAGTCATATTTCCCACCATTTTTTTAGCTAGATTTTCAGAGATACCGCGTTTTTTAGAAAATATCTGTGACAAAGTTGAATGATCAATATCTAAATGACGGGCAAACACCCGCAGCGAGTAGCGCGGATTTTTTTCTTTTTTTTTGTCGAACTCACGTTGCAGAATTTGTAAATAGGCTTCCTGTTGCATAAACAAAAGTAGACTTCCAATGTTTTGAAACTGCAATTTGTTTTTTAGGGTAAACGAGCATTTCTGGCACTGATATGCCATTAATTTAGACAGGATGTTTGCAGCACTTTCGTTGTGTAAGCGCGCTGGTCATCGGGTGTGTGTCGATGCATTTTTTTCTTGTGGCGCGGACAGAGTTTGTTTAAGCTAGTCGGCTTTTTATTTAGTCGTCAACAGGTTTTTGCTAACGATCCGATTTCAATCAGCGCTTTTTCAATTTCACTGCTCCAGGCGACGCCGGCATTGATGCGCAAACAGTTCATGTACTTGCCGGTGGTCGAAAAAGCACAGCCGGGCACAACGCTGATATTTTTTTTGAGAGCTTTTTCAAAAAGTTCAAGTGTATTGGTGCCCGGTGAAAATTCAATCCAGATCAGGCAACCGCCTTTGGGGTGGGTAATTTTGATATCCTGAGGAAAGTGTTTCTGTATCGTGGACGTGATCAGTGCCAAGTTTTTTTCAATTGTCTGGCGCAGTTTACGCAGGTGCCGTTCATAGGAATGATTTGCTAAGTGGTCGGCCACTGCCATCTGAAGTGCACCATTGGTGCTGGCCGTATTGGTTGATTTGTAAAGAAGAAGTTTTTCTTTCTCGCTTGCCGGAGGGATTACCCAGCCGATACGGTAGCCGGCCGATAGGGTTTTAGAGAACGAAGAGCACAGGTAGTTTCTATCGAGTTTGTCAAATGACTTAAGGGTTAACGGGCGCGTTGTGGTAAAATACAGCTCACCGTAGATATCATCTTCAATAATGGTGATATTAAACTTATAACAAAGCTGAACAAATCGTTCTTTATCTTCGTCGCTCATTAAACTTCCGATTGGATTTAAGAAGTTCGGGGTTACGAGTGCGGCTTTAATCTTAAATTTAGAGGCTTTATCTGCAAACGCCTCTAAATCAATGCCTTTATCAGAAGTTGCCGGCAGTTCTAAAAGTTTTAGCCCCTGGTCTTCGATCAGGCGTAAAATACCGTGAAATGTCGGACTCTCGACCGCTACGATATCACCTGGACTGGTGCAGGATTTTAAAGCCAGGTTTAAAGCCTCAGTGCAGCCGTTAGTTACGATCACCTGATCCGGTTCGGTTACAAAACCAGCGTCAAAGGTGCGTTTGGCGATTTCTTTCTGTAATTCGGGAAGTCCGCCGAGCGGGGCGTAGCGCATGGCCTTGAGCGGGTGCTGGCGCATCACTTTCAGTAGCGATTTTTGTAGACTCATGGCCGGTAACAGTGAGGTATGAATAACCGCACCACCTAACGGCACTAAATTTTCATTACTGCATGAATGAATGATATCCAGGTTTCTCGAGCTGTCTTTGATAAAACGTGGGGTCGGTAATGCCTTTGATTTAAAAACTGGCGTATTGGTTAAGGTCAGGCGTTTAACGAAGTAACCAGACTGCGGTTTAGCCTCGATATGCCCCTGGGCTTCAAGCAGTGCGTAGGCTTGGTTAACGGTTGAGATACTTACACTGAGCTTTTTACTCATCGCGCGCACAGAGGGGATACGGCTTCCGGCAAGTAAAGTCCCGTCATTAATCCAGTCTTTGATTAGTCCTTCGACCTGGTTATAAAGTGAGACATCGGATTTGCGTAAAATTGGTGAGCGCGACATATAAACCTTTCTGCCCGAGGCATGAAACTGTACTGGTTACAATTCAAGTTAGGTGCATCTGTACTCATTACTGATTTATCTTATACTAGCTGTATGGATCTCACTACTAAAAAACAAATCTTTCTTAAAAAAGGTGAATTGGCTGAAGTCAGTGCCACAGCTACGGTGTCTGTAGGTAGCGGCAAGGTATGGATTACCTTTGCCGGCGACGAACGTGATTATGTGTTAAATGCCGGTGACCGTCTGATGTGTGATGCGCCAAAGCCGGTCATTGAAGCTTTAGAACCCAGCTATATCGTTATCTGCGACCAACCGTCGCGCTACAGTCTGTTTAGTTTGCTGACCAGTTGGTCCGAAGAGGGTCTGCGCTAGCTATTTGATAGCTTAAGTGTTAGAACACTTAAGCTATGTTCAAACTGATCCTCGCAGTTATTTCTTTTTCTTCTTTTACAGCTTTTGCTGAAGAGCTTAGTCATTCACGTCAGTTACGCGAAAATTCACAGTTTTATGCGATGCTGGATTACTCTTGGCTGGATTTGGTTTTGCCAAGCAAATGGGGAATTACTGCTGGATGGGCCCGGGATGCAGACAAAATCTGGGAAGCCGAATATTTAAAAAGCAGTGTTTCGGTTCCGTTCGTTGTCGAAGATATTGGTGAGATGACTGATGAACGTTTTTCTGTGATTCAGAGAAATTTTCTTGGTACCGAAACATTTAATTTTAGTTACGGTGTAAGTTACCATAAGTTTAAAGTTAATATCGGAAATAAATATTTATCGTCGGTGAGCTCTTCGGCCCTAGATGTGGATTTGCTGCGCGTAGAAACCCTAGGTTTTACTGTTGGTATCGGTAACCGCTGGATTTTTTCCAACCGCTGGATGGTTGGGATAGACTGGGCTTCGTTGGCGCAGCCGGTTTTTATTACCCGCAAAAATAATAAATTCGAAGATTTTAGCAATGACAGCAGTGCCAAGGATACCGTTGATACAGCGGTAAAACTCATTGCCTGGTTACCGCGAATTTCACTTTTAAAATTACAGGTAGGATATTCTTTTTAAATGAACTTTAATATTAATCATAATAATCAACACTATATTTTTCGTTTAGCTTTAGAAGGCGATGTGCCGCAGATACGTTCGCTCTTAAATGCAGCTTATAAAGAACATGCAGATAAAGGGTTAAACTATACAGCGACCTATCAAGATGAAGGTGAAACGCGCAAACGCATGGCTAAAGGCCGAACTTTTGTGTTGCTATCGGGAACAGAAATTGTCGGTACGATTTTATTTTATGAAAGAAATGAATTTACAGGAAAAAGGTCAGCCTACTTAGAGCAATTTGCGATTTCGCCAAAGCTTAAAGGTACGGGTCTTGGTTCTATAATAATGGATTTCTGTGAACAGTTAGCTAATGATGAAAAATATGAAGTTATTCAGCTGAATACGGCGCAACCAGCAACCCACTTAGTGGATTGGTATAAACGCCGGGGCTATAAAATTGTTGCCGAAGTGCATTTAGAAGGTAAAACCTACGACTCGTATGTGTTTGAAAAAACCTTACGAGCCGCTTTTGCCAAAAAGTAATAGGCCTATTGGCCCGGGCAGATTTTAGCCGCACGTTCGCCTTTAATCACGCCCGGTACGCAGTACACGGCGGTGCCGTCATTAAGAGTACGGTATTCAACTGCATTTTCACCCAGAGATTTTTTGCTCGCAGCATTTAAAAACGCCACATATTGATTTGCCGAAGCCGTATCCCAGTATGTCGGGCTGATGTGGCTGTCTTTCGTCGGGATAATCTGAGAAGCCGCAAGGAGTAGATGTCCGTTTGAAAAAGAGTAGTAATTTTTAACAAATAAGCCAAAGCGGTTCCAGAGCGGAAACTTTTTTGAGCTGTAGTTTTTGCCGCCTAAGAATAATAGGTTACCTAAACTGTAGGCGACAAAAGACTTCTGGTTAAATTCAATCGGACGTACGTTATGTGTGTGGTGGCCGATCACTAAATCAATAGCGTAACTTTTAATTAACGCCATTTTGGCTTCGATGTTTCTGTTTTCTGAGCGCTGGCGCTGTTTTCCGTCTTCGGTTTCCAGGGTGTCGTTATCAGGTTGTGATCCGTTTTTCGTGTAGACAGACAGTTCCATACCTTCATGGATCGAGACGATGCGAAGATCGGCCGGTGTATTTTTAAGGTTTTCTAAGATAAGTTTTAAATCAGCGTATTCAGGGCACGGAATCATCGCTTTTTCGACTTTACCGCTCGCGCACAGGCGCACTGATAACATACCATTGCTGGTTGCCGTTGGCTGCCAAGATGTTTCCCAGTGAGGGCGGTCGTCACCCTTCATGCCGATGGCCACATAGGCGATGCGTAAGCCGTTTTTCTCGATTATCACCGGATTGATCGTTTCATCAATGCGGCCAAGACCAGATAAGTAAATTTGGCGACTGGCACGCGACTGGATATCTTTTAAATTAGCTACCGTTTCGTCAATTCCGAGTTGGTCGTAGTCGTAAGCATGGTTGTTGGCTGAAGAGATCATGTTAAATCCGACCTGATTAACCAGATATTCAACGCCGGCCGGATGACTTTTTTGTGGCCATTTTTTACCTTCGATAACCGGCATTTCAGCGTTGGTCTTACTTGAAACAACACTTTCAAGGTTCATGAAGTTTAAATCATTTCCCGCGGTCATGGTTTTTAGATCTTTGGTCATTTGCTCCCACGTCATGAATGAATTGAATGAACTTCCATTCGATGGCAGTTTGTCCGAACCCGGTCGTGAAAGACTCACATCGCCGCCCATGCCGATCACTAGTTCCTGGGTGTAAGATTGTGGTGTACGGTTAGCTACGTTAGCTTCAGGATTTTGTAAATTTTCGTAAGTTAATAAACCCTTTTTGTATTTGCCGTATTCGATCACCGACAAACGGCGGCCGATATCCTGAGAAATTTTGTAAATTTCAGTCGCAGCATCGACACCAACATAACGCCAGTGCCATGGTTCAAAAATGTATCCGGTGATCGGATTTGATTCTTTTTTTAAATCTTTATAATAACGCGGAAAACTCATGGCAAAACCGTAGTTTTGGGCGTTGTTTAATAGCCACTCGTATTCCGTACACTTATTTTGCGGACAGCGCTCTTTGATATCTGGGTAAGATAGCGTCGGTCCAAGACTTGGGTAGACCAGATCCAAAGTAGAGCCTAATTGGTGTTCGCTGCGCCCCGGAACAGCACTGATACTTTGTACGTATTTGGTTAACTCTTCTTCGGTTTTAAATTTATCTTTAAACTTTGCAAATTTGCTTGCGTAGGTCGAACATTGTGAATCAAAACTCCTAAAACCAGAGTAGATCTTTAAGGTTACGCCAAGGGATTTTGCTGCGGTCGTCAAGGCCATAAATGCTTCTAAGACTTCTTTACGCAGTTTTTCGCCTGATCCGGATTTGTTCCAGATCAGCTCTTTTGGTACTGCGACCAAATCAGTCGGGATGTAAGAGCGTTTTAATTTGTGGCTTTCTTCTTTGCTGACCAGAGCCAGGTAGTCATTACCATCCTGCTTGCCGTCGTCGATGCAGTATTTTGATGAAGCGTTGGCAGTTAAGCCGGTTGTTACTAATAGCGTTGTTAAGATTAGTTTTTTCATATTATTTAACCTTTTCCATTAAATAAGCTCTGCGCTCATCGATCTGTTTTTTACGTTTTAAAAAAATGTTTTGGATTTCTGATCTGGTGTATGGAACATTTCGACGAGACACGTCCTGGGCCCCCATCTGCAGAATTTCCTGGTTATTTAAGTACTGAGAAATCTCAGTGTGAAGTCGCATCAGAAGCTGGTCAGTAACAGTCTGGGTTAAGCGGTTGGCGATCACATCAAAGGTTACTAATTTTAGCTGGTTGTACATGTACGCATTGCGCGGGGCGAAGGCGCGGTCTAAACGGTCTTCATAGCTGTATAGAACAGAATCAATATTTTCCGGATTTGCGGCTTCGGTGGCATTGACCGGCACCTTATGCATCGGTTTAAAAAGATCATCGAAATCCCAAGGCAGGACTCTGAAGTAGATGATGCCTTCTTTGTATAAATCGCCATCGACATAAAAAAAGATCTCATCGGGAAAATCACCATTAGTATAGAGGGAATTCATTGCCATCCAGCGCATATATCCTTCGATATCCATCTTGCTGTGCAGACTTTTAAATAGTGCGGCGTCTTTTTTTGTGGCAACGTCGGTATAAATCGAATCGGCCACGGCCTTGATGCGGTTAATTTCAGCCTGATTCAGGTTTTGATCAATTTCAGCTTCTTCGTGGATAAATTTGGATCTGTAACCGCGACGTACCACGTAAGGGCTCTCAGCTGACATGATGTCTTTCGGCTTTTGCACCACTGCATACAGACCATTTGATTTACCATTAATTCTGACCTCGGCATATTCAGAAGGAATTCCCATGCCGATACTCAATGCTTCGGCGCTCATTAAACCAAGGCGGGTAGAGATGTAGCCGGCATCGGCTGACATGCTTAACAGATTAATTTTGTTCGCTTCTACACGGCCTAATTCGATAGGCTGTTGCAATTTCAAACCGAAATTTTTGCGGCGGTAGCCAAGCGAACCCTGGCCGCGCGTTTCCATTTGTTCGGCATAAATGCTGGTTTCGCGGTTTAATTTTACTTGCGCGCCTGAGAACATATACTTTTCAGCTTTCACTTTATAATTTGCATGGTCGTAGTCGTTAACGGTGAGATCAATGACATTGTAGGCATCTGCCGATGTGGCAAAGGTAAGCTGAACCAGACCGATTAATAAGCCCATTTTAAAACCCTGTGTCATTGTTTACTCCCCGAATCGTGGATGATTCAGGGAATAGAAGTGCTAAGTATGTTCCGGCTTATGGTGGATTAGCTGGTTATGGCATGATCAAAATAGGACAGGGCTGTAATTCGGCAAGACAGCTGTCAGAGATTTAGCAGTTGTCTCATTTTGGGATAGACACGAAATTTAATTTTTACTACCCTTAATGCCGTACAACTTACACGGAGTCTTTTTATGTCTTTAGTCGTTTCAAAATTCGGTGGCACATCAATGGGAAATGCAGAGTGTATGCTACGTTCTGCGGAAATTTCGGTTCAGCAACAATCCTATGTTGTTTGTGTGTCGGCAACATCAGGCACTACTAACCAGTTGATCGCTCTAGGACAGACTGCCGAAAAAGGTGATGCTACACAGGTGCAAAAACTTGCCGGTGAACTCATCGCTAAACACCAGGCAATTGCAAAAGACTTAGGGCTTCCACAAGATCACGCTCCGCTGGTTCAATTATTCGAAGAAATGCTGTCAATTGCCAAAGGTATGCAATTATTAAAAGACTGTTCGCCGCGCGCTTTAGATATTCTATTAAGTTTAGGAGAGAGAACATCCTCGGTGTTATTCGCCCAGGCGATGAAAACCCAGCTGGCTAAAGCCGGGGTAAAAAAAGAAATCGTACTTTTTGATGCCCGGGATGTGATAGCTACTGATGATCAGTTCGGATCGGCGCGCCCGCAAATTCCAAGAATTGCCGAGCTGGCGCAGACAGAGATTTTGAAAAAGTACTCCCAGGATAAGTATGTTATTGTCACTCAAGGTTATATTGGCCGAAGCCTTAACGGCAATTCGACAACTCTTGGTCGCGGTGGCAGCGATTATTCGGCGGCTCTTTTTGCTGAAGGGTTAAATGCATCAACATTAGAAATCTGGACCGATGTGACGGGAATTGCGACGACCGATCCGCGCATCTGTAAAGAAGCAAAATTTATTGACGAGATTTCTTTTAAAGAGGCGTCGGAGATGGCCATCTTTGGAGCCAAGGTTCTGCATCCGGCTACCGTAGAGCCGGCCATGCGTAAGAATATTCCGGTCTTTGTTGGTTCTAGTTTTGACCCTGCAAAAAAAGGAACTTGGGTGAAAAAAGAAGTGACTGCGGCACCGCTCATGCGTGCTTTAGCGCTTCGTAAAAACCAAACGCTGGTAACACTTTCTACGCCTGAGATGTTACAAACTCATGGTTTTTTATTTAAAATCTTTAAAGTCTTCAATGATCATAAAGTTTCAATCGATGCGATCACGACGTCTGAGATTTCGGTGTCGGTAACTATTGATGGCGAAATCAAATCGCAATCGCAGTTGGTCTTGGACCTTCAGCAATTTGCGGAAGTGCAGATCGAAAACGGCTACAGTCTGGTTTCATTAATCGGTAACAACATCAATCACACCGCCGGCCTGGCGAAAAAAATCTTCTCGGCAATTGAAGATATCAACGTACGCATGATCTGCTTAGGTGCAAGTAAACATAACTTCTGCTTTCTAGTTGATGCTGCTAATGGCGAAAAGGCGATTCAGAAGCTGCATTCTGAATTTATTCACTAGTGAATGCGCTGACGTGATTATTGCCGCAGGCTTTTATTTGACTGCGTTGCTCAGTCCGTCCGCAGTATTTTGAATCAAGTTTTGTTTGAAAAAACGCTTCGTGTTAAAAATAATTTTGCTTAAAAATTAAACTTAAGCATAAAAAAGGTTTATACCAGTTAACACTTCCTATTATCTTTCGTGATGAAACCTATTTATTTTGCTTTTGGTTCCAGTTTGGAACTCGATGTGAATTTCAGGTCATTTCACTTTTTCATTTTTATGTAACTCAGCGATTTTTCTGTTAAAAAATATTTTTGCCACTAGTTCCAAATTGGGTTCAACTTAATTTCATCAGGATCAAGGTCCAGCAAATAAACAATCCAAGGAAAGAGGGATTATGAAAACTATCAGCATGAAACTAATCGTAAGCGTGTTAGCTACTGTTGCATTAAGCAGTGTAGCTTCAGCGAAGGAACGCTATCTTGTTATCTATAAGAGCCAACAAGGTTTTGCTGCGATGAACCAATATATGTTAACTGAAGGTGTTGCAGCGGTTACTGTTGCTGACGCATTAAAAAACGTGAATGGTCAGGTTTTAGAAGTATCAAACGCTAAAGCGATTGCCGCTTTACAAAACCATCCGGAAGTAGCGGTTATTGAAGCTGAAATGTTCAGACCATCTCCAAAACCAATTAATGGTTTTAAATTATCTAAACCAGTTAAATCGTGGAACCAAGATGCAGTAGTTGTTGATGATTCACAATCTACTCCTCATTTAAATGAAGGTGTAAATACTCCATGGGGTATCATGACAGTTAATGCAGGAGCGGCATGGGATGCTTCGCAAGCGGGTCGTAATGCCCGTGTATTAGTATTAGATACTGGTATTGATCCTAACCACCCAGCTTTAAAAGCTAACTTCGAAAAAGGCCGTAACTTTTTCCAATCTTTTGATGGTCCAAACCCAGAAGATTTTATCGATAAAGAGGGTCACGGTACACACTGCGCCGGAACTATCGCAGCTTCTTACAACGAAAAAACGGGTTTTACAGGTGTTGCTCCGTTGGCAAAAATTTTAATGGGCCGTGTTTGCGGTGATTTAGGTTGTTCGAATATCGCGGTTGCTCAAGGTATCAACTGGGGTATTGAACAAAAAGTTGATGTGATTTCTATGTCATTAGGTGGTCCGTCTTCTTCTTCGGCAGAAAAAATGGCCGTGGCTAACGCAGAAAAAGCCGGTATCGCGGTTGTAGCAGCTTCTGGTAACGGTGGAACTCCGAAAGTTTCTTTCCCGGCAGCTTTACCAACTGTAATTGCAGTCGGTGCAACTGATTCTTCAAACGCTAAAACGAACTTCTCACAATGGGGTCCGGAATTAGATATCGTTGCTCCAGGTGCCGCGGTTGTATCAACTGTGCCACAAGGTACTGGCCGTGATTCAGTTACAGAAATCAATATTGACGGTGTTAAAACACTTGTTAAATCAGCAGCTTTCTCTGGGACTAAATTATTTCCAAATGCTAAAATCGGCGCTTTAGTAGCAGCTGGTTTAGGTAAACCAGAAGATTTCAAAAACATTGATGTTAAAGGTCGCTTTGCTTTAATCAGCCGCGGCGAGATCGCTTTTGCTGATAAAGTTAAAAATGCTTTGGCAGCTGGTGCGACAGGCGTAGTTGTTTACAACAACACAACTGGTTTGATGCAAGGTGCTTTATCTGAAGACGGTTCAGAATTAGACGTAGCCGTAGTTATGATCGAACAAACTGTTGGTCAAAAACTAGTTGCTGACTTAACAGCCGGTAAAGCGGTATCTGCAGCAATCTCTACTTCGGCATCTGACTATGCAATGTTTGATGGTACATCAATGGCAACTCCGCACGTAGCTGGTGTTGTAGCGTTAATGAAATCGGCCAATAAAAAATTAACTCCGGCGCAAATTAGAACAATCTTAGGTGCAACGGCATTACCTCTTGGACCAAACGATGCGAACCAATACGGTAAAGGTTTAGTGCAAGCTGATAAAGCTGTTAACATGGCTGTTTCTGGCAACGTTGAGTAAGTAGTTAACTCTTTCTAACTAACGAAAAACTAAAAAACCCAAGGTGACTCACCTTGGGTTTTTTTATTCTTTATTTGCTAGGTCGTTACTAAAGCATGATTGAAAGTGTAAATGATAAATCGGTTGAATCAATTTTATCAAAGTGGTCATCAACTTCTTTGCTGCCTGAGTACTGCGGTCCTTCGACTTCTTTAAATTGGTTCACATTGTACTGGACGCCTAAGCCTATATAGCGAAACGGAAAAAACATCAGACCTGCCGTGTAAGTGTGGCCAGATAAAGTAAACCCCTGAAACGAGCCTGCATCTTCGAACTGGAGCTTGTTGAGCGGAGAGTAGCCTAAGTAAATTTTCATGGCGTTCATAGCACTTACGCCTACCTGAAAACCCGCTACAGTGTGTGAAAAATCAGGTTTTTCCAATGTGTTACCGTCGATTTCGGCTTTGCCTTTGATCTGTTCACCGGCTAATAACAGGCTCACGCCGGCAGCTGATTGTACGCCGATTTTTAGGCTTGCTACCGGTCCCTTCATTGAAAATTTAGTCAGATCGTTTGAAAGATCAGTTAACTTCAAGGTTTCTTCTTTATAGCCGATTCCAGGTTCGATAATAACGGAACCTGCGGCAATTGCTTTTGATGTAAATCCAGATGTCGTCACTAGCAAAACTAAAAATAAGATCGCATTTTTTGTCATGGACGTCGTTCTCCGTTTTGTTGTGGTTTTTATTTATTTTAAGCCAAATCACCGGGAGATTATGAGCATTAAATTGCCATCACGTCTTAAGTTAGACTATAGTCTTTTGCATATGTCATACGCTGCCTTAAAAATTAACTATCAAAACAAAACTGAATTTTATAATCAGTTGAACGCCGAACTGGTTCATAATCTGGATAAGCACTGGTTCACTAATCTGTCGCAGTTTTCAGCCCTGGTGTTTGACCAGCTTCCGGATGTTAATTGGGTGGGTTTCTATCTGAATGTGTCTGGCGAGTTAATCTTAGGCCCGTTTCAGGGAAAGCCGGCCTGTATGAAAATTCAGTTCGGCCGCGGTGTCTGCGGCACATCGGCGCAAAAACGCGAGCCGATCTTAGTTGATGACGTGGATAGTTTTCCGGGGCATATCGCCTGTGATTCAGCTTCACGCTCAGAAATTGTGATTCCGTTACTTAACGGGGAAAAAGTTTTAGGTGTGCTTGATGTTGATTCTCCAAGTTTAAAACGTTTTACCCAGGAAGATATCGCTGGACTAAAGACGATGGTGGATACGCTGCTAAAACACACAGCAATGGACCTGTAAAAGCGGGCTAATCTGGACCATAAGCCAGAGCTATTTATACATGCTGCTACCGATAAGAAAGCATGTCGACAGCAATCAAATTTAATAAATCTCAGCCGCAAAAAAATGATTATTTATCAGAGCTACGTTCGCTTTATCATTCACTTGATACCGAAGAGCGTTTTAAATCAATTAACCAGCTGGCGTTAGAAAAAAATTCTGATTCGACCCGCGAATTGATTCATATTTTTAATGAGTGCGGCTGGCGCGAAACTAAGTTTCAGATTTTAAAATCAATTGTTGCAAATCCTGACTTACGCTGTCTTGAATTTTTATGTGCGCAGGCCCAACAGACCGAAGATCTTCCGCTGGCCGAAGCAGCGTTGCAGGCACTTGGCGAAACAAAAAGTATCTGGGCTGCGAGATTTCTGTCAGAGTTTTATAGATTTGCACCTGAGACATTAAAGCCGGCCTGTGCGCTGGCATTGGGTAAGTTATCAGATCGCAGGCTATTGCCTGAGTTTCTGCAGGACTTAGACCGCGCTTTTAAATTACAACAGACGCTGCTTGTTAAAAACCTCGTTCTGGCTTTGGGAGAGCTCAAAGCTCAGGCGGCAATTCCGATGTTGGTCACAATCGCTAAAAATAAAAACTTTCGTGATGTGGCGCTGAGCGCGGTGGTAAGCCTTGGTAAAGTAGCAAAGAACCCTAAAGTCTTTAACGAATTAGAACCCTATTTTAAAAACGATTCGTTTGAGTACCAGATCTTTAATGCAGCCAAGAGTCAGTGCCAGTTCCGTGCAGACTGGAAGCTTGAAGACTATTTAAATAAACTTATTACCCAAGGTACATTTCATCCGGCCTTGTTGCTCGAGTTTAACTCGTTTCAGGTCAGTGATGTAAAGGCCGCCCTGGATATGCTCGCTGAAGATGAACTAAGCCCGATCTTGTTTCAGATCCTGGCAAAGATTGAGTTTCCAGAAGTCGTGGCATGGTATAAAGAGTTTAGTCACCTTGTAAATGAGAAAAACCAGGATGAATTTTTACTGAGTCTCAGTGCGCATGCGAAAACCGATCTGCTTCAGGTGCTGGAAAAATTTTCTGATATTAAAAATAAATACTACATCAAAGCCCATTTACTGAATTCGGCAAATCCAGAGCCGGAGCTTAAAAAGTTTATTCTATCAGAGGATTTTAAAAACGTATCTGATGCTGAGCAGATTCAGATATTAAATGATTTTTATTATTACTTGCTGGCTTTTAAACCGAATGAAAAACAGTACAACCAGTGCTTAAAAACTCTGGAGACATTTACAATCGATGGTAAGAGCCTTAAACCAAAAGCTCTGGGCCGTATGATTCGAATGTTTGGCCAGTTAAATTATTCAAGTCCGAAACTAAATCAATTCGTTTTTGCCAAACACCCTGAGCAGCGTAAAAGCTGCTTGGTGTACTTTGAATCACAGGCGCAAAGTTATTTCTGGACAGAAGCATCGCATACTCCGGCCTTTACCAAAAACCCGGATTTTGCTGAAGATGACATTAATGCCGTTTTAAAAATCCTGATCAACGGCAAAGAAAATCCGTTTGCAGATAATAAGTGGTCTGATTTTTTAAAGTTAGCCAGCCAGGATAAGTCAGAAAGCACGCAGATCTGGTTCTTAAAATTAATCGCCCGGTTTAAGCCGGTAGCGTACAAAGAGTATTTATTAAAACTTGCAAAAAGCCCGAACTACATCGTGCAGTTTCATGTTATTGTAGCTTTAAAAAGCTTTGCTGATGAAACGCTGGCAGATCAGATTGCGGTATTTTTAAGTTCAAAATCAAAATCAATTTCAGGCCGCGCCTTAGATGCCATGTTGTCGCTTCCGGGAAACCGCGCAAAACGTCTGGTGTTTGAATACTTCAGTGAAAACTATGCCGTGCCCGGTGTAGCAGAAAAAATCGTGCGTTCATTTAAGCCCCCTGAAAACGACACTGATTATTTTTCTGTGCACGCGGCCCAGATCGTATCCCAGTTAGAACAGCGCGAGCCGGATTTTCAGGCTCTGCCGATGTTACGTGAATTTAAAGATCAGCTGGCTTTGCACCAAAAAAGTTTCTCTAAAACAAAATCGGTTCCGACCGACGCGGATATTATTGCGATCGACCAGGAAATCGAAAATGTGATTCCGTCGTATAAACATTTTGATGAGGCCTCTAAGGCCGCTTTGCGCTCGGCTGAAGTAACTTTTAAACATCCGGAGTTGTTCGATGCGTTTGTCGATAAATCCAGTGTGGTTTTAGGTTACAGTAAGGCAATTGATATCGTTCTAGAAAAACAATTAGGGCGTAAGATTCTGTTTCCGAAACTGGAAAATAAATTAAATGAATTTCAGAATGTGGTGCACTCGTTAACTTTAAATGAGGACTATCCACAGGGTGAAAAAGTTTTAAAACTTTTATCGCTGGAAAAGTATTTCAGTGTGCAGTCGTTGCCGGTGCATAAAATGGGCCTGGTGGCTCAGGGGATAATGTCCTCTAAAATTATTAATGAACATTTTAAAATTTTAGACGGCTTGCGGGCCTGGGCGGTTATGTTGCTGTTATTCGGCCGTAAAAGCGCTGTGCTCAATAAACCGCTGATTTCAGTGATTGATGATGAAGCAAGTTGTATTACCTTAGCTAAAAAACTGATGTGGCTGCAGGACGTGAGAAACCCGATTGCCCACAGGCAGACCGTGGTTGAACATAAAGATGTGGAGCAAATCCGCGAGGAAGTGTTTCACATCTTAAAGTTAATCAACAAACTATTATTCTACTAGTCGTGTAAAATATAAGGGCGAAGTGTTTCTGCTGATCCGTCAAAAGAAACATTCGTCGTAATGCCTAAGATTTCCATCACAAAAGGGTATACGTCGATATTGCTAAACTCAGGAATCTGAGCGCGGCGTTTGACGATATGGCTTCCGGCGGCCACAAACAACGCGTGCATAGATTTAGTATTGGCTGGCCAGCCGTGTGAACCACCGCCGACACGGTAGGGTTTTGACGGATTAAAAGTGCGGTCGGTCATATAGTGTCCGGGTTCAGAAACAACCAGAATATCACCGACGCGGTCTGGATTGGTTAAGTGATACTCGGCCGGGATTTCGTGGCGCAGATACACTTTATAGTTTTTTTCTCTGGCTTTTAAATCCGTGTACGCTTTGGCAATACGGCTTTCATCGTCATGGTAAAGCATAACGGCAGCCCCTTTGTCGCTCCATTTAAAGCCTGATAGGTTGGTCAGGTCACCTAAGAAAATAATTTTATCCTGAAAGTTTTCCTGCATGCCGTGGTCTGAGGTGATCACGAGGTTAATCGGTAGATCAGACTGGCGGATAAAATTCCATAGTCTTCCTAGTTCGCGGTCAGCTTCTAAAACCGCAGCGCGTACTTCTTTTGAATCCGGTCCATAGGCGTGTCCCGCTGAATCGATGATCGCTACATAGGTGTTGATATAGTGTGGGCGAGTTGAAGCCGGCAATTTTAACCATTCGATCACAACATTAAAGCGTTGGGCGGTTGTTACTTTTGAAGAATAGGGTGCATAGCAAGTGGGATCCTGGTTGTTAACGTGGACTTCTGAGCCGACCCATTGATTGGTGTGTGCGAGCATCCCATTTTTTTCAACCACATTCCAGATCGGGTCACCCTGATACCACGAACCATCAGCCGATGAATCACTAAAGGCATCATATTTTTCGTTTCTGGCTTCATCCCAGAAGACGTTACTTAATATGCCATGATTTGATGGTCTGCGGCCGGTGACCAAGGTAAAATGATTCGGATAAGTATGAGTTGGGTAGCTAGGAATCATGCCCGAAGAGTAAATGCCTTCTTTGGCGATTTTCATTAGATTTGGCGGTTTGATTTTTTGCAAGTAATCGGCACGAAAACCATCAAGTGAAACCTGGATGACAATCGGGCGGTCTAAGTTGTGGGGGGAGTTTTTACGTTCTTCGCACGTCAGATTTAGCGAAGCTTCGCGAACCTGAAATTTATCATCTGGTTTTGGTTTGTCACCTTTATCGCACGAGATTAAAAAACCAGTTAAGGCGATCAGGCTAAATGCGAATAACGCATGTCGTGACTTCATATTTAACTCCCCTCAAAGCTTAAATATTGGCCGATTCTTAGCTATTCAAACCCAGATCTAAGTCGGTATCAAGCTTTAAGGGGCGCGTTAAATGTCAGAGTTTTGGCAATGAAAAAAGCCAGCGCAAGCTGGCCCTTTAGAATAAGGTCTGCCAAAGGCAGATCAAAATCAGAGTATTAATCAGCAAAGCTGATTAATACGGCTGACGTTGTTCAGAATTTCCTAAGTCCATTGCCATAGTTAGCGCAACTTTCGAGAAAAACTTAGCGTGCTCAAAACTCATGACCGGCGAAATCACATCTTTTGGTGTGTGAATATCTTTAAAAGATGAAGAGAATTTAGACTCGGTCGGGAACAGAGTCGGAAACCCTTGGCGGTACCATGAGGCATGGTCTGAACAGCCATAGCCGCATTTATCCTCTTGGATAGTCGCATGAAAATAAGTGTTGTTAGCGGCAACTAAGTAGTCGCGTAACCAGCTGCTGGTGAAATCAGTCATGCTGGCTACTTTTAAAACGCCATCACCTGGAAACATCGTCATGTCTAACTGAAGGACGGCGATAATATCCTTGTTGTCGGCTTTAGCTTGTTTGGCAATTTCAGCAGAACCTAATAAGCCAGACTCTTCGCCGGCATACCAGTAAAACTCAATCGTTCTTTCTGGTTGTGGTTGTAATGTTAATACGCGCAATGCTTCTACTAAAGATGATGAACCAGAGGCGTTATCATCAGCGCCCGGAGCTTTTGTGCCCATACCCATAAAACCACTGATCGAATCTAAGTGACCACCGAATACCAGAATTTCAGAAGGGCGGGTGGAGCCCTGGATAGTCAGCTTAATCGACTTTTGCGGTGTGGATTTATGGTCAATCGTTTCGATATGAATTGGATAGTTAGCCTGTTTGGCGATTTCAGCCAGGCGATCCATGAACGGTTGGATATGGCTATTCGGGTTTGAGCTGCGGTTATAGCGGGTCGGAAACGCTGATAAAAACTCAACCGTGTTGCGGATGTTATTAGCGTCTAATTGTTTTAATGCTTCGGTGATTTCCGGGCGTTCCATCATCTCAGGGGGTTGTGAAAATGACAGCGCCTGATTTCTTTTATTGTAGGTGTTTAGAGCCTGAAGGTGTTCGCGCACAGTGCTTAAATCACGTGGCATTTCATCTAAGGCTTCGAAGTTTCCGCAACGGCCGTTGGCGTGCGCCAGTTCAGAAAGTTTACCTTCAGCTGCATAATTTAAAACGGCATAACCAACGCCGGTTTCTTCGTCTTTATACAGTACGGGAATATTGGCTGCGCGTAGCAGATTTAAATCGGCTAAGACCGGCTTAAATACAAGCGGGTCACCGCTTTGACCGTGGGCGTTTAGGATAGGTTTAGATGTAAAAACTGTTAATGTGATTAATGAAGTCGCGATAAAGCGTGTGGTGTTTTGCATAGATAAATGTTAGCAACGCAAACTAAACACACGCTACTGTTTCACTCTGGCGAAGGTTAATTCTGGACTAAAGATAGTTAGGTTAAAAAGGCGGCATGCGTATTGAAATACCCTTACATAGATGTGCTCAAACCGCATTTATTTGGAGGACGTATGACGAAGTTTCTGACAGCGATGACAATTATTGGTCTTTTCGCATTTAAAAGCTTTGCAGGATTTAATGATTTACAGAACTTAGCTGAAGCCATTGCTCAGTTTAAGCAGGTCATTACCGAGATGGAGACGATCTATAATAAAGGTCAAATCCAGGGTGAATTAGCGGTGATTAAGAAAACCAATGCCCGAACGGCTGAGGTATTAAAATACTGCCATGTGATTGAGACCCAATTCGCTAAGAAAGCTCCGGAGATCTTAACGCGTAAGCAGGATGCAAGAAACCGTCTGATCGAAAAAGCTGAAAGCCTTTTAGATTCAGGTGATGCGGAAATGCGTGCGGCACAGGTGGAGTTAGTGCGTAACTTAGAAATGACTAAGTACTGTTTGGGTTTAACCAGCCAGTTACACACAGCGATCCGTTCTTCGATTTCGCAAGGTACGCGCTAATACTAAATTGCAGTAAAAACAGCAGGTTGCGCGTTAAAGTTGAATTGTTTTGGTAACTTTAAACTTGCTGTCATACTTTCTAACTTCTGGTGTCTGTAGTTCTACAGACACTTTTATATTTTTAGCCCCTTTAAATTCTTGGATTGAAGCTTCAGTTTGATCACGTAAGGCCGTGAGTTCTGAATTATCAGCAGTATACCAGCGAACAGTTAATCCAGAAATATTCGGGGTTTGTACGGATACTTTATCAGAGGTTTTTGTAATGCCGTCGATTAGAGACACGCGTGCCAAGAATTTATGCCACATGTTTTCTTGGTCTACAGAACAGAAGTGGTTTAACTTCATGTTGCGCATTAAACAGCCGTCGTGGGTCGGACGGTAATTTTTTGTCCCGTAATCTGAATAGGTAGCAAAGGCTGCGGTTACACCTTTATTGAAATTAAAGCCCTGCGGGTACGCGTATAAAAAAGCGGTCGCAATCACGTTGTCGCCATCGGCGATATTTTCTTTGATCTCTAAACTGTTGTTACCCAGTTGTGTTTCCAGATTATCCAAGACATAGAAGTTTCTGTCATTGTGGTAGCTATCGCCTAAATCCAGTTTTTTGCCGTTCACGTAAACATACACGTCATCGGGGCTAGACCAGCCAACTGTGCTTAGTTCTAAGCCCAATGTTTCGTTGGCGCTGGTTTTAAAGCTAGTGCGGTAGGGTTTTCCGCGTAGATTCTGCCACACGTAATTGCCACTTAAGAATTTGGCGTTGTATGTTTTTTTGTCGTTAATCCAGTGGGCCCAGTCCGAGCCTTTCGGATCAGTCGTAGAGTTGGCGCCGCTGTAAACCTGACCGCCGTCGTATTCTTCACCGACTTCACCGAAGTTGTGGCCAAGTTCGTGATTAAGTACGACCATGCCGCTTCTTTCTGAGCGGGTTGAAATTGCATATCTACCGCCAAGACCGCCGTAATAATCATCATTGGCGATTACAATCGGGTAATCGGTGCGCGCTACTAAGCGAAGCGCTGCTTCAAGTGCGCGCTCGTTACCTGGGTAGATGGCGCGCTTCGAGCCCTTAGGCATACGGTATAAGCCAAACGCCGTATTGATGGCTTCACCATCGCCGATGCCGGAAACCTTTGACGGGGTAAAAACTGCGTGCACCTGAAACAAGGGTAGGTAACTTGAGAACGTGTCAGTTGCGAAAAGATTCTTGGTAATACGTTCAGCATCAGCAAAAAATTTGTCTTTTTCTTGCAGGGTGTAGCCGTCACCAAGAATTGTTAAATGAATACGGTTAGCTGCCGGACCATCGGTGACCAGATCACGCACTTCGCTTTGGGATTCGAAATCAAAAGAGGATTCAGTGGCCAGTTTTTGTTTTAGAAAGGCGCGTTCGGTTTTAGATAAGTTGGTCTTAATCTCTTCTATATATATGGCCTTGGTATCAATGGCTTTAGAATCGATGCGCGGACCTTCAACTATATAATAAGGTAATTTACGCAGTACCTGGGCTTTTGAGTTATCTACTTCACTGATATCCAGGATTTCGGTTTTTTGGTCGCTATTGATCTTTTGTGAGACTTTGTAGGTTTCGGCCAGTGCAGAAAGTGAAAATCCTAAAGTCGTTGCTAATAATATAAGTTTTGTCGCTTTATACATATCCAGATTGAAGCAAGGAAAATTCCTCGGGTCATGGATATTAAAGAATGGTTCCGTGCAGCATTAGGGCATTTTACCCAGTTGGGGAATTAACAAACGGCGTTTTTGCCACGAAATAAATCCTTTTTTCAGATTTTCACCAAACTCAGTTGTTTTTACCTATGGCACTCATGTTGCTCAAACACCTTTAAAACAAAACTATCCTAATGGAGGGATTTTTATGAATAAGAGTTATGCGCGTTACTTTAAATTGTTCTCTGTATCAACACTTGCAGTAGCAATGGTTGCTTGTAGCGGTGGTGGTTCAGGAGGTTCTTCGCCAGCGGGTGCGCCGGTAGAAGCAGCATCATCTGAGATGACAGCTTCTGGAAATGCTTTACGTATTTCTAAAGTGTCTGATTACCACTTGGCAGCGGGTGGCGAGTTAGCTGGTGTTCCGGCAGCGGCTTTAGCTGAGATTTTAGCTAAGCATCCGGCTTTAGCTGAAAAAGCAAATCTATTAGGAACAGTAAACAGAGTTGTAGAAACTGATGCTGGTACTTGGGATTTATATGCGGGCGAGCAAATCGTGATGACATTGTCATCTGCGGATCGCAAAGCACTTAATATCGTGAGAACACGTACAGCATTCACAGCTGATTTAATCACTTTATTAACTTCAAACGCAGAAGCTCGTCGTCAAGAAGCGATCCGCTTCTCTTTATCAAATTGTCATAATCAAGGACAAGATCAAGGCCAGGATAAGGATCAAGATAAAGACCAAGACAAGGATCAAGATTACGACAAGGATCAAGATAAAGACCAAGACAAGGATCAAGACAAAGATCAATACAATGTTGTCGTAAATCCTGATCAAGGACAAGGTCAAGATCAAGGCCAAGATAAAGACCAAGATAAAGATCAAGACTACGATAAAGACCAAGATAAAGACCAAGATTACGACAAGGATCAAGATAAAGACCAAGATAAGGATCAAGATAAAGACCAAGATAAAGATCAATACTCTGGTTGTATGAAAGTCGAAGCTACTCTTGTGTTAGAGAATACGTCACCTGATCAAGGACAAGGTCAAGATCAAGGCCAAGATAAAGACCAAGATAAAGATC
>NZ_JBJKJG010000015.1:0-115768 GCF_056175625.1 Bdellovibrio sp. SBM16 | reverse complement strand
ACTACTTGTTTTTAGTGACTTGCGCTGTGTGATAAACTGTTAAGTGAGAAGAGCCCTTAAACTTTGCGGAGCGAATGCCCCAAAAATTTGGAGCGGGAGACGGGGCTCAAACCCGCGACCTTCGCCTTGGCAAGGCGACGCTCTATCAACTGAGCTACTCCCGCGTTTAACACGCGTTGTTCGTGAGGCACTAATCTAATGCGCTGACCCCGCATCGTCAAGCGATAAAAAACGATAAAATGAGTGCTTATCAATAAAGCAAAGATCATTAAAAATGAACTAATAAAGCTTACTGAATAAGCGACACCGGTAATGCGCGAAACAACGCACTTAACATCTCGGCACCGGCCTCGGGCACTACACGGTCATCAACACCGTTCATGGCTTCAGGAGCAACTCGCAACGATCCCGTATACGAACCTAAAGCAATCGCATGCGGGCCATACACCGGCACGATATACTCAGTTAAACCGGTATCCGGTGGCAGCACCGAAGCCGCACTTTCAACTAAGCCATCCATTGGTGAACCCTGCTCTTGCCAGTGATAAGTCGGCGTTTTTAAAAAACCTTCCCACATACTTAAGTGGGTCACACCTTCCGGGCCTTCAGGGATGGCTGGAAGACTTAACCACTTCATACTCGGAAACATTCGTTTTACTTTTATAGGATCGTGGCCTTTCCACACATCCATTGATAATGAATTCACACCCTTAATTGTATCGCCCTTACCGGTTAAACGTAATAAGCCACGCACGAATAACGGAATCGGCTGGTTCGAGTTAACCAGGTAATCGGCCACAAAAGACGGACGGATCACGCCGCTTAATGAGACCATTAATTTAACTTTCTCGCGCTGTTCAAGTGATAACGATGAACTCTGCTCAAGAAAGAATTTGATAAAATCGGCCACACCTTTACTGGCTGCGACCAGAATAACTTTATTCAATTTCGGTAAACGCTCATGCATCATCTGCTTTAACATCACCGAGTTGTAGTCACTGCCCAGGTTGGCATCGACCATTAACATTTCTGACTGAAAACCTAAAGCGCGGATTTCGGCGGCAGCCTTTTGGATTAATGCTGCATTCGCACTTTTTTCGCCGCCGATTCCTAAGACTAAGTACACGCCGATATTCTGGCGTTCAGCCGCAGGAATAGTTGCAAACGAATCTGCATAAGTAAAATTCTTATCGGCGGTGGTCTTTAAAATGCGCTCCAATAGCTGTCCCCGCGAAGCATCTTTCTTTGCCAGCTCCTGCACTAAAACATCACGCGCCACACGTAGGCCGTTATCCTCAGACACCTGGCGGATATAAGCCAGTAAGTCTAAATTTCCCTGCAAAGTATAATGCTCTGGTGCTGGCGCTGCCACCGGCTTACCGCACTCACCGCCGCTGACAAAGACATTCCAGCACTCACGCACATCCTGCGGGGTATCTTTTTTTAATTTAATCGATGACCAGTTCAAACTGAGGTCGTGCTGCGGCCCTTTTTCATGTGAACGGTGCGGAGTTCTGAAGCGGCGTAAAAAATTAGAGTTATGATCGTACTCGACATTGTAATGATATTTAAAGTATCTGGAAAAGTATTCAGGCACATCACGCCAGTCTGAGCGCGTGTTCTTACCGGCAAATGCCGCCGATGCAGCCATCACAGTGATCAACGATACGGTTGTTAATTTTCTGATAAACATACTTACTCCGTTATTATTTCGAGAACTGTCGCATTAAAACATTATCAATTTTAATAAGCACTTTACGTAAACCTGATAGATCCAGCACGCGGTGATGAATACTCTCTTCGGTTTTAATCACATCAAGTTCGGCTTTGATATCCTGCAGGCGCGAAGAGATTTTTGCCATTTTAACTTTGACTTCGTCCTCGATCATCGCCCGCGAGTGCACCATCGCACCTTCATCAAGTCGGCCATTGGCCTGAATGTCGGCATCATCCAAATATGGATTTAAATCTGTTAACAATTGACTCTGGATATCCCAAAGCACACTGTTCTGCGACAAGGTATCTACCACCTCAGTCATAGCTTCAAAGTACATATGTAACAGTTTTTCATCACCGGCTACTTTACGATCGATGCGGCTTTCGTAACTATAAATCAGCTGCTTGTCAGAATTCTTCGTCATTTTCCAGTTCGGAAAAGTCGGAATAGAGCTGGTATGCATTTTTTCAGAGAACGAATCATCCATATCCCACGGGCTTATATCAAAAACGATTGCGCCGGTTTGTGGGTTGGTTTTACCAAAGAAATAAACTTCATCCGTGTAGTCACCGTTTTTAATAATATAATTAAACGCCAGCCATTTCAGATAGTTTTTAAGGTTTAAATTTTTCTGTAAAGCAGCAATCAGCTCATCGCCTTCTAATTCACGGATTGACCTATGTACGGCCTTTAAGGTTTTTTGGTATTTTAACACCTGGGCTTCAGTTAAATCTTTTTTAGCGCCTTTAAGTTCTAAATCATCATTGTAGCGGCGACGGAAAACGACTTCAGCGTCCTGCTCTTTCATTAGGTTATCCGTCTGATTTTCGGTCAACATATAAAGGCCCTGCGATAAACCGTTGATTTTAACTTCGGCAAACTGTGTCTGAAGTGAATGAATGCCAATGGCTTTTAGTAAACTGTAACCAATGCTGTTTTTAACAAACAATTTATCCATCGCGCCCGCCGACAAAACTATCTGTTTTGATTTAAGCGATCCGATTTTTAACTTTTTCTTTTCGCCATTTTCTTCTTTTAATACCTTGACGCTAAAATTCTTGCGCGGAAACTTAATTGAACTCTGCCCGCGCGACGACAACTGAACCTGCTCTTGATCGGTCAAGTTGCCTTCAGAAAAGACCTGCATGTTGACATTCGACACTTCAACTTTTTTATCCGCCGTAAGGGCTTCGCGCGAGGGCTGATCCATCGTAATTTCAATACGGTAGCTGCCTTTGGTGTTAACGTGAGCCAAGCTAACCTTTGGGCTCGTAGCAATTAGACTTAAAAGAACCAGATTTTTAATGATTACTGAGTGTTTCATTTTGCTACACCTTTTCTAGTTAAAGATTCATGTAATATGAAATCCAAAACAGAGACCAGCTTAGGCTGGTCTTATAATCAAATTGGTTTAGTCAGCAGTGAAAAACTTTTCGACAGTGCTTGGGTGAATTAATCAGCGTGGGCAGATTTCAATTTCTGTATTTACGCCGACCACTGAGAAAATCTCGTCAATTTCCTGATCGGTAACGGCTATGCATCCTTGGGTCCAGTTAAAATAGGTATGGGCCTGCGTCATTGCCCAGCGACGAATCTCAGAGCTTTCATCCTTCGGTAATCCGTGAATCATGATATCACCGCCCGGATCCACACCCTTGGCTTTAGCAAAAGCTTTGTCACGGGCATTCGGATAAGAAACGCGCAAGGCTTTGTGATACGATGATTTCGCATTTTTTAACTCGACTCTGTACATACCCTCGGGAGTGCGCCCATCACCTTGACGGATTTTATTGCCGTTATAAAAACCAAACCCGAAGGTCACATCATAAGATTTATAGACACGTTCCCCGCTGAGTAAATATAACTTACGGCCTTTTTTAGAAATAACAATGCGGTCGATCTTATTACGCTCATCCAGATGGGTGATTGGGGTAAGTTCGCGCAGCTTAAACTCATCCCTGCAGTAGCGTGTGCCTTTTAGATCGGCTGACTTTACAGCTGCGGCCGCTTTACCGGCAGCCAACCCAACAGCCGAAGCTAGAAAGACCAATGAAAAAAGCGATAAGTGTAAAATGCGAGATATTTGCATGCTGAAAAAACAGTGCAGTTCTTATTCCGTCGTTAGCTCCAAATTAACGAAGCCTGCTGTCTAAGAATAAGACAGGTTGACAAATTACCATAATTAACCTGCAAGCCTTTACAAGCAGCACCAAGTGCTCAATTCAAATCCATACGCACGCTGCAGGCCATCATCTGACCGCTTCCATCTGTTAATCCTAGGACGATTTTTATTTCTGCGCTATGCCTAGTTTATTCAACAAATTTTATCGAGGAGAACCAAAATGAAAAGAATGTTATTTGTCTGTGCAGTATTTACTGCCTTTAACTCAATGGCCAACGATCAACTGGGCTTTAAAGGTGAATCAGAAGCCTCAGTCGTGATGATCGACGGTCTGTCAAAATCAGAAACTTACGGCGCAAAATCAAAGAACACCTACACGTTTGAAAGCAACGACAATGTATCGATCTTCGGTAAGTACCTAAGAACAGCTACCCAAGCAGCCGGTGCTGCAGCCGAAACTGAAACTGCGCTAAACTGGGAAGCTGGTGCTAGATACGAAAAATCGTTTACTGAAAATTTAAACGGCTTCATTCAACATAAGGCTGAATCTGATCCCTACAATGGTATTTTTACGCAAAGAGATTCTACCGATTTAGGTGCGAAGTACTTCTTCATGAAATCTGATGCGACAACGATTTTTACTGAACTGGGTGTTCGTTACTCATCACAGATTCCGGATTATGTTGTTGATGGTGAATTAAAAAAATCAACAACTGCAGGCCGTGCTTACGTGGAAGGCTCGCATAAGTTTAACGAAGCCACTGCCGGCAAACTTTGGGTTGAACACGTACCGAATTTTGACGACAGCGACCTTAACTACACCAAAGCTGAAGCTTCACTGTCAGTCACCATGAACAGCACCTTGTCGCTTAAAACTGCTTACGAAATTTACCACCGTGAAGTGGGGCCGAAAAAAGATACAACAACATGGACAACAGCCTTGGTTGCACGATACTAATTTAAAGACCATATATACAGAGAGGATGTTATTATGATGGAAGAATTTAAAAAGTTTATCGCCCAGGGTAACGTAATGGATTTAGCAGTCGGTGTAATCATCGGCGGCGCGTTCGGAAAAATCGTAAATTCACTGGTAAATGATATTTTAATGCCGCTAATCGGTTTGTTAATGCGCGGTGTGAACGTAACTCAGAAGTTCATTGCTTTAGATGGGGGCACTTATGCCACGATCGAAGAAGCTAAAACCAAAGGTGTTGCCGTTCTAGCTTACGGTAATTTCGTACAGGGCCTTATCGATTTTTTAATTATTGCGTTTGTGTTATTCATGATTGTGAAACAGACGAACAAATTAAAAGCTCAGGCTCCGGCTGCTGCGCCAACTAAATAGTTTAAACCGCGATCTTTTTGAGCCACTGATTAAGTTCAGCGACTCGATCAGGTGTCATATCCAGGGGAGTAAAGTAATACAAATTACTCTCCTTGCGGTCGAACCTAATATCAATCACTAAATCTTTAGTAAAACTGATTTGCACCGTTTTGTTTTCAATTGATTCCGGAGCTTTGGCAAAACAGTTCACAATCAGCTGGTGGCTGGTCAAAGTCATCAGTCGGCCCCAAGGGCGATCACTGCCAAAGCTAAAGAAAATTTTTCGGTAAGATTTTAAATGTAGGATCTTTTCTACCGGACCACTGCCCGCCCCAAGTACAAAATCAGAAGCTGGCTTCGACGGTGCCGGCGCCGGTACCGGTTCAGTTTTAACTTCTGGCACTAAAGGTGCCGGTGCCGGAACCTGTGGTTTCGGTTTTGGTTTAAGCGCTGCCGCTCGCGCCATCGCTTCACTCATCAACTCTTCTTTTGATTTAATACGCCACACCAACTGATCGGCGATAAATAAAAATACCGAAAGGTTAACTGCAAACGCGCCCCATCCCAGAGCCCCTTGCCATTCTTTCGATTTGTAATTGAGAATTTGCATGACCAGGTGGGTTCCAACTAACACCAGAACCGCTTTCCACGCCTTGGTTGAGCCCGAGAGCATGATACAGCCGATCACGATACTGCCGAATGCCAGAATATAATTAGCGATAGAGCCGCTCATTAAATATGAAGAGATACTGATATATCTCCAGGAAATACCCGATTTAGAATTTAAAACCAAAAATTGAATAAAAATATTTACAAATGGAGCAATGATCAGTCCCAGACCGAATAATTGGATAACCCATTTACGCTCAAGAAATCTGGTGACTATGATCATGCCTTAAACCACTTTTGAGCCGTCTTTTGCCGCTGTTTCAGTCGCCGGTTCGTCTTTAAAGTTCATTTGAACAATAACATCTTCGTCCGTGGCCTGATTCTCCGGATTTACCTCTTCAGTTTTTACTGGCGTTTCTGCAGCGACTTCGGCTTTAACTTGCGTCTCAACCGCTTTAGCGTGTTCTTCTTCAACGGCAGCGACGTTATTCTGTTCTGCCACTACGTTATCTACAGCTTGTTTTACGCTTGCCTGCGCTTCAACTTCGACTGTTGACGTTGTCTGTGCCACTTCAGTTGCGGCATCAGCAATTTTCTGAGCGGCCGCTTTTCTTGCGGCAGCCAGTTTAGCCTCTAGTTCAGCTTCCTGCATTTGTTGCATGTGTTCGACAAGATGTTTATTTTTACGGGATTCAATCGAATACGTCGCGGCGATAACTAAACAAATCGCCAACGGGTCAAAGACCGATACGAAAATTAAAATTAAGTACTGAACCACCCGGTCGATCGGAATGTTAAAGTTACGCGAAATATAGATTAACGGCCCGACTTTTTTCTTTACTTCTAAAATCTGTAAATTCGATTCGGTAATGGCTTTTTCGTTGTTCTCGTATTTCTTATTTAATTCTAAGATCTTCGGTTCAATTGCCTGACGTGCTGCCAGCCTTTTTGAAATACGTTCTTCAGGAATCTCTTCAACAGAATAGTTTAAACGTTCAACTTCCGCAGTGATCATTTCCTGTTGTTTTTTTAAATTTTCTAGTTTGATGGTTTCACCTTCCAACACGGTAGAGGCTGATTGGTAAGCATCAGATAAAAATCCGAAGACCCCAATTGAGGTGATCAAACTTAAAGTGATGACCGCAAAAGTCATGTACACTTTAAAAGCTAAGTTAACATTCTTCCAGGTTTGATGCAGATAGGCCGCTAAGACGAACTTGGCAAACTCTAGCGAACCGGCCATTAAACAAACTGCGACAAGAGCACCGCTGAATAAAGCACCGATACCAATAATAGAAAAATAAGCACCGAGTGTTGAAACGAGCGCTGCTGAAATAATAAGACCTATGGTGATCCAAAGTGAAACTATCATGTGATAATTATCGTGATTTTTAAGACTTTGTTAAACGGGTCCTAGGTCTTGAACAGGTCTTGAACTGGTCTTGAACTGGTCCTGATTTTCTTAATCTTTAAAGGCAATATTTTCCAAATTTAACAAATGCTTCTTAAACGGCAATCCCCCGGAATAGCCGCCTAAGGTACCGTCTGCGGCAATTACACGATGGCACGGGATAAGAATGCAAAAGTTATTGCGACCATTAGCCGTACCGACCGCCCGTACGGCCGCTGGCTTGTTGATGTTGGCTGCAAGCTCCTTGTAGGAAAGCGATTTACCAAACGGAATATTCTGTAACTCATTCCACACCGTTTTTTGAAATTCAGTACCGATGATTTCAAGCTTTACCGAAAACTTTTTTCTCTCACCTTTTAAATATTGCAGAATTTCTTTTTCGGCCTGAGCCAAAAACTTTTCGCCTTTACCGGCATCACCTACGGTTTTAACCAACCGGGTCTTTTGTTTTTCTAAATGACAACCGCGTAAGCCGGTTTCTGAGGCTTCCAGATAAATCGGACCGACTACAGTTTCAAATTTATACTGAACAACTTCAGCTTTCATTATTTCACCAACTGCGTTTCTAACCAGTTACGCGACATTTCAGCCAATTCTTCCCAGCCACGCGCCAGCAATAAACAGTGGTCACGCCCTTCGCTTAAGTAGAATTCAGTATACCCCGGCGTATCTTCGTATTTTTCAAAATTAGCATAAGTCAGCTTGGCCGGAATAATATTATCTTCACTGCCCGCAACCAGCAGCAACGGCCCGCGTGCCGTCTCATAGTTTAACGCACCTTCTTTAGTTAGAGGACCACGGCCAACTTTTTTAGACTCGGGAACTGCGTAGATTTCAAAAATTCTTTTTTGCTCAGCTTCGCTCTGCATATTACAGAAGGTTTTGCCAAAGCTTTCTTGCGTCTGCACAATCGGGTTTCCGCTAAATGGACTTAAAATTTTCCAGTTCGAACTTAAAAATGTCGGACTGATCACAAACGTCCAGCGCGGCGGCGCCGAATCCAGCACCACGGCAGCAGAAGCCAGGTTTTCGCTTAATAAAATCTGCGCCACTAACCCACCCATTGAATGGCCGATCAAAATAGGTTTGATTTTTTTCTCGCGTAAGATTGTGCGGTAATGATTTACAACTTCGGTCAAAGTAAGCTGCGCCAACGCCTCGCCGTTTTTCGGGTCGCGCATTTCGTTTACTGATTTATCATGCAGTGGCCATGCCGGTGCTGAAGTCTGGTAACCGTGTTTAACAAAATACTTTTGCCACTCTGACCAATTATCTGCCGTCATGAACATGCCGTGGATGAACACAACTTCTTTTGGATTACTGATGGTCCCTTTCGAGTTGGCCGAATAAACCTCTTTTTTCGGTAACGACGAGCAAGCAAAAACAACAGATATTAACGCACAAAGTGAGAATACTTTAGCCATGATAACCCCTTTAAAACGGTTAAATTCACTCTAGTCCTGAATTCTTTTTGAGTAAAAGAGAATTTTTAGCTAAAACTAGTGTCATGGCCACCCGACCGAAAAAAACACTTCATGAACTTCAGTGGATCGAAGATATGCTTCCGGAAAGCTTCGACCGCCGGCCCATGTTCGGGGGATTTGCCTATTATGACGGCCCTTTTTTAAAACTTGTGATGTTTGAGGGCGGATCGGATAAATGGGAAGGCTGCATGTTCCCGGCCGAAAAAGAGCATCACGAAACTCTGCTCAATCAGTTTCCGTTTCTGGTCAATCATTCGGTACTTCCCAAGTGGCTATTTCTTTCTCTCAATCACGAAAACTTCGAAGATTTTGCTAAGCAGGTGGTGCGTGAACTCAGCCGTCCGCACTCTTTGTGGGGAACGATTCCCGACCGCAAGAAAAAAGCTCAGCAAAAAACCAGCGGCAAAACTAAAAAACTTAAACCATTAAAAGTCGAACCCGTTTCAGCGCAAGACATGCCTAAGCCGCGCATGTTCGGCGACGAGCCCCTGACGGCAAAGATGGATAAGATCAAGACGATCGAAGATTTTAAAAATTTCGGACCCGCTACAGTTAGAATATTTACCCAGGCCGGCATCAAAACCCCGGCACAGTTTATCAAACTTGGCTGGAGAAAAACTTTTGCCAAACTTTGCGCCGCTAATCCCAAACACAATCATGCTTTATTTGCCTATGCGATTATCGGCGCCTTAGAGAACAAAGAATGGAACGCCATCAGCGACGAGCTAAAAAAAGAAGCGCAAGCTTATGCCAAAGAGCTGCGCGATAAATCGAAAAAGAAAAAATCAAAAATTCGTAAATAAATAAAGAGCGATCAAACCAAAAGCGATTGTCGCCAGTGTCGAGCGCGTAACGGCGCACAAAATGGTGGTAAGCACCAGAACAACGACCCGCTCCTTACCCAAAAGCCAGCTCACAGAACCCTCGTGAAAAAATACCGCTGGCGCCACAAACGCCGGCAGAATGGCTGCCGGAATAAAAGTGAATAACTCTTTTAGCCGTTCAGAAATTTTAAATTTGGCCGAAAGTGCAATGATTGAACCGCGGATCGCCAGGGTTCCGGCCGCTAACAAAAAAACATTAATCCAGAAATAGCCCTGCGGAATCATACGTTTCCTTTTTTATGCGTGAGCACAAACGCCAGCGCAATTCCCAGCAGAGCGGTCGCCATTAGACCGGTACGAAACGGCAAATTATGCAACAGCAATGACACCGCTGAAGAAAACACCGCAACTAAAATGTACTTATAATTTTTTAACGTCGGAATCAACAACGCCACAAAGCTGATCGGAATGGCATAGTCCAACGAAATAGCCTTCGGGGCAAAATTTCCGAAGATAAATCCGGCAATGACTGCCGAGTGCCAGGTCATCAACATACAGATACAAGACCCGATATAAAATTGAACCGCTTCAGCATTGGTGCGAAACTTGTCCTGATGGGCCGACATCACGGCATAACTCTGGTCAGTCACACAAAAGGCACTAAAAAGTTTTCGTAAAAAAGACTCCTGCTGCACCACCGGAGAGAGTGCCGCACTGTACAGTAAAAAACGTAAGTTAATAATCAATCCGGTCGCGACCACGACCCAGATGGCTGCCTGATGTTTCATAAGCTCTACGGCAGCAATTTGCGATGCGCCGGCAAATACAAAAACATTCATCAGCACAGTCTCAAGAAAACTCATTTGTGCATCGGCACTGACGGTACCCATGACAGCGCCGAACGGGATAATTCCCGGCGCAATCGGTAACATACTTTTAAATCCGCGACGAAATAGGCTCATAAAAAAACATCATAAGTGAGTTTGCTAGGGCTGTACACAACTGTACTCTAACTCGCTTGCTGGCTTGGCGACAACTGTACTCTAAACAAATAATTTATTAGTAAGTTAGACTTGAATTTTCAGGCGGCTTATCTTAAGATCACAGTAGTTAGGGAGTAGTTACATGTTGTTACTGACAACGTGGGCTGTGTCGACATACTGGGTATAACCCCCGGCACAACTAAGAAAGTGACAAGCTAAAAACCGGTTTGCAACTTTCTCGACGAGACTGATGTAGGTGTTAATTTAACGCCCGTGTCGTCTTACGCTTTACTCCGCAATGTCTAAAGCTTCGATCTCACGGTGCAAAAGTGAGGATAAAAAATGGAAGCAATCATCAACTCAACATTATTAGTTTTTATCAGCGAGATGGGCGACAAAACCCAGTTACTGGCGCTAGTTCTTGCTTCCCGCTTTAGAAAACCCGTACCGATCTTATTCGGTATACTTATAGCGACTTTGTTAAATCATTTTTTGGCTAGCTATATCGGCGCCTTTGTTACCCAGTACTTTTCTGCGAGCACCTTAAAGTTAGTCTTAGCTGCCTCGTTTATCGGTTTTGGATTTTGGATGCTGATTCCGGATAAGGATGATGGCTTAAAAGAAAATTATAAATGGGGCGCATTCCTTACGACTTTGGTGGCTTTTTTTATGGCCGAGATGGGGGATAAAACTCAGCTCGCCACCGTAGCTTTAGGTGCGAAATACACTGAAACTTTTGCCGTCACCCTTGGATCTACTTTAGGGATGATCTTTGCCAACGCACCGGTTGTCTTTTTTGGGCGCTGGTTTACTGACCGCATTCCGATGACATGGATCCACCGTATGGCCAGTGCCATATTCATTATCTTCGGGATAAGCTGTCTATTTATTTGACGAACGGTAATCCTTTTCAAGAGTGAAAATCTCGCCCTTAAAAACTGCTCTGCTATGGTAAAATGGCCGTGTTTATTTAAGGAGATTTTTTTCATGAAAAGCGCGGCCATTATTTCTTTGCTGATGTTAATTGCCCAGGCGGCATCAGCCACGCAGATTCTTTCCTACTACCCGGCCACTCAGGCCAATGGAAAAATCGTGGCCAATATCTATCCCGGATTTTTAGAAGATGGTTTTACCCGTGCGCCGAATATCTGTTTCATGGGAAGTGTTAAAGGCGTCTGCGCCCTGGTTAAACAGGCTCAGGCCGAAGCTGACCGCCGTTATGCAGCCGGCGATCATGGCACCTTCACGGTTAAATCGTGTGTAATCGTCGGTAATACGGTTAAGCTTAATTACGACCGTGTAAATGATTATTCGACGGATTCAGACGATCTAAATATTTACCTGGATATCAAAGCCTGTTCTGATCAAAACTAGTCTACACGCCACAGCGGTGCCGACGTCGCACAGGTCTGCGAACTTTGTCCGTCCACATTTTGCTTTACTTTAAATGTATGCGCCAGATCTTCAGAGTTTAAATCACTGACCGAATCACGATCTGCTTTTACAATCCACAGCTCAAGACAACCCTGCACTTTTACTTTCTGATCGCTCGTGATCAAATCGATAGGCGCAAGCTTTCCCTTAGCCACAACCAAATGATGACCATCCGGAGACCACGCCGGAAAGTGCTCACCGACCGTCGAGGTTGTAATCTGACGAAGTGATTTATCGGCCAGATCAAGAACCCAGACATGAGTTCCGGTCGACTTCTGCATTTCAAACGCAAGTTTGGTGTGATCAGGATTTAACGATAACGAACTGATCGATCCCGGTAACTGGCGATAAACCTCGAAGGTTTTAAAATCAGTCTGCATCTGGTAAATGGTGCCAAAGCGTGAAAATAGAAAACTTCCGTCTGGCAGCCACTCGTAACTGGAAACATTGGTGCGCAAATCAGCGACCATCTGTCCGTTTAAATTAAAGATCTTGGTATCGCCGGCAATACCCCCGACCAGCACAAATTCACCATTCGGCGAAAGCTTTGGTGTACCTTCAGGATTTTCCGGAATTGGAAAACGTACGACCGTTTCTTTATTTTTTCCGAGAATAAGAATTTCTGGATAACTGTTCGAACGTTTAACGGTCACGAATCGATCACCACTGTGCGATGACGAGGTCATGTTTGGCCCGCTGGCCAGAAAGTTTTCGCTCTGCCCGCTGTGCATATCAAGGCGCTGGTAACTTTCTTTGTTGTTAAAATAAATGGCGCCGTTAAATCCAGAATTAAAGCCGGCTGAAACCACTTCGTCTGCGACTGGCTCCACTTGTTTTTTATTTCTGATCGGACCACAGGCTGTGGCTAGAAAAACCATCGCCAATGCCCCGATTAAGATTTTTTGACCCATGATGCCCCCTATTGGACTGGATTATTTTAAAACCATCCCAATCTTCAAAAGCAGTGCCATGAGTTTTTAATTTTTTTACGATTTTGGCAAAATGACGATAAATCGCGTGTTCGGGCATTGTTCGTCCAACACCAGTTGCCCGCCGTGATCCATCACGATACCGCGGGAGATACTAAGACCCAGTCCGGTGCCTTTACCGACATCTTTCGTCGTAAAGAACGGCTGCGCAAGCTTTGCACGAACGGCGGGAGCGATTCCATGCCCACTGTCAGTCACACTGAATTCGACTTTGTTTCCGAAATCCTGGACTTCGATCTTAATCCATTTTTCACGCAATTCCTGAACAGCATCAAACGAATTATTTAATAAATTAAGCAGAACCTGAGAAATCTGGGTGGCCCGGCAAGTCACCGTGACATCTTCCGGAGGAAGCTGAAGCTGCAGGTCGACGCCATTTTCGCGGAATTTTTCGCCGCATAAATCCAGCGTATCACGAACAACAGTCTGCAAAGCGACTTCTTCCATGGGATCGGCAATACCGTCACGGGCAAATGCCCGCAGACCGGTAATGATTCTGGCGATGCGATCAATGGTTCGCAGCATGATCTCTGCGGTATCGGCAACAATTTTTCTTCCGCTCACCGCAAAAGTTTCTGAATTCGCCGCTTCTTTTAACAAAGCAGCCCGCAGTGAAATTACCGCAAGCGGTGTATTGATCTCATGGGCAATACCGGTCGCCATTTCACCTAACGACGACATTTTTGAACTTGCAATCAAGACTTCTTGCTGTTTGAGAATCTGCGATTTGGCATCGGCTAACGATACGGCCATCTTATTCATCGCCATTGATAATGTGGCGACTTCATCTTTGCCATGCGTCGGTAATGAAATATTAAAATCACCGGATGAGATTTTCAGTGCCGCTTTTTCTATGCCGGCCAGTCTGCGCCCGATCGCGCCGGCTATAATCGAAGACAAAACTAATGCTAAAACCACTGAAGCAGCAGCCGAGGACAAGAGAATTTTCTGTAGTTGCCGGATACTGCGCTCTAAATTTGCTGATTCAGTTTTACTGGTTTGTGATTCTTTGTCGATGATGAGAGTGATACTGCGGATAAAATCTTTATCAAACTTGGTGTCACGGGCCACACGAAACACCCGACGGGCCTCTTGCATTTTTCCGGCCTTGACCAGGGCCACCCCGGCATCAAGTTCTTTTTGCAAGGCCTGATACGAGTTTTCAAGCAGAAATAGATCCTCCTGGTGAGTCTGATCAAATCCATTTTTAAAAAATGCACTTTGAAGTTCTGCAAATCTTTGCTGAATACCGGCTTTACCTTCATCCATCCGTTTTTCATGCTGGTCGATACCCGCAACATACAGCACATCGAAGGTCTCCAGAAGCTGATTTCTGATCTGAGCACGAAGACCGGTGGCCGAAAGAAGTCGTTCTTCAACGGCTGCTGAACGATCGCGAAAATAAGAAACCTGGGTTGTGGCTTTGTACGTAACAGCTACGACAACCAGTAAAAACAGCACAATCGTTAAGAGACAGTAAAATATCTTCCATTGGATTTTCATTGAAGACTTCCTTCTCTTTTAGACTAAATGTATTCTTGTTTTTATGTCAAAGGATTCAACTCTGGCAAAGCTACGCCAAGTCAAAATTAGCGGCCTTTTAAACAGAGTTCACTTCCCTGACCCAGGTTCTTGCCGCATTACTCTCGACTCTTTTTTGCTCGATCTCATAAGCTTCGTCTGAATAGTAGTGGTCATCCTCACCCCAACGAAAAACTTTAGGTAACGAGTAGTACATCAAGCTGTGATACAGACCGCGAGGTAAAATTTTTCTCATGAGTCCGAACAAATGAGCATCGATAGTCACCGGAACCCGCAAAGGCGGATTTTTAGATTCGATAACTTTACGTATTTTTTTGGCTATAGATGCAGGAGTCGCAGGAGATAAACTCATCATCTTTTCAATAAAAGGGGCCATCGACTTATAGTGATAATAGTAAGGGTTATTTTTATCCTGGATTGACTTTCGACTTTCCCGCGTTAGTTTTACATTTTTAAAAGAGTCAGAATTAATAAATCCAGGCTGAATAAGGCACACATTTATTTTCCAAGGGCGAACTTCGTACCAAAGGGCTTCGGTCGCGCCTTCCAGCGCAAATTTAGAAGCACTATAGATCGACATGGTTGGCATAGCCATCATCCCCCCGACCGAAGAAAGATTAATAATATGACCGCTTCGTTTTTTTCTCATATACGGGAGAACCCCGCGAATCAGTGCCATCGGGGCTCTGAAATTTGTGTCGATCTGTTTAAGTCGTTCAGTTTCATTGACTTGTTCGACGACACTTCGCAAACAATAGCCGGCATTGTTGACGAGAACATCGATACCGCCAAATTTTTCGGTGGCTTCCTGAATAACCGCATCGCGCTCTGCCTGCATCAGCACATCCAAGGGTCTGATCCACAGGTTTTCTGACTCAGTTATACCTTCAGCTTTGAAACGAAAAAGTGATGCCTGCCTTGCTGTTGCAATAACATGGTAGCGATTGGTTTGGCTAAGTTCTTTCACAAGAGCCAAACCTAATCCCGTACTTGCACCGGTAATGAGCACCACGCGCCGACGTGGGTGTTCGTTTTTGTTAAGGAGTTTATAAAACCAGTTCAACAAACAAACCTCCTAAGACGCTAAATCGTCTAATTCCGGTTCAAGTTTTCCACATTTTTTAATAGCCGTCTTAAAGCTTTCAATTTCAAAGTAGGGATCGCGGATAAATTGCATAAACCGATTTGAATCATTGACCGCAGAAAGGCTGATTTTTTCTGTTTCCAACACATTGGCTTCCAGATCCAGGTAGCCTTTCACGGTGACTTCTTCCCATTCGACCTTTTTTGCGATCTCAGCAAGACTATGACTCATAGAAAGAAAATACTCTTTGCTGTCGGTTTCAAGTTTATACCGATAAAGGTATCCTTCAGAGCTTTTATGACAAGGAATCAACAATCCCGTTAGCTCGATCTTCGGAGGACGCGAATTCGCCTTATTGTTCAGGGACCGTTGAAACACATCGTAAAACGTCTCATGGTTTTGCTGACTATACATTTTATCCTCCTCTCGTTTAATAAACTAATACAATCTTTATAGGGCCATAAGCATGACCAATAAACCAGCCGGTACAATGACTAATTCGTTGAAATGCTTTCCAATCCTTCTTGCAATTTTCGTAATAGCCAAAGCAGCATCATCGATCGGACGTTCATTCTGAATAAATGGGCCTTTCGGATAAATCAGCTGGGGAACTATTATGCCACTGTCTGGATTGAGTAATCCTTTAACCTTGACCTCATCCCCGACATGGCAGGCTAAGACATTTTTCCAATAATTATCTGAAACAAAAAAGTACTCCCTGCCATTTGCAGCTAAAAGTTTATGATCCGAAAATTGGCCGTGTTGAACTTCCTCCTTCCAAGGAACTACCGTGCCGGTCAAAGTTACCGGCTTCAGGACATTTTCGCCATTGACATCATTCTGATCAAAAATTTTCGCACCAGTTGTATTCATAGTTCCCCCTTTCATTTGCTAATCGTTTATCTCTCAGAATTTGTTTTCGTCTTAGACAAATTTTTTTACCGTTGGTTCGATGAATCTGGCGCAATACCGCTCGGCGCACTTTTTTTAAGACAGCCATAACGTTTTTACCGTCTTTTTTAACGACTATTGGCTGGCCGATTCCAAAAACATTCATCGAAACGCAGAACAGCTGTTTATCTTTCACCGTAGGCTCTATGGTGATGTGAATATCGGTATCCCACCCCGTCGTTGATTTTATTTCTTTAACGATATGATCTGCGTACTGCTTTAAAGCATCTACCTGCGACAGCTCCTTTGCGTGAAATTCATACATCAGCTCAGGATTCAGATTGCTCATAACAATAATCCCTCCAAATGGATAAGTTGCACGCCAAATAGAAATTCAAAAAAATTTTGAACTCAAAATGGCTCACAAAAATATTTAATTTTTAAAATTATTTTAGATTTAGCGACCGATTAGATTTATCGGTGGCACTCCAGATAGAATTCTCACTTTATACCTCCTTAAGACGTTTCCTTCATACGATTTAAATAAAGAGCTAAAGCCGTTTAAGCCTCTATTATGCTTTCTTATTTTTATTTTGTTTTTTATGAAAAAAATGTCAAGTGGTCGGAATTACGTTTTTTTAAAAAATCCGGACTGTCCGTAAAAAGTTAATAGTTTTAAATACTTATAATTGGAAGCAAAACACAATAGATCGGGAGGCTGATCAACCGAACCAGCCTCCCTCGATAAGAGCGGGAATCCCAGTCCCGCTTTTGACAGCACATTGGCTTACCAAGCTTAATGTGCGTCTATTAATTTTTTAAGCTTTCTTTCTTTGATCCTAGAAGCTTACTGAAAATACTTCCCTGACCTGATTGAACTTCAATTGTCCGTCCTTTAGCTGTTTCAGCTTTAGGGAGGGCGATGTTCAAAACTCCATTTTCATATTGCGCTTCAATTTTGTCTGCATCGATGCTCGCTGGAAGTGTAAATGTACGCTCAAATTTTCCGTAGACTCTCTCGTTGCGCAGTGAATTCTCGGCTTGATTTGCTTTCATTTCGCGCTGGCGTTCACCGGCAATGATAAGTTGATTTGCCAACACCTCAATTTTGATATCTTCTTTTTTCATGCCGGGCATATCAAAGCTTACCAAAAAGTGGTCGTTGGACTCACTAATATCGCAGCTCGGAAGAAAGTTGACCGAGTTTGCGTGCGTAGGCTTCAAAAAACTATCGACGATGCGATCAAAATCTTCGTAAACGTCTGACAGCAACAGTGGGGACAAATTGCGACGTGGCCATGTCCAGTCTGTTGATAAAGGGCTTAACATTCTCATTTTGTACCTCCTATGGTTTTATTGTTAGATGTTTGTTTTGTTATTGGTATTTACAAATTTAAAATGAGATGACTTTTTCTTTCGTCAAGCCCGTCGTAACAGGCTCGAAAAAATTAAACGTTTTCAAATATTTAGATGTGAACGAAATAAAATATGGTGCAGTCGGCAGGACTCGAACCTGCAACCTACCGGTTCGAAGCCGGGAATTCTATCCATTGAACTACGACTGCCTTCTGGTGCTTTATGACAACGCTTTTAACGGCGTTATCATAAAAATCGTAAATGATAGCTAAACTCAAATCAACTTGTAATGCACTTCCTAATGCCCTTAAAATGACTTTGATTTAGCCAAAAGGAGTCTTGCATGGCCTATTGGTGACCAGCTGCCTATTAACAGTTGGCGACGGCCTGATGATGGTCAGAAAAAAATAAGACTTACTCGTCCCACCAGATCAGCTTATTGGGAAGCTGGTTGCCGTGGGCATTTTGCTGTTTCGGAAATTGCGGAGCCAGGGTCTTTTTTAAGTAAGCAATCGCATCTAAAAGCCCTTGTTCGTAACTTCCCGATTTAAAATCATCTTGTAAAATTTTGAGCACATCTTCACTTAATTTCTGCGCCCCTTCAAAGTTGGCGCGAAAATCCGGCAGGATCACGATTCTGTGTTCCATTAAAGAGATAAATAACAGCAATCCGCGGTGCGCTTCGGTTTCAAAAAGGCGTTTTTTTAAAAAAACCTGTTCCGCTTCAAGTTGCGCAAATTGATGACGGTTTTTCTTCGGCGTAAGCCAACGACGAACCCCGTCAAACCGACCTAAGATAAAACCCGCAACCAACGTCAAAGCAAACAACGAGGCTAACCAATGGATGATGGTTTGCGCCTCCCAATCAAGCCAGTTGGCCACATAGTAAGCTTCAAAACCGACAAAGACCAAAACCATTAACAGTGAACTGATAACCCATGGCACATGTAAAGTCGGTGTCGAGCTTTTGGCAATAACCGGTACCAGTTCAAAATCCACGGCCTGCTCAAAATCGGCAATGGCTGCTTCAATTTTTGCTGCATCAATTTTAATTCTTCCCATCACCAATCTCCTGAAGCGCCGCCGCCCGATGAACTACCGCCACCGCCAGACCAGCCACCGCCCCTGCCGCCAAAGCCTCCGCCGCCACCACCGCGGCCACCGCTGAATAAATTTAACAATATCCAGATCGCCGTCGACGGGCTAAAGACAAATATGATTAACCAGAGCACACCTAAAATTAAGAATATCTTGGTGCTGGAAATTTTATTTCCTGAAGCCGGTTGTTCCTGGCGGCCGGCCAGGTTTTTACGGTCGCGCGCTGTTAACAGGGCATCCGGGTTTTGCAGAATCTGTTCTTTGAACTGATAGACATCAAAAATCTGGCCATCAGGGGTGCTTGCTGCACGGTTGATCGCTTCGGTCGTCAGTAAGATACCGGCAAAGTAGTTACCGGCCTTAAATATCGGCCGGGTAATTTCACTGATAATACGTTTAGCGATGATATCAGGAACATTACCCTCTAACCCCTGACCAACTTCGATGCGAAGTTTACGGTCATTGGTGGCCACAACAAACAAGATCCCATCATCTTTTTTTTCATCCCCCAGTTTCCACTGGTCAAAAACTTTAATGGAAATCTGCTCGATAGCCTTGCCTTCAAGTGATGGAATAATCAGAACCTGAATCTGGGCCCCGCCCTGACTTTTGATCGAACGCAGGTGCGATGCAATCTGATTACTTTCGTTTGGCGAAAGAATACCCGCCTGATCGACAACCGGACCAGTCAAAGCCGGGACTTCAAAAGCCAACGCAAAGTTGAGCCAGAAAAATCCCAGGATAAAAAGAAAAGACTTAAACGTACTGGTCACTAGAATTTAACTTCAGGTGCTTTTTCGTTTGCTGTTTTCTCAGCTTCGGTAACATCCCACTGAGGCATTTTTTCATAACGGTAGATAATCATGTTCGTGATGTTTGTCGGCGGAACCGTGACCAGGTTATTAAACCCTTTGATCTGCTCGATGTACCGGTTACGGGCTACCGTGATACGATTCTCCGTGCCTTCTAACTGCGCCTGTAAATCACGGAAATTCTGATCCGCTTTTAAGTTAGGGTAATTTTCGCTGATCACCATTAAGCGGCCTAGTGCCTGCGATAGTTCGCCCTGGGCTTTTGAAAACTCTGCTAATTTTTCTGCAGAAACTTTCGAAGGATCGATTTGTACCGAAGTCGCTTTAGCACGCGCTTCAACGACACCTTGTAAAGTATCTTTTTCGTGGCCAGCGTAACCTTTTACTACGTTAACTAAATTCGGAATTAAATCAGCACGGCGTTTGTATTGATTTGTGATTTCAGCTAATGAGGCATCAACCTCATTTTTTTGCTGTGGAATGCTTTGTAATCCGCAACCCGTAAGCATTAAGGCTAATGTTAATAATAAAATCTTTTTCATGGTGTTCTCTCCCCTTTATAAAAAGGCTAATCATAAGATTTAGTAAAACCAATCTATCAAGCTGCTTGCGCGAAATAAAGGAAACAGCTAATCTTTAACTCTATGCAACAGTCTGGCAGCCCCTACAATCTACGTTATACCGATCTGCCCGATTTCATCGTCTTTAACAAAAGATCTGGCTTTCGCACCCACAGAGTGAATGAGAACCAGTTGGGGTTAGTTGAAGTATTATCAGGCAAACTTAAACAAGAATTATTTGTTGTTCACCGCCTTGACAAAGAAACCAGCGGACTCATCGTGTTTGCCAAATCAAAAGCGGCGGCGGCAGCCTTGGCACAGCAGTTTGAAAGCCGCGAAGTTAAGAAAACCTATTTCTTTCTTACCGATAAAAATCTTAAAAACACTGACGAGCCGGTAACAGTTAAATCACATATCGACAGGGTCGACAAAAAATTCACCAATATTCCCGGTAAAGAGGACAACTCTGAAACCAAGTTTAGCTTAAGCAAAAAAATTTCAGAAAATCTGTACTTATGGAAAGCCGAACCGATCACCGGCAAACCGCACCAGATCCGATTGCATGCTGAAAAACTTGGTATCCCGGTCTTAGGTGATCACGAACATGGCGGAAGCCCTTGGTTTCGCCTAGCCCTGCATGCCGGTGCGATCAGTTTTTCTTTTGCTGGCAAAACGCATTCATTTGAAGCTGCATTACCTTATTGTTTTGAACACAAAGTTGAGCTTTTAGGTGAATTTGTTGCCAATGAATACTCTGACCTCAACAGTATAATGCCGGTGCAACAAGGCCAGACTTACCGTCTTTACCACCGCACCAACCAGGAGGTCGAAATCAGAGCCGATCTGTACGGCCCGATCATCTGGGTTTACTGGTACAAAAAAGATGCACCAACAGAAGGCGATCTGACCTCGCTTTCAGAGTTTTGCAAAAAACACAATCTCGACTATGTTGTGCGCCACATGATTAACCGCGGAACCGGCGTCGGCGGCAAAGAGCAAAAAGATCTATATTATTCAACCGCTCCCGAAAAATGGACGGCCAAAGAACATAACCTTATCGCCGAACTTCGTCGCGACCAGGGTTTTTCACCAGGTTTATTTTTAGACCAGCGTGATAACCGTCAGTACGTTCTGCAGCACGCGAAGAACAAAAATGTCCTGAACTTGTTTTCGTATACATCTCTGTTTTCGGTGGCTGCCGGTGTTGGCGGCGCTAAGCAGATCACCACTGTCGATGCCAGCCGCACCTTTTTGGATTGGTCAAAAGATAATTTTTCCCACAATGAGCTGGATGTCCAAAAGCACGAATTTTTTGCGCAGGATTCACTGCTCTTTTTAGAGGGTTCGATCAAGCGTAACCGCAAATGGGATATCATCATCTGCGACCCGCCATCTTTCGGCCGCACCAAGACCACCACCTGGAAGCTAGATAAGGATTTTCCGCAGCTTGCTAAATTAATGTGGGCCTGTTTAAACGGTAAAGGAACAATTCTTTTTACCTGCAACTTTGAAAAGTGGAGCTTAAACGATATCCAAAAACAATTTGAAAAAGTGCTGCCAAAGGGTCAGTTTAAGTTTGAAGAATTGCCGATACCTGATCTGGATTTTGAGTTTCCCGATGCCTATGACAATTTACTTAAAGGCCTAATCGTCAAAAAAAAATAGCCGCTGGTATTTCTACTTAGCGGCAAGGCGTAAAATGTCTTCGGCTGAATCCAGGGTTCTTAACGCATAAGATGCCTTTAAAATCGAGATCTGCTCGGGCGTTACATCCTCATTTTTGCCAAGTCGATGTAATCGCGTCTGAAAGATCTGGTACAGGCTTAAAGCGCCGGCCACCGAGATGTTAAAACTTTGGACAAAGCCCGGCATCGGGATGATCACACGCTCGTCCGCAGCTTCTAACATTTCTTTAGAGACCCCGTCTTTTTCATTGCCCAAGACCAGCGCCAACGGCGTCGAAAAATCAACTTCGTGAAGCGGCTTTGCAGCCTCAAGCGACGTTACACATAAACGGATTTTATTGTCTTTAAAGTATTTAATGGCTTCAGTGGTCGACTTCCATTTTTTGGTCTCGACCCACTTATCGGCACCCTGGGTAACACGCTGAGAGTTTTTAAATTTTTCCTGCGTTTCAATAATATGAAAGTTGGAAAAACCAAGGCCTTCGGCAGTTCGCATCACCGCCGAAATATTGCCGCGGTCATAGATGCTTTCTAAGACCACCGGAATCGAAAAGCAGCGCTTAGCCACTACATTTTCGATTTTTCTCTGGCGCTCTGGCGTAAGTAGCGGCCAGATCTTTTCCATAATTGTATCAACCGAAGCAAAGTGCCCCGGTTTATATTCTAACGGTGTTGTTAACGGAAAGTGATTTGTCGGCGCCACAGGTAAACTTAAACTAGAAACCTAAGCGGGATAAATCACGTGTGATATTTTTTTGGTGGGCCTCTAAGGTCCCGCCGCCGATTTCTAATAATTTAGAATCTCTCCAAAGACGCTCAACCACATACTCACCGACGTAACCAAAGCCACCAAGGACCTGGATCGCACGGTCAGCCACGTTTTTAGCCATTGTTGTAGCTACTAGTTTAACGCCGTCTGAATCTAAACGGTTACCTTCTTTGTGCAGATCATGTTTACGGGCTGTATCGTACACGTAAGCGCTGCTGGCTTTGTATTCAGCATAAGAGTCAGCGATGTACTTTTGGATCTGGCCGTAAAAGCTTAATGGTTTACCGAAAGATTTTCGCTCATTGGCATATTTGTTCATAATCTCGATCGAACGGCGCGCGATACCTAACGACATCGCCGCTAAACCAATACGCTCAAGCTCAAGGTTACGCATCATATGCAACATCGAATCACCTTCGTGACCCACTAAACGATCAGCCGGGATTTCACAGTTTTCAAAAACTAATTCAGCAGTGTTTGAGGCACGCATGCCCAGTTTGTCCTGGATTTTTTGTCCGACATAAAAACCCATGTCGCCTTTTTCAACGATGAACGTTGATAACTGCGCGCGGCCGTTTTTCTCACCGGTTTTTGCGTACACCCAAACGACATCACTGGGAGTGCGGTTCTCGTCGACAGCACCATTGGTGATCCACATTTTGCGGCCGTTTAAAACATACTTGTCGCCTTTTTTAACCGCCGTGGTCTGCATTCCCATAACATCAGTCCCGTAATCCGGCTCAGACATCGCCATCGCGCCTACGAATTCACCTGAAGAAAGTTTAGGTAGGTATTTTTGTTTTTGCACTTCTGAACCGTTCACCGCTAAGTTGTTTACACAAAGTAAGGAATGGGCAAGGTAAGCCAATGCAAAACCCGGATCCGATGCTGATAATTCTTCATGCACTAAAACAACCGCCGTCGCATCTAGGCCTGATCCGCCGTACTGCTCGGGCACAGTAAGCCCTAATAATCCCAACTCACCTAATTTTCTGAAAAGTGGTAAATTGAATAATTCTTTTTTATCAAAGTCGTGGGCTTGCGGCTCAACTTCAGCCTGAACAAAAGACTTTAAGGTATCGCGCAACATCTGGTGGGTTTCTGTAGGATTAGTTAAATCAAAAGTTTTTAAATCTACTGTGTTCATAAAGTGTTCCTTTTTAAGCTTGGCGGGCGCTGTCTAGCTTTACATTCCTGTATTACTTTTCCGCGTAGCGGGGTTGACTGTAGCAAAGGTATAAGGCTTGATAAAGGCCAAAATAAGGATTTCGAGCATGAAAAAAGCCACTATTTTAGGCGTTGGCACCGAATTAACCACCGGCCAAATCACCAATAAGAACGCTTCTTGGATTTCAGATAAATTAATCCCGTTTGGACTAGAAACCTCGCTGCAACTGACGGTGCCGGATGACCGCGCCTTAATCCTGAAGGCTTTAGACTACTGCGCCCAAAATTCTGATTATATCTTTGTAACCGGAGGCCTTGGGCCGACCAGTGATGATTTTACCCGCGATTTAATTTCCGAGTGGTCTAAAAAGCCGATGCATTTTGACGACAAATCCTGGCAGTCAATTAAAGTGCGCATGACCAGCCGTAATCTTGAAGTTAAAGAAATTCAGAAACAACAGTGCTACTTTCCTGAAGGAGCGGTAATTTTAAATAATTCTCTGGGTACGGCCAACGGCTTTCAGATGGAAATCCAGACAAGCTTTGGCAACAAAGATGTTTTTGTTTTGCCGGGACCGCCGAAAGAAATCGAAGCTATCTGGAACGAATCGATCGCCAAATGGTTATTTGTCGAAACCCAACTGTTCGATAAAAAAATCACCAAAGCCTGGGATACCCTGGGCACACCCGAATCAGAAGTGGCGTCACGGACTGAACCATGTCTTGAAGGGCGTTGGCCGGATTTAAAATTTGATTTAGGTTACCGCGTACACCACCCGTATGTGGAAGTTAAATTTTCTTACTACAAATCACAGGAAAACTTCGCTAAAGCGATCGTCGAAAAAATTGATAATGCCTTAGCTTCGATTACGGCATTAAAAAACTTTACCGACATCACCCAGGCTTTTAGCAAATTAACTGCAAACACTGAATTCGGTTTTTATGATTTCGTGAGCGGTGGTTTTTTACACTACCGTCTGGCAAATGAATTAAAAAAATATAAAAACTGGGTGTGGAAAGAATCACTTCAGCCTTTAGACACTGACTTTTTCTCGCATGAAGAAAACTTTATCGCCCTTTTTCCGCAGGACGATAATCTGGAACGCGCAGTCGTGATGGGTAATCTAAATGGCCAGGGCTTTACCGTAGAGCTGACGGCGCCATCGACATCACCGCTGATGATCGAACGCCGCAAACAGTACTTTGCCGAAATGGCTTTGATCACATTTGTTAAACAAATCAAATAAAGGCCGCAAATTACCTGGCAAAAACGTAGAATGACAAATCTTCGCAAATTCTTACAATGCGATTGGTTTGCACGTTATCTAACTGACTAAATTCAAGCCCCACTTCGGTGGGCTTTCCCGTTTTTTTCTTGATATAACGAACCGTCCCCTGCACCGAAAAACCCGCGCTGTGTTCAGGTTTAATCAAGGTGTGCACGACATGATTTTTCTTAAATAGCGTAGCATCATCACCCAACTGCAGACTGGCGCCAGCCAAAGAGATATTCATTAATTTACCGGTAACCTTGGCCTTGCCATCGCCGGAGACCACCACCGAGCAGTACACCGGGTATTTGGGGTTTGATTCAAAACGAATATGTTTACGGCGGGCCAGCTCGAAAGTCTGATCAATCGGCGATTCCACAAAAAAACCGCGGTTATTAAATCTGATCCGCGATTTAAAAAAGTACATCTGAGTCCCGATTTTATAGCTGAACGCACACAGCTTATCTTTAAGCTCTTCAACTTCCTGGGGAAGAATATAAATCCGTTTAAACCGATCTTCGGGGATCGTCGCCAGCTTGATCTTGATGACCTTTTGTAAATCGGCAAAATTAAGACTGAGCTGCCCCCTTTGAAAAAGCCCGTGGGCCATAATCCGCTCGACTTCCTGGCGGGTGACCTTTTTAAACTGGTTATTCGACATCTTAAACCTCTTAAACCTCGTATAACCAGTTTTAGGCAAAATGCTCTATGAAGCAATGAATTAATCCGAAAACAATTTACCAAGCTGCGCTTGCGAAATCCGCCCGGCCACGTTAGCCTAGTGTTCGTGGAAAGTTTGTAAAGTTGTTTAATTCTACAAGCTCTCCCTTAACATTAACTTTCTAAGAGTGAAGTCGAATCCCAGATTCGACAATAACAAATTCTTAGAGACTGAAGGAAGTCGTATCTCATGATACGCGAAGGAACAGTTATGCAAGCTCATAATGAGTCTGCAGCATCTACTGCTGCAACTGCACGTCTAAACGCTTTTAAAAGCGCCATCGAAACAAGAACAAATTCAATCGTAAAAATCAAAGATCAGTTCGGCAAAGAATCTCCGATATCTGAATACTTTGGCTGCATGACTTTCGGTCTGGCGCAGATGCGCGAGAAACTTCCTAAAGACGCTTACAATAATTTAATTAAAACATTAGATCAGGGAAAAAAACTTCCTAAAGAAACTGCTGAGTCAATCGCTTCTGCCATTAAAGAATGGGCGATCACTAAAGGCGTTACACATTACTGTCACTGGTTCCAACCGATGACCGGATCAACTGCCGAAAAGCATGACGCATTTATCACGATTCAACATTCTAACCACTCAGAACTACGTGTAATTGAAAGATTCACCGGCGGACAACTGATCCAGGGTGAACCAGATGCCTCGTCATTTCCTTCTGGCGGAATGCGTTCTACTTTCGAAGCGCGCGGTTACACAGCCTGGGACCCTTCATCGCCGTTATTCATTATCGAAGAAGGCAACGGTAAAACACTTTGCATACCTACCGTATTCTTCGGCTATCATGGTCAGGCTTTAGATAACAAAACTCCACTGTTACGCTCTACTGAGGCCATTTCTTCTGCCGGTTGCGAATTTTTAAAATTGTTAGGCGATGTTGATGTTAAAAAAATCTCTACAACTTTAGGTGCTGAACAAGAGTACTTCTTAGTTGATAAAAACTTCGTAGCACTTCGCCCAGACCTGATCATGACTGGCAGAACTTTAATCGGTTCTTCTGCAGCCCGTGGCCAGCAATTAGAAGATCACTACTTCGGAGCCATTCCTTCCCGCATTACTCAATTCATGCAAGAAGTTGAATTTGAATTATACAAACTAGGCGTGCCGATTAAAACCCGCCATAACGAAGTTGCTCCAAGCCAGTTTGAGCTTGCACCGATCTTTGAAGATATGAACATCGCCTCAGATCACAACTTATTGACCATGGAAGTTTTAAAACGTACCGCACTTAAGCACGGTTTAGTGTGTTTATTGCACGAAAAGCCATTTGCCGGCGTTAACGGATCAGGTAAACACAACAACTGGTCTATGGCTAATGACAAAGGCGAAAATTTACTTGAGCCCGGCAATACGCCTCATCAAAACTTACGATTCTTGGCATGTTTAGCTGTTACTTTAAAAGCCGTGTATGACAACGCTGCGGTTTTACGTGCAGCCATCGCTTCACCTGGCAATGATCACCGCTTAGGGGCTAACGAAGCGCCACCGGCAATCATTTCCGTGTTCTTAGGAAGCTTACTGGAAGAAATTTTAAATACCATTGACGCCGGTAAAACTTTAAAAGCCACTGAGCAATCGATCATCGATTTAGGTGTAAATAAAATCCCTAACGTTTCTAAAGACTACACTGACCGCAACCGCACTTCACCATTTGCTTTCACCGGCAACAAATTTGAATTCCGTGCGGTTGGCTCTACACAAAATGTTGCGGTTCCGATGTCGATCCTAAATGCAGCGGTGGCCAACGCCTTTAAAGAGTGCTCTGCCCGTTTAAAAGAACTGCTTAAAAAGAAAAAACGTGACGAAGCCGTTATGGAGTTAGTTCGCCAGATCGTTAAAGAAACCAAACACATCCGTTTCAGCGGCAACGGTTACTCAGATGAGTGGAAAGCTGAAGCCAAAAAGCGTGGTCTTCCGATCTTAAACACCACACCGTCAGCTTTAGAGATGTTTAAAGACAAAAAGAAAACCCAGTTCTTAGTTGATACCAATGTTTTAACTCAGGAAGAGATCGGTTCTCGCTACCACATCGCGGTTGAGCGTTATGTTAAAACTTTAGATATCGAACATTTAGCTTTAATCGAATTGACCGAAACTTACGTTGTACCGGCGATTGAAAAACAATTTGCGGCATTAGCGCAGGCGCATGCGGCCATTCCTTCTAAAGCAACTGCAAAGCTACATGAGACACGCTTAAATACCCTGGATACAGTTTTAGGCAACGTGCTTTTAGAGCTGGAAAAATTCAAAGGCATGATTGAAAAATCGAAAAAATCAACTGACGAAGAAAAACGTATGCGTGATATCGTCGAGACTCTGCAGCCACAGAGCTTTAAACTACGCGCTGCCTGTGACCAGGCCGAGCTCATCGTTGCTGATGAACTTTGGCCGCTACCTAAGTACCGCGAAATGTTATTAGCAAATACACTGGCGTAAACAGGCCGTAAGTACCCGCACAAAAAAAGAGGCGATCAAATGATCGCCTCTTTCCTTTTGGGGGATATCTGTATATCAGACAACAACTACTGAGCTACAGGACCACTTTCTTTTAAATAATTAAATGACATTGTCGAATAGTGAATTTCAACTTTATTCAGTTCAGAATCTAAAGTTGTGTCTTTTAAATCCACCTGCACGTCTGATGGGTAAACCATTTCACAAATTGACTGCGAGAAATCTCTGATACGAACCTGTGCAAAGCGACGTAGGTTTCGCATAAAGCGGCTACCCACTTCAACATTGTTTGATACAAACGTTTGAATACCGCAAGAATCTGTCTCAATGTGTTTTAGGCTGTATTTCGCGTTCAGCACTAAAGACGGCATAGCCATACAAGAAAAGCCGCCTTCTACCTTAGGGCAGATATTATTTAAAATCTGTAAATGAGCTACCTGACGGTTTTTAGAAATCGAAAAATTAACGAAAACGTTTTTATGAGTGTATAGATCTTTATTCAGATTCTGCTCAACTAACGAAAGATTTTCCGGCATGTATTCCCAAGTTTGCGCCTTTGCGACTTGTGCCATTGTTAAAACCAAGATGATCGTTAAAATTTGTTTCATGTCTACTCCATAAAATCAGTAAATAAATATAAATTGATGGTTTTCTTTTAAGGGAACCGATGGCTTTCAGGCAATTTTTTTTGAGGTCAAATTCCGAACAAGGAAGAATTTATCTCACCGGTTCCATTTCGGACTCGGTTATATTTGCGCTTAAGTGCGAGGTTCCATTCTGGGTCTAACGGACCGGCGTTTTTCCAGAACTTGAGCGAAGTCTTCGGCCTTTGGTTCGCCCGCTATTTGCGGATTTGGCTTTATGATCACCAGACGGACCTTGGTTTTCATCCCCGCCGTATGCAGTCCTCAAGTCGTCACGTGGGCGGCTCGTCGGCGTCGATCTTTCCATATCGGTTTTATTCATATGACTGCGACGTGTGACCTGACTTTTGTTTGACTGTGTGTGGGGCATGTTGTCCTCGTTTTTCGGTATTACAGTATGATTCGAGTATTCATTAGCAATATGAACGCCACTTATTAAAACTTACCTATTTCTCCGCGGATAAATGCTGTGAAAATCCGGGGGCAATAATCCCCGGATAAAAATATTTGCGTGGCATAAAAGTCCACTCGCGCAGTCTTTAATTTAAACCAGCTTGCTGAAGGTTTTATCGATCTCTTTGGAAATATCGCCGCCCGCTTCATAGGTTTCGCGCCACTTATCGGTTTCGGACAGAATTTCGGTGAGCTCCTGAAGTTTAATCAGCGAGCGGCGCAAACGCTCAACGGTCACAACCTCTTCCGGGTTACGTGATTCGATCAATGTGGCACACAGGTTAATCACCTGTAGCGGCGAATTCGCACGGTCACGCACGGCTAAAAATAAACGACCCGCCCGCTCAAAAGCTTTGGCCTCAGCACGGCTTTTTTCCAGGCTCTGGATTAAGCGTTTACGGTATGCACGCGCGCCCAGAAGCATCAACGAAATCAAACCGAAGGTTAACGTAGCCCAGGGCTCACCCGTTACCCCCTCTAAAACAAACTGCGATTTTAAAAACAACCAAAAACCGACAGCAAACATGAGGGTGACGATGATTTCACAGGCCGCAATCCAGACTCTTCCTGGCGACAGCACAGCAATATAAATACATAGAAACTGAAACGGCACCAGCGGTTGACGGACCAGCCCCTGCTGCAAAGCCAGTAATTCACCAAACCACGTGGTCAAAATAAACGGCGCCGATAAAACTAAAAATGCAGCCTCAAGTGCTTTGATCGAAGGAAGGTTGTTTCGAAAAACAAACAGCCATATCCCGATCGTTAGCGATAACAGCACATGACTTGCGTTTAACCACACCATAAACGGCCCGATGGTCGAGCCATCGATAAAAATAAAAATTGTCTGAACAATAAATGAAGCCACCGTAGCAAAAACTAAAGTGCGGTAAGCTTCCATATGTGTTTCAGAAATACGTTTAATCATCGCAACTTAGATTCCCTCAACAAAACTTAACAGCTGCGACAAGCCGATCGGTTTTGCCACGACTTTTGTATCTGGCATTTTTGTCGCCGCTAAAACTTCGGGATCAGAGACCGCATGTCCGGTCAGAAAAACGATTTTACCTTGAAAGCCATGATCACGCAGCCACTGCGCCACGGTCACACCAGAGGGGCGCTCAGCACCCAGATTCACATCCAAGATCGCGAGTTTACAATTGAGAATTTTTTCCTGCTGCTGCATCACCCCTTCTAAAGATGTGGCGGTGATGACATGTTCGATATTACACAATGAATGAAGGGTTTCCTGAAGCACTTCCAGTAAATCAATATCATCATCCATAACAAGAATAGCAGACGGCCTCGACATAGCCTGAAAACTAGCATAACCCCTAGGGATTTCCTAGCTGTTGTCTTATAGTTTACCTATTTTTACAGTGAATACGGGGCATTTTTAACTGCATTTTAACGACATTTGCCCCATTAACTCGAACAGGCAGTGGTCGTGCCGCAATTAACACAACGAAAACAACCCGACTCAAGAATCGTCGGACTTCCGCACTCGGTGCAGGCCGGAAGCTCTGGCTTACTGCGGTTTAACGGTTGCACAAACTTGCTTCCGTCTCGGTATACGGCTACAGCTTTTAAATTTAAGCGCCAGGCTTTGTGATAGACATCGGCAATATCGGCTTCACTGGCCGAATGCGGAAGATTTACGGTCTTAGAAATGGCTCCGGAAATAAACGGCTGCACAGCAGCCATCATCAGGATATGCGCATCAGGAGAAAGAACATCATTTGCGTTCTGGGTAGTTCCAGCGGCAGTTGCAAAAATCTTTCTGTGCTGTTCCTGCAAAATTCCGTTACTCATAAAGTCTTCGCCGGTTTCGATCTGAAATAAAATTTTATCACGATCAGTGCTTGAATAACCCAGATTATCCAGTGCTATCTTTACCGATTGGTTGACGATTTTAAGCTGCCCTCCGCCCGATAACTTTTTATATTTAATTAACGAAAAGTCCGGCTCAATTCCGGTGGTATCACAATCCATCACCAGTCCGATCGTTCCTGTCGGGGCGATAACGGTAACTTGTGCGTTTCTAAAGCCGTGTTTTTCACCCATCGTCAGTACATCAGCCCAGAGTTCGTAACAGATTTCACGATAAGCCGCAGGCAAAAGTTCCCAGCGGATATTTTTTAGCGATTTTTGATGCAGTTTCATAACTGACAGCATCGATTTTTTATTTTTCTTAAAGCCTGTAAAAGGTTTTAATTTTGCAGCCATTTCGCTACTGGTGTAATAGGCCATACCGGTCATCATTGCAGTAATTGCACCGGCAAAAGCCCGGGCGTGGTCACTGTCATAGGCCAAGCCCATTTGCATCAATAGACTGCCCAGGTTGGCATACCCAAGTCCGAGCGGACGATAATCATGCGAGTTCTGCGCAATCTTTGCCGTTGGATAGCTGGCATAATCAACCAGAAATTCCTGCGCCAAAATAAAAGTTTTTACCGCAATCAGAAACTCATGCACCTTAAATTTTTCATCGCCGGGTTTGGCCTGATCAAAAAATTTGACCAGATTTAATGAAGCTAGGTTGCAGGCCGAATCATCAAGAAACATATACTCAGAGCAAGGATTGCTTGCATTGATCGGGGCTGTTTCTTTACAGGTGTGATATTTATTAATGGTATCACTAAACTGCACCCCCGGATCAGCACAGTGCCAGGCCGCCTTACACAACTGCTGCCATAACCGATCAGCAGATACTTCCGAAACCGTGCGCCCGTTTAAGCGTGACTTGAGAGACCACTGCCCGTTTTTTTCTAAAACATGCATAAACTTATTAGAAATGCGGACCGAGTTATTAGCGTTCTGCCCCGATACCGTGTGGTACGACTCACCGTCAAGTTCAGCCGAGTACCCTTGCGCGATTAAAGCGTGCGCTTTTTTTTCTTCTTTCATTTTCCAGGCAATGAATTCTGAAATTTCAGGATGATCCATATCCACACAGACCATTTTAGCGGCCCTGCGGGTCGTGCCTCCGGATTTAATCGCCCCCGCTGATTTATCCAGAATTTCTAAGAAAGAAATTAAGCCGGAACTTGTACCCCCTGAATTTAAACTTTCATATTTACTGCGCAAGGCTGAAAAATTGGTTCCCGAACCGGAACCGTATTTAAAAAGCTTCGCTTCGGTTTTGACCAGATCAAAAATCGATTCTAACGAATCATCAACCGACTGAATAAAACATGCCGAACACTGCGGACGTTTAAAGGCATCATTTATTTCGGTGACTTTTTTCTTTTTATAATCCCAGGCAAAATGATGACTGTTCGATGTCACCTTATAAGACTCATACAACCCGCAGTTAAACCACACCGGAGAGTTAAACGCGGCCGATTGATTAAGTAAATGGAACTTCACTTCATTTAGAAAACTTTCAGTTTCTTTTGCCGAAGTAAAAAGTTTGGCATTCTGGGTTGCGGTCTTTAGCCCCGCAGCGATGCGGTTAACCAGGGCGAATATGGAGTTTTCACGTTTTTCGGTTTTGCGGAAGTACTTACTGGCTGCGATATCAACCGCCGTCTGCGACCAGTGCTCTGGCGCTGCCACACCGTGTTTTTCAAAATAGATACGGTTTTGCTGATCTTTGATCACAGCCTCAAAGCTTTTCGCTTTAAAATACGGTGATTTACGGTTGGCCGTGAAATACGGCTGAAAGAACGGTCGTGATTTAGCCATGATTTTATTGAAGCACAGTATCTTTGTTGGACAAAGACAAAAAAAGTTGATGCAATTTAGTCATCAACCACTATTGTGAAAGGGATTTTCCAATGACAAAAGTTATTTTATCGCTATTAGCAGCTTTCTGCGTAAACGCAACTGCACAGGCCGGCGTTGCCATCGAGGTAACTCCGGTTACGACGACTGAGTCAGTACAACCGATGGATTACGGTTCACACTGGTTTGGCCGTGTTTTCGTTAACACCCGCAGCGTGGTCCGTTACACGGTAACTAACACCGGCACCGAGCCTCTTGATTACGTAAGTGCTAATATGTGGGGAAGTTTTGACTTTAGAGCCTACCACAACTGCATGGGCACATTGCTGCCACAACAACGCTGCCAGTTCGAGATCGCTTATTGGCCGGCGTTCGAGGGTCATGATTCCGGTGATTTCGTTCTTCAGTTCAAACAAGATTCAGTACAGATTCGTGTTTGGGGTGAAGCCGTTAGACACTTCTAATCCTATATATTCTATTTAAATCGATTATGGGTCCTAGCCAAACTCCCTATCTTGGGGTATAGTGGGCCCATGATTCAAATTTCAGAATCCGCTGCAGTCAAATTAGCCGCCCTTAAAAAAGAGGAAGGCAAGCCCGAGGAAACACCTTTACGAGTAGAAGTAAAAAAAGGTGGTTGCTCTGGTTTATCATATAAAATGGACTTCAGCTCTGAGGCCAAAGAGGGCGACCAAGTCTTTGAATCAAACGGACAAAAACTCATTGTTGATGGTCAAAGTCTTCTGTATTTAATTGGGATGACGCTGGAATTCTCTGGCGGACTAAACGGAAAAGGCTTTGTTTTCAATAACCCAAACGCCACGAAGAATTGTGGCTGTGGTTCTAGCTTCAACGTATAAAGACAGCCTAACCCCCTTCTTCTTACGCGTCCAAATATATAAAATCTGCCGGACGCAGATATCATATAACTATTACACCAAAGCGGCTTAAAATCGTTTTGAGCTACGCATTGCTTTACACTTAAGCAATTTGGTGCGACTGTGTGCCCTCAATAAACAGCAGATATGCATTGAGCAAATGTGCAAAAAGTCGTGCCATACCTAACGTATTAGGCACGCAAGAAGGAAAATTGTGAACAACACAGAAAATGTGATGCCGCCTACTGATGTAGACGCATCGAAGAAAAATATCGAGCCCATTATTGAACAAGACAGCACCGAAGGTAACGAAATCGAAGCAAACGATTTCCTGGGATTTGCCTTATCTGCTGAAGTTCAAAAGGCTCTAGAAAAACTTAAATTTACAAAAGCGACGCCGGTGCAAAAAGCCTGTATCCCGCTTTTGTTAGAAAACGAAACCGATATCGTAGCACTAGCTAAAACCGGTACCGGTAAAACGGCAGCGTTCGGTCTTCCGATCGTTGAGCGTTTAGAAGCTGGCGCTGGCTTACAAGCGTTAGTACTTTGCCCGACACGTGAATTAGCTCAGCAAGTTGCTGGCAACTTACGTAGCTTCGGTGAGTTCAAAAAACTAAAAGTAACAACCGTTGTCGGTGGTGAATCTTACGATCGCCAAATTAAATCAATCAAAGCAAATCCAGAGATTTTAGTATCAACTCCGGGCCGCTTAGTGGATTTAATGGAACAAGACATCGTTGATTTAGAAGATGTAAAATACTTAGTCTTAGATGAAGCTGATGAAATGTTATCTTTCGGTTTCGAAGAAGCACTAGAGACTATCTGGAAAGCTTCGGCAAAAACTGAATTACGTACTTGGTTATTCTCGGCAACAATGTCGAAACAAATCAAATCATTATCAAACAAATATCTAAAAGATGCAGAAGAAGTGACGTTAAATACGCACACTGAAAAAACAAATGTTGAATCATTTGCCTGCGTGATTTTTGAAGAAGACAAAGAAGATGCTTTATCTTTATTAATCAAAAACACGCAAGATTTCTACGGCATCATTTTCGCGACAACTAAAAAACAAGTGGCTGATTTAGAAATTAAACTACGTGGTCTTGGTTTAGATGTTGATTCATTACACGGCGATAAAGTTCAGGCAGACCGTACGCGCACGATCGAGCGCATGAAATCTAAACGTACAAAAATCTTAGTTGCGACTGACGTTGCAGCCCGCGGTTTAGATATCCAGGATTTAACTCACGTGGTGAACTTTGAAATCCCTTGGGATGTTGAAACCTACACTCACCGTATCGGCCGTACAGCCCGTGCCGGTAAAGCCGGTACCGTATGGACAATGGTTAAACCAAAAGAATCTGGCAAACTTGTGCGTTTTGAGCGCGCTTTAAATTTCAAATTCAAAGGTTTAAAAATTCCTTTAGTTGAAGAAGTTCAAATCAACCAAAAATTAAACTGGTTAAAACAGATCGCGGCTACAAAAATGCGTGAGACTGATTTAGCTAAGTTTGAAAAAGCGATTGGCCAATTAGAGGGTTTTACTGATTTATCTGATGAAACTAAACAATGGTTAGCAAAAGCTTTAAACTATTTCGGTCAAGGCGAAGAGCTGCGCATGAAACAACCTCGTTCATTAGAATTACGTGAGCGTGGTGAATCAACAGGCCGCCGATCTGAAGGCAACTATGACGACCGTGGTGGCGAAGGCCGCAACGAGCGCCGTAGTTTTGGTGGCGATCGCGGTTTCCGCGGTGGCCGTGGTGGCGGCGGACGCGGTTTTTCTCGTGATCGTGATGATCGCGGTGGTGAGCGTGCTGAACGCGGTAGCGGCGAAGGCCGTGCCTGGGGATTCCGCGGTCGTGATGACCGTGGTGAGCGCGCTGAACGCGGTGATCGTCCTGAGCGTGGTTTCCGCGGCGGTCGTAGCAGCGAAGGCCGTGCGGCTTCTGGCGGCGGATCTCGCGGTGGTTTCCGTGGTGGCCGTCCAAGTGGCCGTCCTTCTGAAAGATCACGCGCCCGCGATTAGTTTTTAATTCGCAATTAAAATAAAAAGGGAGAGTTTTTTAACTCTCCCTTTTTATTTTTATAAGTTAGTTTTTAAAATTAAAACAAACCGTGAATAGCTGTGGTAAAAGTGTTTAACCCATCAAGGAATGACTGTGTAAGTTCAGGGTTAGCCTGCAAATATTTATGCCCCATATAGCCGCCAACATAAGTACCTAAAACTATTTTACCAAACTGGTTGGCACCTGATTCCTGATAGTATAATGGAAACGCATCTTTTTCTAATGCCGCTTTATCGGCTTCCAAAATGCGCTCATAAAATTTCTGGTAGTGCACGTTTTCAGAAGCTTTGGTTGAAGCTACCGATTTAATAGCTTCCCACTCTTCCGTGTTTTCAGTAACACGCGAAAATAACTCTAATAATTCATTCGGGCGCTCTGATTTAACATTCAACGAGCGCAGTAACTCGTACTGCTCATGCGGCGATTTTGCCTCGATAATCATTTCGATATCTTCCAGATAAGTGCTGCGTAAATGCTTGTTGTAGCCAACGCTAAAAGCCTCGGTAATTACTTTTCTTGCCGGCACAATAAATGGACCCATCACGATTTTCTCCGGGATTTTATAAAGCACAGATTTAATGCCGTTAACAATCGGGCCAGAGAACGTCATTAAACGTAACATCAGGAAAAACTCATCAATGGCCGCTTTTTTTAATAAAGCGTGTTGGCTTTTAATATTTGACTGCACATAGCGCTTTACATCCTCAACACTGAATTTTTTAAACTGCAATTTGTAAGTGGCGGCATGGTTGGTGGCCAAGGCTTCTAACTCGGCCAGCACCGTATTAGCGCGCTCAGAAACGACGGTGATTTTAGAGTTTGCCATGTGGTTTAAGGCTTCTTTTAAAGTGACATAACGGTAGTAGTTCTGGCCGATGTGTTTATCTAAGACGTTTCTTTCGGCTTGTTTGCCACGGATTAGTTTTTCGATTTCGCTTTTGCGGACCGGCGAAGCTTCATTGGTCAGTTGTAAATTTAAATAGTCGATTTCAGTCTTAAGACGTTGCGAAAGCCGAATATCTACTTCGTAGCGTTTGAATAACGGTCCGATTTTTTCGACCACTTTGGTTGTTAAACCTAAACGCACCTGATCTTTAATTTTTGCGGCATAGGTTTCAGCTTCAACCAGTGAACGATTGGTTTCAGAGCCGGTAAGTTCAGCGTATTTACGGATACGTTTTTCTAAGTTACGCACTTTTAGGTCGAATTTTCTAAACTCTGCCGTGTACTCGCTATTTTCGATCTGGGTCATGCGCTCGATAACCAGTGCCGACTGATCTTGCTTAAACATGTCTACACACATGCCTTGCGCCATAGCCTGGTCGGTAAAGCCGAACAAAACGCAGGTACATAAAACTAATGAAAATAAGATTATTTTGCCCATAGACAGCTATTTAGAGCAATCTATCGACCATCCTAAAGCTCGTAAATCGCAGCTCAAGACAAAAAAACGTTTAGATTCCAGCTTTTAGACGTCGAATGTCACTTCCCGATATCCGGGTGTCTCGATATGATACAGAAATGGAAGTTGAAAAATTCTTTAAGTGCCCGTACTGCCTGGAAAAAATCTCGATGTTATTGGATGTATCCGAAGAAGGTTCGCAAACTTATATCGAAGATTGTGAAGTTTGCTGCAACCCGATCCAATTAACATACGAAGCCGTTAACGGTAAAATCAAAAATTTTACTATTGATAAAGCCTACGGCTAACCTTTTTTATCTTTAGATTCGCTTAAGATCATTGTGTCTTGTTTTGCATGAATTTCTTTTTGATCTTTGATCTTCATACCCTTGATCTTCTTTTGCGTGTCGGCCTTATTTAACTGCTCAGTTAAATCTACCGTGATCGAACCAAAACAGCGCATCTGACAGGCCAGGCGGCGGCCATCTAAGTAATACGAAGTGCCGATCAGATTCAGCTCTGCTTTAGACGGTTCAGGTATGCAGTGAGACCCCTCAATAACTTTAATGCGGCATTCAGAGCATGAAGCCACCCCACCGCAAACAGATTTAATTTTTACGCCGTTCTCTGTTGCCAACTGCAACAGGCTTTTTGACGGATCGACTGGAATTTCTGTACCCGAAGGTAAAAACTTAATACGCATAGTCTACTCCACCACGATCTTTATAAATTTTTTCTTACCGGCGCGAAGTACAAATGACTCCCCGGCTTTAAGATCCAGTTTTAATTTTGAATCAGATACTTTTTCCTGATCAATGCTGACACCGCCACCGGCCACTAAGCGTGCGGCTTCACCGTTAGACGCAGTCATTCCAGTTAAAGTCATTAACTGCACTAAACCGATATTCTGGGCTTTGATTTTAAAATCGTCGATCTGATCAGGTAATCCTTTTTCGACGAAAATTCGGTTAAATTCATCTTCAGCGGCCTGTGCTGCTGCCTGCGAGTGAAAGCGCGCCACTAAAAACTTAGCTAAGTTCACTTTGACTTCGCGCGGATGTTTTTTCTTCGATTCGACATCGGCTTTTAACTGTGCAACTTCGTTTGGACGCAGATCAGTTAATAACTCGTAATATCTAAACATCAGATCATCAGATACACGCATCGTTTTACCGAACATGTCTTTCGGCGACTCATTCACTCCGATATAATTATCTAACGACTTAGACATTTTATTTACACCGTCTAAGCCCTCCAAAATCGGCATCGTTAAAATACATTGCGGTTCCTGATTGTATGATCCCTGCAGCGTGCGTCCCATAAGTAAATTAAACTTCTGGTCGGTTCCGCCCAGTTCTAAATCGGTTTTCATCGCCACAGAGTCATAGCCCTGGCAAAGCGGATACATAAACTCGTGTAATGAAATCGGTGTACCGGCTTTATAGCGCTTGGTAAAATCATCGCGCTCGATCATCTGCGCGACCGTACACTGGGCGGCAAGCTTAATGAAATCAATCGACGTTAATTTTAACAACCACGCTGAGTTGTAAACGATTTCGGTTTTATCTGGATCTAAGATTTTAAAAATCTGCGTCGCGTACGACTTGGCATTTTCCTCGATCTCTTCACGCGACAAAATAGGGCGTGTGGTGTTCTTACCGGTAGGATCACCGATTAACGCTGTAAAATCCCCGATTAAAAACTGAATATGGTGGCCAAGATCCTGCAAGATCTTAAGTTTGTTGATGACCACCGTATGACCTAAATGAATATCCGGACGGTTCGGATCAGCCCCTAACTTAATTCGCAACGGCTTGTTGGTTTCTTTGCTTTTTTTAAGTTTCTTTAAAAAATCAGCTTCAGAAATAAAATCAACCGTGCCAAACTTGATTAACTCTAACTGCTCCTTAGGGTCTAAGAACGACATTAACTATCTCGCAATCTCAACTGCGCGTGACTCACGTACTACAGTCACTTTTACACCACCGGCATGCGGCATCTCGCGCTCGATTTTTTTGATAATATCACGGGCTAACATCACTGATTGGTCATCCGTTACACGTGAACTTTCAACTAACACGCGCACTTCACGACCCGCTTGTAACGCCACCGATTTAATAACGCCATCAAAAGAATTTGAAATAGATTCTAACTCTTTTAGACGGTTGATAAAGCTATCCATTTGCGGACGGCGGGCCCCTGGGCGGGCATTTGATAAAATATTTGCTGCGTGCACGATCCACGCTAACACTGATTGATGTTTATCTTCATTGTGTGAGGCAATCGCATGGCAAACTTCTTCATTTTCGCCAAGTTTTTTCGCAATCTCTGCGCCGACCTGAGCGTAGCTGCCTTCCATTGAATGATCTGCAGCAAGTCCGATACCGTGTAATACGCCGGCACGTTTAGCCATTTTTACATTGTAACCAAGTTCTGCCGCCAGAAGTCCTGAGATATGAGCAACTTCTAATGAATGGTTTAAAGCATTCTGAGCGTGCAAGTTACGGTACTTCAACGCGCCAACATACTTCACAAGTTCACCGTGCATACCGGCTAATCCAAGCTCAGTAATGACTTTATCGCCTTCTTCTTTCATTGATTTCTGTAGCTCAGATTTTTGTTTTTCAACAACCTCTTCGATACGCGCCGGATGGACACGGCCATCTTCCATTAATTTATCAATTGTTCGGCGGGCCAATTCACGGCGAACCGGATCAAAACCTGAGATCACGATTGTTTCCGGCGTGTCATCTACGATTAAATCCACTCCGCACATCGCCTCAAGTGTTCTGATATTACGGCCTTCACGGCCGATGATTTTACCTTTCATCTCATCAGAAGTCAGTTGCATAACTGTAACTGTTCTCTCAGATGTGTATTCAGAAGCAAAACGGGCTAACGCACGTGCAATGATATTTCTGGTTTTACGCTCCGACTCTTTCATTGCCTGCTCTTCGATTTCTGCAATTTTGGCAGCCGCTTCTTTTTTCGCTGACTCCTCTAAGACCTGAAACAGTTCACGCTTAGCCTGCTCTTGTGACATACCGGCAACGTTTTCTAATTTCTTTTGTACGAACTGGATCTGATCCTGCGTGTTTTTTTCTAACTCACGTAAGCGGGCTTCTGAAATATGAATTCTTTCCTGACGGTCTTTTAACGACTGCTCGAATTTGACGTTTTCTTCGTTTCTGTGTTTATGCTGGTCTTCAATTTCTTTTAAACGGCGCTCTAACTGCGACTCTTTGTTTTTTAACTGCGCTTTTTGTTTGTTGATTTCGGTTTCAACATTTTTACGCGCTTTAGTTTCAAAATCTTTGGCCTTAGTTTCAGAATCTTTTTTGATTTTTGAAGCTTCAGATTTTGCTTTGTTGATAATTTTATCAGCTTCGCTCTGGGCTGTTTTTTTGGTGCTGTTTTCATGCATGCGAATTGCTGCAAAAACTACGAATGCGCCAATAATTAATCCTGCGACGGCGGCAATGACTAGTTCCATGATCTTTGATCTCCTGTATTTCCCTGAGGGGTCCTACCCCCGTGAGGTTGAATAATTTTCTCATCGGTAATGATATAATCCATACCCACATCATGACTTTCAGTCGGTACGGATTTTAAAATATTAAAGTGATAACAAACGCCGACTTTTAAGCCGACAAAGTCGGTTAACGTGCGGTCATAAAAACCACGGCCCCTGCCAAGGCGGTGGCCGTCGGCATGAAAAGCCAGAGCCGGCACAAATATACCGGCCATATCAGAAAGCGGCACTTTCTGACCATCCAGAGGTTCTTCAACCTGCAGCGCCGATTTGTGCCACTGTTTAACATCGGCATAAAATTCCAGGTCATCGCCGTTAACTTTTGGATAGCAGCATTTAATTGCCGGATTCAATTGATTGAAGTTTACCTGCGGCTCTGAGTGCAGCGGTTTAAAAGCGCCCCAGTAGCCGGATTGATTTTGTGAAAACTGTGACAGATGCTTTTGGATTTTTTCAGACGCAAGCCAACGCTCACCTTCACTGCGTGAAAGCGTCTCGGCGATAACAGCAGTTCGTAAATCTTTTTTTAAAGATTTCGTCGGTTGCGACATTTTAAAACCTCAAAACGTTAAAGTATCGATGTAATTTAAATTACATACTTAATGTCTTGTTGGCTTTGGTGTTTTCGATTTCCTGGGCGAGCTTAAGGGCTTTTTGTTCTAGTTTTTCTAGTTCGGCTTGGGCTCTGCGTTTAAGAAGAATCATTTCTTCGGCGATGTTAAGGGAAGCTAGTACAGCCGCATTTTGAAAAGAAGAGTTTTTTGTCGCTTTCATGGCTTCAGAGACTTTACCGTCCACGTACTCAACAAGCTGTTGCAGTGTTTGTTCATCGTGCGACGTTTTAATTTTATAAGAAACACCTGCGATTTTAAAATCGAAAGTGGGCTTAGTTGTTGCCTTTATCTGATCTACCTTTTTTGCGTCGTGCTTCATGCTGTAGTTTCCAAAGCTGCGGTAAGCAGCTCACTTAATTTCGCCGTTGTTTTTTATCTCTTTAAAAATCTGGAAAATTCCAAAGTAAACAATGACTTACATAGATAAGTATAAGGAGCTAAAGAAGGCCTGCGCAAGTGCTTTTTCTAGGTATTATTTAAGACAAAAACAAACTTCAGAATTATTCTTCACTTTACAATCCAAAACCTGCTTAGTTTTGGTCAGATTGATTTTCATCTGGCTGACTTTAGAATTACGGATACTGTATTCGATCTGAACACCGTTTTCACGCTGTTCGAAGTACTGGCCCCAGTCCTCTTCAATTTTTGCATTGAGGGTAAGCTGTCGGATTTTACCCTTAACAGTGGCGATTTTCTGCTTTGCATCAATAGGCTTAGGGATATCAATCATCATTGGCGTTACGCGCTCTTCTTCGCCAACCCGAAACAGCGACATGATATCGTTGTTAACCCGCAATTTGTAATCAACGCCCTTTGAGCGGTAACGCAGCTCGCGCTCGAGTATTTTCTCTGAAAAAAGCAGATATTTAGCGTCTATGGCCGCATAGAGCTGATTGTAGTTGGTAATCTTACTTAAGTTAGGAAATGCCAGTCCGCAACTGCTGATTTGGGTCTGCAGCACCGAAAGCTTTGGCAGAGACATAACCGACGGTGCCTTTTGCGCAAAAGTAACAAACGAAAATAAGAAAACGGGCCAGAAAACTTTTAACATCTAGAAAGATATTAAACCCTTAACCCAGAATGGAATCAATGTACTCTTTTGGTTCAAAGACTTTTAAATCACCGATTTTCTCACCTAAACCCACTAAACGAATCGGTTTAGCCAGCTGATCGACAACACCCAGGGCAACACCACCCTTAGCCGTACCGTCCATTTTGGTTAACACCACACCGGTCACTTCTAAAGCTTTATTAAATTCGACCGCCTGATTCAGGGCATTTTGTCCAGAGTTGGCATCAAGCACGATCCAGGTTTCGTGGGGAGCATCGGCGATCACTTTTGCCATTACACGTTTTACTTTTTTAAGCTCTTCCATCAGATGACCCTGGGTATGTAAGCGCCCGGCAGTGTCTAAAATCACGAAGTCATATGAACCGGCTTTACCCTTATTAACAGCATCAAAAGCCACTGCCGCCGGATCAGTTACATTATCGGGCCAGAAAATTTCGACATGACCATTGGCGTTCTGGGCCCGCTCAGTCCAGACTTTTAACTGCCCGCCGGCGGCCGCACGGAAAGTATCACCGGCAGCAACTAAAACTTTAAAACCCTGATGCGCCAGTTGCGCCGTAATTTTACCAATTGAAGTCGTTTTACCAGCACCGTTTACTCCGACGATCATTAAAACCGTAGGCCCATCAGCTTGCTTTTTTACAAGATCTGAAACCAGTTTTGAATCTTTCTGTGAAGCGTGGATATTTAACAGAATCTCCTGCATTTGCTCCGATAAAGCATTTTTTACTTTACTGATATCGGCCATCTCTGAATTTGATAACTCAGAATCTACCTTATCTAAAAGTTTTTGTACCGTCTTAGGACCAAGATCGCTGGTGTAAAGAACTTCTTCAATTTCTTCTAAAACTTTTTTCTTATCCGTGTTTGAAAATGCATTTTTAATGCGGCCAAAAAAACTGTCTTTCGTTTTTGAAAGTGCCTGATGGATATCAACCTTGGTTTCAAACTCATCAACTGAAATCGCCTTGTACAGCGCCGGTTCTTCGTGTTTAGGCGCAGTCTGCGCGATAAACTCAGGCAACTCGGTAGGCGGCGTTGGCTCCTCCCTGTGAAGAGGAAACTGATCGGCCTGCGCGTTATCTAACGGCGGCGGCGTATAAGGCTTTTTCTTTTTAAATACAGATAAAAGAACCGGAATAAAAATAGCCAGCGCGATGACCACGATGGCTATTAAAAGAATATTCATTTGATAAGAATGCGACTCACTCATAGTTTAGCTGTGCCTCCTCGGCAGTCCGCCGAGTTTTAACACTGCTATTTGATATCGGCAAGGCTTACAGAAACCATGGTAGAAACGCCACGTTCCTGCATTGTCACACCGTATAGTTTCTGAGCAACTTCCATCGTGTGCTTATTGTGCGTCACAACGATGATTTGTGAACGTTTAGCCATCTCACGAACTAAGTCATTGAAACGGAAAACGTTGGCATCATCAAGTGGCGCGTCAACCTCATCCAGTAAGCAGTACGGAGACGGCTTAACCAAGAAGATCGAAAATACGACGGCAACCGCAGTCAGGGCTTTTTCACCACCCGACATTAGCGTTACACTTTGCATTTTCTTACCCGGAGGTTTGGCAATAATTTCGATACCCATTTCGCCTTTTTCTTCGTCGTGGATAATCTGAAGCATCGCCTCTCCGCCGCCGAATAATACAGGGAACACTTTTTGGAATCTTTCGTTAACAAGATCAAAAGTCTCTTTGAAACGTTTCGAGCAGATTTTGTTGATACGATCGATCACTTTACGAAGTTGTTCTTTCGCCTCAGTCAGATCTTCGTGCTGCTTGGTTAAGAACGCATAGCGCTCCTGGGTTTCAGAGAACTCAGCAATTGCTGAAAGGTTCACTTCACCGATTTTTGCTAATTTTTCGCGTAATTCTTTTAGCTCTTCAACAGCAGCAACCGGATCACCTTCACGGCCGATGTATTTTTCAATAACATCCGGAAGATTGATCATGTACTTTTCACGAGTTTGCTCGATCAAGTTCTGCTCTTTCATTTTTGCTGATTCAAGTTTTAATTGTGACTCAGACATACGCTGTAAACGTTCGTTACGTTCACGCTGAGTCGTGATCACTTTTTCTTCTAAAGCACGAATATCCGCAGTTTCGATTTCGAATTGGTTTTTAAACTGAGCTAAATCCAAACGTTTATGCTCGATATCCTGAACCATTCTTTCAAAATCGATTTTCGCCTGCTCAAGCGCATAAGAACCTTCGGTCATCTGTGAAGAATAACCTTCAGCTTCTTCAGACATACGGTTTAATTGGTGCGAAAGCTCGTTCACCTGTTTAGTTACCATCTCTAATTGGCGCACTAAACCTTGGTATTCCTGTGATTTAGAAGCTGACTTGATTTGTAAATCAGTCACTTCCGCCTGCTGGGTCTCAAAACCATCTTTCATCGCTTCGTACTCAGACGATAATGATGTGATTGATGTCTCAAGATCAACTTTTTGCGTGCGTAAATTCACAAGATTTTCTGTCATTTCAGAAATCTTTTCGTCTAACATTTGCAACTGCTCTGTTAAACGGCGAACTTCTTTATCCTGTCTTTCAACAGCATTGGCTGCCTGTTGAAGTTCATTATCAGCACGCTCTAAGTCTTTACGTAATTCAGCTACTTTGATTTCTTGCTCTAAACGGCGTTTTTGTGCGCCTTCAAAGTCATTTAATACATTAGCCAACTGCTCTTCAGTTTTCTTTAAAGCGGCATTGGCTAAAGCTAATTTACCAGACCATTCGTTTTTCTTATCAGATAACTCTTTGATTTCGCGGCGACGTTTTAAAACACCTGACTCTGCCGAATCTTTTGATCCACCAGTTAATACGCCATCAGCTGATAAGGTATCACCATCGGTCGTAACAAAAGTCCAACCGGCGTAATTTGGACGCAGGTTCAACGCCGTACGGATTGAATCCACAATCGCCACACCGGATAAGATGTTTTCTACTGATTGCGAAAATTGTTCATCTGAACGAACTACTTTATTTAATAAACCGATAACACCAGATTCATTTTCCGGGTTTCCGGCAGGTGCTAAGGCTTTTTCACCTTGGCCTGCAAAAAACGAAGAACGGCCGGTGTTGTTTGCTTTTAAATAGTCAACAGCTTCTAAAGCTGTTTCTTGTTTGCTTGATAAAAGCATCTGTAATTTAGAACCAAGAGCCGCCTCCATGGCGATTTCAAATTCACTTGGAACTTCGATCACTTCTGATACCGGATGGAAAGTTTCATTTACTGTCCCATCGGCGTTCATTGATGATTCAGTACGTGCTTTTGACCAAAGCATAACCTGCTTAACGCCCTCTTCGAACCCTTCGAAGTTTTGCGCCAAGTTTTCTAAACCATAAAGACGCGAAGCAGTTTCATTTAAATTGTCTTTAAATTCCTGAACTTCGATCTGTTTTTTCTGAACTGACTCAGTCAAAATCTTTTTATTCGCCTCGAATGATTCAGCATCATTTGACAAGTCTAACTGCAGTTGGCGTTGCTGGTCTAATTCATTGGTTACTTTACGGCGACGAATTTCAAACTCGTGATGTGTTTCGCGTAATTCAGCTAATTTAATTTCTTCATCCGCTAAGCGGTCGGCAACTTCCGATCGCTGGCCGTTAAAAGAGTTTAATTTAGCATCTAAAGCCGACTCAGATTGGCCTAAAGCAAATTGCTCACGGCGCTTAACAGTTAGTTCTTCGTCAATTTCAGTAAAACGTTTTTGGTTAGTACTGAAAGCTAACGCTTTAGTTAATGATTCTTCAGCTAAAAATTCTGATTCCGCTTTTAACTCATCAGCCTGAGCCTGAAGATTTTCCTGGTCACGGGCCAATAGATCATAGCGAGCTTGCTGCTCGCTTAAGATATTACCCGTCATTTGTTCATTACGTTTAGCCTGTTCTAAGGTAAAACGTAGTTCTTGAATTTCTAATTCTTTCTTTTGAACGGCACTTTGCTGATTGAAAAATTCTTGCTGGCGGTCTTCAACGGCTTTTTCCTGTTCAAGCACCGACAACTTCATTGTTTCAAGTTGTGATTGCATGGCAGAAAGATCAGCTTCAGAACCGACTTCCAGAGCCTGCGCTTCGTTAAAAATAGCCTGGGCTTCATTAGCCGCACGGGCTAATTCAACGTATTGCGCCGATGATAACCATAACTCTAAATCTTCGATTTGAGTTTTGATGGTACGGTAACGTTCAGCACGCTGAGCCTGACGCTGCAAAGAATCGATTTGGCGTTTTAATTCGCCGATGATATCTTGTAAACGCACCAGGTTTTGATCTGTTGACTGTAATTTACGTTGCGACTCTTTTTTACGGGCTTTGAACTTCGTAATACCTGCCGCTTCTTCGATTAACATGCGGCGATCTTCTGGCTTAGAGGTTACAATTTTACCGATCATACCTTGGGCGATGATCGAGAAACCTTTCGAACCAGCACCCGTATCCATAAAGATCTCTTGCACGTCTTTTAAACGTGATGGCTCTTTATTGATAAAGTATTCACCTTCACCGTTTCTGTGAAGACGACGAGTCACCATAATCTCAGAGTGTTTTAAGTACTTGGCAGGGAATGGACCGCCATCATTTTCTAAAGTTAAGGAAACTTCGCATAACCCTAATGGGGCGTAGTTTTCTGCGCCGGCAAAGATAACATCTGTCATTTGCGATGCACGTAAGTCTTTGGCTGATTGATCACCCATGACCCACATTAAGGCATCTACGATATTAGATTTACCACAACCGTTGGGTCCAACGATACCTGTGATTCCTGCGTCGAATTGAATAACTGTACGATCTTTAAATGATTTAAAACCGATAAGTTCTAGTTTTTTAATTCTCAAAGCAAAACTCCTTTTGCGAAGAAAATGGTTTATAATCCACGGCTCGGCCACGGATAAGGGATAGAACGGATAACTATATATAACTGTCCTTTGGTCTGGTGAGTTGAGTCAATGATGAAAAGTGGTGGACATGAGAGATTCTCCCCAACATGCCGCAACGCCGCACATCCCATGATTAGTGTGCTCAAATCCTATTCTGAGACAACGCCCACTATTTTAGCTGATTAATATTTAGATATCTTAACATCAGCACAATCCCAGAAACACAGGACCTGCCGATAAATATATCAAGTACAGGTACATACGTTTTAACAAGGTCACGTGTGTGCCACAAATCTTGATCATCGGTTAATGCAGGATTGCGGCGGCCGATGATTTTTTTAACCAAACAGGAGATTCGCATATGAAGTCTTTTAAAATACTACTTATCGAAGATAATCCATTTTTTAAAGGCCTTTGGAGCGACATCATTGCGCGCGCCACCAGCTCACCATTCCAATTAGACTGGGCAAATAATGACTTCATCGCCAGCGAAATGTTAGCAAAGAACACCTATGATCTTATTATCTCCGATATTATATTGTCAGGCCGAAAAACCGGCATCGACCTCTTACAAGAAGCAGACATCAAGGGAAGTTTTTTTATTTTTGCTTCAAGCATTCCCGAAGACGCGTATTTTGAGTTTACTAGCATCAAAAAAAGAAAAGCAGATTGTTTCGTCCATAAACCATTAAATCCGACTTACTGTACCGAACTACTGTCTGCAATTTTTCGCCACGACCTCAGAGAAAATGCGATGTAAAAAACTAGGAACCTAACAACAAACGATAACCACTGCGAATCACAGTATCGATTTTAACTGTTGATTTATGAATTTTTTTACGCAAATGCGCTACATGCGTATCGACACTTCGTGAAGTAACTGACAAATCATCGCCCCACACTTCGGCTAACAAGTGCTCGCGCGAATAAACACGCTCGGGATGTTTGGCCAATGCTAAGAGAAGTTTAAACTCTAAAGTTGTGAGATCAACCGGCAGCTGCTCAGAACCGGCCCCTTGGATAACGACCTTTTGCTTACTAACCGTTATCAAAAGGTCACCGATTTTTAATATGTCTGAATTGGTTTTGGCCTGTTCGAGTTTTTTAAGCTTTGCGGCCACGCGAGCTTTTAATTCGATGGGGTCAAATGGTTTACCTATAAAATCTTCGGCACCAAATGAAAAGGCTGTCACCTTATTGGCGATATCAGTCTTACCGCTAATAATTATCACAGGAACCTGAAATTCAGAGTTTGAACTTAGCTGATTTAAAAATGCCAAGCCATCACCATCAGGTAAGCCGATATCCAAAAGAATTAAATCGAAATTATTAGTTTGCATTAAAGACTGCGCTTCTTTTAACGACGACGCCATCGAAAGCGAAAACTCTTTAAGAGTGTTAGCTGCTAACACTCTTATGACTTCATTATCTTCTACAAGTAACAACTTCTGCACTACCATTACTCCCAGCTACTTTTTCTTCCGCTTTAAATGTGCTTTAGCTGCCGCAAGTCTGGCAATTGGTACGCGAAACGGTGAACAGCTGACATAGTCTAAATTTACATTTTCAAAAAACTCAATCGAATCCGGATCACCGCCATGCTCTCCACAAACACCGACTTTTAACTGACCCTTTGCCTGACGGCCAAGATCAACACCTGTCTTCACTAAAGTACCCACACCTACCTGATCGATAGAAACAAATGGATCTTTGGCAAAAATACCCTGGCTTACGTAACTGCTTAGGAATCTGCCCGAATCATCACGCGATAGACCTAAAGTTGTTTGCGTTAAATCGTTAGTACCGAAACTAAAGAAATCAGCGTGTTTAGCAATCTCGTGCGCTGTAACTGCTGCACGCGGAAGCTCGATCATCGTACCTACCTGATAATCAAACTTAGTTTTAGTTTCTTTCATCACTGTTTCAACAACTTCAACCGTTTGCGCACGTAACATTTCCAGTTCTTTAGCTGTGGCAATTAACGGAATCATGATTTCAGGAACTAATTTTTTACCTTCTTGCACTAACTTTGCTGCCGCTTCGGCGATAGCACGTGACTGCATTTGATAAATCTCCGGGAAGGTTACCGCTAAACGGCAACCGCGGTGACCTAACATCGGGTTAAACTCATGTAGAGCCTGAATTTTTGCTTTTACGCGGTTTGCATCCATCTTTACACGCTGAGAGAAATGTTGGATTTCTTCATCAGTGTGCGGCACGAACTCATGTAACGGCGGATCTAATAAACGGATCGTCACCGGAAACCCGTCCATAATCTGGAATAACTGGTAAAAATCATCTCTTTGCATCGGAAGTAATTTCTCTAATGCACGTTCACGCTCAACTTTAGTTTCAGAAATAATCATTTCACGGACAGCATCAATTCGATCTGCACCGAAGAACATGTGTTCAGTACGACATAAACCGATACCTTCTGCCCCGAAATTACGCGCCGTTTGCGCATCTTTTGGTGTATCAGCGTTAGCACGAACTTTTAATCTGCGAACACCGTCAGCCATCTTCATCAAACGATCAAAAGCCCCGTCTAATTTAGGTTCGATTGTTTTTACCTCACCCAAGTAAATCTCACCGGTGCTACCGTCTAATGTGATTACATCGCCTTTTTTAAGGTTGTACCCTTTGGCACGCATTTGTTCATTCGTATAATCCACTTCAACTTCTGAACAGCCAGCTACACAGCATTTACCCATACCGCGCGCAACAACTGCCGCATGCGACGTCATACCACCACGAGAAGTTAAAATACCTTGGGCTGCTACCATTCCGGCGATGTCTTCTGGAGAAGTTTCAACACGAACCAAGATAACTTTCTTACCCTGCTCTCTCCACTCAACGGCATCTTCCGGCGTGAACACGATCTGTCCGCACACACCACCCGGGCTGGCAGGCAGACCTTTAGCCAACAGTGTTTTTGCAGCTTTTGGATCCAAAGTCGGATGCAATAACTGATCTAACGATGACGGATCTAAACGTAAGATCGCCTCGTCTTCAGTAATTAATTTTTCATCAATCATGTCACAGGCAATCTGTAAAGCCGCTTTTGCCGTGCGCTTACCGTTACGGGTTTGCAACATCCACAATTTGTTTTTTTCAATTGTGAATTCGATATCCTGCATATCCTTAAAGTAAGTCTCTAATTTTTTGTAAATGGTCTCTAAATCAGCGTATGGCTCAGGCATGATTTCTTTTAATAATGAAATCGGCTGTGGTGTGCGGATTCCCGCCACCACATCTTCACCCTGGGCGTTGACTAAAAATTCACCGTAGAATTTTTTTGCCCCCGTTGAAGGGTCACGGGTAAATGCAACACCGGTCGCTGAATCATCACCTAAGTTACCAAACACCATCGACTGTACGTTAACTGCAGTTCCCCACGAGGCCGGGATATCGTGTAGCTCACGGTATGTGATCGCGCGCGCTGTATTCCATGATTTAAATACTGCACTGATCGCCCCCCACAGTTGCTCCATCGGATCAGCTGGAAAACTCTGGCCGGTCATTTGCTGAACCATATCTTTAAATTTTTTAACTAATTTTTTTAAATCTTCAGTTGAAAGCTCGGTATCTAAGTGAATGCCCTTTTCAGCTTTCAAATCTTCTAAAGTCACTTCAAGAAGTGATGAATTCATTCCCATCACCACATCAGAATACATTTGGATAAAACGGCGGTAAGAATCCCAGGCAAAACGCGGGTTGTTTGAAGATTTTGCTAAACCTTCAACCGTGTGGTCGTTTAAGCCCAGATTTAAGATCGTGTCCATCATCCCCGGCATTGAAGCGCGTGCACCGGAGCGGACACTCACTAATAACGGGTTATTGGTATCACCGAATTTTTTACCGATTTTAGATTCAACACGAGATAAGGCTTTTAAAACCTCTGGTCTTACCCATTCAGGCAATTTTCCACCTTCAGCGTAGTAGGCTGTACAGATATCGGTAGAAATCGTAAAACCCGGAGGTACAGGTAAGCCGATCGCTGTCATTTCAGCTAGATTGGCCCCTTTACCACCAAGGGTGTTTTTCATGCCCGCATTACCTTCAGCTTCACCCGCTGCGAAGTAATAAACGAACTTCTCTGGTTTAGTATAAGTCTTTGTGTTTGTAGTCTCCATTACACAATCCTTTTCTTTCGTTAGTTGTTAAACTGTTTTAATTGAACAGCGATGTAAGCATTTAATTCTTTAATTTTAACACGTTCTTGAGTCATCTTGTCGCGGTGACGTACTGTCACGGCACCGTCATTGATCGTGTCAAAGTCGTAAGTAACACAAAACGGAACGCCCACTTCATCAGCGCGGCGGTAACGTTTACCGATCGAACCGGTTTCATCGTAAGTCACATCAAAATCTTCTGCGAGCTGATCACGTAAGGCTTCAGCCGGCAGTGATAACTCATCTTTTTTCGATAGCGGAAGAACTGCTACTTTGATCGGCGCGATATCAGGATGTAAGCCTAACACCACACGCACGTCCTCTGAAGTTTTACCGGTTTCATCTTTTGTCACTGTGACTTCTTCACGGTAGGCATCGCACATAAACGCTAAGAATAAACGATCACAACCCACCGCAGTTTCAATCACGTACGGGATATACTTTTCTTTTTCTGCTTCGTTGAAGTACTCTAGGTTTTTACCAGAGAATTTCGCATGTTGGGTTAAATCGAAATCAGAACGGTTATGAATACCTTCCAACTCAGAAAAACCCATCGGAAATTTGTACTCAACATCCACTGCCGCACGCGCGTAGTGAGCCAATTTATCGTGATCTTTGAATTTTAAGTTTTCTTCGCGGATGCCGTATTTTGTATAGAAGTTCCAGCGACGCTCTTTCCATTCAGCAAAGTATTTTTCATCAGTGCCCGGTTTTACGAAATATTGCATCTCCATCTGTTCGAATTCACGGGTACGAAAAATAAAATTACCCGGCGTGATTTCGTTACGGAAAGATTTACCAATCGCTGCAATCCCGAACGGAATTTTATAACGAGACGACTGCTGACAGTTCTGAAAGTTCACAAAGTGGCCCTGAGCTGTTTCAGGACGCAGGTAAACCACCGAGCCCGAATCTTCCAATGGACCCATGTGGGTTTTAAACATCAGGTTAAACTGGCGCTCTTCGGATAAGTTTTTGCTGCCGCAAACCGGACATTGCTTTTTATTAATGTATGATTCTGTGTTATCAGCGCGGAAACGTGTTTTACAGTCTTTACAGTCAACCAATGGATCCGAGAAACCATCAACGTGGCCCGAAGCTTTCCAGACTGTTGGATGCATAAGAATAGCGGCATCAAGACCAACGATATCAGCTCTTCTGGTCATGGCATTCCACCAGGCACGTTTAACGTTTAGCTTCATGAGCGATCCTAACGGACCGTAATCCCAGCAGCTACCAAGGCCGCCATAAATTTCTGAGCTTTGAAACACAAAGCCGCGGCGTTTTGATAAGCTCACAAGAGTATTTAAATCTTTTAGACGTCTGATTTCTGGGATAGGTGTTGGTTTTGAATCTGCAGACACGTTGGCAATCCTTTCGCAATGTCAAAATACGATGTTGAATAGCGTATCTTGAGCGTTGCAAAGAGGTAACTAATTTCTCTATGTGTCACAGTGCGTTTTCAGAGGAGAAAAAACAAAAAAACCTCATGGTTCAAGAGGGGCTTAAACACATGAGGTACCAGTCGATTGTTGCCAATGTTCTGACAATTTCTACTAGTACATAATGTGCGCCAAATGTAGGCTTAACGGTATAGCTTTACAGGCAAAAACCGCTGTCCAAAGCTTTGACAGTTGCCGGGAATTATTTCAAGTTTTTACTCTAAAATACCGATAAGCAGTTATGGGATTGATTATCAGGCCAAACTCAAAATTAAGAGCTTTGCAATGCCGCGTATTTAGCTGGCAGGCCCTTAAAGAAGTCTATCGCCGTGAGCCCATTGTCATTGCATGGGAAAACATCAACGAAATCCTGGTTTTTCCCGAAGATAAACAGCGCCACTTTGTCATTGAGTTCATAAACGGTGATGGTTACAAAACCATCATGAGCTTTTTTGCCGAAGAGGTGGATAATCTCTCTGAATTTGAAAACTACCTGCATGAAAACCCGGAAAAATCGCACCCCAACCGCTACAAGTTCTATAAAGATATCCTGGTCGAAAGCGTAAAACCCAATCTTCGATACGGCGTGATCAGCTTAAAATTTATCATCGGATTACTGGCCCTGTCGTTCATGTATTTTCAATTCAAATACTTCGGCTCGCTACTTATCCAGAAATACCAGTTTCTCATCAAAGTCAGCTGCAACGTGCAATGTGCCCAGCAGCTTTGGTCGATCAGCACAATGTTCTTTTACGTGCTAATGATATTCTTGGCACCGGTCATCCCTTTGCTGTTCTACAAAAAAATTTACTCTGCGGTCGCGCGCAGCAAGAATGTGCAGGTCATTAATTCCGCCATAACTGAGACTATCCTGCTGGCTGCCGTTGGTCTTACGATCCTGCTCACCTCGAGCCCGGCCATCTTTAAAGCCACCACCCGTTACTCTAAAGTCTTAGCCGCTTACTCGGATGGATCGCTACAAACCAAGTTATCGCAAAAAATCGAAATGGCCTCTAAGCGCGAGTTTCAGGGCGATGTCGATGAAATCGAAGAAGTTGAGTTCTTAGAAACTCAACTTGAAGAATAATATTTGAAAAATAGCCATTTTATCACCAAATGAGCCGACAAATTTCGGCACTCTTGTTGCTCTTATGTCTCCCGTTCAAAAAAAAGGGGGACACAATGATCCAATTTAAAAGATTTCTGCCTTTATTTGCTGCAGCCATCACCGCATTAAGCATGACTGCTACAGCCAATTCGGCACCATCTGAGCAAACTTCTCAGGTGATTACTCGCACAGCGGCATCTGCTCACCAGGCCGTGGCACGTCTATCAAAAAACTTGTACCGCCAAGAGCAAGTACAGGTGCCATATACAGTGCAGGTACCTTATCAGGTCGAAGAACAATACACAGTTCAGGTTCCATACACTGTGCAAGTTCCTTACACTGATTATGTAACTGACTACCGCGATGAATACCGCTGCGAAAATGTCACCCGCTACCGCAATGAACAACGCTGCGAAGACGTGACCCGTTACCGCAACGAACAACGCTGTGAAAACGTGACTGACTACCGCCGCGAATGCCGCAACGAACAGAAATGTTACCTAGTTCCCGGCGAACCAGGTCAGTGCCGCGACGTTGAAGAATGTGGCACAAACGCCCATGGCCAAAGAGTCTGCAAAACCCGTCGTGTTTGCGATAGCGGAACAGGCCCAACTCAGCGTTGCGAAAACCAACAGGTTTGCAACAACGTTCCTTACACCCGTCATGAATGCCGCACAGTTCAGGTTCCTTACCGTGAACGTGAATGCCGCACAGTTCAGGTTCCTTACACTGATCAACAATGCGGTAACGTGCGTGTACCGTACCAGCGCGAAGTGACCAGATACCGTGATGAAACCCGCTACCGTGAAGAAACCCGCACGCGTACCGTAACGAAATACCGTGAAGAAACAAAATGCTGCAAAACCGAAACACAAACGGTTTTTGACCGCCAGCTGCAGTTCCAGGTTATCGTTTCGTTCCCGCAAGATGCCGCGTTAGCTGCTCATGAATCTGAGACCCTAAAAGTCACTTTAACTTCAGCCCAACCGGGTCAAGTTTCTGTTGCCACGGTGAATTCACTATATGGTTACAAAGTGATTTCACAAACGCAATCAGGCGAGATCATCAACGTGCAGTTAGGCTTAACCCCGCTGTTTGATGCTACAAATGCAGGTGCTGGTACACTTAAAGGTTTACAGGTTGTGTACTCACCGCTTTTAAATCAATTTGTAGTAAGCTTTAACGATTTAATCACGCACGCTAAAGTACAAACTACTTCTGAGATTGAAGTTCGCGATTTAGCAACTGATGCTGTTATTGAAACCGGAATTGCGACATCATTAGCTAACGGCAAAACCGGTTTAGTTGTGCAGGCGCAAATCCCTGCGCACTCAAAGATCCGTGCGGTAGTTAAAACGACCCGCACTGGTTCGGTAATCGCCAACGGCCAACTGTCGTTTCAAAGCACTGCTGTTTACGACCGCCGTGTATTAACTGCAGAAGATATCCAGATTTTATCTGACTCTTCTAGAGTTCAGTTAACTGCGCCAAACCAACAAGGCATCAATGCATATATTAAATTAACTGATACCACTGAACAATTTACCGAAGTTTCTACTAAATACGTATTAAGCTTATTTGAAGTTAAAAACGGAAAATTGCGTGCGATCAACACACCACAAACTGTAACGCGCGAACAAGCGCAAGCAGCTAACGGTGAAGTAACTCTGGCAAGATTATTAGGAAGCAAAGCCTCTTCAATCCTAAAAGCCGGAAACCAAATCCGCGCCCAGGTTGACGTTAAACGTAAAGTGTCTGGTTCGGACTTAAATGATCCAGCACCATTTACAGTGACCACAGATTTATATATTCAGTAGTTTAAATAAAAATGGATCGCAAGGCCCCTCCTCACGATCCATCATGGATAGACTATTTAATAGAACACACCTTAGTGAGCGTTAAGAATAAGTCTTAACGCTCATTTTTTTTAAATAACGGCAAGCCCTAGACCATGACTTTTTTCACCGCTTTGGTCCACGATTTCTGTCTGGCTGCTAAATCTTTTTTAACGATAGCCGGTTTAAATGATCTGTCGATCTTCCAGATTTTGTTAATCTCGGCAGTCGAACTCCATACCCCGGCACCGATTCCAGCTAAGTACGCAGCCCCCATCGAAGTTGTTTCAATTTGCTGAGGCCTATCAACCTGAGTTTGCAAATAATCAGCCTGCAGTTGCATGAGTAAATTATTCGCCGAGGCCCCGCCGTCAACGCGCAATTTTTTAATTTTTTTACCTAAGTCTTTTTGCATCGATAATAAAATATCAGCGTTTTGCAGGGCCATAGCCTCTAAGGTGGCACGCGCGATATGCGCCTTTGTCGTGCCACGGGTTAAACCCGTTAATTCTCCCCGCGCTTCAGGCTTCCAGTGAGGCGCACCAAGCCCCGTTAAAGCCGGCACAAATTCAACACCGTTTGTATTTTTAACTTCTGCTGCCAATTTTTCAACTTCAGAACTTTCTTTGATTAGCCCCAAACCATCACGCAGCCACTGCACCGCAGCCCCACAGATAAAGGCTCCGCCTTCAAGCGCGTACTGCACCGGTTGATCTTTGATTTTCCAAGCAACTGTGGTGAGTAAGTTAGATTTTGATTTTAAAATTTTATTTCCTGAATTCATCAGGATAAAACTGCCGGTACCAAACGTGCATTTGCTTTCGCCGGCCTGATAACAGGCCTGGCCAAAAAGTGCTGCCTGTTGGTCACCAGCAACCCCTGAGATCATCGTGCCATCACTCACAAAACCGGCATTATGGGTTACACCGAAGGCTCCGGCCGACGATTTTATTTGCGGCAGTGCCGAAAGCGGAACTTTGAAAAGTTTTAATAAATCTTTATCCCAGGCTAAAGTTTTTAGGTTCATCAGCATGGTACGGGATGCATTACTTACATCCGTGGCAAAAGTCTTTCCTGACGAGAGCTTCCACATCAAAAAAGTATCCATATTACCGAATGCCAGATCATTTTCTTTTAAGGCCTTTTTAACGGCCGGAACATTCTCGATCATCCAGCGCATTTTGCTCGCTGAAAAATACGGATCTAATACCAGTCCGGTTTTTTCTTTGATTTTACGTTGCCAGTTAGCACGTAATTTATTGCACATCTCGGTTGTGCGGCGGCACTGCCAGACAATGGCATTATGCAAAACTTCCGAATTTGATTTGCGCCACGCAACGACAGTTTCGCGCTGATTGGTAATGCCGATCGTTAACACATCACCGGGATTGGCACCGATCTGACTTAACGCTTTACGCGCCGATTGCGACACCGACTCCCAAATATCGCGGGGATCATGTTCGACCCACCCCGGCTTCGGGTATATTTGGGGAAAATCCTGATCCGCTGATGCGACCAGACCTCCGCCTTGATCCACTAAAATGACAGTTGAACCGGTTGTTCCTTGATCGATGGCCATGATATATTTTTTCATAGAATAATCATGATCAATTTTTTTAAAAAACCCAACGAAAAAGTTTTTAACCTCAAGTCACTCGGTGCCGATGATTTGCTGTATAAAGTTTTTCCCAGATTGTTCATGGAAATTCTTAAAAAATATTTTCGCGTCGAAGTTGAAGGCGTAGAAAATATCCCCACCAGCGGACCGATCATCATTGCACCTAACCACTCCGGCTTTACGGCGATGGATGCCATGGTGCTGGCTTATGTTATCCAGGAAAAAACCCAGCGCATACCCAGAGTGCTGACCCACCATCTTTGGTTTTTAACCGAAACCACCGCTTTGCCCGCCCAGAAGCTGGGATTTTTTGAGGCCACTTTTGAAAACGGCGTAAATTATTTAAAGAAAAAACAGATGATCGTCATTTTTCCCGAAGGCGAGCACGGAAATTTTAAGCCTACTTCAAAACGTTATCAGTTGCAGGAATTTAAACGCGGCTTCATCCGCATGGCTCTGGCCACTGATGCCACGATTGTTCCGACGATTATCTTAGGAGCCGAAGAAACACATATTAATCTGCGCCAGTTAAAATTTTCGAAATTTTTGCGCGGCCTGGTTCTGCCTTTACCGCTGAACGTGATTCCGCTACCGGCAAAATGGAAAATTATTTTCGAAAAACCTGTAACCCTGCCTTTCGGTCCCGACAAGATGAGCGATTCAGAACTTTGCCATGACTTGGCTTTTGAGATTCAGGAAAACCTGCAGAAAAGAATCAACACCGAAGTGAAAAAGCGCGGTTTCGGATTTATCTAAGTTAATTCGGGCAGTTCGGGGTTGTGTGGTTATTTTGTTTGTAACAATCAGGCATATCATTGCCGATCACCTGAATAATGCTGCTCCAGCTTTTAACAATAAAACCTTGCGAAGATTCGCTGTCACCACGGCCAACCAGAGTTTTTGTCAACGTCGCCGCGATGGCCACCATAAAAACCATGATCAGTAAATATTCAACTACGACCTGTCCGCGAGTATTGCGCATACCCTAATTATAAGGCTATTTGCCGATAAAGCGCCAGTCACAAAAACGGCTCAAACGGTTTAGAACTGTAAATTTAGATTGGTTTTTTCAGAGCTGATAAAAGTCTTAAGTTGAGTCAGAATGTTCTGGTAAATTCCGGCAAAAGAATCTTCCACATTCGGGTTGGCAAAACCCAGGATTAAACCTTCATCCCATAAACGATTCATTAACGTTGAGACATTGTCACCGTCAAAGGCGATGGCTAAATCCTGTTCAGAGGGATAGATTAAAATGAAAGCGTGTTTTTTGGTTTTTTCCGACCACTTTTTGTACTCAGTCCAAAGCACTAAGTCTTGGCTCTGCAACAAGTGGTAAATTTTTAACGCGACCGATTCGTAACTTTGCGAAAAATAAATTCGGAAAGGTCCGTCAAATAGAGCGGTATTAAATACTGGACTATAATATTGTGTCGTTAAAAACGAAGAGTAACTTGCTGCCATATACGTGAGCCTAGAAAGACTAAACTCTAGATACAACTAAAATTTAAGATTCTTAAATTTTAAGACGCCATGTGTAATATAAGCGCACTTTACCCGACTAAAGTTTTGTTTCCCCGAATGAAAAGCTGATGCTGAGGCATACTCCCGGCTGAATAGAAGAAGTCGGTCAACTCTGCATCAGTGCTGATAAAATTAGCGCGTTTTCCGACCTGCAACGCCCCTTCTTCTTGATCGATTCCTAACGCCTTGGCTGCATTGATCGTATAAGCCTTAAACACTTCTGGCAGAGTCATTTTCATTTCTAAACGCGCCAGCAGTCCCACTAAAGATAAATCCTGGGTCGGACAGGTGCCCGGATTAAAATCGGTCGCCAATGCTACGGTTGCGCCACTATCAATTAATTGGCGCGCCGGCGGATACGGACACTTCATATATAAGTCAGCTGCCGGCAATAACACGGCGACCGTTTTATTACGGGCAAAGTACTGAATAGTTTCGTCCGTCAAATGAATCACATGATCTGCCGACTGCGCTCCGAGCTCCAGCGCAAGCTCTGCCCCGCCGGATAACGACAACTGGTTGGCGTGAATCGTAATTTCAAATCCCATACGCTTTGCAGCCGACAAATACTCACGCGCCTGCGGCACTTCAAAAAAGTTTTTCTCAATAAAGATATCTACCCGTTGTGAAAGCTTTTTCTTTTTCACCACCGGCAGAACTTCTTCGGCCAGGTAGGCTAAGTACTCGCCATAAGAATCATATTCCGGAGGTTTGGCGTGCGCACCCAGGAACGTCGAAACAATGCGTGCTGTTTTAACTTTGTTGATAACTTCCAGACTTTTGATTTCATTTTTATGATCTAAAGCATAGCCGGATTTAATCTCAACTGTGGCCACCCCCTGCCTAACAAAATTATCAACGCGGGCCTGGGTACTGGTTAAAAGTTCTTTGGCTGACGCCTGGCGGGTTTTTCTCATGGTTGAAAGAATACCGCCGCCGTTTTTGGCGATCTCTAGATAACTCGTGCCGGTGTTACGCAGTTCAAATTCATCGGCACGCGAACCGGCAAACAGTGTGTGTGTGTGACATTCAATAAAAGCCGGCAAAATCTTTTGCTTTTTAAGATCGATTTCCCTATTGAATTTTACTTTTTTGGGAATCTTGGCTTGTGGGCCAAGCCAGGAAATTATGCCGTTTTCGATGATCATCGCCATCTTCGGCTGAAAACCATCGAAACCTGCATTGACTAGACTAAAATTAAAAACCAGCTTTTTGTTCACACTCTAAAGCTTCGTATTTTTCGATTAATTTATCAACTAAAGCTTTTGGCGAGTTTTCATTACTCACGTCTACTTCTGTGGCCTGCTGCGCTCCGAAATAAATAACCCACTTCTTTTTACCTTCACCTTCACCCACCAATGAGTAAATAAGCTGTTGTAATTTAGACGGCTTATCGGTTTTTTCAGTTCTTCCGGCACGCGGGATACAGTAATCACGCAGTACGCCGGCCACATTGTTTTCTTTTAATGCCGGAAACACCATATTACACAGCGCCTGACTCGACATCATATGCGTTGAAGCCACTAAATACTTATCCAACACCTGGCGTGCGCTCATGCACAGATTCTGGTGGGTCGCCGAGCCTTTTTTAATATAGCGTAAACTTAAGTGCGTTAATCTCTGACCGTAAACTTTGGCACGCGCCTGGATTTTCTCCAACACCCCGATACCCACCTGGCCTTTATAATCCGCGCGCGCAAATTCATATTCAAATCTATTTAACTTTGCCCGGGCCTGATTCATCTGCATGTAGGCATTGTTAAAATGCTGGTCGTTGTTACGCAGTAATTCATAAATCGGGCCGTTATTACGCTGCCATTGGTAGGCGGCTTTTACACCACCAACGGTTTTCTGCCACCAGCCGCAATTCGGATCATCTGAACACGCTGATTTGACTTCGTTGTAGTACGGGCCACGGAAGAAATAACGGTGCATGTCTTTCGCCCGCTTTTCAATCTCGCTTGATTCAAATGCCGCATACTGCATCATCGATTTTAAGCTCGCAAGATTGCTTTGCATGTTTTGTTTTTCACGCTCTTTTTTTGATAACCGTTTCACGATAATCTGATCAGTCTCAGTTTGTAACTCAGCCTGCTCCTGCGCAAATAGGTGCACCATCTTCTGGCCCTGGCTTAATAATTCTAAAGAGATTTTGATCCAATCCTGGCCAAGCTTCACACATTCAGTCAGATTTTTCTGGTTAGCAGCTTCGGTGAAATACTCATCGTAAGCTTCAAGCTGGCTTTTTAATACTTCAATGGCCGCAGCCGATTCAGGCGCGCCCCCCATGCCCTCAGCCCACGAAACACCAAACTCAGTCAATTTTTCGATGGTTTTAGCAAAGCTTACAGAACTCTTAGTCGATTGGATTAAGCGGCACTGCGCCACTTCAGGACGCTGCAGATCTTTGGCTTGCAGTTCTAAATCGTACTGGGCTTTTTGTAATTTATTAAGTTCATCCGGCAATAAGGTTTTTAAACTTGTGAATAGCTGATAATTCGGATCAGCAGCATTCATCTCTGCGATGGCTGCTGCATTCGGCGCAACCGGGATTACTGCCGCAGCTGTTGTCGGCATCGAGTTTTTCTTGCGGTAATCGTTGATATTCTGATTTAAATCACGGATACGGCTTTGGTAAGCCGTGTACACCGACTGGATCTGCCCTAATTTCAATGAACGCATGTATTCAAGACGGCGGTACAACTTCATGTACTGGCACACATTCTTTAACGTATTAACGCGGTTATTCTGGTCGGCCATATCAAACATAATCGAATCTTTTGCGATCTGTTCAACAAAACCCAAACCTTTAGAAAGCGCATCCGCACCGGCTAAAACTTTAACCGCGGGACCAAGCTTAGCGGCCAGTACCGGATTTTTAGAGACCATATCTAGAACCACCGGAGCAATGCCCTGGAAAGTTTCATTGATTGAAAATACAACGTTTCTGAATTGTTGATTGCTACGGTAGCAGACTTTGGTTTGCGACTGCGCCGCAAGCGCCAGGGTTTCCTGAATTTTTTGGGCGGCATCGACCATCGTTTGCGCCGTCATTTCTAATTTAAAAGTCTGACCGGATTCCTGTAATTTTTTAGCTTCAAAAACCGCATTTCTTAAGACGACGGCTTTTTGCGCCACTTTTTCGTTCTGCGCTCTCATGTCACATTGCGGAAAGGTCGAGTTTAAATTCTCCTGCATACGGTCCAATGAAGTTAAAATTTCGGTATAGGGCGAGTTTGAAAAGAGCGGACATTCATACTCAGGCGGCATTTCAAACAACACCATCTGCTGAGCAATCGAAGTTTTAGCCGATATTGTACTATCAAAGTTTATCGCGTCCTGAGCCGTTGGATCACCACCAAGCTTAGGAACGCCGTCAACGGCGTAAGCCTGGCCTACAATAAAGGGCACAACTAATAGTGATAGTCCGATCTTTTTGAACATACGTCCTCCGTCAACAACATTGACAGTGTCTCAAATTAGTCACCGCAGGCATGGCTAACCACAGCCTATTACAACGTATATTTGCAATAGACCTTGCTTATCCTTCGCCATTTGCTGACTCCATTTTAACGAGCAACAAAAAGACCAGATTTTTTTGTATCTTGAATTAGAAGCGGACCGTGTAACCGGCTGACAGGCTATAGCCGTCTGCCGACACATCAATATTTGAAGTTTCAGTGCTGTAATCCAACAGGTATCCAATCTGAGCTTCAATCAGACTATCCGGCGTGATTTCATACTTACCGATAAGGTTCAACGTTTTACCGGAAATCGAGCCAACATCATCAGTATCCCGAGTTGTTAGATTCATTGATTTATAGCCTTCGACATTGGCGATTTCTAAAGTTAAACCGAAGAACAATTCAGGCGTAAGCTCAGTCAACGTGGCAAGTTCAATCAGCGTCTCGTTGTGTTTTTCACTCTCTTCAATTTCGCTGGTGGTCTGATCAACCGAATTTTGCAGACTGTGCATTGAGTACGTAAGTCCCGCGCTGATCTGAGAATTACTCGTAACAATTGCAATCACCTTTGCACCGGCAACAACCGTATGGCCGCCTAGTTTAGCATTACCATCATTAGCCGCATCAGCCTGCTCATGATCACCGGTCTCGGGCTGAAAACCGGCTTTAAGATCAAACTTTACACTTTCAGCATCTGCTACACGCACAATAGCTGCAAACAACGGATCTTTAAGCCCCTTGGACTTCGTCGACGCCTGATTGGCCGGTTTGGTGTAATCGACCTGCATCTCCGCTAAATAATCCCAGCTTAACTGCAAGCGCACATTATCAAGCACACCTAACGACAGCTGCGAATTGACTGTTGAAACTTTTTGTTCAGCTTCAACGACCGTAGATCCGGTGAAATTACCTTTAACATTGATCACTGAATAGCGGTAACCAAGCGACAAGCCCGTTTCCCATTGCCCTGGAAAATAATGAAGATGGGCTAATTTTGCCGAACCGGTTACCGCCTGTTTTACACGTTGATAGGTCTTTTTAAGCTGCGCCTGTGCATCAAGTGCAAACAGGGCAACGAATACAAGTCCGGCAATATTTTTCATAAATTATTTTTTCTTACCTTGATTGGCTACCGCTTCCATCGCTTTTGCAACTTCATCCGCATCACCGATAAATTTTTTTGAAACCACATTTAAATTATCATCCAGTTCATACATCATCGGAATTCCGGTTGGCATATTCACTTCCATGATCTGATCCGGCGTCATCTTCTCCAGATGCTGGATCAACGCGCGCAATGAATTACCGTGAGCTGCGATCAGAACTTTTTTACCGGCCAGAACATCTTTTGAAATCTTTTCGTTCCATAGCGGTAAAAATCTGGCCACGGTATCCTTGAGTGACTCGCCCGAAGGCAACAACTCGGGGTTTACAGATTGGTAGCGTTTATCATGAATCGGATGTTCGGGATTATCTTTTGACATCATCGGCGGTGGCGTATCGTAGCTGCGTCGCCAGATTTTTACTTGTTCTTCGCCGTGTTTTGCCGCGGTTTCAGCCTTATTTAAGCCCTGCAGATCGCCGTAATGACGCTCATTTAAGCGCCAGTCTTTGATGACCGGAACCCAGTTTAAGTTCATCTCTGCAAGAATCAGATTGAGGGTTTTGATAGCTCGTGTCAAAGAGCTGGTGTAGGCCAAATCGAACTCGAATTTCTGCTCTAGTAGAGATTTGCCAGCTTTTTGCGCTTCTATGCGTCCTTTTTCAGACAGGTCCACATCTTTCCAACCAGTAAAGCGATTTTCTTGATTCCATTGGGACTCACCATGGCGAACAATGACTAATTTGTGGGTCTTACTCATAGGGCAATTTCCTCTCTCAATAACTAAAAAATAATCTAAAAATTGGCTTAAGTTTGTACGATCTTTGTGACACAATCAAGAGCGAAAAAAATAAAAATCATGCAACAAGTTTAAGAGAGGCTTAAGTCATGAATCATTTGAACCTTGAATACATCGAATCACTTTACAACCAATTTAAAAAATCTCCGGATTCTGTAGATCTTGAGTGGAAACGCTTCTTTGAAGGCGTTGAATTCATGAAAGATGGCGCGTTCGGTGTGTCTGAAAAAGAATTGGATGTTTATAATTTAATAAATGCTTACCGCACTTACGGCCACTACGAAGCAGACATTGATCCGTTAACAAATACACCGGCCCACAACGATCAGTTAAAACTGAACAAATTTAATTTAACTGAAAAAGACCTGGACCAGGTTTTCCAGATCGGTTCAGTTATCGGCAAACCAAACGCGACGCTAAAAGATATTATCGCGCACTTGCGCGCTTCTTACTGCGGCAAGATTACAGCGCAGTTTGCTGAAGCACTTCCTGAAGTTCGCAACTGGTTTATCAAAGAATTTGAACAAAACTCTCCGGCGTTCAAATTAACGGCTGATAACAAAAAAGAAATTTTAAAATCCGTCACGCGTGCAGAATCGTTAGAGAAATTCATCCACACCCGTTACGTGGGAACAAAACGTTTCTCGGTTGAAGGTGCGGATGCCACTCTGCCGATGATGGATCACATGGTGACACGCGCCTCTTCATTAGGCGTACAGGAAATCGTCATCGGCATGGCTCACCGTGGCCGTGTAAACGTTCTTGCAAATTTCATGGGTAAAGATGTAGGCAGCATGTTTGCTGATTTCAACGGACCTACAGAACTAGAAAAACCGTTAGAGGATTATGATGGCGACGTTAAATACCACTTAGGTTACACAAAAACCAAAGAAACGCCGACCGGCAAAGTTGAATGCTCTCTGGCATTCAACCCGTCTCACTTAGAAGCTGTCGGACCGGTTGTACTTGGTATGGCGCGTGCGGCACAACGTAAACTTAAAGACACCAAAGAACGTAAAAAAGTAGTTCCGTTAATCATCCACGGCGATGCCGCTTTTGCAGGTCAGGGTGTAGTGATGGAGTCATTACAAATGGCTCACGTCCGCGGTTATGCCGTTGGTGGTTCAATTCACTTAATCATCGACAACCAGGTTGGCTTTACAACTAATCCAGAAAATGCCCGCTCAGCCCACTACTCATCCGATGTAGCTAAAGCTCTTGCGATTCCGGTTATTCACTGTAACGGTGATGATGCTGAAGCCTGTGTGCGTGCGATGGATATCGCCGTTCGCTTCCGCCAAGAATGGGGCCGCGATATCGTCATCAACCTTACGTGCTACCGCCGTTTTGGCCACAACGAAGGTGATGAGCCTGCTTACACCCAGCCGTTAATGTATGATATCATCAAAAAACATCCGACCCTACGCGAGATCTATGCAAAACAATTAGTGGCAGCCAATGTCGCTGATCAAAACTTTGCCGATACACTTTTAACTGATCGCATGAACGATCTGCAAAAAATTTACGACTCTGCAAAACAACAAGCTCCGAAAATTAAAACTTTTAAATTTGAAGGTGCCTGGGCCGGCCTTAAAAAAGGCACAACTGAAGATATGGAAAAACCAATCAAAACTTCAGTTGATCTTGCGACTTTACAAAAAGTCGGTGAACAGATCGCAACGATTCCGGCTGGATTTAACTTACATCCAAAATTAACGAAGCTAATTGACACACGCAAAGCTCAAGCCGCTGGCAAAGAAGCCTGCGATTGGGGTATGGGCGAATTATTAGCCTATGGAAGTTTATTGCAAGAAGGCACTTCGGTACGCATCACTGGTCAGGACTGTGTGCGTGGAACCTTCACTCACCGCCATGCCGGTTTCTACGACACAAAGACAAATGAATCTCACTTCCCGCTTAAACAATTAAACTCTGAAAAAACAAATTTCTGCGTTTACGATTCTATTTTGTCTGAATATGCCGTGATGGGATTTGAATACGGAAACTCAATTACCGACCCAAGCTTTCTAACCATCTGGGAAGCCCAGTTTGGTGATTTTGCCAACGGCGCTCAAATCATTATCGATCAGTTCTTAGCAGCCGGTGAATCTAAGTGGCAACAAATGTCGGGTTTAGTTTTATTATTACCACACGGTTATGAAGGCCAAGGCCCTGAGCACAGCTCGGCCCGCTTAGAGCGCTTCTTACAGTTGTCGGCACAGAATAACTGGTCAGTGGTGAACTTAACAACACCGGCACAGATTTTCCACGCGTTACGCCGCCAGATGAAACGTGATTTCAGAAAACCACTCGTGGTGATGTCTCCGAAATCATTACTTCGTCACCCACGCGCCACAAGCCTGATTTCTGAAATGGCAAACGGCACGTTCCAGGAAGTGATCGCTGATACTTTGTTAACTGATAATTCTAAAGTTGAAAAAGTGGTGTTTGTCTCTGGTAAATTATATTACGAGTTACTGGAACAACGTGAAAAAACAAACGATACAAAAACTGCCCTTGTTCGTTTAGAACAGATTTCGCCTTTCCCTCACTGGAAAGTTAAAGAAGTTTTAAAATCGTACCCGAATGCGAAGAAAGTTTTATGGGCCCAGGAAGAGCCACAAAACATGGGCGCTTTCAGCTATGTTTACTTCAAGTTCGCCTCTTTATTAACAGAGATGGGTTCGAAAGCTCAGTTTGGTTACGTAGGCCGTCCTGACCGCGCGTCTCCGGCAACGGGTTCGGTCTACCGTCACAAAGTTGAACAAACCGAAATCATTGAAAAAGTATTTAAAGTTTAAAATTTAAAGTTTAAGGCGCACCTGAGGTGCGACAAAAGAATTAGAGGATAAAAATGAAATTAGATGTAAAAGTACCCGCAGTTGGTGAATCAATCACAGAAGCCGTTATCGGAAGCTGGACGAAAAAATCCGGCGACTTTGTAAAAATGAACGAAGTGATCATGTTACTCGAAACAGACAAAGCGTCTGTTGAAGTGATCGCAGAAAAAGACGGTGTTCTTACCATCAACGCGCAAGCTGGTGATACTGTAAAAATCGGAGCCACCGTTGGTTCGATTGATACAGATGCCAAAGCTCCGGCTGGCGCTTCGGCTCCGGCTGCGGCAAAAGCTGCTGCTCCTTCACAACCGGCAGCGGGTGCTACTTCGGCGGCAAAACCGACTCACCCCGAATTACAAGCGCACCAATCACCTGCAGTTCAACGTGTTGTTAACGAACGCGGCTTAGACACTTCAGGCATTCAAGGCACTGGTCTTGGCGGTCGTTTAACTAAAGGTGATGTCCTCAATGCTCCGGCACCTCAACCGGCTGCGGCCCCGGCGCAGGCAAAAGCTCCCGCAAGCCCGGTCGTAACTCCGGTTCCGCGCGGCCCATCTAAACAAGGCGACATCCAACGCGTAAAAATGACTTCGATCCGTAAAAAGATTGCTGAGAAGTTAGTGGCAGCCCAGCACAACGCCGCTATCCTTACGACATTTAACGAAATCGACATGACAAACGTGATCGAGATCAGAAACAAATACAAAGATAAGTTTAAAGAAAAATACGGCGTAAACCTAGGTTTCAACGGTTTCTTCGTAAAAGCCTCGATCGAAGCGCTAAAAACAATCCCAGCCGTCAATGCCTGGATCACTGGTGATGAAATCGAATATCACAACTACTACAACATCGGTATCGCCGTTTCTACAGAACGTGGCTTAATGGTTCCGAACATCAAAGACGCTGACACTTTATCGGTGGCCGGCGTTGAGTTAGCGATCCGCGACTTAGCAGCTAAAGGCAGAGATGGTAAGATCACTATTGATGACTTAAACGGCGGAACTTTCTCGATCACTAACGGCGGTGTATTCGGTTCGTTATTGTCAACGCCGATCTTAAATGCCCCGCAATCAGCGATCTTAGGTTTACACAAAATCCAAGAACGTCCGGTCGCGATCAACGGCAAAGTTGAAATCCGTCAAATGATGTATGTCGCTTTAAGTTATGATCACAGAATCATCGATGGCAAAGAAGCGGTTACATTCTTAGTAAAAATTAAAGAGTGTGTAGAAAACCCTGAGCGTTTATTATTAGAGATTTAATCGTTAGCTATTTAAGGATATTGGTATGGAAGAATTTGATTTAGTGTTTATTGGTGGCGGACCTGGTGGATACACTGGAGCGATCCGTGCGGCGCAATTAGGAATGAAAGTAGCGGTTGTCGAAAAAGACAAAACCCTAGGTGGCACTTGCTTAAACGTAGGCTGCATCCCATCGAAAGCGTTGTTACAAAGCTCTGAGTTTTATCATGAGGCTTTGCACGACTTTGATAAACACGGCATTATTCTGTCAGACGTGAAAATGAATCTTGATGCCATGATGTCGCGTAAAAACAAAATCGTGGGCGACTTAACCGGTGGTATTGATTTTTTATTTAAGAAAAACAAAATTACCCGGGTACTTGGATACGGCAAAATCACTTCAGCTAATACCGTTGAAGCAACCGCTGCCGACGGATCTAAACAAACGTTAAATACCAAATACATCTGCATCGCCACCGGTTCAGTGCCGGTCGAATTACCTTTCTTAAAATTTGATGAGAAAAAAATTGTCTCTTCAACCGGCGCTTTATCTTTAGATTCAATCCCTAAAGAAATGTTAGTTGTCGGTGGCGGCGTTATCGGTTTAGAGCTAGGCTCTGTCTGGGCCCGCCTGGGCAGTAAAGTTACCGTGATCGAGTATGCTGATAAAATCTTATCAATGATGGATACAGATTGCGTAAACACGCTGGTTCGCTCGATGAAGAAAATGAATGTCACATTCATGACTTCAACGAAAGTCACCGGTTCTAAATCGGTCGGCGGCCGTGTTGAATTAGATTATGAAACCATGCCAGACGGCAAAAAAGGCACCATCCAAGGTGATGTGGTGCTTGTCTCAACCGGACGTAAACCATTTACCGAAGGTGTAGGCTTAGAGACTGTGGGTATCGAAAAAGATGAACGTGGCCGCGTAAAAACCAACGACCACTACCAAACAAATGTACCTAATATCTTTGCTGTTGGGGATGTGATTGTTGGCCCGATGTTAGCACACAAATCTGAAGAAGAAGGTGTTGCTGTGGCTGAGTTGATCGCTACCGGCCACGGACACGTTAACTACAACACGGTTCCCTCGGTTGTTTACACACATCCAGAAATCGCTTCAGTAGGTATGACCGCTGAGGAAGCTCAAGGTAAAGGTTTAGAAGTAAACGTGGGTAAATTTCTATTCGCAGCCAACGGCCGCGCCAAAGCCCGCGGTGCAACCGAAGGTTTTGTTAAAATCGTTGCAGATAAGCACACCGACCGTATCTTAGGTGGTCACATCGTGGGAGCTGGTGCTTCTGAAATGCTGGGGGAAATCGTGGTAGCCATGGAATTTGGCGGATCCAGTGAAGATCTGGCCAGATCGTTTCACTCACACCCGACAATGTCGGAAGTGATCCGCGAAGCCGCGCTAGCGGTCGATAAACGCCAGCGCCAAGGATAACTATTTACTGACAAACATAAATAAAAAAACCGCACTCGTTAAAAGGTGCGGTTTTTTATTTTAAAGTATAACAGAAGCTCTTTATTTTTGAGGGGCCGGTTTGCGTGGCGTTGCTGCTTCGGCCTTCTGGGCCAGTGGCTTAGCCTTATAATCGCGGATACGTAAGAAGTTCGGGTTTGAGCAGTAATACTTATCAGCGCCTGAATTTTCAAAGGCTGTTCTTAACGCGATATCTTTAGATGCCAAGTGAGTTAAATACCCCGGACCACCGATCACTGAAAAACGTTCGTATTTTGCACGTTCTTTAGCTTTAGCCGCCGGATCAGAAATAGCTTCTACTTTGGCTAAGTTTTTTGGATTTAAAATCGAAGCATCAAAGTTGTTCTGATTATAAATTAAAAACTCCGGATAAGTTAACAGGTAAGATTTTCTGATTTTATCAGGTAATACTTTCGCGCGTTTTAGCTTAATCGCTTTATCCGGATCATTCTGTTTAATGAAAGCCGAACGGACATTTAATTTTGCAATTTCGGTCACAGGCTTTACTTTGCCATCGATGTCAGTTGCTGTTTTCGGGTTATGAAAATCAAAATCCGCTTCGGTTAACGGTTTTTTGGCATCAATACGTTTTGTTAAATACTCGGTTAACATATTAAATGCCGTACTCGGGCCGGTATTATAACCGTTAAAAGCTATCATCGTTGCCAGGTTATTTAGATTAACATCGGTAATACCCAGTTGTGCAAATTTTTGCTGAATGTCGTTGTTACCGAACTTACCGCCGACAATGCGGTCTGACGACGTACCGGTAAAGGCAATCATCTGGCCGTTGTTGTCGATAAAACTTTCACCGGCAATATATTTCGTACCGAGTAAGTTATCGAGATTCATACGGTTGTAGATAGCCATATACATAATGTTTTTCATCGGGTTTTCTGGCGGTACGATCAGCGAACAGCGAGTAGCCAGCGTGTCTTTTACCTTTTTTAAGTAAGGTTTGTAATGCATAACACGCATACATGACGGCTTTTTAATCGCAGCCTTTTCTACTTCTGCCAGATAGCGGTCGTAGTGTTTATTAACTTCTGCAATAGCTGATTGTGTTAACTGACCGACTCCGGCATCAAATCCAGCACCTAAGGTGTTAATGATAACGCCTGATTCATTTGATAATTTTGGCAATAATTCTTTCGCATCAATATTTAAACACTCGGCCACATCGGTAAAATGATTGTAAGTTAAATTAACCAGATTTTTAGAAATACAAGGCTTCGATCCGCCGCGCTGAGGCTGTGTTCCCATCCCGCCCGGACAACGCGCCAGCGACCTAGAGCTTACGCCGAATTTTCGCATAACATGCGTTACACAATTACGCGGAAGTGCTTTACTTTCGCTACTGCGCTCACTGATCGCCTCAGCAAAGATTGAGCTTTGCTTTGCCGCCTTAATAATAACGGCTTCGATATTGCCGCGGTTTTTGTTTTTTCCGGCACTGCAGGCCGCTACATCTTCATAGTTTACCGCAGCTTCATCAGAAATCGTGGCAAAATCAATTGGTGAGTCATGAGCTAAGCCAGAGCTTTCGCGCAACGCCTCTTCGTAAAAATCAAACTGGGCCGGTGATAGTGCATAGGGATTACCCGGTGAACCGGATTTTTGGTATTCTTCATCTGTATAAGTTAAGATTTCGGCCAGCTCCTGCTCGCTGACGTCTGCAAATTCATCCCGTGCCTTGGTGTAAGAATAAAGATCTTCAGCTGCTGCAGACATAACTGAAGACTGTTCATGCAGCTGCACTACACTTTTTGCTTTTTGATCCAGCTGGGCTGAAACATCTAACACATGCTTCATCGGCACTAGAGCCAAGAACATCCAAAATGCGAAGTAGAAATTACCGTTAAACCATTTATTCATATCACGTCACCTGTTCTACGTACTATTAATAGGTATAAAACCCCGCTTAGTTATCGACGTATTGAAGTAAAACAATTATCGGACCTAGGTCTTATAATTGAGCTGGCTTGCAAACAAAAATCAGCACTGTCTCATCTTGATGCGAATTAAGTTTTTTATATCAGTTTAACAAAACAAAGCTATACTTAAGTATGTGAGATAACTTTAGGGGGAAAATATGTTATCACGTAAGCTCAATCTATTGTCATTAGCTCTATGTGCCGGGATCGCCCAACCTGCACTGGCAACAAGTGGTCTGACCATTAATGCCGGTGAGGGAGCTGTCAACCCGCTGGCGGATATGTCTGTTGCCGGCGCAACCCAGCGAACCACAACAAACAATTATTCAATTCGCTTCCGGGCTTCGTGTTTTGGTACGAACCTACGTGGTGTTGCAAATCCGATCGCACCAAATGCCACCGTAACCATGCACGGAAAACTGCAGATGGATGGCAATGCCGAACAAGACTTCTCGATTACATTTCCGGCGTTACCGGTTATTAAAGATAATAACTCTAACCAGACGCTGACTTCCTATTCACTACCCGCTGGATCCAAAGCCGGATTTTCGGGTAATATGGTTGTTGCCAATATTCCGAGTACGGTTACGGCATCGATCAATCCGGTAACGGCTGAAATTTCTGTGCAACAAGCCCGTTTTAAAGTAAAAGGTATCAAGTTTACACAAGCCATCCCTGGCGGTGGCGGTGGTCAGTACTACGGTCGTGACGGCGTACTTTCATCAAGTGCGGTTAACATCAATCAATCCTCTGACGGTAAAACCTTTGATATCGAAACCAGCTTTCCTGGTCAGGAAGGTTTCTGCGGTGGTTACCATTCACCGTTAATGGTTTTTCTGGATGAGAAAATACCGAAATTTGACAACATCGTTGATTTTAACATGGGTCACGGTTTAAAAACATTCTGGCCAGAAAAAAATCATGACGGTTATTTTGTGGCTTTACCCAATAAACAAGGAAAAGTCGTTTCAAACGAAGAGCTTTTCGGTGAAACCCGAGAATATAATAATGGTTTTGACAAGCTCGCAGTCCACGATAAAAACAAAGATGGTGTAATCGATGCCAAAGACCCGGTCTTTAAAAAGCTGGTTCTATGGAAAGATAAGAGCGGTAAAGGTGTTTACTCAAGCAAGGACAGCATACCTTTAGCCCAGATCATCAAGTCGATTAACCTGAAATTTGAACCAAATATCATGCAAGTCAGTGCCAACGCCGAGTTACGTGAGAAGTCGACATTAGTCATGGCGGATCCGAAAAAGCATCCTAAAGCCTATATCGTTGACGTTTGGTTTAAACCAGCGCTTGGCAGCGAAAACGATCTTACTTTACCTAAGCTCTCTTCTAAATAAAAATTATTTTATCTTAAAACCTGAAGCCCCGTCTTAAAACGAGACGGGGTTTTTTTTTCTTCACCAAATCAGATATTTACCCTACAATAGTATATTGAGGGGTAACTATGGAGATACGTCTGTTCAACTCTCGGGGAAACACCACACTACTAGCTTTATTTGTCGTAGGTGTAGTTTCTTCAGGGGTTTACTTCATCTCAAATAAAATTATCGTTGAACGAAAAATTTCAGCTCAGCTGCGCAAAGATATTCGCGCCAACCTAGCTTTACGTTCAATCACTGATTATATCAAATACGGAATCCGTAAAGGCTGGTGTTTTGATGAAAAACTTATTCCGCAGCCACCAGCAGATTGTGTAAATAATTTCGAAAATAATTACAGCACGATGCGTATCATGATGCCACCGTCATATGCAAAGACGTTAGAAAACCTAGGTCGTGAATATCCGACTGAATTCCCTAATCTGGCCGGAAAAACCGCGCAGAGTTTGATGCTAAAGTCTTTTGAACGCAAGCTAGACTTACGCAGTTTAACGATCTCGCAGGCCCATCCGCTTCACCGCGTATTAACAAATCTTGGTTCGTATTTAGTTAAAGGCATTAATGTTAAGGTCAGCCGCATCGGTAATGTCACCTTACCGGTAAACGGTGACGAGGTGTATGTTGAAATCTTAGCTGAGTTTACCGATAAAAACGGCAATCCGTTAAAAACCGGTGTTGAGGTCTATGATGACGACGGCGGACTTACGACCAACGGTACGCAGTACTTCCGTGAAGTGAGCCGCTTTGTTTCTAACCCGCGCGAAGTGAATACCTTTTCTTTAATCTTACCGGGTTCGATTTACATCGGTAAGCCTAATCCGCCGGAACCGGGCCACGGTGATCTGGCAATTCCATTAGGAAATAAAGCCAGCCCAGGCATGGTATTTAATTCACCGGTGTTCGTTAATGAAAATATTTTTATTAATAAAAATGGTTATACCCCGGTGACCTTTAATGACGTCGTAGTTCTTGGTAACGGTATTATTAAAGGAGCCAACGGCAGCGCCTTTAAAATCGGTGAATCACTGGGTGTTAAACGTTACTGGATCGATACCGGATTTTTCGGGGGCTTTACCCGCGGTATTGATTCTGACGGTAAACGTGATGCTGGTTTAAGTACTTTAAACGGTGTCAGTGATTCGGTAACTCTTAATAACGATATCATCACTCAGTGTATTAACATTATCCGTTCACAGTCGAATCCAGATATGACAGACGCTTCACGCCTGGTCGCTGAACCCATCGGCGGCGGCGCTTTTGACGATAAACTCTCAGAATTTACTAACCGCTTTTCATTTTCAGAAATCCCGACCGGTGCACTAAATTTATTTGTCCCGCAGGTCATCGGCAATAATGATGGTGGTATCAATCTGGATTCGGGAAACGCACAATACTTAAATAAACCACACAACCGCAACTCTAAAGACGAATCCAGAATCTGGTATTCGTTCTCACCAACTTACAATTTAACTTCTGGCACAAAACTTGTGATGTGGGCTTATATGGAGTGGGATAATAATAAACTTAAAATCCCGCTGCTTGAAAACACTTCCGGTGACGGCCATAAAGTCACGATTAATTTTTCACCGTATTCAAAAGATGATGTTGATGAAGCTAAAACCCAGCTTAACTCTGTTTCGAGCACTCTTAATAGCCGCCAAGTTGAACTGGCCGAGTTAGAATCAGAAAAGCCGACCAATCCGGTTTCATTAACGGCTTGGCTGTTAACCAGCGATGGTACCAAATACGCCGAACTTTCGGGATCAAAATTTAACAACAAATCAGTGGCCTGGGCTCAAGAAATGAAAAACGATGTTGAGGCCGAACACAATCAACGTAAAAATTATTACGATAACCCAGGTCGTTTAGAAATCAGCACCATTAAACCAAATAACGGTTTTAGCGAACGCCAGAATGTTTTTAGAAATGTGAATGTTAAAATCATTAATGGCAAAAATTTCCGTAAAGCCAGTGATGCAGGAAACCTGATCGGTGGATTAGATAAGACCACCCTGACTGCCGAACCGATAGAACTATTTACTATCGAAGGGATGGATTACAGTGCTGTCGAAGGTGGCTACTCGACCCGTCCGCGCAAATCTAATAATCAGGTGACTAATGATCCTAGTGAAAACATCAAGGCTGATGATAACAACGTGCATTTTAATTTCAGTATCGATTATACAAACTCAGACCGCCCGCTGGTTATGAGTAACCGTGGCCGCAAATACGATGGCCAAGCGATTAATTTAGGTCAGTACAAACCACTTAATCCAGCGATTAACTATCAGATGATGATCAACAAGTGTTTTGACTCGGCCGGAGGTACAAACTTAGATGCCTTTAAACCGGCTTCATTTGCAAGTGCGGACTTCACCGAAGTATCGCAAGATTCATGGCATTTCGCATCTCCTGATCCAAAAACCACTTATTTTAATGAAGATATCGTATCGAACTCATTTGATTTCAAAATCGCTGCGACCAGAAACACCTGCAAAATTCACCCTAACGTGACCACTGTTACGGGATTTTTCGTCTGCCGCAATCTAGAAATTTTGGCGCGCTCGGCGCCGCTTAAAATGATCGGTACATTTATCGTAACTAAAAATATGACCGTGGATCCGAGCGCAATCAACGCCGGCGTGACCTGGGCAAGTATGCATAACCAGCAGGCCGTCAATATCATGAAGCAGCCAAATGCCTCCGGCTCGCCGACATTACGTCGCGCTAACGGCAGTAACTGTTCGGGATTATACTCAGGCAGCGTTCCGTTCTGGCATCCTGATCCGGGCTTAAACGGTCTTGCTGACCGTATCCGTTGCAGTTCTACGTTCTTATTACAGGGTAAAGGTCCTCCGCGCTGGACGTCGATAGACCCGGATTGCGGCCGTATCGGTGACAGTACAAATACCCAATGTCTAAAACGTATCCGCAACTTTAACCTGATTCAGTTAGAGAGAGTTTATGGGCAATAGTAGTAGTAGTACTAGCAGTTTTAGTATTTTCAAAAAGATTCGATCGACCAAAGGTTTTACCATCACGGAAGTGATGGTCGGCGTTGCGCTGTTATCGATTGTTGTCGTTGGCGGCATTACCGCTTTTGACCACTTGAATAAAATCTCGGTCAACAATGAAACCACCTCTACGGTGGATGACCGCGTGGCAGAGATTATCGAAAATATCCGCCAGCAACCGACGACCCAGATTTTACAGTACGATGAAGCTTCGGATTTAATTAATAACAGCAATTTAAAAATGGCCTGGTCTAATAAAGAAGATAAACCGGCCACAGAATGCCCGAACTGCCCTGGCCGCTACGGCTACGTGATCACGCCGGCATCACAGGCCACAACGGATCTGTACCTTGTGACCATTTGGTTTAAACATACTGAATGGGGACAAGAAATTAAAAAATATGAATTTTTAGTGAGTAAATAGTATGAATATATTCAACCGGCTCAGAAATTCTAAAGGGATGACCATCACCGAGTTAATGGTCGCGATGGGGTTAACCTCTATTGTGGGCGTCAGCATGTTTCAGGTCTTAACAAGAACCACTGATATGCAGAAAAAAATCAGTGAAAAGCTGGATCTGCAAATCGAAACTGCCTTAGGTGATCAGATCATCGTGCGTGATTTGCGTAACTCTGGCTCGTCGTTAAATAATCTGGTCGTTAAGGATGATAACAATCTGAATTTCTTTGATTTTGACCCGGATCGTTCAAGCCCTTTCTACCGCGCACAGAGTAAAAAATCGCGCACCTTTACTTTAAAAAAAGGCGGAAAAACATTTTTCTATGTCATGACGTTTGATACCCTGCGCGGAAAAGGCCTGTTTGCCGATGCGGTGACCTTCTTTCAGGTCGGCCCAGCCCCGGCAAACCCGCACCAACCGGCTTCACTAACTTACCGTGGAATTAACTACAATAATTACCTAACGGCCAAAGACGCTAACAACCAAGATATGAACAACCCGTTACTGATTTCGACGGCTAATTTAAACAAGCTGGTCTTAGTTGATAGTTCGTCGTACATGCCAGTGTCGCCACTGAAACCTGCGGTGTTTATCGGCAAGGTCGTAAAATCGGGTTCAATCTACGATATTGAAAAAATTGCGGCGACGGCGATTCCAAAAACCGCTCAAAATACCCCGCTGTGGAATTACGATATCCGCACGCCGGTAAATACGACGATAGTACCTAATAACTTCGAGCAGTTCATGTATAACCTGCCACCGGTCGGTGCCAATGGCGCGAGTGTGCGCATTAAGCCGATTCGTTTATTCAGGTATGAATTAGATTGCACGACCGATCCGAAGGAGTGTGTGCTGTCACGTAAAGATGTACTTCACGGCGTAAGCTCGCAGAAATTGCCAATCTTACGCGGCTTTGAAAAAATCACCTTTTACCGCGAAGACATTGCGACCTCCGTCTTTAAAGTAACGGTCGATAAGGTCGCATCAGCGAAATAGCAAAAACTATAACCAGCAGCTGTTGACTTTGCGTTCAACAGCCACACTTTTTGCTAAGTCATAACCAGCATCTAAATGTCTAAAAATACCCATCGCCGGATCCGTTGTTAACACACGTTTTAAACGGCGTGCAGCGGCTTCGGTTCCATCTGCCACGATCACTTGTCCTGAGTGCTGTGAGTATCCCATACCCACACCACCACCGTGATGCAATGACACCCAGGTTGAACCGCTGGCAACCAGTGCCATCGCCGATAACATCGGCCAGTCACTCACGGCATCAGAGCCGTCTTTCATCGCTTCAGTTTCGCGGTTTGGTGAGGCGACCGAGCCACAGTCTAAATGATCTCGCCCGATCACGATCGGCGCTTTAACCTTACCGGTGCGAACCAATTCATTTAATAGTAATCCTGCTTTTTCGCGCTCACCGTACTCTAACCAACAGATACGCGCAGGTAATCCCTGAAACTTTATGCGCTTTTCAGCCATGTCTAACCATTTTAAAAGATCTTTTTTATGCGGGAATAATTCTCTCATCGCATCGTCAGTTACCTTAATGTCGTTTGGATCACCTGAAAGCGCTACCCAACGGAACGGGCCAGAACCTTTACAGAATAAAGGTCTGATATAAGCCGGAACAAACCCAGGAAAATCAAATGCGTTTTTTACACCGGCATCAAAAGCGCGCGCACGGATATTGTTACCGTAATCAAATGTAACCGCCCCGCGTTTTTTCATCTCAAGCATTGATTCAACGTGCGAAGCCATCGATTTGTAAGCGGCTTCTAAGTAGGCTTTCTGGTCACGTTGCCTGAATTCAGTGGCGGTTTGCACCGTGTAACCTTCTGGGATGTAACCGTTTAGCGGATCATGGGCCGAAGTTTGGTCAGTCAACAAATCCGGGGTAAAGTTTTTTGCTAACATTTCTTTTAAAACTGTTGCTGCATTTCCTAAAAGCGCAATTGATTTAGCCTCTTTGTTAGCGGCGTATTTTTTCGCACGTGCGATCGCTTCGTCGATGCTATCAACAGATTCATCGACGTACTTTGAATCAAGACGCTTTTGAATCGATACCGGGTCGACTTCGGTACAAATAACTACAGCACCGGCAAATACGCCAGCTAAAGGCTGTGCCCCGCCCATTCCGCCTAAACCGGCAGTTAAAATAATTCGACCAGATAAATCACCACCGAAATGCTGTCGGCCGGCCTCAGCGAAGGTTTCATAAGTTCCCTGAATGATCCCTTGAGTGCCGATGTAGATCCACGAACCAGCTGTCATCTGGCCGTACATCATTAAGCCTTTTTTATCCAGCTCATGAAAGTGTTCCCACGTCGCCCATTTAGGTACTAAGTTCGAGTTAGCCAGTAACACACGGGGTGCATCTTCATGCGTTTTTAATACGCCAATTGGCTTTCCTGACTGCACTAACAGCGTCTCGTCGTTTTCTAATTTTTTTAACGCCTCTAAAATTTTATCATAAGATTCCCAGTTACGGGCCGCTTTGCCGATACCACCGTAAACGACTAAGTTATCCGGGTTTTCGGCAACAGCCGGATCTAAGTTGTTTTGAATCATGCGGTAAGCGGCTTCTTGTAACCAGCCTTTGCAGTTTAATTTTGTTCCCGTAGGGGCATGAATATTCTTGTGCATAAATACCTCTATTTAGATTTCTAACTCGCCAATTTTAGTTTCAACAGCTTTAACAATTTTCCCTGAAGAGATCAGGGCTTTAATCTTCGCTACATCTTTAGCAAAAATACGGTCTTCTTTGGCGTACGGAACCTCCGCACGGATCGTATCAAAAGCCACTTTCACACCGTCTGCCGGTTTAAGCGGTGCGATCATATCAAGGGCCTGCGTCGCCGATAGAAATTCCATGGCAAAAACGTTCTGTGCGTTTTCAACAACTTTAGCAAACTTGCGGGCGGCAATTGTTCCCATTGAAACGTGGTCTTCTTTTTCTGCCGAAGTCGGCATTGAATCCACACTCGCCGGGTGCGCTAAAACTTTATTTTCGCTCACTAAACTTGCTGACGCGACCTGCACAATCATGTGACCGGAATTCAGACCACCGTTGGGCGCCAAAAACGGCGGAAGCTCAGACATTTGGGTTGAGATAAATTTAGAAATACGCTCATGAGAAATACTTGCCAGTGATGATACCGCAATGGCTGCAAAATCCATGGCATGGGCTACAGGCATACCGTGGAAGTTGCCGCACGATAAAATCTTACCCGCATCAGCAAAAACTAACGGATTATCCGTAGCCGAGTTGGCTTCAGTCGTCAGAACACGTTCACAGTACTCAAGCGCCATTTTAGCTGCACCATGCACCGCCGGCATACAACGCAGCGAGTACGCATCTTGAACACGATGATCTGTCGTCTCGTGTAAATGACTGTCTCCAATTTCACTGCGTTCGCCCATCACACGCAGAAGGTTTTTAGCTGTCGGCGCTTCACCATAGTGCGGGCGTGTAGCCGCAATCAATGGATCAAACGGCCGGCGCGATCCACGTAGACCTTCTAATGAAGTGGCACCGGCAATATCGGCTATCTTAAGTAATTGTCTGGCCTCATAAAGGGCCAGCATGCCAACCGCTGTCATCACCTGACAGCCGTTAATTAATGACAACCCCTCTTTGGCTTTTAAAACCAGCGGCTGAACATTTTTGTAATCAGTGGTAATCGTTTTACCGTCAGCGCCCCAGATTTCACCTTCGCCGATTAACGTTAAAGCTAAATGCGACAATGGGGCCAAGTCACCGCTGGCACCGACCGAGCCTTGTGACGGAATAACCGGGATTAAATCGTTATTTAAAAATTCTAGAATTTTTTCAACCGCTTCGATGCGGATACCGCTAAAACCGCGCGCTAAAGTATTCGCACGTAAGATCATCATTGCCTTTGACTGTTCTTTGGTAAACGGCTCGCCGATACCCATCGAGTGCGAACGGATTAGGTTTCTTTGCAGTTGTTCGATCTCAGAGTCAGAAATACGTACCGAAGAGAATGCGCCGAAACCAGTATTAACTCCGTACATCACCTCGCCATTTTTAATACGGCCTTCGATGTAATCACGTGATTTTTTAATTTCAGTGCGGGAGCTTATCGCAAGCTCGAAAGTACCAGGGGTGTAAACCATTTCATGCAGGGAATTTACGGTGATAGATTGACCGTCGATAACGTATTTTTTCATGGGCCAAATATTACCTAAGGCCTAAGGTAGAGTCGAGACTCGAATCACACACTACGGCGCACATTGGCATGCAATGTCATTGCCCTTTTTTAGACACAAAATTACCCTAAAGATGCAAAGGAACCCCTATGAAACAGCTGACTACTTCGCTTCTACTTCTTGTTCTGTTTACGTCTTGCACAACTCAGTTTAAAAAAGCCCAAAATTTAATGAGTGAGCGCAATTTTGATGAAGCTCTGATCATCATGGAAGAACTCGTCGCGAAAGACCCGAAAGACAGCGATTATCAGGTAGGTCTCAAACAGGCCCGTGAAGGTGTAATTGATCAAACTTTAATCCGCGTCAGAATGGCCCGTCTAGCCAACAATAACCAAGAAAGCCTGGAACTGTTGCGCAAAACCATAGAGCGTGAAAATAGCTGGGGACTGTTTCCGACAGGAGCCGTGGCCTTTACCCAAAGTGAAGAAACCGACGAAGCCTATAAAACCCTGCGCACCGAAGTCTATAGTCTGAACCAGCGCGGCCGTCACCTACGGGTGTTGTACCTGATCGAACGCTATAAAATTTTATTTCCCGAGGTGCGCCGCAAGACGTTTGATCTGGCTTTTAACGATGCCAAAACGCACGCCAAAAAATTCTGCTTAGAAAAAAGCCGCACCACTTCTGAAGAAACTTATTTTTACAACCAACTGATCGCCAAATGGTGCAGTTATGCTGACCAGAAAGCGGTGATCGCCAAATCGACATCGCCACTTTATAAGAATCTCGAAATTTCTGCGAAACAACAGTTTCACACCCCACTGCCGCACGCCTTAGTTGCGGCCCTTGATAAAAATATGAATGAGCAATTTAGCAAAACCGGATGGTTTGATAAAAATTCACGTAAAGCCCTGGATTTTACGGCCACCGGTAATTATCAATTTAACGAAAACCGTTTTAAAGAATTTCGCAATCACAGCTACAGCGAACCGGTGGTCATCAAAGCTGCTGACGGATCATCTAAAACCAGCTACGAAAGCCGTTCATTCCCCTACTACGTCAATGTCATTTCTCAGGAAGTGCATGCCGGCTTAAATATAGTTGCGAGCGATGAACGTATCCCGCGCTACCAAAACACTTTTCACGAAACAGCGCGCGAGACATCGCACAGCTTTTCCAATTCAGCTATCGGCTTACGCCCTCAAAAATCCGGCGACAGCTACAGCGCAGACCAGTGGCTGGATATCGTCTCTAAAAAATATGCAACCGAACTGCAGGCCCACTTGCGCAGCTCATTTGAAGGTGCCTTCTGCACACCGCTGACCGATGCCACGCCACGCATTGAACTGATTAATCAGTCGCTGATTTGTTTACGCCAAAAGGGCAAAAACCCGCCGGATGTGATCAGCCGCGTATTTGAAAACGAATATCAGATGACATCTCTTGAGATGGAGACCCTGTTTCGGGTCGTCGAATAACTGCTAGAAGACCTGATATTTTTTGGCCATCAATTTATAAATTTCATCGATCTTTTTTTGCCGGTCACCCGAATCTGCTTCGGTGCGTTTAATATATTCAATTTCCTGTAAAAAAATCTGATCGAGCAAGGGATTAGCATTTAGTTTTGCTTCGAGATTTTTTTTGTGTTCATTCATTTCCTGCTTAGTAATACCTGTAGTTAAAATATAAAAATCTGAGCCGTTATGTTTAAAAGGCACATGCTTTCCTATAAGTTCACTCTGAATGGCTTTAGCCGCCAGGGCCAGCGCCAGATCCCCGGTTTCAGTTTTACGGTGAAAATAATTTAATTTACCCAAGTTAAGTAAACTCACCCACATCACTGCATTATTTGCATCTAGCTTATCACTTTGCCCAAGAAAATAGTTAATCACCGTTTTTGCGCCTGGCGCGCGCGCATCCATCAAGCCGGTCACCGTATTCATCTCGATAGGACGTGTCTCACCTGTTGGTTTACCGCTGTTATCATAATACTCGGCATGGTATTCATCTGCATTAAGTTCATTTTTGTATTTACCAATGCCGATTTGCCCCAAACGAAATACTTCATGAGTTCGTTTTACCTGCATGACCGGAACCGCAGCAAACCACATAGATCGGTCTTTAACGATGAGTGTGTCGGCTGTATGCGCCTGCGGGTAGACCTTGGTAAAATCACTCGGCGACATCACCATCGGGATATCAGGCCTAAAGGAAGGTTTAATTTTATGGTTTACCTGTGACAGATTTACGCCACCGGTATACTTTGAGGTATCTAAGTTAAATGCGGTCTTGATTTTAATCTTCATCTCAACTGCCATAGCTTCAGCACGCTGCTGAATCACCGATGGCAAGCCACCAACTATATACGCCATCCCCATCGACACCCCTTCTTGCGAATACTGGGTGTAAGTTCTGAATTCAGCCAAACGGGACTGATATTCTGCCTCTGAAATTTCATTATTTTTGTATCGCTGATGCATCACTTTGAAATCTGCCACACGGCGCTTGGTCTCGCTTAAAAAAACTGAATGGGCTTTAGCGTGAATTTCACGCTGAAGGTTCTGCATGGTTTTTTGAATGACTTCCGGGCTTTTAGTTTCTAAAACAATTCCAAATTCATCGCCGCCTAAACGGAACACCAATCCCTTATCTGCAACCACGCTCTGAATGGCTTCAACGGTTTTTTGAATATATAGATCGCCGGCCTGCATTTTATCGTGAAAATTTTTATTTACCCAACCCAGATTATTTACATCAATAAATATAAAAGCCCCGTTTGGTTTATCGTGTTTTGATTTTGACAAAATCGCATTTAAAAACTCACGCCCGCTTTGCAAATTGGCATTAATAACGTTTTCAGAATCCATCGCCAGCTCAGTACTTCTTAAGCGTGAAGAGTTATTAATTCTAAACACATAGTCGGCAAAATAGGTGGCATGAGGCGTGCGGGTCAGGCGAATATGTTCAGGCACAAAGCTAAAGCGCGTTTCCTTTGTCTCATTTTGAAACAAGGCCTGGCACATAAGCCCACTGCGCGCATTTGCGCTGACACCGGCGCTTAAAAGCGCCGATACTATTAGTGTCGCAACAACTGTATTCATTTTAATTGCCGAACTCTGCATATACTATCTAAGTCAGCAAGACGATCGCCAATTTTTTCTTAACTTTTTTTGACTAGAGTAAGTTTTGAATATTGCGACGATAATTCACAACCGTCTTCTCACCTTGAAACACTGCACTGCCCGCGACCAGCACATCGGCACCGGCCCGCCAACAGAGCTTGGCTGTCTGCGCGTTAACGCCGCCATCGATTTCAATCAGATAATTTAAGTTATTTGTTTCACGGTGCTGTTTTAGCCAAGTGACTTTTTCTAACTGGTCATGCATGAAGCTTTGTCCGCCAAATCCGGGTTCTACGGTCATGACCAACACCAGATCAACCAGATCCAGATAAGGTTTAATGTCATCTAACTTGGTGCCCGGCCGCAAAGTGATTCCCGGTTTGATTTTAAGTTCGCGAATCTTTAGTAAACACTCTTTGGCCACCGCGGTCGACTCAACATGAATCGTTAAATAATCAGAACCGGCCTTGGCAAACTCTGCGATATATTTCTCTGGCTTATCAATCATCAGGTGTACATCAAGAGGGATTGTACTTACACCCTTGATCGCCTTAACCACCGGCATACCGATCGTTAAATTAGGAACAAAGTGGCCATCCATAACATCAACGTGCAATAAATGCGCTCCGGCTTCGGTCACTTTGGCGATTTCGGCTTTTAGATCCGCAAAATCCGAAGACAACAAACTTGGAGCAATCATTTTTGTACTCATGAAAAAATTTGTCCTTTGCTTAACTGGTGGGATTTTAAAAAATCTGCAATGGTCATTCTGTTTTTAGATTCAGGCTGAACTTCTAACAGCGCTAACTGCCCTTGCGAAGTTTGAATTATTAATTCTGCCGGGCCTACGGCTGCCACTTCACCTGGTTTTACGGTGGGTGCGGCTGCATACACTTTGGTTTTGTGAATCTTTAAGCGCTTTCCCTGAAAGTTAACATATGTTCCGGGGCCCATGCTGAACGCACGGATTTTATTGTGCAGAGACTCTGCTGATCTTGAAAAATCTAAAAATGATTCTTCTTTTTCGATTTTTGGTGCAATACTCACCAACGATTCGTCCTGTGGCTGCGGAGCCAGATTGCCGCGAATATAATCCATCAGCTCTACATGCAGCAGTTCACATCCCAGTGTAGCTAAGCGGTCGTAAAGTTCGGTGGCATTGATTTCAGAATCCAGTTGCACACGGCGCTCACCGATCACCGGCCCTGCATCTAATTTTTTAACCATACGCTGCAGGCAGACACCGGTTACCGTATCACCCGCCTCAATCGAACGCTGAATCGGGGCCGCCCCACGCCATTTCGGCAGCAGGCTTCCATGAACATTGACTGCGCCATAAGTAAAACTATCTAAAAACTCCTGTGATAAAATCTGACCAAAAGCGACCACCACGGCCACTTCAGCCTGCCATGATTTAATTTTTTCTAATGCTTCAGGTTCTTTACGTAGATTTTCAGGAGTAATGACTTCGATATTATGCTTGAGCGCCAGTTCTTTCACCGGCGACGGCGTCAGTTGCATCTTACGTCCGCTCGGACGATCCGGCTGGGTTACCACGCCGACCACCTTGTAGTGATCATCGTCTAACAGCGATTGTAAATGTTTAGCGGCAAAATCAGGTGTTCCGAGAAAACAAACTCGAACGACACTCATTTACTTTACCGGTTCCTTCTTGCGGTCACGGGCCGACTGCATTTCTTCTTTGGTCGGGTAACCACTTTTTTTGATCGTATTTTTGATCTTATTGCTTTTCGTAAAACTGATGTGGTCGATAAAAAGTGTACCTTCTAAATGATCCATTTCGTGCTGGACGACGATGGCCAATAAACCATCAGTGGTAAAACGGATTTCTTTTCCGTTAACATCGTAAGCTTTAACTTCAACGGTTTCAAAACGTTCAACCGTTTCAAAAAAGCTCGGCACTGATAAACAGCCTTCATCAAAAGTGGTTTTACCTTCGCCTTTAACAATCTCAGGATTAATCAGAATCAATGGCTGCGTCACTTTTTGTTCAAGCTCGGTCATGTCACCAATTTCATAGCGGCCAGATTCACCCTTAGGGCGGCAATCAATCACTAACATCCTGATCAATTCCCCAACCTGTGGTGCGGCTAAACCGATGCCGTTGGCATCGTACATAGTTTCAAGCATGTCATCGGCTAACTGTTTTAATTTGGCCGTCACTTCCGGGGTAAACTGCTCTACCGGTTTAGAAACTTCACGTAACAGTGGATTTGGATAAGTCAGAATTTCAAGTTTCGCCATTGTTTAATGCTCGCTTTCAGCTCGACCAGAGAGTATTAAATTATTTTTTCAGACGCAAGAGAAAGAACACCCCGATAGCCGCCATCAATAGGTTGGCTCCCCAGGCTGCTAAAAATGGCGGAAGTGTCCCGTGGTAACCCATGGTTTGCATCGAGCTGTAGATGATCCAATAGGCGACCACCAAGCCTAAGACAATACCGGCATTTTTAGCCATACCGCCGCCGCGCGCTTGCCCTACGCAAAACGGTAACGCCAATAAACTCATCACTAAACCCGCCAGGGCGAAACTCAATTTTGAGAAATAATCGACTTCGTATTTAACCGTATCCAAGCCCGCTTCTTTATTTTTTGATATATAACGCGAAAGTTCACTGTGCGATAACAGATCCGAAGTTTGTCCAGTGCTACGCAAATCCTGGGCATCTTCGGCCATAACGATAGTTTTTTGGTCAAACTGATCGTTAAGCGGAAAACTTGATTCCGAACTGAACACCGAAATAGTGCCGTTTTGTAAAAACCATTTCGAACCTTCTAAAATTACTGATTCAGCCGTCAAAAGCTGTTTAAGATTCCAAGATTCATCAAAGAAATAAAGCGTTAATCCCTGCGCTAAATTTCCCTCGGCGTTAAGGGTTTTAATATTGAAAATCGTATTTTTTGATCGGTACCAGATTCTGTCGGTTTTGATGGTTTGAAACTTCGACGGTTTTTGTTCGATAAAATTGTAAAAAGTGAAGTTCTTCTGCTTGGTAAACATCGGTAATAACCGGTCACTGGCCACATAATCAATCGCGCCCACCACTAACAGCGAAATAAAAATCCAGCGCGATATTCTAAACAAACTAAGCCCTGACGCGAATAACGCAATGAGCTCTGAACCTTTATTCAAAGTCGAAATTGTCAGAACCAGGCCGACCACTGACGCCACCGGAAGCATTTTATGAATAATTTCAGGCAAAAAGTAGCCGTAATAGCTTAGAAAAACCTCAGTATCGACGGCTTTGTATCGAAGCACGTTGCTCATCACATCAGTTGCTAAAAACAATGTCACAAATATCACTAAGCCAGCGGCGAATGAGGCCCAGAAAAGACTTAAGATGTAGCGATCAACACGACTCATAATTTACCCAGCCTGATATCCATCTGGTTGCTCCAGAATAATTGTGCCTTACTCTTGACTCAAACGGTATTGTGATATGTACTTTAGTCATGGCCTTACGCGTCTTACTAGCTGATGAATCCTCGACCATAAAGAAAGTGCTGCAACTTGCGCTTTCTGATTTTGGTATTGAGGTAAAAAGTGTACCCTCTGGAATCGATGTGGTTCCGGTGGCGCTGGATTTTCGTCCAGACATTATCTTTGCTGATATTCTGCTGTCAAAACGTAACGGCTACGAAGTCTGTGGCGATATCAAAGCTAATCCGCAGTTAAAAAATACTCCCGTGGTTTTAATGTGGAGTAGTTTTATGGAATTCGACGAAAAGCTTGCACAAAAATCCGGGGCCAATGCCCGCTTAGAAAAACCGTTCGATACTGAAGCCTTAAGAAGTGTGGTTAATAAGTTGGTTAAAAAAACCGACGAACACCCGCTCAAAGGACTATTGGATTTTCCGACTCTTCCGGATTTTGAAGAATCAGAAACCATCGTCCGCCACAAGCTACAGCAACAAGCAGAAAAAGATGAACTTGTGATTGATGATGACTTAGAAGAATTTAAGCCGCTTGATTTAAAACCAGCGAGCCCGAAATCACACCAGCCACAAATGCAACAGACTGCGCCGGTTAAACCCGGCAAAACGCAAGCGACCGATGTGCACACCATCACTGAAGAGTATGATCCTTCAAATGATATTCACATCGAAACTGAAAACTACGGTGAATTCGAAGAAGTAGTGTTAGTTAAAGGCGATAAAGACAACGAACTTGAAAAAACGATTCAGGGCCAGTTGAAAAATTACCTTGAAAGTTCGCCGGTCGCATTAAATAAAATTTCAAAATCAACAGACGCTCCACAGGGTAAAACCGTAGGCCGTTTTGATGAGCAACTCATGCGCGAAGAAGTGCGCTTGATGGCGGAGAAAATCTGCTGGCAGATTATTCCCGAAATCACCGAGAAAATTGTCAGGGAAGAATTAAAAAAACTTTTAACCGACATTGAAAAGTCAGTATAACGATAGACCTATGACAACTCATGACCTTATTAAAGCAGCCCTTAAAGAGGATATGCCTTTTGGCGATATCACGACCGATTCTCTAGCCGTAAAGCCGAAAATTGGCGAAGCGATTTTAAAAGCCAAAAGCGACCTGGTCCTTTCAGGCTCTACCGCTTTTGAACAAACTCTGTTGTTTCTGGAACCCAACGTAAAAATCAAATGGCTTTTTGAAGAAGGTGATCTGGTTTACAAAGGCCAAACCATCTGCTCTATTGAGGGTGATTTATTGCAGGTGCTAAAAGCCGAGCGTGTGGCGTTAAACTTTTTAGGTTTACTTTCAGGCATCGCCACCTTAACCCGCAAGTACGTTAAAGCAGTTGAAGGCACCCGCTGTAAAATTTTAGATACCCGCAAAACAACACCGCTTTTTCGTGAATTAGAAAAACGCGCTGTTGTTCACGGCGGTGGGCAAAACCACCGTTTTAATTTATCAGATGCGATTTTAATTAAAGATAACCACATTTCTCTTATGGGCGGGATTACCCAGGCGGTCACCCGCACCCGTCAGCACACAAGCCTTCCGATCGAAGTTGAAGCTTCAACCATAGATCAGGTTAAAGAAGCCGTAAGCCTTCGTGTAGACCGTATTCTGTTAGACAATATGACCAACGAAGCGCTTAAAGAAGCGCGCGCACTGGTGCCCGACTTTGTTAAAACTGAAGCCAGCGGCAACATGAATTTAGAACGCGTAGGCAGCGTCGCCGCCTTGGGCATTGATTTTATTTCGGTCGGTGCTTTGACTCACTCGGCACCGTGTGCTGATGTAAGCCTTCTCTTTGACTGGGGTAACTAACATGAAAGAATCTCCGACCGACGATATTAAGATTGGCGTAATCACGGCGTCTTGGGCCGAAATGCACAACATCTCGTGCGACTATCATCAATCCACAACCAGCACCAATGATCTGGCCAAAGACGATGCCTTTAACGGGCTTGATGCGATCCAGCTGTATGTCACTGACGAGCAAACCCACGGACGCGGCCGCGGAAGCCACACCTGGACCGCACCGGCAGCAGGTTCAAGCTTACTTTCTAGCTGGTCATTTCAATCTGCCGTTGCGCCGACCCCCTATTTAACTTCATTGATCGGTCTAAGTCTTTTTAATGCCGCCCGCGCCACCTGGCCGTTTTTAAACTGGAATCTTAAAGCTCCGAACGATTTATACATCGACGATAAAAAAATTGCTGGAATTTTGGTTGAAACCGTCAGCCAAGGTAACCAACACCGCATTATCGTGGGCCTTGGCTTTAATGTTTTTGCCCACCCGAATCTACCGATTGCGACAGATTTATTTCATGAAATGAGCAAAGGAAAATTTCCGGGCGTTATGGGATCGGACTGGATTAAATTCTTAGACCGTGTGCTCTTTGAAATCTGCGCCTTGATCCCTGAAGCCAACCAGGAACCGGATGAAACTCTGCAGGCCGCCATGCTTGCGGTTTTTAACATGCATCCCAAACTAGTTACCAAGTACACTGACTTTAACACTTTAAAAGAGGATTTATGGCGCTAACTTATACTCCCGAAAACCCACAGTTTGGCCAAGCCTGTCCTGAATTCACTTTGCCTGGTATGGATGGCAAAACCTATTCGCTGAAAGATTTTAGCAACGGCAACCCACTGCTGGTGATGTTCATCTGTAACCACTGCCCGTATGTAAAAGCCATCGAAGACCGCCTGATCCAGCTGGGTAAAGATTTAAAAGCAGAGAATATTAATGTTGTCGCAATCTGTTCAAATACCGACACCAAATACACCGAAGACAGTTTTGAAAACCTACGTAAAAGATTCTTCGAAAAAGAATACAGCTTTTTCTACCTGCATGACGAATCACAGGACGTTGCCAAACGCTTCGGAGCTGTTTGTACGCCGGATTATTTTATGTTTGATGGCAATCTTAAATTACAATACCGCGGCCGTCTTGATGATAACTGGAAAGAAGCCGATAAAGTCACCAAACGTGAACTTTATCAGGCAGCACTTGATTTAAAATACTCTCGCCCCTTACAAAAGCAAACACCTTCAATGGGTTGCTCTATAAAATGGAAAGAACAATAACCCATGGTTAAACATACTTTTTTTGCCGTAACCATTGGTTTGGTGATTTTTTTCTTATATCTGATGCAATACACTGGCGCATTCAAATCAGTGACCGTGGCACAGGATCAGCGCGGCCCTTATACTTTAATTTTTAAAGACTACACCGGTCCTTACCACAAGATTGTAGCCACCATCGAAGAAGTTGAAAAATGGACGCGAGACAACGGCTTAAAATGCCGTTTAAGCTTCGGTGAATACTTTGACAACCCGGCAACTGTTGAAGAAGGACGTCTGCGTGCCCGCGGCGGTTGTTTGCTTGATCCAAAAGATGAAAACGAAGAGAAAATTTTTGCGGATTTAAAAACTAAGTTACCCGAAGGCCTTAAAACCGAAATTTACCCAGAAACAAAAGCCGCTGTCGCCTTATTCACCGGCGCACCGGGGATCGGACCTTTAAAGGTCTATCCCAAAATCGAAGAATTTATTAAAGAGCACAATCTGACGCGCAAAGGACCGGTTCTTGAGATCTACGAGATCTTAGAGAAAAACTCGATGCAAACTGTGTACATCTGGCCCTTAAATTGACCAAACCACTTTAAAAAGTCACCGCGAAGTAATTACTTCGCGCACTTAACGGCTTTTAAAGTGACTTTTAAATCTTCGTGACCCAGGCTGATATTGGCACTGCCGATAGCCACACCAGATGCGTTTGCCCGGATGATGACTTCTCCACCGCACGTTGATTCTGCCACAACTCCTGATTTTTCTAATTTATGAGTTATTGTCACTGGCTTGTCTGTGGCCTTTGCTTCAGCTTTTAAAACATCACTTTTTTGCCCGGCTAAAAACACTTCTAACTGCGCTTTCGCGCTACCGGAAGCTTCAATATTCATTTTCACTTCTTGAGAAACATTTTCGATCACTAATTTTTCGCCACCTTCTAACTTCACTGGAAGAGTCGCATTACACGTTCTGCGCACCAGCCCACCCGATGTCTTCTCAACTTTTAAAGCTACTGGGAGGGTATATACCCCGTCTGCGCTTGATGTCTTAAATTCAGAAGGTTTACCTGTGCAGTCTTTCGATAAAGTTAAAGCTCCCAGCGTAAAGGCGCTGGCCGATAAAGCCCATGATAAAAAAAGCATCACGATCACAAGGTGTAGTTTCATTTTGCCTCCCCCAAGAAGAAGTATATACAAAGATAAGGCCAAATAAAATGGCCCTAAAAACGAAAAAAGCCCACTTTTACGCGGGCTTAACAAGTATTATGTTGTATTAATTTTAAGGCTTACATTGAAGCTTCTTTTTTAAGAAGTTCTTCAACGGTCATACCGACACCGGCATGACCGTTAAATACGGTGCCGACTTTACCTTTGTTAAAATGCTCAGTCGCCATGTCGTAAGCTTTTTTAGGAAGCGGTACATACTTAACTTGTGGAACGATGGCTGAAGCATCACGTAAGTACATCATCACAAAATCTTTTACTTCAGGACGCTTTGCTCTTTCCGCATTAACGTAGATAAATAACGGACGCGAAAGTGGGTTGTAAGTAGAATTTTCAACTGTTTCACGGTTAGGAAGAACTGCTTTACCTGTTTTGTTAATTACGGCTAATGCTTTTACTTTTTTTGCATTTTCTAAGTAGTACGCCATAGGAAGAAAACCTAAGGCCCCTTTATCACCGGCAACACCTTTGACCAAGATGTTATCATCTTCTGAAGCTGTGTAATCACCGCGCGATGATTTGGCTTTACCGACGATAGCTTCAGTGAAGTAATCAAAAGTTCCAGAGTCGGCACCGGCGCCGTAAAGTTTTAATTCAGTTTTAGGCCAAGTTGCATTTACATCAGCCCAGGTCTTGATTTTACCTTGCGCTTCCGGAGCCCACATTTTTTTAAGCTCATCAACAGTGATTTGCGATAAAGTGTTGGCTGGATGAACAACAACTACTGTTGCATCAAAAGCCACCGGCAATTCGAAGAATTTGATGCCGGCTTTTTTACAAGCTTCAACTTCAGAAGCCGAGATCGGGCGAGAAGCACCGGTTACATCGATTTCATTGCGGCAAAACTTTTTAAAGCCGCCACCAGTACCAGAAAAAGCCGCAGTTACTTTTACAGTGCCTTTATTAGCTAATTGAAATTCTTCAGCCATCGCTTCAGTGATTGGGTACACCGTCGATGAACCATCGATTTTGATAAGTTTAGGTTCTGCTGCTGAAACAGCAGATGCAAAAGCGAAAACTGAGATTAAGCCTAAAAGCTTCATGACTTTTCCTTTGCGCGTAACTTCACGCGACTTATGGTTATAACCGGTAAGGGTTTATGGTTATTTAATTGTGAGTGTGATTTTAGTTTTAATAAATAACAAAGTATTGTTAGGACTCTGTTAAGACGCCAAATGTTACTTAATCAAAGCCTGACAGGACAAAATTTACATTTTGCCCCCACAATAAGGTCATGCAGCAAACTCTTCTGTCTTTTGTTCAAGCAGATATCGAAATTGGCCAGTCAAAAACCGGCCTGACCCAGTCTTCCGACGCCTTTTTAACCTATTTTAATCGCCGCCAAAAAGCACCGCTTAAGCCTAATTTAGCGCTGGAGCTGATCGGTAAAACTGAGCAGCATTTAAGCGACAAGCTGGCAAAATTCTATAATGAACAGGATTTGAACGACTTTTCTTTTTCGATCTACCAACACTTAGCCGCGCTCTCTTTCCGCGGCTTAAGTAGAAATAGCATCAACGTGAACTTCGGCGGTGACCATAGCTTATCATTGGCCACCGTCGAAGCGAGCCTTCGTAAAGATCCAAACACCCTTGTGATCTGGATTGATGCCCATGCTGATCTTAACTCGGCCTTTGAGAGCCTATCCGGTAACCTCCACGGCATGCCGGTTTATTATCTCATGCAAAAGCCAGCCCATAGACCGTCGTCATTACAGTGGATGCAAAACCATCTCCCCAGTGAAAACATGGTTTACTTCGGCATCCGTGACTTAGATCAGTTTGAGCGCGAATACCTGGCGGATAAAAATATTATGCATTTCACCGTGCACGATATCCGCACCCGGGGACTAAGCTTCTGTCTTAACCAGCTGACGAAAAAAATGCTGCCCTACCAGAGTGTGCATGTCAGCTTTGATATCGATTGTTTAGATACGACTTACGCACTTTGTACCGGCGTACCGGTCAAAAACGGCCTAAAACTTTCAGAAATTTTTTCGCTGGCGCAAATCGTGGCCACGGCCGGAAAACTAACCAATCTGGATGTGGTGGAGATCAATCCCCTCTTAGCCAGATCCGCTTCAGAGCTGAACGAAACCTATGAAATAGTTTTACAGTTTATCCAACAGATTACAGAGGGGAAATCATCATATGCTTCAGTTTATCCAACAGATTCAATCCGAGCTTAAGTTTAGAAATTTAGACATGGTGGCCTATGAGCCGCGTGTTGAGTTTCAGATGGACCAGGGCAATTACTGGCTTAAGACCGCCACGACAACGCAGGAGTTAAAATCTGCCTTTAAACTGCGTTATGATGTGTTTTACAACAACGACAAGAAAAGTGGCGTAAAATACGATATCGATGTTTATGATTCTATCTGCGACCACTTAATCATCATTGATAAAAAGAATAATTCTGTCGTCGGCACTTACCGCATGAATAACTCGACCAGCCTTCAGGATTTTTATTCGCAGTCTGAGTTTGATTTAAAATCTTTTGCATTACCGTACTCGAATTTTGTTGAGCTGGGCCGCGCCTGCATCGATAGCCAACACAGAACCGGCGTTGTCATTTCACTTTTATGGAAAGGCATCTACTTTTACATGCGCCATGTAAAGGCGAGATTACTTTTCGGCTGCTCAAGCATCAAAAACCTTTCTCCCAGACAAGCTGCGCTTGTAACCAAGTACTTTGAACAAACCGGAAGCCTTAACTGTAAATACAAAATCCAGCCGCACTTAAGTTTTCGTGTTCCGTTTTTTGACGAACATTTCAAAGCGCTACCGGCAGAATTAACCCCCGAACAGATGAAAGACGCCGAAGCTCTGATCCCGTCGCTGTTAAAAACGTATTTAAAAGTCGGCGCCGAAATTTTGGGAGAACCGGCTTACGATGCAGATATGCACTGTATGGATTTTCTGACTTGTCTAAAAGTAGAAAACCTAGCACAGCGTTATGAGAAACGTCTGGAAAAAACAGCCATTTAATCTTATCCTTAGAGGCTGATGCTCAATCAGCCTAACTTTCACGAATATTTTCAATTTGAACAAGTGCTAAAACGCCAGCGCACCGTGAAAAATCCGCTCTGGAGTTTTACGCCCCTGGAGCAGGTCATTCACAAAGGTACGGCTTACCCGCTCTGGAAAGTAGTTTGTGAAAACAAAGACACCGCCAAGTCTTCTGAAGAAAAAGTTACTTTGATTCTCACCGGTGGCGTACATGGTTTAGAAAAAATAGGAAGCCAGCTTTGCGTTTCACTTATCGAAAAGTATTTTGAGCTATCGCTTTGGGATCCGGTATTTCGCAACAAGCTTGAAGATATGCGCTTTGTTTTTTTACCGTTTGTAAACCCCGTCGGCATTCAGGAACGCACCCGTTCGAACGGCCAAGGTATCGATCTAATGCGTAACGCCCCGATCGAGGCGCAGGAAAAAGTTCCTGTCTTAGCCGGCGGCCACCGCATTTCAAAACATATCCCGTGGTACCGTGGTCAGGTTGATGAACCGATGCAAACCGAAGCTCGCGTACTTGTTGATACCGTATCTGAAGAAATCCGAAATTCACGCTTTACCTTGTCGTTGGATATTCACTCCGGCTTTGGCGTCAAAGACCAGATCTGGTTTCCGTGGGCATTCAGCAAAAAACCTTACCCAAGATTAGATTTTATCAACGTGATGATGGAGCATTTTGAAAAATTGTATCCGTTTCATATTTACAAAATCGAACCGCAGTCCAAAGTGTACTGCACCCACGGCGATCTGTGGGATTACATCGCCCATGAAAAAATCAAAAATCTCAGGTTTATCCCCCTAACCTTAGAGCTCGGATCGTGGATCTGGGTTAAAAAGAACCCACTGCAGATTTTTAAACTGGACGGCTTGTTTAATCCGATCAAAAAACACCGCATTAAACGCACTTTACGCCGTCACCAGCTATTAATTGATTTTTTAATCCGCTTTTTGCTGTACAGCCAGACAGAACAATTTAAAACTATAGATCTGTTAGAGCATTACAACAAAGGTTTAGAAAAATGGTACCCTCAGCACAAAACACTGTAGTCAGAAACTGGATATTAATCCGCGGCTTGGCACGCGGCGCAGGTCACTGGGGTGTTTTCCCGGAAAAATTACAACAGGCATTCCCGCACGATAAAATTTATTATGTCGATGTACCGGGTAACGGCTATTTAAATCAAGTCACAACCCCGCTTAAGGTATCTGAATTTGTCGCAACCTTTGATGACCAATTAAAAAAACAGGGCTTCGATTTTAGCCTACCTACTTACGGTTACTCGTTATCACTGGGCTCAATGGCGATGGTTGAATGGGCCAAACAGCGCCCGGGATTTTTTAAAAAAATCTATATCTCAAATACCAGTGCCGCAAATTTTTCCAATGTGTTTAAACGCCTGAGTGTAGATGCGATGGCCTTAGGTGTACGTATGCGTTTTTTGCACACGCCGGAAGACCGTGAGATCGCCTCATTAGAAGTGACGACAACCCTTTCTAAAGAGCAGATTCTATCAGATTACAAAAAAGCATTTCAGTCGATGTTAAGCTTTAGTAAGACCAACCCGGCAAAGCCAAAGAATATCCTGCGTCAGTTATTAGCGGCATCGACTTATACATTTCCCAAAGCACCACCCACCGAAGTGGTGTTGATGAGCGGGGGCAAAGATCGATTTGTCAGCGCCCAATGTTCAAAAGATATTGAAAATAAATGGCACTGCAAACATCTGATTCACCCAGACGCCGGCCATGACATCAGTTTTCAATTTCCGGACTGGGTGGTTGAGAAGATCAGTGCTACATAAAATTCGATAAGACCAATAAATATATACAAACTAAGAGAAAAATAGCCACTTTGTTTTTTTCACGCCAGACAAAGTAAAGCAACGGAAACGTCATTAATGCCTGGCCGATTATATTAACAGCACTATAATGTTCAAAGACCTTGGCCAAAACTAAAAATTGGCTGGTCGGGTTATTGACTGCATTCACTGCAGTAAAATAATTAGCGTAGAATTTGATTAACACCGGCCCTGCGATCTTAAGAGTTAAAAGAAGAAGGACTATATTTATAACAACCAATAAAATCACCAGTGATTTTGGAACTATTTTTTCGCCGGTCTGGCCCAATTGTGCGATTGAAGACCGCACGTACGGATAAATTAAAATTAAACCCAAAAAAGATCCCACCGTTACGATAATAGGAAAGTAGATAAATAAATTTGTTTTCAGCTGTGGAACTTGTTGCAGATGATAGATGACGCCAAGCGCGTCTTGAACTGCAACCCATAAAGTTAATATCCAAAGCATGGCGTATGACAACTTACATTGGCGTTTGTAAATTTTAAAGACAGCGAAATACGCTACAATTACATTTAAAAATAAATACAGCGGGCCATTTAATAATAATTCGTAATTTATGTTTGTTAAATTTGTTAAATACTGACTGCCACGTACAAAAAGATTTTCACTGATTCTGAAGAGTCTAAAGCTGTTGATTAACGGCAACACATATACAAACGCAAGCAAAACAAAGCCGATAATTCTAATGTTTATCATAGGTCAATTTCTGCTGCATTATTGGTATCAGAGACTCCCGCCTTGCGTAGAGGGCATAAACTAAAGTCACAATCACTAAACTCAGTAAATGGGCAAATCGATTTTGCTGAAACCGAAATATGGTATCAAAAAACGCCACAAAAAATGCAAATAGAATTTGTTCGTGTTTTTTACTTGGCGTTGTTTGCGGATCAGGAAGCATAAAAAATATGTACAAGTGCAGCGCCGGCCCCAGAATGGGCAATAAAAGCAATAAAAATTTATCGCCAAATATTAAGCTTTTAATAAATGCAAAACCGACAAAACTAACAATAAATGTCAAAGACATCCATAGACGATTGGCAAAGTAAGTAAGGATCAGGCCTACAGTGAAAAAATAAATGCTTATACCTAAATGCCCTCCCCAACGGAAAGAGTTAAATGTCGCGATATCGGAAAAACCATAAGCAACAATAAGCAGCGTAAAATTAGTTGGATTAAAAATATGCCGGTCATCGATTGTGATGTAGTGCTTAGCCAGTATTGTCAGAACTGAAATTAAGAAATAGAGGTAAGAATAGTTTGTATCAAATAAAAAAAACAATCCATAACCGCTAACTATTCCTGATACCGGAAATAAATACTTTCGCTGTTTGATGTAATTGAGTAAAAAATCTAAACTTCCACAGGTTAGTACAATAATTAAAAAAGTTGAAAAAGAACGCGCAAAACCAGGGTACAAAAGTGCATAGAGGCTCACTAAACTGTGCGAAACAAAGATCAACATTAGAGGTGATTTAATTGGGGGAAATGATATTTTATTCATAGCTCTGCCCCTCGGTGATCAAATGATACTTACCCGGCTTAAGGTTATTTAAATGCTGTATAATTCCACTTGGCCATACTATTTTAGCATTAATTTCAGTATTGTAGCGTCCTAATCCGAAGTGAATTTTTGACTCACTTTGAGATGCATATCCGTTAAACGGATTATATTCACGCACTTGCTGGTGCACACCGGCTTCTCCGTCGCGTGAAGTGATTAGCACTTTTGCCCCGTAGCCATCTTTATTACTTTGAGTACCATTTAATTTAAACCCAATCCATGAGTTCGCATTTTTTTGTGTTGTCTCATAAAGATAAACCTGATCGAGCTGATTAGTGACAATCACCGATAAGCTTCCGTCATTTCTGATATCTAAGCTGGCAACACCGCGGCCGTTTAATTTTAACCGATCAACTTCTACGTGCTGGTCGTTTTGTACTTTGCTGAAGTTATGATTATTACTATTCAAAAATAAACAATCTTGTTCATGGCCTGAAAGCCGCTTTCCAGACATATCAGGCCAAAAAGCCGAATTTTTCAAAAAGTAGGACGAGGCGCTGCTAATCACAGCATACGGAAACGAAAAATCTTTAGCTTCTTCTTTAGAAGCTCCCGAAAAAAAGCCATTAGCAACATAAAGATCCTGATAGCCATCATTATTTATATCAAAAAATTTCGCCCCCCAGGCCCAACCACACTGGTCTAATTTATAATTAAGAGCCTGATTTTTAAAGGTTACTCCATCGAAATGATAAAATGTATTGCCATGAGGATAATAACCTTTTTTATACACATGCGATACAAAAACATAGGGTCGTTCAGTATCGCTTAAATACGTGGGTTCAACTGACATGCCAGATTTCGCCATTACTAGCTCAATTTTTTTGTCCGGCTTTACATAGCGGCCATTCTCATTTGTATATATTTCGTCGTGATGAAAATCTGTGGCAAACCAGATATCTTTACGGCCTGTTCCTCTAAAATCTCCTACACCGATTGCATTGGTATAAAGTTTTTCATTTTGCCGGGCCATAATACTGACTTCTTTAAAATTGCATAAACCATTATTCTTTAAAACAAAAGTTTTGCCGCCATTATTGGCATCGACAAAACTATTCGGAAGCAGCCCCTCAGAGTATGTATTTCTCCCCCACAACTGAGAAAACACAATATCCAAATGGCCATCTAGATCATAATCAAAAACTACAGCAGAAATAGACGGCGAACACGCCTCGTCTGACAAATTTGTTAATGATACCGGTTCAAATTTTGTTTTACTATTCTTTCGGGTGTAAAGCCGCGGGCAGCTGTTGGTAAGCAACAGCAAATCTTGCAATTTATCACCATTACAGTCAAAAAAAAGCGAGCGAAAGCCAAATGAACGCATGTTCAATTGTGCTAAACCATATTGCTCAGCTTGCTCGGAAAACGTTCCATTTTTTTGGTTTATAAAAAGTTTATTCGCTCGCCCCAGTATTGAATTTGCTAAATAAATATCTGGATAATCATCGTTGTTAATATCAACAACAGATACAGATGAACTCTGCCCGTTTACGAATGGCTCAATTTTAGCCAAGGCAGGCGGCAAGCGAAACATTTCGTGCTGAAACGCAAGACCACTCTTCTCCGTAATATCCATAAATGCAAAGTCTTTGGCCGTAGACCAACTTGGCTTTTCTAAAATTTCAACATTATGGCCGCGCAAAATTAAGAATACTAATACCAACACAAGCAAAACACGCATTATCTGCTTTAAATAATTACGGCTCACTTTTCTCTCCGTGAATCATCTCGTAAGACTGACGGTACTTTGATTTATCCTGCGGCATAACACCTACACCGCGTTCTGAAAGGTAGCTTAATAGTTGGTTTTTAATTATTTTTTGATCCTGGCGCAGTAACTCAAGAACCTTAATGGCTTTAGGATTGTTTTGTAGTGCTAAGGGTTCTGTTCCAGACATTACATTTCGTTCAAGTTCAATCTCTAATTCAAGTTTGCGGTCGCTAATTTTTGAATCGTCAAAAGGTACATCGACATCAAAAAAAGACCCGTTCAACGGTAAAGCTAAAAAGTGATCTAAAGTGACAATAAAGGCATGGTGCGGATTTGGTCCTGTTCCCCAGGGGACATTAAGTTTCAAATGAAACCTCCAGCGCTCGGCTAGAACAGTCAGTCTAGGTTTTAGTGCCAAAAAAGCAATGTTCGATTTTTTTAACTCATTAGCAATATTATAAGCTGGAGTTGTTGCATAAGAATCCATAAACCCTTTTTGTATTATATGTTTCATATCATGCACAATCCATGGCGATTTCGGCGGCAGGCTGATCGAATTAAAAGGGTGACTGTCTAAACGAAACTCCAGACGAGCTTCTTGAACTTGTGACAAACCAGCCTCACTTGAAATGCGCTCAATCTTTGACTGAATCTCTGCACGCGTAGGCCAACCGAGCTCATCTTTTGGAAACTGCACAAATCGTTTGTATAGCTTTAAATCTGACCACCGGTGACGTGTTCGATAAGCTATGTTCTGATTTAGTAAGTACCAATCTGCATTGTCGTAATAGACATCACGAAACAATGTGGCTGATTCAGCATTAACCAGCTCATATTTTACGTCTAAATATTTGTCAGCCTGCAACACTCCAGATTGAAGCAAATTAGTTAAAGCTTCATTGAGTAATTGAACAAAACTGTTTATTGGTAGATTTTCTGGGGACCTCAGAGCTAACTTGTATTCAACCTCAGTGCGCGGTGCCGTACCCACAGGGTTACCATTCATTAAAACCTTATCTGTCAAAAATGAAGCCGTTTTGTAATCTACAAAAACAGCAATCAAAACCGACAAACAAATGATAAGCAGGCCTGCGCATTTTTTTATCATACAAATTATATTTCAATATCCTTATTTAACGACATTAAATCAACTTGAGTAAAATCATGGGCTTTCTTTACGGTTCTGATAATTTCTTCTTCTGCATTAGTTTTTAGTTTCAATTTTAAATTTGATTCGACCATAGCACCAGACGTTGTCATATTTAAAAACTCGAAAGTCACTGCCTGGTGAAAAAGATCCTTTTTTAATTTTTCAAGCGGCTCTTCGTCTTTTTTGTATGTCAAACGCAAGATATACTCATTTTCAGAAACACTCTTTTGCGCAGCCTCAAAAATAAAAAGAAAACTCAATATAATGACTAAAGTTAAAACCGTAACTAGGATAAAACCCGCTCCGGCCCCAATGCCAATACCTATAGCGATTAAAATTTGGGTCAGTTCAGCTATATCTTTGACTGGCGTTCTGAAACGTATGATCGAAAGGGCGCCGAGCAAACCAAAAGATCGAGCTAGGTTATCACCAACCACCGATATTAAAAAGGCAACTATGACGGCTACAACCAAGCAGACTTTTAATAGTTTTGAGTTGGTATTTTTAAAGTGGCCAAAAAAACTAAATACGTAATGGGCCAATAAGGCAATAAGACCTGCACTCGCAATTCGTAAAATTAAAACGGCAACCGGTACATCTTGGGTTGATCCAGATAAAATCTCGGATAACAGCTGTTCGAACATTTAAACCTCGCTTAGCTTTTGATAAGCCATTGCATATTTTGATATTGAAACTTTACTGCCTTGGTAAAGCTGCATAAATTCTTTTAACAAGCCACTATTTAATTCGGTCGGCTTTAATTCTAGTATGAAACCCTTATGAGTTAAAAGCTGATAATTAACCTGTTGGTTAACATTAAACCAATCGTCAACCTTGACCCTTTGGCAATTTATATCTGAGTCGACTGTCAGCCTTACGAAGTGACCTGCAGTAATTCGCAGCTTATAAACATCCCGTTGGTACCTAACCCAACAAACAGGGCGAAGCCCGCGCAGGGTAATCAAAGCTCGTACCGCCTCGGGCATTTGGCCATGCGGGCTGACAGAGATTCTGGATTTCTGAACACGCTCATTATCCTTTTTTTTAATTTCAAAGTACGCTTGTTCCAGGTTGTCATTATAGTGCCTAAATCTAAATTTCACCTTCGCCTGCTCGCCATTTAATTTTTCGGCAACAGAAACTCGATCTGGAGAATCCAGATATAAACTATTTACTCTGTAGGTCTCCTCAAAGCTAATGAAGGGTTTGTATAAATTTAATAATTTATCGATCTGCTGTTGTGATAAATCGTATTTAAACTCATATCGCGGAGAAAGCGGCTGAAAAACATCTGCCATGATCATAATTTTACTCCGGTTTCACAATTCGTGACCGAATTATGCTTCTCGCAAAAGCTTTGATATTTTTGCAGGTCATGTTTTTTGTATAGTTTAGCTAACAGCTCATTCCACAGAGGATTGGGAGACGCCTGTCTCAGCTTTTCCACGTAGTGTATGTAGGCACTGATCTGCTCGGAGCTCAAGCCAGGAAAATCTGCGACAACCGCTGTTTGGGCATGCAGAATCCACTTATTTTTTTGATAAAATACGGCTATCAGTGAATAACCCAGGAAATTTAAGAACAATAAAATATAAAAAAGCTTTTTTGATGCCATCCACGTCATAAAGCTATCCTGGCGCGTTTGATAGATTCAAATGTTAATTGTTCAAAGGCTTTCACTGATCTTTGATAACTTTTTGTATCTATATAAAAAACTGTGCGGTGCCAGTCTATCCCCAGATAGGCATACTTAGCCGGAATTTTATTAAAGATGGCAAAATCGATGTAGTAATTAATTTTTTCATAACTTTGCTTAATGTCTTCACCTATATTTTGGTCTGATAATTTTAATAAAATATTTTGCTTGGCCTGAGTATACTTTTTGCGAAAAATTTCCTGCTTTGATAAGTGAGAAAAAAGCACGTTGCTCATTTTTTTATCGACAATAGCTACGGTGCCATAGCGCAGGAGATCGTAAGGTATCAATGTCCAAGCCCCGTTTGCATTTTGAGCCAACCGAATATTTAATCCCAAATTTACGACATGATCTACATTCAGCACTGACATAAAAGCAAAAAACAGCGCCAAACTTTCTAAATCCAGATTCGCATATTGTTGTTTGGCAATTTGATCGAGAAATTTCTGTAGGTCGGCACGTTCTACCGATGTTTGTGGATTTTCTGCAGAGGCGTAGATTAATTGCCAGCAGGCCGAGTCTTTCCATGCATGCCCCGGCAAACAAACTGAGTTTAAATCAAATGCCCACACCTGCTTTGGCAAAGACTCAGGTTGAAAAAAATCTTCGCCAATCGGCACCTGCAAAAATGAAATTCCCGACCATTGGCTATTAACCGATAAGGTTACCAGTTCCGAATAAGGTGCACTTAACCCCACCGCACGCGCCCATTTACGCAACAAATGCTCTTCGATCAAAGATTGCGTCTTAGGAACAACCAAATCTATCGTTTTTAATCCGGCATAATCACCATTTTCAAACTCTATGCGCCAAGATTTATGACGATACAGCCAGTGCCACTGACTATCACCACGGTAACGAACTTTTACGGGAAATATTTTTCCCGCAACGTGGAGCTGTGCTATCTGTGACTTGCGGCCCGAAAACGGCAAATTTTGATTAAGTTGATTGAGATTATTTCGATCAATCACCAGATTAAAATTAACCAGAGGCCCGGCATTCACCTTATCGGGAATAAGCCGATAATACTCGCGCAGCCCCAATAGCGAATTTTGCAACGCTGCGGTTAAAGTGTATGAATTGATCGGCCAATACTGCGATTGTCCGTATACTCGCTGGTCGACTGATGGCTGGTAATTAAAAATGAATACCAAAACCAGAGGCGCTATTAACAAAAAAAATAGCCCTAGATTTGCCAGCAACAAAGCTTTGCGAGAAAGTGATTTTTTCAAATCTAACTTCATAAGTAATAAATTTATGTTACTTAGTTTTACCAGGCAGTGCTACAATTAAATCATGGCGCAGTTGATAAGTTTTTTACCCTACAAACTCACCCTTTTATTGCATGTCATTCTGAGCACTATTGGTGTCTGTTTGTTTTTGGCTAGTGCCATCTTAGCCAGCCAGCGCTTTTGGCTACAAAGAGGCACCCTAAAGCTTATAATCGCGGCCAGCCTGACCGGCCTGATCGTCGGCAGCTTTAATTTATGGGTTATAACGGCCCCTCCGCTGGCTAGTGATTGGATTAACAATTGGCCACGCTTGCAAAGCCTGTATTTAAGCGCCTTTATCATTTTCAATATATCAAACATTAAGGCCCTGTTGGTACTTGCACTCGCATGGTATGTGCACTTCAACAACCGCGATGTGGCATTAACTTTCGCCGCCGGCGCACTCACCTACACCGCTATCTTTGCCACCCAGTTGTTAAAACAGACAAACTCTTTAATAAGCTGGGCCGCCTTAACCCCCTTAGGCATTGCCGTAATCAGCACAGGGCTGGTCATGTACTTAAGTCGACGAAGTGACTTTCGGCAGCAAATCCTGCTTACATTTTGCTTTGCACTATTTGTCGAAACAGGTTTAATCGGAGGTATTGCTCCCAAAATGCAAAATTTTGAACTGTTTCAGTTTTTTGTTCGCGAAAATATTTTTAGATTTATTCCTTTAGTTTTTACCCTTATAGTGAAAGCCAGGGTATATGAAAAAAATTAAAGTTATTTTATTGAGTGCTTTATTCTTGGCTTTTACGGTCTTTGTTGCCCTTAAACAGTGGCCTTCACTGCAGCATAACTATATATCTCACCAACTGGCTGATATCACTCAACCCAGCCCACTGGGGGACTTTAATATTTACAAACAAGAGACAACTTTTAGCTTTAATGGCATCGCCCACGAAACAACGCCGATGGGCTTTTTAAAACCAGACCTCTCTTTTACCGAGCAAAAGCAAACAGAGCGCCCGATTCTGATAATAGGCTCAACCTACATTTCGGCGATCACACTTCCCCACAATCAAAGAGTTGCGCCTCTTTTAAACTTGTTTTCGACACAAAACAAAATTTTTCCTGAAAAACTATTCATTGACCATACGGTGCCGGGCAATAATTTTAAACAAACTGTAACGCTTCTCTTGTCTTCAACCTTTGAAGCTAAGCCTGATCTTTTTATTATTTATTTAAAAATTGAGGATTTCATCTCGAGTGAAAACTCACTTTTTACCGACTGGGATAACCTAGTCAGACTTGTTGCTACTATTAAGCGGGGTGTCGCTGAAAAACACAATGCTGATATCATACCGGTTTTTATAATTTCAGATAAAACCCCTGAGACGAGCTATTATCCCTTAACTGAGCTGTTCGCAAACTCTGGGCTCCATTTTTGTAAGGTCACAATCAAAACGGAAGCTGTTTGGCCTAGCCACGAAGACAATCAAGAAATTGCCACTCAAACCTTGCACTGTCTTAATCGGTTAAACTTACAATATTTAAACTAGTTATTGAGAATGTCGTAAAGTTCTTTAGATACGTTTTTCAAACTGTTAAACTCTTGTATACGCTTATCCGTATTGCTTTGTAGCTGACTAACGTAACTTATAAAATCAGTTGATTCTACGGTTTTACAAAATCCAGCAGAACTCAGAGATGATTTATCGGCGTAGCATAAATTGAGCATTAAGATATTATCGCCCCCCGTAATGACCGAGGGTTTACATAGCGATTCAATAAAAGGAAGCTCGATTTGGCGTACAGCCAATATCGCCACTGGCAACATGTTCTTTTTAACAGTCGCATTTTCAGTCACAGCTTTTTTCATGACTTCAACCTGCTGGCGCAAACAACTGTAAAACTCAGGTTCAAATTCAAGGTCGACATGATTTTCTACAGGCGTTAACCCAATCATCGGGCGTGAGTCAGCATAGACCCGGATAAAACCGATCGAAAACTTTTTACCTTTAAAAAAAGGAACTCTTTCAGTTGCACTGGCACGATAAGGCTTAGCCTGAGTTACAATCTCGACGGCCATAGAATTAAATGAAAACAAAAGAATTGCAGGTAATAAAAGCTTTAGCATAGTCACCTCTTAGAGATTAATACTACGCCTATCTGTTTAAAATTCAACGGGTAATCGCTAGCCACTTTTCAATGATAAAGGCATAGGGATCAAATTCGTACCACTTAAAGCCATGACGGGGATTTTTAGGATCAGCATGATGATTGTTATGCCAGCCCTCACCGCCCAATGTCAGAAAAAATATGATCGGGTTATTGTAAGAGCGGTCTGAGGTTTCATGACTGCGGTAACCAAACTTATGACAAGCATAGTTTATATACCCGGTCACGTGATTCAAAAGTAACATCGGTATCAACACAAAATAAATCAATCCTTGCGGGCCTGTTAAAAGTAAAAACAGCGAACTATAGCCCAAAAACAAAATAAAATAATAACTGTGAACAAACCCCTGCAGCCGGTCGGCAAGAAATTCTCTAATCACAAAAGGGCTAATTTTAACCACCTCACCAAAACCAAAAATCACGCTCCACCATGGTTTTAGCTGCGGCGAATGCGGATCACCCGGAACATCTGAATGCCGATGGTGAGTGCGATGATTAGCAGCCCAGTTCATCGGGCTCCCTTGTCCAATGGGGATACTTGCCAAAATAAATACGACTTCAAAAAACCTCGAAGTCGTAAAGCTTTTATGCGAAAAATAGCGGTGCAAGCCAATGCATTGTATAGCCATCAACAACCAATACAAAACCAGGCTTATGAACAATTTTACAGGTTCGAATTGAAAAAAAATAAAAATAAATACATACGGCAAAAACAACAATAAACGTAATTTATATTTCAAATGCAGCGTTTTCATAAACGCTCCTTTGAACGCACAAAAAGCCATTCTACAAGTTGCCCGGCAAAATCAAATTGACCAGATCGTGATTGGCTGTAGGCCTTGGGATTTTGATGGTGATTATTATGCCACCCCTCAGCTCCCACCGTTAACAATACGACTAAAACATTGTTTCGCGAATGATCGCCTGTAGCGTAGGGCTGACTACCAAACCAATGACACAATATATTAATCGCCAATGTTGCCATATTAATTAAAATCATCGGCAAAATGCATACATATAAAAAAAACTGCACATCAAACATAACAACAATAGCTCCGAAATAGATGAACAAAGCTAAATAGTAATTTCGATGCATAAAAAGCAATAAACTATTCGTGTACAAATCTTTAACGCCTCTCAGATCTAAACTCTTATCATTGATAGGACCGATCAGCATTTTTAAAAGACTAGCATGTTTCGGCGAATGCGGGTCTTTGTCAGTATCAGAAAACTGATGATGGGCCCGGTGCGCCAAAGCCCAGCTAAAAACACTGCCCTGGGCGATAGGCACTGACAACAAGATAAATAAGTTTTCAACCCATGGTTTAACGGTAAAACTTTTGTGTGAAAAATACCGATGAAAAATTATACTTTGGGTGTTAATCAACACAGCATAAACACCCAAGCCCAGGCAAACATAGGTCAAATTAAAATCTGCAAAAAGCACAAATGAAATCAGCCCCAAAGCCAGCAAGATCTTATGTCTGAGCAAAACAAGATTAGGCATACCTTATTTTAATATAGCCTTACCCAGACAACAAGCGATCATTTGACCGCAAACCAGTCGCCGCTGACCGAAATAATCCCAAAAGTGAACACTGGGGCCAAAACCAGAATATAAACAATTGTCATTAGAATGGGGTATCTGAGCGCCACTTTATTTAAGTTAAAACGAAAGCGCACAAACAAAAATAAACATATCAGGGTTAGGTAGAAGAACCTTTGAATTAACATGTGTGTGAGCGGTAAACTATGATCGCGGTACGGGTTTATTAAAAACAATAAATATAAAAAACCAAACGCATAAACCGACAAACACATTCTTAAAAAAATATTCGCCCGTCTGCTTTTGAATATGTTGACGCTTTTAAACAACGGCATAAAAACGATTTCAATAATCTGATTTAGATAGAAAAAAAAGTAATTCCACTTATGCATAAACGAAAAACCCTGCCCCAGATCTAAATGCGACTTAAACTTAAACCCCCAGGCTGTGGCCGCAGCGTGAGCTAAATATGTTAATGATCCAAACGAGAATAAAACTGAAAATATATTTACGTAGGTCAGAATAACCTTTAATTGCGTTTGAATACCGGGATCAAACACTAACTTTAACGAGAGTTTTCGCATCTGTGTCGATTCAGGGTAGAAATACCCCATAACTAACCACAAGCCTTTATCTAAAAACAATAAGACCAGACTATAGAAAAGACTTTCAGCGACAACGTAGTACCGTGATCCAGTCACTCGATTTTGCGACCAATCCCCTTTAGACTCGGTTGGAAGATTACCAAAAAGCTGTACATTCCACGCCGGCCAAAGCTTAGAAAAAAAATCCAAAAAAGCCGCCTTATTTACTGTGGGGTTTGAGACTATCAATAAATACGACCAGCTTGAAATCGCAACCGCTTTCCAGATACTCAAACTTTTGACGATTTGCATTTCAAAAAAAATAAAAAATATTAAAAAAAAACCTATTGCAGAAACTTTTTTTTGAACTTCAGTCCAAAAAAATGTTCGTCGATATATAAAATACAAAGATGTTGCGACCACAATTACTATTGTTATGGCTTCTCTAATCTTGTGGTAAAATTTAAATACCTCTGGGCCACCAACAATCAATATAGTCAGTAAAAAGCTGGCAATGATTAGTATATAGCGATGCAAAGCTTGTGGTGTAAATTTTGTAGTTAATAAGCCTAAACACAACAGACCCAGTATGAATTTAAGTTCGAAAGAATTATCTAAACTCATGATTCTATTCAAAGTTCTGCATCAGTTACATACACACGAACCATAGGTGGAGGCGAACTTACTGGATGTATCATACACATAATCAGGCCCTGGCGACGAAGATCCACTCGCACACGAATTCGTAGTGCCATTAGGAAGCTCAGTTGTTCTTGCAGAAGTAGTGTATAGATTATACAAATTATCGTTATCAGAAGTAAAACTTCCGCTACAAATGTATTGACCAAAATAATCAAAATAAAATGCACGCCCTGCGCACATGTTCGTCGTAGCATTCGCTGCAGTACAACAAAGCTGCGTGTTACACGCCTGGCTTGATGACCCTGCACATGGCATACCCGCTGGAGACGCTGAAGGTGCTGGGTTGGTACAAGTTCTGGTTTGCGTGCCACCACCACAGCTAACTGAACAAGTGCCAAAAGCTGACCAGTTGCCATTGGTCCAGGTTGATGTTGCCACTGTGCTAACTAAGCCAGAAGAATTTGTTGCACGTACACGAAAGAAATAGGTCTCTCCCGCTGTAGGGGTTGATCCGGCCCGTGGGCTGGTGCAACTGACGTAATTGGCTGTACCGGTGTCATAAGAACACTCGGTTGTGGCGGTGCTATGTGGTTCGGTGACGGTAAAGGCAATTGAAGGAGCGCCGGTATTGGTACCTGAGATTGTTCCCAAAGCCACTGATGGCGCACTGCCGTCTTTTTGCCATGACCTCGAGGCATTTACATCCACAACACTATACTCCCCGTACAAATCACTAACACGCACCGAAAAGGTGGTGGTGGCCCCGTCAGCTATACCACTGATGGTGTGCGAAGTGTTCGTGGTACAAGCCCCCCAGGCGCCGCCATTAACCTGGCACTCAGGAGTTTTTAAAAGATAGTTGTTAGTACATGAAAAGTTAATGGTTTCACTGGCGTTTGTGCGCCAACCAGAAATAGCCGTGCTGATAGTACAGTCTAGGCCCTGGCTTTTAACACGAATAAAGCCGATTCTATTCAGCGAAGCAAAAGTCGGCAGACTGAGCAGTAAAAGCATGACCAGTGTAAATACGTGCATATATAAATCATTCTAACATCAGACCTATATTTCAAGAATATAATTTAACAATTAGCGTTAGTTTATAGGAGACTTTCGTTAAAAAAGTGGCGACAATCTCAATATGATACAGCAAAAGATCGCCGTCGAATACTCGCTCCAAGGCCACCGAGACTATGTTGATATATCACAAACCGCTTATAAGGCGTTTAGCGCCTTAGGTGTCGATGTAAACAAAGATGATATCGTAAACCTTAAATTTCAAATATTTAAGCCCATCACCCAGTTTGTCGAAGTCGTTCAACTTGATAGCAGCCGCAATTACAAAAAAGACTTCGACCTGATCGCTGAATTCAGCTTTCAAACTAAAGGTAATCCTTACCATTATGGCCTGTACAGCAGGTCTGAAGCTCTACCGCAAGTGAGTCAAATTCCAGAACCCGAATGCCAGGTTGACGTTCATTACAAAGCCGAACAGGACCGCTTTATTTGGTTAAAAGACTTAAAAAATACCGATTGGCCGGTGTTTTTTGCCTTTATGACCTTGGGGCGAGAGTTAAGTAAAGCTAAGTTCAAAAGCCCCAAACCCAAAGCTTTGGACTCCAGCATGGCGCGGGTACCTAAACCAAGCGAAGTCAACCAACTGTGGGTTGATTTAAAGCGGGGTCCGATCCAATCCATTATCGTAATTAATCTTCATTGCGGCAAAGAGCTCATTGGCACCACCAAGATTAAACTCTAATTAGCTTTTAAAATAGATGCGCCCGAGAGCTTCATTTTTATCGACAGCGATATAGTGCGAGGGAAAGTGCTGCTGAATTTGATCTTTAACTTTTGGCAAATGCCAAGAGCTAACCTCGGGAAACAAATGATGTTCAGTGTGGTAAGAAAAATTAAAGTGAAGAAAATCAATAACCTTGGGAACGGTCACAGAACACGTATTGATAGTTTTATCCGTTGCTAGCTTAACCAATTCAGGATGGTGATTGGTAACAACATAACTTGATAATAGATACGACAATACGCAAAGCGGGATTAAAACAACATATAACAAATTCTGAAAGTTAAACCAGCTCAGCCACAGCCACCACATAACGGCAGCTCCTAAAACCTCGGCAATCACCACTGATCTGTTAAGGTCGCGAAAACGTTTTGTTTGAAAACACAGTAGCAACTCAATCAGCACAACATACGGCACGTACCAAAAAAATAAATAAGAAAAGCCCGCAAGTCCGCTTTCTGGCGGTGAGATTTTTTTAATTAAGCGGCTAAAAATAGTTTTCTTTAAAAAGCTATCGGTAGGATATTCTTTTAACAATCTGTTCTCGATCAGATGATATTTGTGATGAAGCTGATTATGCCAAAAATCCCAAAAATGCGACGATGTTAAACAGGGCCAAATTAAAAGTTGTGAAATGACATTTGTGGCTGCGGATGAAGCAATAATTCCGCCATGCCGTAAATCATGAAACAAAAACGCCATAGCGGCAAAGACATAACCAATCACGACTGAGGCCACTATTTTTAGAACAATCAAGTCAAACTGCAATAGCCATTTCGCAAATAAAATAAGACCTAAAAAGCAAGGGAGCCAAAGCAACTGAAAGGGTGTTTTGGCAAACTGACTAACTTGCACAGAACTTCTAATTTTTTTGAATAGTTCTTTCTGAGTCATACACTTACCTTATGTCTAGCAGGCCAAATTAAATCAAATCGACAAAACAGAAACAAATGAAATATCAGCATGCCTATTGCAATGTGGCTAATCTGCATTGTAAGCAAGATCAGTAAATGCATGAGTAACGCCAGATACCCCGCTACCCTTCTAGTTTTTATCGAAATAGACAGAAACACAAGCAAAAGCTCAACGGCAATTACAGCCCAGGTTAAAAACATAGCCAAGGCCCCATGTTTTAAAATAAAAGAGGTAATAAAATTACTTTTTGCGGCAACGCTGTTTACGAACAACAGCGATACCGCTTGGCCATTAATCCACATCGGACTATTTAGTTTCGTGATTCCGCTTTCTAAATAGGCCAGCCCGGAGACAAACCAAAGCAGGAGCATAAAATTTTTAGAAAACTGCCAATGCTTTTTGGCTGACCAGGATTCTGTTGCTGGCACAAAAAACAAAATCAGTAATAAATAATTGAGATAACCGAAGCTTACGTTGATTACAAACGGGGCAAAGCTTACAAGAGCCAGATTTATAACAATCAATAAAAATCCAGCCAGCTTTCGATACAGACCGAACGAAAAAAATATTGCACCGATGATACCTAAAACACTGATTGCTCGAAGAAAGAAAGTTTTAGTCTCGACAAAACGAAGCATGTAAATAAACTCATAGTCAAAGAACAAATCAAAATAATAGAAAAAAAACAAAGCGCCCAGCATAAGACGACAAACTATGAATAAGCGCTGTTCAGATACATTAGCTTGCATGGCAATCCACCGAGAACACAAAATGGCTATTGGGCACATTGTAGAGCTGGCGATAAAAATTAATTTTTTTCGGCGCCGGACCTTCAACTGTATGGCAAAACTGCTTTTGCATTATCTGTAGTATTTGCCCCTGGTACATGGGGGCTGGCAATGTCGACAAAACATAAACCAAATGATGGCGAGCCAGCATGCCTAGTTTTTTTGAGTTAATATCAAGACCAGCTTTAATATCGATATTTCTAACTTTATTATCTTGCTCTATAACTTCCAGGCGCATCGAACTGAACCTGTTCTCGCTTAAAAAAACCCGGCCATCCGGCGCAATAGGTATTCTTTTAACCATTTGGATGTCTTGACTTAAATGTACAGGCAAAATGCGAATCAATCCGATAATCAGTAAAATAAAAATAATTATTTTTTCGTTTCGCATGACTAAATTATGACATAAATCCTGAATTCAGCTACTAAAAACCGGTTAACCAAGACACATAAACAACATTGCCGATTCTTTGGAATGAATAGATTGAGTGCGAACTTGCAGTACGAGCAGCATTGGCTGGTAAAAAGCGGTAAGCTACAGTCGCTGCGCCATCACCGGTAATCGCGGTGCTGAAATTACATTGTGCCGTTGTGGTGCTGGTCACCGCTAATGTATAAGCGCCACCATCGTTCATATTCGAAAAACTTATACTGCCTAGCGCACAGTCATAACTTGTTGTGGCCGTATTACCACCACTCCAGTTAATCGCATTACCTGTTGTCGAAAAAGATGTTGGCGCTAATTGTCCAGATACTCTTAAGCGGGTATTTGTTCCAGGAGCTGTTGTACCTACCCCCACATTACCCGTTGTGTAATTGATTGTCGTGCCTGAAGTTGTCCATTGCGAGGATACATTAGTGGTCGGAGCCCATGATGATCCATTGTACGCTAAAACCTGACCTGCTGTCGGAGCCGTCGCTGCCACAGCTCGACCTTGAATACCATCGACAACAAAAGAAGCAGAACCAGCAGCCTTAGTCACATCACCCGAATAGGCTGGCAATCTTGCCGCGCTTAATGTGCCGCTTGCAATATTGGTGGCGTTTAAATTAGTCAGTAATAAACCATTTAACGCCGGTATTTGTGCTGACGCATTTAACTTAACAATTTGATTGGCGCCAGTACCCGCATTTAATGTTAACACTGGTGTTGTTGTACCGGTTGCAACCGCGATATCTGCATTAGCCGAAGATACATTTGTCACTGTACCCGTTGCGGTATCTGTCGCTGGTGCCCAGGCTGTACCATTAAATCTTAACACTTGGCCGCTCACTGGTAGTGTGGCTGCAACGCTTCGACCTTGTAATCGTGTAACTGTGGCGGTGCTAGAACCTGCGGCGATGGTAATATCACCGTTAAACGAAGGTAATCTTGCTGCGTTAAGCGTACCGGTCGCTAAGTTAGATGCATTTAAATTAGTAAGTAGTGAACCGTTTAGTGCTGGGATTTGCGCTGAGCCGTTTAACTGAACTACGTTATTAGCTGCAGTGCCGGCATTTAATAGTGCTGCTGAGCCTAAGCCTAAGTTAGTTCTGGCTGTTGCACTTGAAGCTAAATCCGATAAGTTGCTTGCTCTAGCTAAGTAATTGCCTAAAGCGGTCGATGAAGCCGGCGTATAACCTAACGCCGTTGTTACATCGGCAGAGTTTAGTTGCGTACCGCTAGTTACACGACCTTTGGCGTCGACTGTTACTTTGGTATACGTGCTGGCTGTTACACCAGAGTTTGCTAAAACTAATGAGTTACTTCCAGCAGCCTTAGTTACATCACCAATGTAAGCCGGTAATCTTGCCGCAGAAACTGTTCCAGTTGAGATGTTAGATCCATTTAAAGCCGTAAGTAACGAACCATTTAACGCCGGTATTTGTGCTGACGCATTTAACTTAACAATTTGATTGGCGCCAGTACCCGCATTTAATGTTAACACTGGTGTTGTTGTACCGGTTGCAACCGCGATATCTGCATTAGCTGAAGATACGTTTGTTACTGTACCCGTTGCGGTATCGGTCGCTGGCGCCCAGGCTGTACCATTAAATCTTAACACTTGGCCTGAAGTTGGCATTGTCGTCACAACACTTCGGCCTTGTAATCGTGTAACCGTAGCCGTGCTTGAACCCGCAGCGATGGTAATATCACCGTTAAATGCAGGTAATCTGGCTGCGTTTAATGTACCGGTTGCTAAGTTAGATGCATTTAAATTGGTAAGTAGCGAACCGTTTAGTGCCGGGATTTGCGCTGAGCCGTTTAACTGAACTACATTATTAGCTGCAGTGCCGGCATTTAATAATGCTGCCGTGCCTAAGCCTAAGTTAGTTCTCGCTGTTGCACTTGAAGCTAAATCAGATAAATTACTTGCTCTCACTAAGTAGTTGCCTAAAGCAGTCGATGAAGCCGGCGTATAACCTAACGCCGTTGTTACATCGGCAGAGTTTAATTGCGTGCCACTCGTTACCCGACCTTGCAGATCAACTGTCACTTTAGTGTAGGTGTTAGCTAACACACCAGTGTTACTTAAACTAATTGTGCCGGCACTTGTGATGGTGCCACCCAATAAGCCTGTACCAGCCGTAATACTTGTAACCGTACCAGGATTGCCGGCTGGGATTGTGTATGGTGCCCAAGATGTGCCGTTAAATGATAACACCTGACCTGATGTTGGCATTGTCGCCACAACACTTCGGCCCTGTAATCGTGTAACTGTGGCCGTGCTAGAACCCGCAGCGATGGTAATATCACCGTTAAATGCAGGTAATCTGGCTGCGTTTAATGTACCGGTTGCTAAGTTAGATGCATTTAAATTGGTAAGTAGCGAACCGTTTAGTGCCGGGATTTGCGCTGAGCCGTTTAACTGAACTACATTATTAGCTGCAGTGCCGGCATTTAATAATGCTGCCGTGCCTAAGCCTAAGTTAGTTCTCGCTGTTGCACTTGAAGCTAAATCAGATAAATTACTTGCTCTCACTAAGTAGTTGCCTAAAGCAGTCGATGAAGCCGGTGTATAACCTAACGCCGTTGTTACATCAGCAG
>NZ_JBJKJG010000014.1:0-2700 GCF_056175625.1 Bdellovibrio sp. SBM16 | reverse complement strand
CTATGCTTACTTTTTTGACTCGTTGCCTTATACGGTCTAGTGTGGAGATCCCAAAATATTTCAAACACGGCTTAACGTACGACACAAGTCGTAGAAATAAGGCGCGCCAGCTGAGCATCAGCAGGGTCGTCTGAATCTACCACAAAATTTTCGAGAAGCAGCCAACCGGCTTCGATAAAAATGCCGCCTTCGGCTTCTGATGCATCCAGAATAATTGAAAGTAAAAGAGAACCTGAGAATTTTTCTAATTTACCCCAGAAGCCAGAAGAGTTGTTCGCACTTTTTAGAGATTCATGACATTCGGCATTTCGGCCGGTTTGTAAACGAATCCAGTTTTTAATATTGTTGCCGGTCATCTGTGTGGCATTGACCATGAAAACACCTTGGTTTGCCGCCACGTAGTTGATAATGACTTCGCCGTTGGCAGTTTGTGATAGCTTGGCCGAAATCGGCGTTGAGAGATATGTTGAATTGTTTGTGATGTCAGAAGCTAAGATAATCTTAGAACCTACAGGATAAGGATTATCAGCTGTCGCTAATACACGTTCTTTATCGCAATCAGCCCAGCGAATATCTTGAATCGAGTTGTAAGTTTTTTTATAGCTGGCCACACACAGGTAAATCCCCCCGGCGGTTTGTGACTGGCCATTACGTGCTTTTTTATCTAAGTCACGTGAGTGAAATAGGATGTAAACTTGTGACGGCTGATTTGGCTTGTAACCTTTAACCAATAAAATTTGTGGGTCATTAATGTCAAATGACATGTAGCCGTCCGGAATTTCACTTGTTTCTTTGTAGTAAAAATCATGCGAACTGAATTTTTTAGGAATTTCGTGAAACGTTGAAAGCACAGAGTCGTACTGGTGAGTATCCGGATTTATAAAATTAGGATACAGCGAAAACAGGCGTAAGCTTGTTAATTTGTTTAAGTTAAAAAACGAAGGTATTGAGCGAAAGCCAACAACCTGTCCTGTATCACCTGTTGATATTCTAAAAGCTGTAACTGGTTCGGCACGGGCATAGTTAACTACGCCCGAAAAGCCAAGAGGATGTAGATTTCCGCCGTATCGAGTCGCCGTTATATGTGTACTGTGTTCTTCAACATATTTGGCTGGCACAACATAGTCGTTGTTGATCGGTGTAGTTCTGTCGGTTAAAAGCTCTCGGCAAGCTGCTCTGAGATCAGATTCTTTTTTGAAGCATTGCATACCCTGCGGCCCCATCACTAAATACTGAATTTTAGCAATCGGTAAAATGATCTGATCTGTTTCGACCAACGCTGTTGAGTATGTCGTTAAAACATCGTGATTCCAGTTTACAACGCCGGTCATACGATAATCATAGGGCCATATTGATTGGCTTTTACGATAAGGATCTTGAGGTGCTTTTAAGCTAAGCTTTAAGTCTGGAGAATGGATTGAGAGCGTATCTAATCTGTTATAAGTTTCGCCAACCAAAACAAAATTATTTGGGCCATCCATCATGATGCTTAAGTCTGAAATTGAATAAGAATACTTTGTGGTCGGCGGATCGCCGATTCTTTGCACGGCTAGGTCGATACCACTAATGCCATAGGCCTTATCGCCCTTAAAACCGAATCTGCCGATGATCTGATTAATTTTATTATTGCGCGGGTCTAACGCTAGATATGTTTCGATTTTACCGGGTTCAACGGTTTCGTCATATTTAGCCCACCATACCGAACCTCTGATGATTCGACCATCTTTGCAGCCTGTAGAATCGTTTGCATCTAAAGGCCCATTGCAGCCAGCGTCTGTCCAGAAATAAAGTAACTTATCTGGGGTTTCCAAGACAGAGTTGTCGTAATTTGCCGAAATTAAAGAGGTTACTTTTAGACCTTTTATACTTTGGTTAAAGTAAGATGTGACATCACTAGCTGCAGGGTCATTGCCTACTTTTAAAGTGCCATAAAAAACGTTTTCACTACCAAACTTAATGAGCGGTTTATAGATAGCGCTTTCGCAGCTGCTCTCAAGGGGAGTACTGTCATTAAAAGCGATTTCTCCGGGAACACCAGTGCCATCACCGGTGAAAATTTGAACTTGTATTGTTTTTTTGTCGCTGGCAAGGCCGATATGGCGCTTGGCTGATATAGTCGTATTCAAATTAGCGCTAAAGACAGGGCACCAGGTATCATTCACAAACTTCCACACTTCGGTTGTGTGGCGGCTATCAGGATGGATCAATCCGGTTAACAACGTTTTTTCAGACGCAAAGGTTACAATGAGGTACTTCATGTTGATATAAAAAGTGCTATTGGAATTTGTAATAGGGTATGAAAAATCGTAAAGCCCTACAACATCACCATGGGCTAAAGCGCGACTTGTATAACCTGAAAAGTTGTCAGTTCGTTTAACAAGATGGTTTTTGTTTTGCTGACTTGGGCTTGATGACAAGCTTGCATTCGTTGATAGTCTTTGGTGGCGACGTTTGAGCCAGGCTGAGTGGTCTTGTTCTTTACAGCCAATCAGAGGCAGTAATAAAGTGAAAGCAACTAACGTAAAGATTTTTTTCATCGTCATTCTAGGGCCCTTTGTAATGCTTTTTTAAGTCCTAGAATCTAGTTAAAACCCGCAGACAGTTCAATCTTTGCGTCATAAAATCGGCAGGGGAGTATATTATTTATATGAATCGCAAGCTGTATATTAGTTGCTGCTGGGCCGGCGTCAATTATGGGGA
>NZ_JBJKJG010000013.1:0-41337 GCF_056175625.1 Bdellovibrio sp. SBM16 | reverse complement strand
TAGATGCATTTAAATTAGTAAGTAGTGAACCGTTTAGTGCTGGGATTTGCGCTGAACCGTTAAGTTGCACAACGTTGTTGGCTGCAGTACCCACATTTTGTAATGCCGCTGAGCCTAAGCCTAAGTTAGCTCTAGCCACTGTCGCTGACGCTAAATCCGATAAGTTATTTGCAATCTGTAAATACGCACCGGCACTTGCGCTGTTTGCGGGCGTGTAACCTAGAGCCGCTGTTACATCAGAAGCATTTAGCGCCGATCCACTAATTACACGACCTTTGCCATCTACTGTTACTTTCGTGTATTGCGAACCGCTGACCACACCCGCCTGATTTGCGAGCCTTGCATCGGCAATGATGCCGGTCGCAGCCGGTCCACTTAAATCAACTGAATTTAATGCTGATAAAGATCCTAATCCTAAATTAATTCTAGCGACGGCCGCCGATGCAACATCAGATAAATTGTTTGCACTTTGAAGAGCGCCAACCAAGCGCGCATCGTTGCCCGCAGCTACCGTACCAGAAGCAGTCCCTACATTTAATGTAAGAATCGGTGCTGTCGTGCCATTGTTGACAGTAATATAAGAATTGCTACTTGAAACACTTGTCACGGTGCCACTGCTTGAAACGTTTGGTGATGCACAACTATAAATCGAACCATTAAAGGTTAAGTACTCTCCCGAGCTACAGGTTGGGATTGTACGGTTTACAAAAGCATTACCATCAAATTGTAAAATTTGATTTGTACTTAAAGAAGTAATTGTGACTGACACGCCTTTAATACGGTTTACGCTAATATTAGATAACTGCCCAGAGACATCGCCACCAAACGCCGATAAATTGCTGAGCACACTGGCTGGCAAATCTGCTAAGGTTAAAGATGTGACCCCACTAACTACACGTCCTTTGTTATCTGTTGTAACTTTGTAATAAACACCTGCGGTACCCACATCAGCAAGACTTATTGTTTTTGATGCCGCACCAGAAACAACAACTTCGTTGGCTGTCCCCGACAAACCAGATACACCCGATTGATTTACCCATGATAAATTACCACTGCCATCAGTCTGCAAAACCTGACCGCTAGCACCGGCATTTTCGGGAAAAGTTAGCGTATAATTAGAAGCTAAACTTGTCGATGCCTGTAAGCGCACATTAAAGTTTGAGCTTGGCTTATATAAGTCAAAATAATTAGCACGAGCAGTATCTGCAGAGATTGCATTAAAACTTACATTTCCGCTGGCATCTCGTTTGACCAAAGTATCAGCCGTGCTTGACGCTGTTGCTGCAGCAATAGCATCCACTGTTAAGCCTATTTGAGTTGAAGTTTTACCACCGACGTTATTAACTACAGTCGATGAAAATGCACCGCTGACATCACCCGAAAGTGTAGCGGATGCACTTAAAGGCGTGTAGCCAAGTGCAGAGCTAATGGCTGCAGGCGATGCTGACAACTTACCTTTGAATTCAGCATAATCAACAGAGGTGATATAGCCATCCGCCGACATTGAGGCGACGCTCATTGAAATAACTGGATTACTCACTGAACCAGTGACTACAAGTGGTGCAGTTGCAGAAACGGTCGTAACTGTACTCGAAGTGCCTCCGCCAGCCGGAAGTGCCACGCAGCCAAAGCTGGCATTATTAAATGTTAACGCGAAACCTGGTGCACAATCCTGCAGGCCTGTGCTTGGAGCGAAATCGGTATCTAATTTACCATTAAGTCGCTTGGCCTCAACAGCCTTACTTGCATAGCTTGCATATGGCACAGAATTAATCGACATTGCAGGTAGGGTTTGCCAACCCGACGAATCCTGAAACTGCATGACAATTTTACGAACGTCTGAAGGCAGTGGCGTATAACTTGGCGGAGCGCTGCCCGTTGCCTGACAAGAAAGCGCTGTTGCTGTGTTATCGAAAACATCTGTAAAAGACGTTGCAGTTAATGGAAACGACTTAATACCCGAACCTAGCGCAAAAGTAATTAATCCGCCGGTTCCTGTCATATTGATAGACGAATAGTTTTCAGTATAAAGAATACAGGTTCCTGAAGGATCCATGATCGTAAAGCGAAAATTTACAGCATTAGATTCTAGAGGCTGCCCGTTGGGTTTAACAATTTTAGCTTGGTAAGTTGTGAGCTGAGGCGCGGCTAGCACAAATTGAGTGTGGAAAAATAAAATAAATATGAAAGCTAATAGTCTAGCTTCCAGACGAACCGAATTGGTTTTAAAAACACGTACATCTTTATCCACATATAAATTATCGTTTGATATTGTAATTTACTTTAACGATTCTCGCCAAAATTTTAAAAAAAGCCCAGGTTCAATGTATTCGCTTTAATAGCAATTAAAATGACATTAAATATAACAGTGTCTCAAAGTTAAACCGGTGATTCAGATATTTTTTTGAATCACCAGGACCTTGAAATGCCATATTTAAGGTGCTTTGGCGTGAATTTTTTTTCGCTCAACAGAGATTTGAAGTGCTTAAATTCCGCAGCACTTGAACTGACACCGTAACGATTCTTTAAGTATAAATTAAAAATTTCGACGATCACAGGCATCGATTCCGGATACTTTTGCATCAGCCGGTATTGCCAGTCAGCAAATGACTCATTTTTCTGTTGTGGTAATTTTTTAGAAAAAAACCGGTGCAATTCTGAATAATAACGTTCACTTAGACTGTGATCTCTGATGATAAACTTTTTTGTAAAGTAATAAAAAATATAGATACAAATTAATAATAAAATTAGTCGCGAAACGATTTGTACATCTTCATTGGCCTCATAAAAACTGATAATCTGCTGTTTTAAATTGGCACTCGAGTACTCTACAAAGAATAAAGTCCAACGGTAATTGGAAACCTCGAGAAAATTGGCCAGCTGGTCAACAAATTCAAACTGCTGCCCCAGCTTTTTTAACAATTGCCCACGACCGGACGAATTGATAAATGTCGTAGCTCCAATTGAAATTCTATCCGGCGCGATAAACTTCACCGGGTCAAATAAAACCCACTCATCTTTGGCATTAAGATACTCAACCCAAGCATGAGCATCCAATTGCTTCACGGTCCAGAAATTACCAGCCTTGTTAAACTCGCCCCCCTGGTAGCCGACCACCACTCTTGAAGGCACATTCATGTAGCGCAGCAGTAGCGCTGCCGCCGAGGCATAGTGCTCACAAAATCCTACTTTAGTTTTGAACAAAAAATCTTCTATTGAATTCACAGCCAATTCTTCACCGGATAAACGGTAAGCAAAACCCTGCTCAGAAAAATATTTAGCCAATAGATTTACTTTATCTTCAGCAGACACACCCACACCGTTTATGGGCAGCAGTGACTTGAGCAATTCTTCAACTTTTGCTGATCGTCGGTGCAAAAATACATACTCTGAACGCTCTCCGGCTAATTTTTGTTTCTGATTAAATAGAACTGATCCTTGATAGACCAATCTTTCGGTTAAAGATGAATACAGGGCATAAGTATCATTTTTTTCTGATAACAATAAACGCTCAGGCGATTCGACCGCCGTTGTTTCGTATAAGGTAAAAATTTGCTCTTTAAAGTGCGGCTCTAGAATAACCTTATACTTTGGCTGGTAGACCACAGTCTCTTGATCTAACTTTTCAGAAGCACGGTTTAACGGATTCGAGCGGCGCCAAGTCAGCCCCTGCTGCCTGTCTAAAACTTGGCCGCGCCAATACAGCTTATCCTGGGTGGTTGCAAAGTCTTCAAACTCTGCGCGAAAAGCTATGTTTTCATTATTTACCAGCTCGGAAATGGCACCCGGGCGCAGCTCAGCCGAAAACCCACTTGCACCAATAGTCGAAAATAGACCGAAATTACGCTGCCTGCCTCCATCGAACTTAAACTGTGGAAACACCAGAAATAAAATAATGGCAGCCGGCAAAGAATAAAATATTATTCGCCGTAAAACACGAAAGCTTTCTTTACGGTAATGCAGCTGAAAAGCTACCGGAAAGAATTGATACAAATAAAACACCGTCGCGATGAAGGCATAGACACCGAAAATGAAATCAATCTGAAAGACAAATTTAACGACTGCTAAAAATAGCCCCAGCAAGTACAAAAAATACGGAGGTTGAGTGGAGTCATACCGATGTTCGATTAGCCTGATACTGGTGAGCATGATGAGCAGACTGGCGATTAATTCATTAGACAAGATAAAATTAAACTGGCGTAGCGCGACCAAAACTATAATGACCGACATCACCCCGGTGATAGATTTTAAGTATCGCAGATTTTTAAGCCAAGTAAAAAAACTTAAGCCTAAAAATGACAGGTTTACGACGATCACCCACTCAGGCACTTCGGTGTACAGTAACACCATCTGAAAGAATAAAACCAGCGGCAAAAGGTACTTTTTCATATAAGTAGCCTCAGGCCTTTAACTAAACTTTTCAAATCTAACGGTGCGACCGAAACCTGCTGGTCACCGAAGATAATAACAAACGGCTTTTTCAGGTGGTAAACATGGTCGATCCAAAAAGCAAACTGCGATTTACGCTTTTCTAAATCTACCAGCGGCTCGGTTTCTTTCCAGTTTAAAACAATCAATGCCTCTTCATCGACCTGAGTTTCAAATTTGTTACTGTACAACTCACTCGTCTTAGCCAAAATCTTCCAGTTAATGTGCTGGGGAGAATCACCCTGGTTAAATCTGTCAAAATGCGATATTTCTTTTTCAACCGATTCTTGTAGCTGTCTCTTTTCTTTCCCGGCTTCAATTTGTAGCTGCTGTTCGGGCTGACCGAAATAATTGATTTTTTCCGGATACACCGTGATTTTAACTTCAGGCTGAACAAAGCGCCAGACCTGTAAAAACTGCAGCGGAAAACGACTTTCTATTCGCTGCATCGGCACCTGCATGACTCCGTACTTAACCGGAGTGTACATGACCTGCAGCTCACGATTTTCCTGTGGCCTCAGATGTTCTACAATTTTATCCGCAAGCTGAATCATAAAGCTGTCTTTGCTGCCGGTATTTTCCATTTTGTAATGCAAAAAACCCGCTTCATTCTTAAAAAGTAACGACGCCTGTAAAAAACTGAGTTTGATTTTTTCAAAATTTTTATGACTCATCAACATCGTGACCAGACCGACTGAAAACAAAAAGAATGAAAATAAAAAGATTAAGTTGTTACGGTTATTAACACTGACAATAACCAGAATAAAAACCAGCGTACCATAGCTAAAGCCCAACCCTGTCGGGATAATATACGGTCTGGGTGTATTAACCCTGACCGGAATTTTACTGAGGGATGTGAACCAGCTGTAAAAGTTCTTCAACTTTTTGTTCTCCAAACGGAAGGCCCTGTTGGTCAGCCAAACGGTGCGCCAACACCGGCTTAAGAGATAACGATAAGTCATCCGGCGAGACAAAATCGCGGCCATTTAAATATGCACGGGCACGACTGGACTGCACCAGCGCCAGCCCCGCACGGGTCGACAGAGAATTAAACTGATCCTGGCGAATACGCGTAACCTGCAACAACTCGGCGATAAATTCGGCCAATTTTGAATCCAGATGTATTTTCTGCGATTTCTGGTGCGCTTCGATGATATCGCTCTTACCTAAGATCGGTGTAAGGCCATCCACCAACTTACGCGGATTATCGCCAGACAACAGTCTCACTTCTGAAGATTTAGAAATATAGTTAAGGTGGATCGACATCAGAAAACGATCGACCTGACTTTCAGGCAGTGAATAGGTACCGATCTGCATTTTTGGATTTTGTGTAGCGATTAAAAAAAAGTTCTCAGCCAAAGCATAGGTTTTACGATCAACAGTGACCGAACTTTCTTCCATCGCCTGAAGTAGTGCACTCTGTGTCTTTGGATTGGCGCGGTTTAATTCATCCGCCAGCACCAACTCTGAAAACAGTGGCCCTTCTTTAAAGTAGAACTCATGTTTGGCATTATTAAAGACCATGTGACCGATAATGTCGGCTGGTAATAAATCATTGGTAAACTGGATGCGGCTTTGTTGCAAGCCGGTAAGCTTGGCGATTGTTTGCGCTAAAGTTGTTTTACCAACACCGGGTTCATCTTCAATCAGTAAATGTCCACGCGCGATCATGCAAACGACCGTATTTACAATTTGATTTTCTTTATCGAGAATGATCTCTGCGGTCTTTTTAATGACATCGTGGAATTTAGACATAGATAAAATTTTGCGGCTATAGCCATCGAGATTCAAGCCTGAATCACCCCTGGACCCATTAATCTGCTCAGCGTTAGCCAATAAAAAAGCCCCTGTATTGCTACAGAGGCTTTGACCGCTTTAAGCTTTAATTCTCACAATTAAACTTTACCACCAGAGCGGATTAAGTTTAATGCTGATCCTGCGCGGAACCATTTTAACTGTTCAGCGTTGTAGGTGTGCTTGATTTCAATCTTATCAACTGAACCGTCAGCGTGTTTAGCTTCAAGAGTTAAATTTTTACCTGGAGCTAAATCGTTCAAGCCACGGATAGTTAAAGTGTCTTTTTCCTGGATTTTTTCATAATCAGCAGGATTTACGAACGTCGCCGCTAACACCCCTTGTTTTTTAAGGTTTGTTTCGTGGATACGAGCAAAAGACTTAGTGATAACAGCAGAGCAACCTAAATAACGTGGTGACATCGCTGCGTGCTCACGTGAAGACCCTTCACCGTAGTTTTCATCACCGATGATCATCCACTGTTTGCCTTTAGCCTGGTAATCACGGGCAACAGCTGCAAATTCTTTTTGTGAACCGTCTAACTGGTTATTACCTTTGCCGATGACACCAGGTAAGAATGCGTTATCCGCACCTAATAACATGTTGTCAGAGATTTTATCTAAGTGACCACGGAAGTTTAACCATTTACCACCCGGGCTGATATGATCGGTTGTGCATTTACCTTTAGCTTTAGCTAATAATAAATGATCTTCGAAATCTTTACCGTCCCATTTTGTAAACGGTTGTAAGAATTGTAAACGTGGAGAATCCGGAGCGATATTTACTTTAGCCGTCGCACCTTCTGGTTTTTGGTAACCCACAGTATCAGGTACGAATCCTTTTTCTGGAAGTTCCGGTGCTGAAGGCGGAGTTAATTTTACTTTACCGTTTGGACCAACTAATTCGTCAGTCATCGGGTTAAAATCTAAGCGCCCCGCTAAACCTAAGGCCATAACGATTTCAGGTGAACCGATAAACGCTAATGTTTCCATGTTGGCATCATTACGGCCACGGAAGTTACGGTTAAATGACGTGATGATGGTGTTTTTCTCACCGGCTTTAACGTCGTCACGTTTCCATTGACCGATACAAGGACCGCACGCATTGGCTAACACGGTAGCACCAACCGCTTCAAATGTCTTCATTTGGCCATCGCGAGTGATTGTGTTCTGGATTTGTGTTGAACCTGGAGATACTAAGAACGGCTGCGCCATCTTAACACCGATTTTCATCGCTTGTTCAGCTAACATTGCTGAACGGCCGATATCTTCGTACGACGAGTTTGTGCACGAACCGATAAGAGCAGACGATAATTTTAAAGTCCAGCCGTTAGCTTTAGCTTCTTCAGCAATCTTAGAGATTGGGCGAGCTAAATCCGGAGTATGAGGGCCGACTAAGTGTGGTTCTAAAGCTGATAAATCGATCTCGTAAACTTCGTCGAAGTATTTTTTAGGATTTGCAACCACATCGTCATCTGCGCGTAAGATATCTTTATTTTGATCTGCGATCGCTGCTAATTCTGCGCGTCCTGTGGCTTTTAAGTAGCCAGCCATTTTTGCATCGTAAGGAAATACAGAACAAGTTGCGCCTAACTCAGCACCCATGTTGGTGATAGTCGCTTTACCCGTACAAGAAATACTGTCTGCGCCTTCACCGAAGTACTCTACGATTTTATCTGTTCCACCTTTTACAGTTAACATTCCGCAAAGTTTTAAAATCACGTCTTTTGCAGAAGTCCAACCGTTCATTTTACCTTTTAAGTGAACACCGATTAGTTTTGGATTTTTAACTTCCCATGGAAGACCAACCATAACGTCTGAAGCATCTGATCCACCGACACCCACAGCACACATACCTAAACCACCTGCATTTGGCGTGTGTGAATCGGTACCGATCATTAAACCACCCGGGAAAGCGTAGTTTTCTAAGATAACTTGGTGAATGATACCAGCGCCTGGTTTCCAGAAACCGATATTGTAACGAGAAGCTGCTGTCGCTAAGAATTCAAAAACTTCTTTGTTTGTAACATTTGAGGCAGCCATGTCTTTTTCTTTGCCTAAATGCGCCTGGATTAAGTGATCGCAGTGAACTGTTGAAGGAACAGCCGCTTCATCTTTACCCGCTAACATAAATTGCAAGATCGCCATTTGCGCGGTCGCATCTTGCATCGCTACGCGGTCTGGTCTTAAAAGTAAGAACGAAGAGCCACGGTTGATCTCTTGGTTTTGTGGATCGTCTAAGTGACCGTAGATGATTTTTTCAGCTAAAGTTAATGAACGGTTTAAACGTTTTCTGATAACTTCAGTCTTTTCGCGAGTTGTTTGGTAAACTTTTTTAACCATTTCTGGTGTAGTTTCAATTTTTGCCATCGGGACCTTCCTTTTTGGGGTTTTCAATACGTTTTCATTCTCGGCTAGTTCTTTTCTTGAAAAAATTGAATAATAGGAATATAATGTAGTAGTATTTGGAATATATCGACCAACTACCAGAAGGTGATTCATGTTAGAAGGCATCGAAGCCCTAATTGCCCTAGAAAGAACCGGAACCATCAGCGAAGCTGCCGCTCAGTTACGCTTAACCCAGTCTGCGGTGACCAAACGCCTGCAAGCTCTACAAAACGAGGTCAGTTTTAAGCTGATCGAACCCGATGGCCGCCGAGTCAAATTGACCCAACAAGCGCAGGACTTTCTTCTACGCGCACGGCCACTGGTCACCGAGCTTAAAAGCTTAAAACAGCTAAAACCAGAAAATGGGATTACGCGCTACTCAATTGCGCTCGCCGATTCGATTGCCGCAACCTGGGGTCCGAAGCTGATCAAACAAGCCAGCCGCAAAATAAAAAATATTGAGTTCGATCTGCACGTGCACAGATCTACGCTGGTTGAAGAAAACGTAAAACTTGGCCGCTACGATTTAGGATTATGCATCTCTCTTTCAGCAGCCAGCACGGGCAATTTATCATCAACCCGCATCACCGAAGAGCCGCTGGTTTTTGTCTACAACAAATTCGATGAAGACGCTGCCGCAGAAACGAGTAAGGTCATCACCATCGAAAAAAATTCGGGCACTTGGCGCAATATGGAAGACCGCTTACTTAAAAACCCAAAAGTTAAGTCGGCCGACTTTGTCTATGTTGAATCTTTTGCCGCTATTTCACAAATGGTGAAAGAAGGCTTTGGTAACGGCATTATTCCTTTAGGCTTAGCCCAGCACTTAAATATTCCGAAAAAAGGTTTTACCGCTTTTACTCCGGCGATCTCGCGCGAAATTAAACTGATCTCGCGAAAAAGCATTGCCACCCAAGAGCCGATTCAGGATTTTACCAGACAATTAACCGAACTTAGCCAGAATATCTTTTAATGATGCCCTTATCTTGGTTAAGCTACGGTTAAATTATTTAATTACCTTAAAAAGTGCTCCATATCTTGCGAGTGAGATCTGCTGTCGCTCAATTGACAGGATTTACTTTTTCTCGCTAGATACCCACTCCATAAAAAACAAAAAGGAGTTTTAAATGAAATCAGTTATTCTATCTTTAACAGTTCTGGCAGCTGCACCGGCAATGGCTTTTGTTGATGTTCCAACTTTTCCAACTGAAAGCGGCTGGGCAAAAGCTATGACTCAAAAAGCATGTCATGTGAAGTTTTCTAAATCTGCAGTAGGCACAATCCAAAAACATAACGATGGTTCTGTAACTTACACAGTTTACAACAAACACGGACAAGTTATTGCAATGGCAGCTGCGGCTTCTGAATTGATCGGCGCAGAAAAAGTTTGCTTACAAGTAAATAAGTAATTTTGACTAAATAAAAAAGCCAGATCACTAGATCTGGCTTTTTTAGCATTGAATATCAAACCGCTACTGACTACGGCGCTTTGAATTCTGGCTTAAGAATCAGCGCTTGTAGATCATTTAAAGCATCAGAGAACGATACTTTATTTTGCGGCAACAACACTAATAACGATTGTTTACCGCGACCTTTGGTTAATTCAACAGTCTTCGAAGTTCCCGCAACTACTTTTTGCGTGTCACCTAAGCCTAAGAACGCTTGGTCATCAGCATTCATCGACAACGAGAATGATTTTTCATTAGCCAAGTGGTCATCCATTTGAACGGTAGCTTGCTCGTTGTGAGTAACTACTACTTTGAAGTTCAATTGGTTTTTACTGTCTAATTTTAACTGGCTGATACGTGCCTGCACTACGACCACCGTAGAGTTATTGTAGATCGTGATATCCTGCTGGTCTACGATGGCTTCATCATAAACCTGCTCGTCTTTTAATTTTTGTAAAGCGGCCGGATCATTTTTAACTGCGTCAACTTTTGCTTCAAACGCTTTTCTGATTTCGCGCGCTTTAACTGCATCAATCAATGTCGACATAAATGCTTCTTGTTTATCACCTGGGATTGAAGCGGTATTTGCACCTAAGATCTCTTGTTCAGCGATTCCGTCTTTATCAGCATCAACTAAGATTGATACATCACACGCATTCCAAGTTGTCATCGGTTTGTAAACTTTAACACCGAACTCCACGAAATGTTCAGTACCATTAGCTGTTTCTTTTTCAACGATTCTGTAACCTAAAGATTGTAAATCGCAATCAGCATTCATGAATGAAGAAGCTAATGGTTTTCTTTCGTCTTTAGCTACTAAGTTGAACAATAACGCATGACCATCGTTAGCTGATTCATTTTTAAGAGCTAATTCAACCGCAGAACCTTCAGCATCGTTTGCTGAAGATAATACTGTTAAACCTTTTGATGTAATCGCGGATAATCTGTGAGCTACCGCCAAAACCGGAATACGGTATAATTCTTTACCATCAGCTTTAACTAGTACCCAACCGTCCATCTCACGAACGTAAGCTTCTCCGATTTTCGTCGCATCCAGAGTGAATGATAATTTAACCGCTGTAGTTTCGCCGGCTTTTAAAGTTACCGATTGAGCGTTGTTTAATTGCACGTACTCGTTACCAACGAATTCTATTGATACAGCTTTATCTTCGGTACCTACGTTTTTGAAGTTTACAGTCGATTTAACAACTTTTTTCGCTTCGATATTGATTTCACCGAAAGAAACCGAAGGCTCTTGTGCGATGATTTCAGATAACGCTGCAACATCAGCTTGTACACGGCCAGAACCTTGGCGAGTTACCGGGTAACGACCGGCTTTATCACCGATAGTTTTAGAAGTACCCATTGCCACGTGTTTTAAATCAAGCGCTGAAACTTCGATCTCACGGTTTTTAAATGATTGTTTAACTAACGCTAATACACCGGCCATATGCGGAGCCGCCATTGATGTACCAGACATTCTTACAACTTCAGAACCTTTACCCATCGCTGCCGAGATAATATCTGAACCCGGTGCAGAGATTTCCGGTTTTAAAAAACCATCGATCGAACGCGGGCCTTTAGAGCTGAAGCTAGTTAGCGTATCAACTAGCTCTGCTTTTTCGATTGTTCTATCAGTTTTAAACTGGATCGAAGCACCTTGGCCAGCGGCTAAAGCTGTTTTTAATTTCGCACCCACATCGCGAGCGATCATGATTGCCGGAATATCAAATGGATCAGTTGTGCCCATGCCGAATGCTGCGCCCTCTTGATTGTTGGCTACAACAACGCCGATCGCACCGGCTTCAGCCGCACGTTTTACTTTTTCATTGAAGGTAACAACACCACGGTCGATTAACGCGACTTTACCGTTTACTGCAGCTTTTTGCTCTTCGGTTAATTCAGTAGCCGCTGTACCTAAAAATACCAGGTCACCTGAAACATCTGATTCAGAAACTTTTTTACTTGTGGCTGCTTCGATAGTTTCAACAGCGATTTCTTCAGCACCCGCTTTTACAACAGAGGCTGCAAATTTCCAGTTATGATCACCGTCATCGATCGACGCTGCTACCGATAAAGCTTCTGTTGATGTGCCCGGGGCACCGACAATATAGTCTTTTGCACCAGAGTTACCGGCAGAGATCACTGATACAGTTCCGCCTTTGGCTAAGTTTTTAACTGCCTCAGCGTATAAAATTTTAGGGTTACCGTAACCTGAACCTAATGAAAGATTCACGATATCTAATTGGTCACGTAAATCACCGTCACCGTTTGGATCGGCAGAGTATTCAAGTCCCGCGATAACAACCATATCAGAAGTTGAACCGTCAGCGCCGAAAACTTTGATCGCGTAAAGATCCGCATCCGGAGCCATACCGTTATAAGATTCAACATTATCACCGATACCAGAAATTGTGCCGGCAACGTGGGTACCGTGGCCGCCTTCATCAAGCGGATTTAAATCTGGTTTTGGCACGCGGTGAAAGAAATCAGGATTTCCTGAATCATAAGTTGTACCGACTAAGTCAATACCACCACGGATTTTCTCTGACGGAAAACCTAACGCTTCTTTCGCCGGATCGATAGCTTTATAAGCTTCTGCTGTGCCGACACCTTTAAACATCGCGTGTGTGTAATCGATACCGGTATCAAGTACGCCGACTTTAATACCTTTACCTGTTAAGCCCGCTAAATTTAATTTTTCAGCGCCGATAAATTTTGATGAGTTTCTGTCGGTTAAAGCTTTTGTCGCCAGCGCCAGTGTTTCAGACTTAAAAGCCATCGGGCGTGCGAATGTACCGACGCCTTCCCACGAGGCAATGGTTCCTACTGCTTTTAGTTTTTCTAAAACTTTAACAGAGGCAAGAACTGCAACACCGTTTAGAACATATCTGTACTTGTAGATCACTTGCACGTCGGGATCTAACGCTTTCATGTCGGCGATAGCTTTGGTTTGCTCATCAGTGATAGCCGCAGACTGTTCGGTATCTACGATCGTAATGCCGTCTTCTTTGGTTGAAGTTTCAAGTAAGGCCGGTGTTTGCAGCTTTACTAACGCCATAATGTGCGTTTGGTTCTGTGGACGCGTGCTGATGATGTTTTGTGAATCCTGTAACAACGGAATCATTTTGGATTTGTTGCCGTTATGGCTTGGCGTACAAGCTGATAAAACAAGCAAAGTTGCAGACAATACGGTGGTAACTAGTTTCATTTTTCCCCCTAATGAACAATCAGGATTTTATATACAAGATCAGGACCAGTTTTTCAGAGTCTTTTTGGCCTATGGCCCAGAAACCCTGAAAACCACTGATTTTGCGAAACGATTACATGTCATATTTATGGTCAGAAAGCTAGCCCAAAAGCTAAACTTTAACTTGTTAAGTTAAGACACACCCCCAAAAAGCCGATTGAGGGCCTATATGAAACAAACTATGAGAACAACAGTTTCTGTGGGTTTATTGGCAATTATTGCGTCTGTGGCGGCGTGTACGTCGAAACCGGTGGCTGAACGTGAACCGAGTTCAACTTATGGGCGCGGAAATCTGGGCGAAGCCTATTTTTTCGATATCACCTCCCTTAACCTGCCCGAGGTTAAATTAAGAAAGTACGATCTTAATAATCAGTCGCACCTGGCAAGTTTAGAGCGCGACTTACAGTTGTTTTTAACAGAATACAAAAAGCGTAAAGACGGCAAAACTGCTGACATCGAACAAAATGTTGTCGCATTGGATTTAAAAACGCCGTACAGCAAGTTTAAGCTGACCGAAGGTAGCCTAAAAGATGGCGCCGAGTACATGCTGTATCTATTCGAGCGCGTACGCCGCGGCGAAATCACACAGATGCAGGCTACTTATCAGATCGCCGCAGTTTCGCGGGCGATAAATTTATTGTACACCGTACCGGTTCGCAGCAAATACGAATTTTTTGCCCTTCCGGTTCACATCGGCCGTTTTTTAAATTCGCCGGATGTATCTGTTGACTACAAAGGTCAGGATCCTGATTTACAGTTCGTGCGCGAACAATTTGTTCAGGAAAAAGATATTTCTAAAATCGATATGGCCTTTGATCACTTCTTTGCACCAATTACGAAAAGTTGCCAGTACGATAAGGCCAAACGCGGCTACGGTGTGCACGCCGGTTTTCATATTAAGTGCGGCAATAAAGGTTATAAAATGAAATTCGGCAACGAAGAGTATTCGGGCCCTTTTAATTCGCGCGTGTATCGTTCTTTAGGATATGTCGCACCTCATATTAACAACTACGAGAATTTAGAAATTGATTATGACCGCCGCCTTATTGAGGAATTCAATGATCGTTTAGTGATGCAGTTCAGATTAACTTTTGTCGGTGTTCCGGTTTACAAAAAAAGAGTCGAAGAATTTATGAATCCATTTACCTGGATTAAAGGCGTTAAATTGAAAGATGGCACCTTCGTGGACAGCGCGACGGCACAGAGCCGCCTTTTTAAACGCCCGCTTGAAGAATCTGTCACTGCCGATATGTTTGATGTGAACTTTGAAGCACAAATTGATAAATTTGTTTTTGGTATGGCTACCCTGACAGCAAAAGACGATCCAGCGTCCGGCGAATCGATCGGCCCATGGGTCCCGGATGATTTTAACTTCCGTGATTTTAAAGAGGTGCGCGGCATTGCCGTATTGGCGGCCTGGAGTGGTAACTACGATGTTCGTAAAGACAACTTAACGGTTAACGTCGTCGAAGACAAAAACGGCAAAAAACAATTACGTTTTGGTTTCGGCGATGCCGGTACCGGCTTAGGTAAAGGCACTGGTTTTAAACGTTCAGGCTCAGTCATCGATGAAATGGAATGGGAAGTATCAAAGGTTTTTGAACCGATGAATACTAACGACGACCGTTGGCCACAAGAACAAGAAAAACCTCAGCTTAAACTATCAGGTATCGACATCAATGAGCACGCTAAAGCATTTGCCAACATCAAAATCACTGACGCCCAGTGGATGTTACGCAAGCTTTGCCAGTTCTCGTCTGAGCAGATCAAGAGTACTTTAGTGGCCTCGGGTTTAAGTTCAGCCGAAACCCTTTTAGCTCACGCAAAATTGTTAGAGCGTCGTAACAAAATGATCGAACATTTTAATATGGATGAAGATTTTAAAGCGAGCTGCTATGTGCCCGTTAACCGCAAAATGGATTACGATCCGTTAAAAGATCCGCTAGTGACTATTCGTTATGACAGAAATACAAAAACCATGACGGCTCCCGACCGTGGCCACCGTATCGTCAAAGGCCGCTTATTGGGCGTAAAAGAAAGATAAGCCGTTACTTTTTGAAACACGGAGCAATAAAAAAGCCAGGTGATGAACCTGGCTTTTTTTATTTTTTGGCTTAGTCCAGCGCACGTCACCGCGCGCCTCCTCGGCGTCCGCCGACTTATACGTAGTCGCCGCGTTTGATTTTTTCTAAGATAATTTTTTCAGTTTTGATCGGATCTTTCGGATCAACAGAGAAATAAGACTGTTGCTCGCAACGGATCTTTTCTTTGATTAACCATTTTAAGATATCCGATAAATCTTTATTCTTTTTATCTCTGAAAAACGGATCGTTTTCTAAAGCATCTTTCGCTTTTTTAAGAGCGCGCGCCTCAGCCGGATCAGACTCTTTCACTTTGTAGTGAGGTAAATCGTATTTTTTTACGTCACCGGGCAACACGCCTAAGAATCTTACGTTCGGCGCTGAGAAGTCGCCGTTACGGATCAATGAGGCTGCTGAACCGGCTTTAAGCGTACGAAAGATGTTTTGCATCGTGTACGCATCCAGATCTCCGAAGAAGTACATCGGTACATCTAACTGTTGTTCGATTAATTTACACCAACCACGTACACCGTTTGAAGGAACCCCTTGGGCACCCATCAGGATACAGTTGTTACGTTTTGTAAAACCCATCGACTGTAAAGTACCCGCCGTACCTTCTGACTCAACAACCAGACAGAAATCAATTTTCTTTTTCGCTTTAAGTTTTAAAGACTGCGGCTTATTTTTCGGCTGAAACGGCGTTGTACCCAACGTCGATAAATCAACGATGGCTTTATCCCCGTCCGGTAACGTTTCGGTCACAACAAGTTGCTGTGAATAAGTTTGTCCACCACGGTCATTGGCAAAACAGTTTAATTCTTCGCGGTAAACTTCTAACATATCGCCGATAAAATCGATGATAGAATCCGATTCATCCTGGTCTTCGAAATCTAAAGGTTTGTATCTTGTATCACCTTTAATTAAACCCTTACAGATATAGTACAATTCACGCTTCGTATTGACAGCGCCGATATCTAAGTTTCTTAACAGAATTTCTAACATGAAAACTACGCGCGCCAGTTTCTGTACAGATGAAACGTTTAATTCAGTACGTACTACTTTTTCACCCGGTGTTAAATAGCCTACTTTTGCGTTGTAGTTTGAGTTATCTAAAGAAGTTTTTACCGCTTCTAAGTAAGGTCTTTTTGATTTTTCTAAATCAGAAAGCATCTTTTCAGCTAAGTTTTTAGCTTCTTTAGGGATATCTAATTTCAATTCACGAACTTTTAGTAATGCCATTTTTTACAGACCTGAACCTTTATCAGCTTCATCAGCCGTTCCAAGCTTTTTAGCTTCTCTTTGTTTTTGCGCCGCTAATTTATTTTGTGCTTCTTCAAGCGCAGTTGCAGCATCGTCTGAATCACGTCCTAAGATCTTACGTAATCCTTCTTCGGCTTTTTTCTTTCTCGATGCATTCGCACCAGAGATTGAAACCAGTTTTTCAACTAAAATCGGGCCGAATTGCTCGATATGTGCCAGTTTTCTTTCTAAATCAGCTTCTTTCATCTCGTGTTTGATATGACGAGACAATTTTTGCCCCGCTTGCATTAAAGCACGGCGAATCTCTTCAACTAATTCTTCAGAAGCATCGATTGTTTCTTTCGACGCATTTTTAAATTTAATAAACGGAGACACGATAGAAACCGCAAATACGTATGGTCCCTGAGGCAACGATTCTTTTGGCTGCACTAAACCGTACGACTTCCAGTTAACCGATTCAATCGCCCAAGTGATCGCACAACCTGATTTATCAAATTGTAACGGAACGCGGTTGGCAAAACGAAGCAACTGCACCGGTTCGCCTTCTGCACCACGGTTGATAAAGCGGGCCAAAGCGACTTCGACAACCACCGGTTTAAAATCACAAATCGTAGGTTTTCTCGTCACTACCGAGAAAAAATCCACTTCGCCTAAGCGGTTAATTGATTTAGAAAGGGCGTCCTCACCTACGGTAAGTACCGATTTTGTCGACGGAGCCATTAATTCTGTGGCCTGTACCGCCGTGAAAACCTTTTTAAAGTCTTCCTCTGTCATCGACGCTAAATTCTTATCCACCAGAGCTTTTGGCATGCCGTTTTTAACGAAATCTTTGATCGATTGATCAGAAATACGTGAAAAACCCGTCTTTAAGAACTTAGAAAGGGTGATTTTTCCGTATAAATGCGAGTGCGTGATGAACTCACCTAATTTAAACGTGTGCGGATGCGGTAAAGTTGCATCTGGAATTTGCGGCGTTTCATTTGAAACGCGCTCAATCGTAGCCTTTTCACCGTCACCTAATTTGTAGGTTACAGTCAAATGCGGATTAACTAATACCGTGCCCTCGATATACGTTTGCAGACCACCGTCACCATTTAATTGGATACGGCCATCCATCAAAAACTCGACGCGGGTTCCGTTAGTTTTTTTCCAATCTAACGTCTCTTTATTGCGTAAAATACCGGTGTTAGTTTTGATATCGACGTCAACTTGCGCGCTTACAGCTTTACGCATATTTTTCGTCTTAGAAATAACCTGCACACCTTTAGCATTGGTCATTTGCGCCCATGTCGTGGCAGCCGAAATACCGATACCTTGTTGACCACGCGAACATTGGCCGCGGCCGAATTTAGATGAGGCTAAGTATTCACCAAATACCTTAGCCAAATCATCGGCATCGATACCAGGACCGTTATCTTCAACAACGATCTTGATTAAATCCGTGTTTTTCGTGGATCCGGTACCCACTTTTTTAACTTCAATTTCTAATTCAGGAAGGATTTTAGCACCTTCACAAGCATCTAATGAGTTATCAACAGCCTCTTTAAGAGTGGTTAAAACCGCTTTTAAAGGGGAAGAAAACCCTACTTGTTGAAGGTTTTTTGCGAAATATTCTGCCGTACTACTTTTCGTAATTTTGCTCAAAATAAGGCCTTTCAATAACTTAAACTACGTATATCACCCATTATTGAAGGGGTTTTTTGACGAGAAAAGCAAGCCTTTGGGCCAAGAAATGTTTTGCGCGAAGCGTAAAAATGGGGGTTTGCCGCCGTTTTAAACGATAACCCCCGTAAATTTGATGCCAGATTAAGCGAGAAGATATTCGATAACGTCTTTTGCCGAGTACGAATTTTTGCCCGGTTTAAGCATGCGCACGATGAAGTTTAAATCATCGCCTGCAGTTAAAAGCGGTAATTCAGCCTGGCCACCGGCTTGGATCTGCCCCATGCCGACGTCAGCCATTAAAGCATTACATAAGCACTTACGGCCGACGGTATCTGCTTCAAGACCACCTTTTTTAACGTAATCTTTAACCGGTTCTGCCGGGCAACGTTGCCCGATGGTGCCATCTTCTTTTTGGTAAGCATGACGTAAATAACCTAAATCGCAGATACGTTGACGTTGTAAATATAAACTTTCTTCCGAAACTGTTCCCGGTAAGCGCGCCGCTTTAAACGGAAAATTAGTTGGCGATGATCTTGGATCGGTAAAAATCCAGCCACCTTCAGGTGCCGGTTTACTCTTAATCTCAGCGATCGCTCTTTCACGGTGTTCTAGTTTTACTCCTGATTCATCAGAAAATGCGAATAATGTGCCCACCTGAATGCCTTGTGCACCTTGCGCTTGTACTTCTTTTAATTTTTCAGGAGAAGCATAGTGACCGGCCATCCAGAACGGAAGCTCTAAAGCTTTCATATCCGCTAAATCAACGACATCGCGCTCACCATAGATCGGCTCACCACGTTCGTTTAATTTCATCGGGCCGCGCGGTGGTGCATTGTGCCCGCCCGCTAAAGGACCCTCAACGATAAAGCCGTCGACACGGCCGGTAGATTTCTTTTTTAAATTAGCAGCTAAAACCGCTGATGAAACTATCGGAAAAAAGTACGGGCGGTGTAATGGTTTTAATTCTGTATTTTCCATCACTTCTTTGGGATCGAAATACATGACCGCATCACCTTCAGCTCCCTCAACCGGAATCTTAAGACTTGCCACCTGGTTCTGGCTTAATAAATCTAAAGCGCCCGGGATTTCACGCGGAATACCAGCACCCATAATTACGTAGTGAACACCGGCAAGCAATGCGCCGTAAAGACAGGCTAAGTTCGGCATATGTACTTTTTCTAATAAATTTAATCCCACTTTGCCGTCGTGACCTTCACGCGCCAGCCATACTTCGACAAAACACGCCGCCACGGTTAACTGCAACAGGGCCAGTGGTGACTTAATCGAAAACATCGGCGCACGTTTATACGGTTTATCCGCAGGCTTTCCGCCCTCGATAAAATAGGTTTCTAAAATTTTGTTTGCAATCTCCTGTGAAGGAAATGCCTGTAAAGCCCGGCGAGTATGGCCTTCTGGATCACCGTCCTGTAACCGACGGACTAACACGGAGTTAATCGCGGTTCCAGAGACAACGCCTAATTGGCCTGTTTGAGAAACTGTTTTAGCCAGGCGCCAGTCAGAGACCGCGATCCCCATACCGCCTTGAATAATTACCGGATGATTTATTTGCATTGGATGACTTGTTTGCATTGGATGACTATTTTGCATCCGGGTAATCTAGCGAAAGCGCCCTGTAATCTCAAATGAAATATTACACATAATTATGCGGCTCTATGCACGCCTTGCGGCTGAGAGGTGCATCAAAATAAGACACTCAAGACCATACGCCAATCTACCGATAACAGAGCCATGTCAAAGGTAGAATCTAAAACGAAAAATCAGTTGGTCACAGGACCCCAAAAAACTGAACAATTTCCAAAACAAACAGGCCATAACCTGCCTGCGCCAAAACAAAATCTACCTCCGGCGCCTATCGAAAACTCACGCGAAGTTGTCGCTTTAGATGCAAAGTATTCTGATCTCTTAAAACCGAAAGAAACTCACTTTAAAGCCCACCTGATTCCGGTGTTTGCAATTTTTGCATTTTCGTTAGTTCTAGTTGTTCTGTTTCACGCCACGAATCCCCCGTCTGGCAAGGCTTTGGGGCCTGGGCGCGGCGTAAGTGGTGATCTTAATGATCTTTCAAATGGCAGCTACCAAAGCCAGTCCGCTGATTATCAGGAAGAAAAAACATGCGTCGATCATCCTGACGGAACAAAATCCTGCACGACAAAAACTAAACTGCGCCGTAGTTTTAGATAGTGCTTACGGCATTCCGCTTTTAGCTCTTAATAAGCTTTACTCGTCGTTTGTCTCTTCTGGAATTTCTGCTGCTGTGCTCTTAGTCGCTAATTCTTCCATCGCCATTTCGGCTCTGGTTTTGTAGCCTTTTTTAGTGTTGCAGCCTTTGCAGCTGACGACACAGTTTTTTTTATCAGTTTTCCCGCCGCGGGCGATGGGAATTAAATGATCCATGGTGAGCTCTTCGGCTTTAAACTTTTGTTCGCAGTGATAACAAATGCCTTTACCCAACTGTTGTTTCCACCAGTTGGATTTACGCATTTCGCGCGCTTTGGCTTTTTCGATTTTTTGATGCGACTCCGAGGCCGGAGTAAAATAATCACCGTAATCAGACATGTGAATTTACTTAATGTTTTATTGCGGGAAATACAAGCGATTATCGTACATGCCTTCACTGAAGTACTGTTTAACGGCTTTTAAATGGTTCTCGGTTTTTTCGCTATCACCGACCAGCTGGTAGTGCTGATCTGAATACAGCGCAATCGTCTTAGGGCCCTGGTGGTAGAGGGTTCGCGCCAAGTGGTTGGTGTTGATATAGCCTAAGCGAAACAGGTCATTTAGCGTCGGAAACAAATCAATTTGCTGGGCATACTGATTTGGATTTAATCCCGTCAGAACTTCCGGTTTTTTCGTGTAAAATAGAATTGGAATTTCAAATTTTTGTTCAAAATCAGAGTTGGCCTCATCTTTGGCAGGACCGGTATGATCGGCCACAAATACAAATACGGTTTTATCAAACCATGCTTGTTTTTCAGCACAGGCCATAAAATTTTTCAATGCTAAATCCACATAGCTGATGGTTTTTAAAATCGGGATTTCACCGTTTTCAGCGCGGTAGTTTTTGTCAAACGACTCTGGTGTTTTATAGGGCTGGTGTGATGACAGCGTAAAAACCACCGACGCAAACGGCGGTTTAAAAGCAGTCATTTGTTCGCAGGCAAACTGCAAAAACGGCTCATCATAAATCCCCCAAAAACCGTCATCCTGCGATTTGTCCGGAAACTCGTTTTTTCCGAAATACTGGTCAAAACCACTGGCTTTGGTAAAAACATCAAAGCGCATAGTGCCGTTGGCAGCACCATGAAAAAAGCTCGTGTGATACTTTTGTTTTTTAAAGAGTTGTCCCAGGCCCATAAATTCGTTGGTGGCAAATTCAGAGTTTAAAAACGGCTCTTCCATCAGGGCCGGAATCCCCGCCAGAATCGAGGCGATACCTTCAATTGATCTTCTGCCATTGGCGTAAGATTTATCGAAATACACCCCTTTTTTAATCAGCTCTGTAAGATACGGAGTGCGGGCCGCGGATAAATACTCTTTAGATAAACTTTCGACGACAAAGATCACGAGGTTATAGCCGCTGGCGTTACTGGCCGGATTTTTTTTGGTCGCCTGCGCCGGATTTAAATACTTCTGCATTTCGGCTGTAGAAAAATACTTCTCTTTTTGAAAACCGGATTTACCAAAGCTTTTTAAAAAGGTAAAACTGGTGTTTAACACCAAGTGATGCGAATAAGTGTACGGCAAGATCTTGGCATCGACAAAACTGATCGGTTTGTACTGTAGTCCGCCGCGGCCGAAAATCACCGTCACCGGCAGCAGCGCGATCACCAGTAATATCTTTACCTGTAGCGAACTGGCTGAAATTTTTGGCTGTAATTTTAAATAACTTTTGTAGCAGATCAGCATAAAGCCCATTAACCCGAGCAGCGTGCAGGCAGCCAGAACACCGTACTGGAGCATGTTCGAATTCTGCCCTTCGGTCGCTAAATACAGGCTCGATTTGGTAAAACGACGCCCCATAAAGTTTACCAACTCTATATCAATAAAGTTTCCAAACAGCAAAACCGCGTGCCCCAGAGAGAGCACCCAGAACAACAGCACCCGGATAAAACGCAGCGGAATTAACAGGATTAACACCGTTAAAAAGACAACCGGCACGACCACCACGGCATCGAATCTCAGCCCCTGTAAAAAACTTAAAGCGAAATCCATGGCACTAAACTGATGAAAATGTACAAAATTCCAACTTAAAAACAGGATTCTGATTCCTAAATACAGAGCTAAAAGCGATATAGTGAATTTAAGCAGTTGTTTAGCCACTTCCCATGGCTTCACGTCTTGCTTAGATTGTGAATTTTTGTTATCACTCATACCTATGACATTAGATCAGATGAAACAAAGATTGCAAGAACACTATCCCGACGCTGACCCGAATTCTGAAATTCAGGTCTTTGATTTAACCGGCACATCCGATCACTGGGAAGTGGCCGTTAGAAGTTCAACTTTTAAAGGTTTAACCCGCATTGAACAACACCAGCATGTCATGAAAGCTTTTGGCCCGGAATTAAAAACCGGCGAAGTGCATGCACTTTCTATTAAGACTTCAACGAAATAAAAATAAATAACGAGGAGGACTTCGTGTCTGACGTAAAAACTAAAATTGATGGTTTATTAAATGATAACAAAATCGTGCTTTTCATGAAAGGCACGCAGCAATTTCCGATGTGCGGCTTCTCAGCCCGCGCGACAGCAATCTTACAAGATATTGGTGTTCAGTTTAAAGATGTGAACGTGCTTGATGACGAAGAAATCCGTCAGGGCATCAAAGACTACGGCAACTGGCCGACAATCCCGCAGCTTTACATCAACAAAAAATTAATCGGCGGCTCTGATATTATGATGGAAATGTACCAAGCCGGCGAATTACAAGATTTGCTTAAAAATTAATTACTATGCTTTGCAACGTGGCTCTATGGGATAGAGCCTTTCGCTTTTTATTATCAGTCCTCGTCTTGTCCTACGCTGTTGCCGGGGGACCGGGTTGGTTTTACGCCTTAGGCCTTTACGGCCTGGCCACCGCCGGATGGGGACTTTGCCCAATATATTCTTTCTTTCGGATCAGAACTTTGCGATAGTTGAGGGATGAATCAACATACCGCCCAACACATTATCGAAAACTTAGAAAGTCTTCCGCTAGCTCCACAACAAATTAAAACGGACAACGATTCTCTTGGCTATTACGGCAAAGACTGGACGACCTATTACGACATCAAAGCGTCGGTTATATTATTTCCTGAATCGACAACAGATGTGGTAGAGATCGTAAACTGGGCGCGCAAACATAAAATTGCTTTAGTTCCATCGGGAGGCCGTACCGGTTTATCCGGCGCTGCCTGCGCCACTCACGGCGAAGCTGTCGTAAGTTTTGAGCGCATGAATAAAGTTTTAGAATTTAACGAAACTGATTCAACGGTCCGCATCCAACCGGGCGTGATCACCGAAGCCTTACAAGAGTTTGCTCTTGAAAAAGGTTTATTTTACCCGGTTGATTTTGCTGCCAGTGGGTCTTCGCAAATGGGTGGCAATATCGCCACCAACGCCGGTGGTATCAAAGTTGTTCGTTACGGCTTAACCCGGGACTGGGTTGTCGGATTAAAAGTAGTTACCGGTACCGGCGAGGTATTAGAACTTAATAACGGGCTAATTAAAAATGCCACGGGCCTTGATCTGCGCCACCTGTTTATCGGTAGCGAAGGGATTTTAGGTTTTATCACCGAGGCGCTGATCAAACTGGCGCCGAAACCGCCTGAGTTAAAAGTTTTGGTTTTAGCCCTGGACCAGATGTCTTCGGTCATGAAAGTGTACGCTGAATTTAAAAAACACTGCCACATGCAGGCGTACGAAATGTTTTCAGAAAAAGCGCTACAAAAAGTTTTGGCCAACGTTGACGATTTACACCGCCCGTTTGAAACCGTAACGGATTTTTATGTGGTGTGCGAAGTTGAATGCCCGACTGCTGAAGCCGAAGAAAAAGTCATGAGTGTTTTTGAATCTTGTTTAGAACAGGGCATGATCATCGACGGCGTGATCTCACAATCTGAAAGCCAGGCGCAGACGTTCTGGCGTTACCGCGAAGATATCAGCGAATCTCTTTCAAAATATCATCCGTACAAAAATGATATCGCCGTTGCAATTTCAAAAGTTCCGGCGTTTATGGAAGAGCTGGATCAGGTGTTAACCAAAGCCTACCCGACCTGGGAAGTTATCTGGTTTGGCCACATTGGTGATGGTAATTTACATATTAATATTTTACGTCCTGAAGGCATGACCAAAGAGGTCTTTGTTAAAGAATGCCGCAAGGTCGATGAGTTCGTGTTTCAGGCGGTTAAAAGCCAAAGCGGCAGTATCTCGGCCGAACACGGCGTTGGCTTATCAAAAAAATCTTTTTTAAATTACACCCGCTCAAATGCTGAGATTGAAATTATGAAAGGGATCAAAAAAGTGTTTGATCCGGATAATATAATTAATCCCGGCAAAGTTATCGACTAGTTGTTTAGTCAAGAGCCGCAATGCGCGGCTCTTTTTACGAGCAGCGCACTAGACCACGGCAGCGAACAAAAAAAGGCGCAGCTATTCCCCCCCAGAGCTGGTAAAATAAAGACCAGGTACGGGAGGTAATGTATGCAAAATGTTTTAATAAACGCCTATACACCAAGTGACCAACCGGTGACTACCCAACTGCGTGTACATCGTATTACGACAGCTCAGCACGCGTGGTATGTCGTTAAAAAATTAGGACTCTACTGGGGTTTGGCTCTGCTCACTTTTTTTATTCCCGTGTACAACGTGTTCTTTGTGCCGTTTTTCTTTTTAATCGGGGTTTACGTCGCTTTAAAAGTCGAGCGCGCGCAATACGAAGTGTTTCACGGTAAAATCACCTGCCCGCACTGCCAAGACACCATCAAACTTAGAAATGCTGTTTTAACTGAAGACTATCAAGTGACCTGTCCGCACTGTGTGACCGTAGTAAAGGTGCAGGTTAAAAAGCCGCCGGTAAATACGTACTCTGAAGCCTACGGCACTGAATGATCAAAAATCGCTTTTTTACGCAGGCCTAAAACAACTGATGGGTTTTAATATTGCGGGTGGATTTTTGGATCTTATCAATCAACTGAGACACCGACAGTTTAGCTTTATCCATTTCTAAATCCACCACTAGGTAACCAATTTTTGCATCGGTTGATAAGTACTGCGCCTGAATATTGGCGCCGGCTTCAGAGATATAACCGTTCAGTTCCCCTAACACCCCGGGTTCATTTTTGTGCACATTCATAATGCGGGTGACATTGGTTTTTGCCACTAAATCCACATTGGGAAAATTCACGGCACCGGCCGTTGTCCCGGTCGTCAAAAACTTACGAAAACTTTCAGCCACTTCTAAACCGATAGCGTACTGTGCTTCTTCGGTGCTGCCGCCGATATGCGGAGTCAGGATGACATTTTTTAAATTCTGCAAATCAGATTTAAATGATTCTTTGTTCGATGAAGGCTCAACCGGAAAAACGTCGATCGCACATCCGCCTAAATGATTTTCTTTTAAAGCTAAGACCAAATCATCAATGTTGACCACTGTGCCACGCGAAGCATTGATTAAAAAACTGCCTTTTTTCATTTTAAAAAGCTGCTCTTTGGAAATCATATTCTTCGTTTCTGGAGTCTCGGGCACATGCAAGCTGATAAAATCTGCTGCCGCCAACAAATCATCCAGTTTGGTATTCGGTTGTGCGTTTCCGAGGGGTAATTTTTTAACCACATCATAAAATATAACACGCATGCCGATTGCTTCAGCTAAAATACTTAGCTGACTGCCGATATGCCCGTAGCCGATAATTCCCAAAGTTTTACCGCGCACTTCACGTGAGCCATCGGCCGACTTCACCCATTCACCACGATGTGCCATGGCACTGCGATCACAGAGCTGACGAGAAAGTGCGATCATCTCGGCCACCACAAGTTCTGCCACCGAGCGAGTATTGCTGTGAGGCGCATTGAAGGCCGGAATACCGACTTCAGTTGCCGTGGCTAGATCGATTTGATTGGTGCCAATACAAAACGCCCCAATAGCCAGCAAATGCGGATTTTGTTTTAAAACTTTAGCTGTCAATTCTGACTTAGAACGAATGCCTAAGACTTGGTACTGCGGAAGCAGTTTTAAATATTCGTCTTCTGAGGGCGCGTGTTTGATTAAGTCAACCGCATACCCTTCAGCCTGCAATTTTTGTTGGGCTACGGGATGGATGGCTTCAGCAAGTAAAATTTTAATTTTTGACATGCAATTATTCTAGAATAGAATAAGGCAATGTCTACTGATTTACTTAATTTACTGATCGTTGATGATGATGCAATGCTTGCTAATTCTGTAAAGCTGATGGCTCCGACAGGCTTTAAAGTTTTTATCGCCACCAAACCCGACCTGATCCCCGATCATGTGTTCTATCATGCGGCGATGGTCGACATGCATATCCTTTCTAAAGTCGGCGAAACGCCTGATGGCCCACAGGTCATCTCACAAATCCTTAAGAAAAATCCGCAGACCGAAGTTGTTTCAATGTCCGGTGATTTAAACCGCCAAAACATGGAGATGGCGATTAAATCCGGTGCTTCCCGCTTTTTGGCAAAACCTTTGATCGCCACCGAAGTCACCATGATCCTGGAAAAGATCTTAGCTTATTGGCAGCTTCGTCAGATCGATTACTCAAATCACAAAAAAAGTACGTTAGTCGGAAACTCGCCGGCAATGGAGCAAGTCAGAAAAACTATAGCTTCACTTAAAGGCGAACGCAGCTCGGTACTTATCGAAGGTGAAACCGGAACCGGTAAAGATGTCGTCGCGAGACTTCTGGCACAACAAGAAGGCGCTAAACCCTTTGTCGCGATCAACTGCGCCGGAATTCCTGAAAACCTTTTTGAATCTGAATTCTTCGGTCACCTGAAAGGCTCATTTACCGGCGCTGACCAGAACAAAGTGGGCTTATGCGAAGCTGCTAACGGCGGAGATTTGTTCTTAGATGAAATCGAAGCCCTGCCGTTAAGCCAGCAGGCAAAACTTTTACGTTTTCTGGAAACCGGCGAAGTTAAACGTGTCGGCGCGAAAGAATCGTTTCATGTCGACGTGCGCGTGGTCGCAGCGAGCAATCAGCCGCTTAAAGAACTGATCGCTGAGAAAAAATTTCGTGAAGATCTGTATTTCAGGATATCAGCGCATAAAATCAGCTTACCGGCTTTAAAAGAGCGCAAGAGTGATATTCCAGAGGTGGCTAAATTTTTTCTTGAAAAAGAAAAATCAAAGCGCAACAAGCAGTTTGATAGCGAAGCGTTCGAAGCCCTGCAGGCTTACAACTGGCCCGGAAACATCCGCGAATTAAAGCGCGTCTGTGAACAGCTGATGCTGACCTCACCGCTACCGGTGGTGCGCAAAGAAGATGTTAACCAGCTGCTTTTTAAGACCGGCACGTCTGAACCCAGCGAAACGATTAAACTTGATCAAAGCCTGGAAGAGTTTATTAACGCTCAGGAAAAAAAGTTTATTACCTTATTTTTAAAACAGAACAACAATATTGATCAGGCTTGCCAGTCGTTACAGATTTCTAAATCAAGCCTGTATAAAAAAATTAAAGACTACGGAATAGTTTATGAGTAACCCCATTCAATCAGATTTTACAGCCTGGCACAGCCCGATTTACCAACAGACAGCTTTCATCGTCTTAGCAGTGATCTTTGTTGCCGGCATAATTAATTTCTTGCTTCGCAAGAAAAACAACTACTCGATGGTGGCTTGGGCCTCGATTAAAAGCTGGTTGATCTTTGCCCCGATCATGTTCGGACTTTTAGGTTTACCGTACCCGATTCCGTTCGTGGCCCTTACACTGTTTGCGATCTTCGGCGCCAAAGCCTATTTTCAGATCATGGGCATCTTTCATAAAAGTGCTTTTGTCTACATCGCCTACGCCGGCATCTTGGGGCTGGCGGCGTGTTCGTATTACGATAACTTAGTCACTTACAACTCTATGCCGATGATCGTCTTGGGGATGTTGTGCTTAGTTCCTCTGATCCAGCGTGAATACAAGCACATGATCCAGTACATTTCGCTTGCGCTATTGGGTTTTATCTTCTTGGGCTGGTCGTTCATGCACCTGGCATTGTTATTAAATTTTGAAAACGGTATTTACCAGTTGATGTACCTGGTTATCCTGACTGAGTTCTGCGATAATACGAATTTAGCGATCAGCGGCTACTTCCGCGGCGAAAAGATATTTGCCGAGATCTCTCAGCGCCGTACGGTGATGAGCACGGTAGTATCAATTATCATGACCGTATTGTTGGCTTACGGTATGCGCCACTTGCTTCCTGACCGCGGCGAAAAATACTGGCTGGCTTCGGGCCTGGTGGCTTCGTTCGGCGGTGTGGTCGGCGATTTAGTGATGGCCGTATTTCGAAAAGATGCCGGGGTCAAAACCGTCGGCGCTTTTGTTTTAGGCCGTGGTGATTTTTTACAGCGCATGGACCGCCTGATTTTCGTAGCTCCGATTTTTTACTTCGTCATGCTTGCTCTTAAGAGCCTGGAGTAAGTCCTATGCGCGAGTGGAACTACGATAACGATCAGTGGACAAAGCTTCCGGGGCACCTAAAACATCTGCCGCTGTTTACGCACCACTATGATCTAACCAGTAAAGTTGTTCGTTTTATCTGGTTTATCCTTTTAAAAAAATGGTTTTACACCATGTACATCCGTCTCTCGGTAAAGGGCGGAAACTTCGACGAGCTGTATGCCAAACACAAAAAATTAATTATTATCTCAAATCACGCCTCGCACTTAGATGCGACCTCGATTGCCGCGAGTATTCCGCGCAAACACTGGTTTGATTTATATATTGCTGCGGCAAAAGATTATTTTTTCAGAAACCCGCTGTTTACATTTTTTTCGGCCAACTGTTTAGGGGCTATTCCGATCGACCGTAAAGACCGCAAGGGCGAAGCGGTTAATCTGATTTTAACCCTGTTAAAAGAATTAGACCGCATGTGGTTAATTATATTTCCGGAAGGCACCCGTTCGAAAGACGGCAAACTGCAGGAATTCAAACGCGGCATCAGTATCTTTGCCGAAAAAACCAAAACACCGATTTTATTTTTATATATCGAAGGTAACTTAAAATTGTGGCCTAAAGGGGCGATCTTTGCCCGCCCGGGAAAGTTAACCGTGCACATCGGTCCGGTGCAAGAACCAACCAATATTGAAATCGTACAGAAAAATTACATCGAATGGGTTAAGACCATTGATCCATCGATTGTTCCTGAAGATTTAACAGATGATTCAGACGAAACACCACGGGATATCAGCGACCAAACTCTGCAAGAGTTAACAACCACGGAAGAGGGCTCTGAAAATGAAGGGTGATCACGCAAAAATTCATTTAAACATTGGCGGCTACGAGGTTATCCCCTTACCGACCGGACTATTTGCTCTTGATGGCGGCGCCATGTTTGGCACAGTTCCGAAAACACTGTGGGAAAAAACCAATCCCGCTGATGAAAACAACCGTATCCAGATGGAAGCGCGTGCCCTGTTACTTAAATCGAAAGACCGCAATGTATTAATCGATACCGGTAACGGCGGTGATTTTATCGCCAAATACGGTGATAAATTAGGCGCCAAGTTTTCTGAACTCTACAGTATCGACCGGTCTGGGCCGTCATTGGAAAAATCATTAGCTGCCTACGGGCTTAAATTTTCTGATATTACCGACGTGATCCTGACCCATCTGCACTTTGACCACGCCGGTGGCGCAACCTGTGCCGTTAACGGCCAGATCGTGCCGACTTTTGCGAACGCTAAATACTATGTACAAAGCGAGAATTTAAAAACCGCGCAAACCCCAAACGTGCGCGAAAAAGCCAGCTACTTAAGCCCTAACTTCGAACCGCTGCTTGCCGCCGGAAAACTTACGCTGGTTAATGGCCATCGCAAAGACCTGTTACCGAATATTTCAGTCTGGGTTTCTAACGGCCACACGACCGGGCAACAGGTGGTGATCGTTGAGGATGAAACACAGAAGTTAATTTACTGCGGTGATGTGATTGCCACCTCAAGCCATGTGCGTAGCGCCTGGGTGATGGGTTACGATTTACATCCACTGACCGTTATCGAAGAAAAAGCTGAACTGCTAAAATCGTCTTTAGATAAAAAAACTTATTTCTTTTTTGAACATGATCCGTACTGCGATGTGGCTACTGTCGAACCGGACAAAGCCGAATTTAAAGTAAAGGAACGCTTCTGGCTGGAGTAAAAGCTGCTTTTAGCAATACCAAAACTTTTTTGCGTAAGCTCTCGGATGAGTTTACCGAAATCCGTTTTGCAGCGGCCAGCCTTTCGTATTCAACCCTGTTTGCGGTTATTCCTTTTTTAGTGGTGATTTTAGCGGTCTTCCAATCGGTCGGCGAATTAGAAAAACTCTATCCGCAGGTTGAGAGTTTACTGATGTCGTATTTAAAGGAAGCAACCGGCAACACTGTGACCCAGTATTTAAAAACCTCAGTCACCAAAATTCAGAGCAAAACCCTGGGGTATACCGGGGTGATTTTTCTGGTGTTTACCACGGTGGGTCTGTTTCGCAATATTGATACGGCTTTTCACCACTTATGGCGCCTTAAGCCGCGCAAGCCGTTTATCCAGAGAATGTGGCTGCACTCGATTGTATTGATCAGTTTGCCAGCGCTGCTTGCCGGATTTATCGGCTTACGCTCGGTAAAAATCATCGAGAAACTGGGTAACACCATTCATCAGCAGTTTTTATTCGGATTTGTGATCGCATTTGCATTATGGATTTTATATACGGTTATTCCGGATACCAAGGTGTCTAAGCGTGCAAGTTTTATCTGTGCGGTAATTGCAGCATTTGGGATTTCGCTGGTGCAGAGTTCGTTTTTATGGATCTCACTCAAAGTATTTCGCCAGAACAAAATTTACGGCTCACTGGCTTCGTTTCCGATTTTTATGCTCTGGCTGCTTGTGGTCTGGTGTATCGTGCTGTCAGGCGCATCACTGTGCGCCTTCCTGCAACAACGGTATTTTAAATCTCGTAACTGATGGTTTCTTTTTTCTTAAAGCGTTTATCCATTACGCGGTGAAACTGCTCTTTAAGATTTGAAGGTCGCTGCGATGAGCTTGTTCTTTCTGTGCATGGTTCAAAGTCAGCAATCGCTTCTCTGATCTCTGTATACGACGGGTTCGGAAAGTAAGATTTTCTTTTCGAGCTCCAGCGCTGTGGTCTTAACACATCCCAGTAGTTGCTCTCTTGACGAAACATCGGGCCCTCACTCATCTGTCTATTAATCGTTTCTAGCGCACAACGGATACTTCCCTCTGGAGTGCGGCTGTCATAGTTTTTACAACTATCGCCACCTTGACCGGCGTAACTGGCTTCGCGGCCTAAGTGTAACTGAAAAAATCCATGGGCCGTACCATTTGGGCCGCGTGCAGATGCTGAGTTATTACAGGTACTTTCTTCAAATGCCATTGCGGTCAGAATTAAAAGGATCACATTGGCTTTGCTGCTGTCGTTCATTCTTGGATAATTCGGGCAAATTCTTGCTAAGTCAGAATCACCACGTTTAATGTATTGATAAGCACCCGGTTTCATGATTTCGCTACGAACTGTTTCACCGTGTGTGCCGATATCTCCGTTATCCACAAACTCTCGACAGGCGTTACCCCATTCAGAGGCGTTCATATCTTGTAAGTGATCTGCGGTTTCTTCGATGCTGGCAATGTTTCCTCTGGCTGCGATTCGGTTTTTACCACCGTTACGGCATTCAGAGCCGCAATCTTCGACCGCCTGTGCTTCGCTGGCGGAATCTTTTATGACTATTTCAAGGTTTGGATCATCTTCTACAACTTCGGCTGTGAATTGTTGATGTGCGTTGGCAATTACTGCCGCTAAGATCAGACCTACGAATAATAAATGCTTCATATCATTTCCCCCACCCGAAGAAGATATAAAGCGAATCTTGTGCCTGGTTATAACTGTTTTATCTGATGTGATTGTGGCGGGATGAAACAGGTGTAAGTTGTGACTCAACACCTGTCAGGCCTTTTGACATCCAGGCCCGACTGCGTCTCAAAATGAGATTACTTTTTTGCCTTGATTGGCACAGTGACTTTTACTTTGACTTCGTCCTGCACGCCAGCACCTTTAAAGCTAACGTTGGTCACTTTAAACTTAGATAAAATCACCGGAAATTCGGCCACGATGTTATTGCCGTCTTTAGTATACGTACCGCGAACGATTTGCTCTTCGCCGTTCATTTTGATTTTGGCAACGCCCTTACCGCCTTTACCTAAAGCGGAAACAACTTCGATATTCGGGTGTTTATCGGCGTTAAAATATTCTTTGGCGTGTTTATCACGCACACTCATGCCGGTTGAAATCTTAGACCAGGGAATCGAAAAAGCATCTGCTTTAAAGCCATCCCCGTCAGAGTAAGCATAACCATCAATATCTTTAAATTCAGCGGTAAAATCACCAACCGGATTTACCGTTACAGCGGCCTCGACCGTGCCAGCGAAAGCAGATTGATTAACCGATAAAATTGAAGCACACGCTGCGATTAAAAGTGCCAATCTAGTTGTATTTTTTAGTGTAAACATGCCAGTCCCCTCCAGAACTCTTCTTAACTTTCATAACAACAGAGCCTATCTTTGTTGCTTTTGGTAATGTAATATCATGTTCAATCAATGTTAAACCTGCTGCCAACTGGCCAGTAAAGGTCTGCCACACTGAATTATCAGTTAAGACAACCTGAATCTGATAATCAAGAGCTTCCTGCGAACCATCAGACGGCGCAGCGACCGCTTTAATATCATATTTAATAAAGCCGGTATCTTCCGCGTTTTGCAGAATCTGCATTTCAAAATAAATCGGGGTAGCTTTTTCGTAGCGGTATTCGAAAAAATCCATCGTAAGACCAACCAATGAATCTTCGAAGGCAAATTCTTTTTTTGCACAGTTCTGAAACTGAAAAAGTGTTAATAACATTAACCCGAGAGCCGGAATAATTTTTTTCAGGCGATTTTTACTCATAACGATCCCAAGTATTTCGCAATTTCAGCACGCTGGGTGCTGGTTAAAAATCCTACCGCCGTCAGCATTCCGCCTTTATTCGCACTGATCGCATTGTCGATTTGTGTTTTAGTACGGCCTTTTTTAGCACTGTTGGCACCGTAGCCGTGGCAGTCAGCGCAGTTCTGATTGTACAGAGTTTTTCCCAGGTTATCCGTGCCGGTATCTTCAATCACCGTATCCACAACCGTGGCTGTTTCGGAAAGTTTAATGATTGGTACACCGGTGTAATTGATTTTATAAATATTACCGTCGGTGTTTCGGTAGACTACGGTAATCTTGAGTGCACTTTCAGGCTGGGTGCACTTGACCAGAAAATTAGTCGTAATATGCGGGTCAAGCATGGCTTTACAGTTAGCCGCTGAACTTGTGACTTCAACGTCCATGATCGGCATGCCGTTTTCATTGTTATCCTGAAGCATAAACGGAATAGTAATTGAAGTTCGCATCGTATTATTGCGAAAAAGCGGAACAACCTGCTGGGCGTTTACCACGCCCGCACAAGCCATCATTAAAAATATCAGAATACTTCTTCGCATAATAATCATCATAGAGCCTGCCAGTGACTTGAAACACAAGTTGTAAGAATCGCTGCTTTCCAGCCGTCAGCTGATACCGGAGAACCGACCAAGGTTCGCAAGCTTGTCACTAACGAATCATCCGGTTCAGGTTTGCCGCGGTAAAAAAGACGGAAAAGTTTTAACACATTGTCAGAAGTGTTCTGCGGTAAGGCCGTGGCCGTACCCCCGATGCGGGCTGAAACATAGTTAAATGCATTCGCATTGCCGACCGCTGCACGACACGCATCATTGATACGTGCTTGTTGTAACACGTTGGCTGATGCATGCAATGGCGCTCCTAAACGGTTTGCTGCAGTCGAATGGCTGCAGTTCTCAGAATAAGGATCGGTAGCAATATCACCTTTTGCGTTTTTCGATCTAAAGTTTTCGTACATCGAGCAAGGACCGCCCAAGATATCACGCTCCGAACGTAAAATATTAATAGACGGAATGGCCATCGAACTTGGGCCAAAGGTATCCGTAAGTACGGCATAAATCATCGTGCGATCCATGGTTGACACCGAAACTTCAACGGCCGGTTTTGGCTTAGATGGAATACTGTCCGGATCATGGGTCATGTCTGCATGTGATTGATCGATTTCTTTAGCGCCGGAAATCGTGCTAATCACATTCTGTTCACCTTTTTCCTGAACCGAACAGTTCTGGAAGCTGACCATCACCATGAAAGAAGACGCTGCTACGACAAGTCGAGCTGTTTTTGTTCTAAACATTTTTAGCCTCCCCTGCGCTACCGGTTGGTAACTCGTAAGTTCCATCGCCGTTATTTTTTAATAATCCGAATCCGTTATTTGTGATTTTATTCATGCCGTTAATACCCAGCAGACTACAAGCAGTCAGAGCCACATCTTTAATCTGAATCGCACGCACTTCGGCTGAAGTCGTAACGGCCGGATGTGGAGCGGCTAAGCCCCAGGTACCTGCATATGAACCGGTATCTGTTTTGGTATTGCCGATAACCCCGGTTTTTTTGATCATGCCTGAAATCATCAATGACGACGCACCTTTAAATCCATGATCTGAACCCGAACCGTCAATACGAACGTTGCGGCTAAATTCAGAACCGAAGTGGATCAAGGTCTTATCAAATAAGCCGACCTCTTTTAAAGTTTCGACTAACTCTTCCGTACAGCTTAAAACGGCGCGCCAGCCGTAAGTTGTCCCGATTACAGAAACCAAACTACCGACACTGTGCTGGTCTTCTGTTAAGTTAAACATAGCCCCGTCCTTACCCATGATCATGTTCGACGGGCAGGTTCTGATATCCGTGGTCACAACCTGGGTTAAACCCATGGTCACCAGAATTTCGATTGTGGCAAAGGTAGCAGCTAAGCTTGCTAACGTTGTTTTTTCCTGATCGATCATGTTTTTTAAATCGTCGAGAGCATTTGCACCGGTCGTTAAAAATCCGTTGGTGTTATCACGGCGGGTGCGGATGTCCGGTTTTCCGTCAACCATAGCTGGTTGTCGGATTTGTTTTGAATCCAAGAAAAGGCCGGTATTATTGCTACCCATGGCCTCTTTAACTTTTATTAAATACTTATCATATGTCGGTTGCCACTTCTCGTTAAAAGCCGCAACACCTTGCTTAACCAGACCATCAGATCTGTCTTTAGCTTCACTTAAAGCCGTCTGGCGAAATCCATTAGCTTCAGCATACTTATCGAATTCTGATAAAACTTGTTTGACGGCTAAATTATCCACCGGGGCCTGTCCTGAGAAGTAGCTCATGACCGTTTTAACCGGATTGACTGTCGAGCTGACAGTGTAATTTAAAGCTACCGGTGAAAGTGGTTTTTCAGCCTTAAATGAAGTGCCGATGCTTCCCGCCGACGCTGCCGGAAACGGAGTTTGTGTTTTTTGGGCGATCAGACCAGCAACGGAAATACCACCGATTATCGGCGATAAATTTCGGTAACGGCATAATTCATGACTGTTGATTTCGGCATCGATACCGCGAAAAAACATCGCATTTGCTAAACAGTTTTTGAAACTTCCGCCGGCAGGATTACTTCCCCACACCGGAGGCAGATGGTACTTACTGACCGGATCTTGCCAGGTTTTATAAGTTACAACGGGCTTAACACCGTCCATACCGATAAAGGTTCCCATTCCGGTATGACTGAACTCAGACATTTTTCCGGTCGGAGTTAACGGCGCATCAAAATACCAGCGTGGCGGGCCACCCGGGCTGGCGATGAAAATATAAATCTTATCAGTTCCGTTTGCGGAAGTTACACCGCTTGCCAGAACTTCTGTTGATAGTGTCTGAACTACAAAATTAGATAACCACGGTGACATCCCAAGTAGCCCAAGGCTTTTGGTGGCATCAGCTAAAAACGCACGACGATTTTTATTGTTCCCCATCATATTTTCCCCCATCACCCTTGTTTATTGCTCTGGAACATACTGGCGGTTACTAAATGCCGCACTTTTTAGAATATCTTTAATCATTAAAGTCATATTTTGATTTTTTTGCAGATCTGCTGCGATTTTATAAACCTCGTATCTGAAATACTTGGCTTCATTGTTATCATCCGCTACGTTACGGGTCGTTAAATTGACATCATAACCGGTAAAGTAGTTGTAATAATTTTTTACGATACAACGATAAAAATCCGGGCTTTTAGATAATTCTGATCCCAGCTCATTCATGTTATTAACCGGTTTTTTCACCAGCTTATTGTCATGGGTACGGTAGTTCAAAGCCCCTTTTGGTGGCTGTACAACAAAGGCCTGTGAACCAGCAACCTCTCTAAGTTTGGTAAAACCCATTACGCGGTTACCAAGCTTACGCGCCTCTACATCGTTAGAATTAGGACGTGTACCATAGAATAACAAGTTTCTGAACGTATGCGCCATCGGATCTAACGAATAATGGCATTGCTGGCATGATTTACTTAAACGGAAACCATGTGGTGAATCCGGATGGACTTCGGATGCTGGCACGTCACTTTCAGCCAGTGATGGCATCTGATGACATAATAAATTCTCAAAAACACGGCTTGAAACACGGCGTGCGATGATTCCATCTGGATCGTTGTTGGTTCCGGCCATGTGCGATGCGCCAATGTTGGTGTTTTTCATCATAAACATCTGAGAACCAAGAATACCCCCACCCAGATGTTCAAATAAGTTCACGTTTTCACGGGCCAAGGTAACAGAGCTGTTCACCTGATTTCGCATCGTAGCCGAAGCCAGTGGTGAAGTCGTGGCAGTTACCGATGGAACAATAATCGGCTTCGGAACTTCAACACCGACCAACTTACCGAAAGAAGCGATTTCATCATCGGCGAGATTGATTACGCCCCAGGTTGCACTAACGCCCGATGTACCGTAATTTAAACGAAAATTAGAATCTGCGACACCTACGCTTACAGAATCCGGGTTAACTGATTTGGCCAACCAACGGCTGACTGAAGCGCCGTTCGGCGCCTCACGCACACCACGTAAACTTTGATTGCTGGTAAAAACTGTTTCTACTTTTACAGATTTACCGAACAGCGCCCGCGTAAAATACAACGACGGTTCGTCTAAGTCTTTTAATAAAATTGTATTGTTGGGATCATTTGCGCCAGTGTTAAGAGGCAAATCTTTTTGTGAGAAAAATGTATTATGCAAATTATGAAAAGTAGCGATAACTTGCTTGTTTTCAAGATCGCTTAACGCTGGATAACTAGTATACTTGCGGGCGCGTTTTTGCCCCAGGTCCAAAAACTCGGTCTGCTCTAAGAGAACCGTACAGGCGTCAGCCGCTGACATCTTTTTCTGGCTTACCTGCGTAAGCAGTGCTTTACCTAAGCTTCCGTCAGCAGTCGGTACGACATTCTTGACGATCTTAAAGTAACAGCGGTTAAAGATTTCGACTTGACTGAGTTTAGTTGTTTGCGCAAAAGACGCCGTTGCACTAAACACCACCGATCCCAATGCAAAGAGCTTTGCAATAGAAATGCAATTTTTGGTCATATACTTCCCCCAGCAATAAGCTTATCGGAAATTTATTTCCAATTGATAGTTTTCAAAATTAGTTTCTCAAAATGGTAAGCCCAAAAATATGGAGCACTAGAAAATGTATCCCAATGAAACACTCCAGCCGGCACGGTCGACGGTTTCCTGGGTTACGAATATCTCTTGTTGAAACATCGTGCTTTCAGACAGCCTCCAGGCTAAGTGAAATTTAGCACTCGGCTGAACAACTTTAGAGTATTTAAAATCGTAGCTCGTCACCACTGACGTAGGAGCTTCTAATTTTACTTTATAAAATACAGCTCCGACATCAAAACCAAAGCTCACTTTGTCCTGCGGATAAAAATAGAGCCCCGTCCAGGCAAAGAACGGAGTTACCGGTTCAGTTTTACCCTTATAGGCGATATCCTGTCCTGGGGTCTGGGCATCGCCTTGTAAAAGCATGGATTCAACACCGAAGTTCCAGCCGCCGCCATCCCAGCGATAGACGTAGCCCGCCCCGAACTTAACACCGGTGTAATCAACCTGAACTTCTTCTTCACGGCCGTCAGCGGTCTGTAATAAAATCTGCTCACCCCAAACGGTGCCACCCAGACTAAAACTCAACTCGTTCGGAATAACGACTTCTTCCTGAATGACTTTTTTGACACGAACTATGCGCTTTCTTTGCGACGTTCCCAGGCGGGGATCTGGTTTGGGTTGCGCTGGTGCGCTCTCTAACAACTTACGCTGCTTTTCAGCCTCAAGATAGGCTTCGTTTTCCGCGGCATACGAAAACAATGTGCCGAAAACAAAAACTATAACGATAAATGTATTTGTGATTGTATTGCCCATTGATCTTTCACCGCTTCGGTAGCACCGACTGTTTTTTGATTAATTCCCGAAAATCTTAATTCCATGCGAGGTAACGGAAACGCCAGTAAGCCAATATCCCATTTTAAGTTTTCTGGCTTAGCATCGGAATTCGTAGAGTCAGATAAAACTTTCGCCAGTTCAATACTCGAAGTAAAAAAGTAGCCGCGGGTGATATTGAGATTATTCTGGGCAAACAGGTAGTAACTTTTCTTGTTTTGCACCGATGCCGCGAACGAAATATCTTCAATGCGGTAACCGCCTTCCATCAATATAGAGTTTCCGTGCGAAAACCCCATTTTGTTATGAAGGGCAAAAATATCCCGTTTTAGACTTTTCTTTTTCTCTGAAAGCAGGTTGACGCCATAGGCATGGGTGCCGCCCCACTTTTTATCCAGCATAAAACTTCCGCCGGTCAGGCGCTCGTCTTCAATAGCCCCAAGATTGCCGATCCAGTATTGAAAAAATAAATCTTCATCTTTTCTGGCCCACTGCAATTGCGCCGAATGTACCTGGTCGTTTTGCCCTAGGCCCTGCTGGGCACGGTTAACAGCCGTATGGTTAGCAGTCTTTATACCGAACGCTTTATCCATTAATCCAAGGTTAAACCAAAACTCTTTACCTAACTGCATTTTAAGAAAATATTCGCGCACAAAAGTGTATGAATCTTCTTTAAAGGTTTTGTGCGGATAAATGGCACGGCGATTTTCAACGTAGCCAAACGTTGTAATTAAACCGATGGTGTGGGCTTCATTGGCAAAAAGATTTAAGTTAAAATCGTTCTGCATGTTGTAATGAATTTTTTGCGACTGGTCTGACCCCGGTGATGCTTCTACGGTTAGAGCACGGTATTTGAACCCCATGCGTAACCAGAACGGAAACTCAACCGGTCCTAAAAAATTTGAAATTTCGGCAGCCTCATCATCACTGATCCACTTACGTAAGGGATTGGCCGCAATTTCAGATGAAAAAACACCACGGCCGTAGTCTGTTAAAGCTCCGCCGCCGGTTCCTGATTCATGACAGATCAGACAGCTGCGGTAACCATAACCGATAAAATCAGGATAAGCCTGAACTTCAGAGATGCCGAACAACGAGAGAAAAATCGATACAAGTAAAAAACGCATTTCTTAAATGATGATTACCAGAGTCATGAATGTAAACCGCTAACAAGAGGCATTAAGTGTTTGCTGGTGTAAAGATTCTGCTACGGTGTCGCCACCACCTAAAAGGAGGCTCATTATGCGATTAGGGCTTGGTTTTATTACTCTGCTTTTAACTCTTCTTACAGCACTTGAATCATTAGCGTGCAGTTGCTCGGATTTTGCCAACGCCCAACAGGCAGCGCAGTTAGAAAATGTTATTGTTGCAAAAGTTGAAACTCTCACCTTATCCGAAGGCAAGGCGCGCGTCCGGGTTGAAAAAGTTTTTAAAGGCGAGATCAAAAACGTCTACCTCAATATCCAAGGACAGGACGGTTTAAACTGTAATGGCGAAAATCTACCGGTCGGAGCAAAAGGTGTACTTTTATTTACCTCGACCGACGAAGGCTACCAAACCCTGTCTTGTGCAACCACCAGCATCCCGCTCACCCCTAATGGCAAATACCAGCTCTTTTTGGGCGAAGAGTTTTTACTTAGCGAAAGAGAACTTAAGGATGTTTTAAATTTTAAATTACAGGCAAGTGTAAAATCCATCGAGTGCCGGCTTAACGTAAGCCGGATGGCTGTGCCGTATGACAGTGCCCCGCTGTTAAATTTTCAGTACGACACTTCGCTATTAGCAGTGCCCACGCCTGATACCACGACCACACTTACCACGACGGTCGATCTGTCAGAACAGACACCAAATATCGGCGAACTTTTCTTTTACGCCGAGGTTTCTAAGGCCGGCACCTCAAACTACGACTTTTCTTTAAGTCTGAAAGACCCTTTTACCCAGCTTTTAGCCAACCGTTTTACCTATTTGCTGGATATCCGTAAAACCTTACAATTTGAAGGTCCAAGTTTAACCCGCTTCACTGACCTGGCCGGAAACCCGATGGTTGATAGCAATCAGCCTTTTTTAGCGCATCAAACCCAGGCGTTTTGCGCCTTAAACCTAGGTCAGCCCCTCGAAGTGGTGAAATAATTTGCAGAACTTTTAAAAGCACTTAACAATCACCCCTGAATTTGCTAATTTCTATCAGTTCATTGACCGGGGGTTCCGTAGCTCAGCTGGATAGAGCATCTCCCTTCTAAGGAGAGGGTCGCACGTTCGAATCGTGCCGGAATCACCATTTTATACGACAGGCAGTTTTCAACCAACAATTTAGAATTAGAATCCGCTCCAATAGCGGCTTTCTTTTTATCTGTTAAAGCAATGACTTTGGCAGGGTGACCTGCTCCCAAGTGTTGATCCAAATACTAAGAGACGTATTTAAAATCAATAA
>NZ_JBJKJG010000012.1:0-171193 GCF_056175625.1 Bdellovibrio sp. SBM16 | reverse complement strand
CGGTGTTTCGGTTCCGATAACTAAGGTCGATATAAGATCTGAAGCTGGTCTTAAAGGTTTTCGCTTGCAGTACAGCGGCACAGGTTTTAGCACGCAGCCAAATTTAGAATTACACCGCTCACGTGGTACGATCGAGGCACCGACTGCGGTACTAGCGAATGACGTTTTAGGTTCATTCTCTGCACTGGGCTATGATGGATCTTCATTTGGTTCGGGTTCGACTGGTGCAATTTTAATTCGTGCAGATCAGAATTTTTCCTCGGGTAATCATGGTACTTACATGACTTTTGCCACTACCGCATCCGGCACGACAACGCAAGCCGAACGCATGCGTTTAGATGATGAAGGTAATTTAGGACTAGGCACGACCAACCCAACCGCTAAACTAGAAGTTAACGGTGCAATCAAGGTTTCGCAGAACGCCGGAACTTTCTTTTATATGCGCGAATCAGCTTCCAGCGGAACGCCGACCTACGATGGGATGCGCTGGTCGTACGAAGAAGATGTTTTTGGTACGAACTACGACGGTATGGTTTTTGAGAAAACCGACGTTAATGGCTCTAGCCCTGATGGCGGTTTTTTATTTGCGTCCCGTGGTAATAACAATACGCGCAATCCAAGTCTGGGGATTCGTAGCTGGGGTGTAACAATTGGTACATCGTCGACTCCGCTTGGCCCGTTACATGTGTATGCTGGTAATAATCCTGCGCTGGCCTTAGAAGATGACGATGACGGTATTGTCGTGCATAACTTTCAACCGACATTAACGTTTAAAGATGCCTCAGTCAGCGATCCTGATGATATCCGTATCCGTGCTGAAAGTAGTTATTTTCACTTTGAAAGCAGTCCTGATTTTTTTGTCAGCTCGCCGGTGACAACCTCATTAATGACGTTACGACCAAACGGTAATCTAGGTTTAGGAGATACCAATCCAGGCTATAACTTAAGTATTATCGCAAGTGGAACTCCGGCAACGATTTATATGCGTCAAATGGCTGCGGGTAAAAATGATCCGAGTAAAATAGTGATCGATGAGACAACAGATAACGCTGGCCAATTTTGGATTCAGCCAACTGATGACTTTGATGGTGCTGGTTCTGCGCAAGATAAATTTCATATTGGCGATTATGATAGTAAACAAGCGCGTTTTACAGTGATGGGTAATGGTTATGTAGGTGTCGGCACTTCGGCTCCGACCTCGCTATTAGAAGTTTCATCAGGCAGCAGCGGTGATGCCGTTCTCACGCTTGAGTCCGACACTGATGACAATAATGAAGGTGATAATCCGCGCCTGATTTTTTCACAAGACGGCGGTTCGGTAGGAATGATCTTAGGTTTTTCTAACGAAAATACCGGTAACTCAGGTAATACGTTTTCGATCGCGCGCCGATTCGGTTCGGTTGAAGATTACTCTAATTTTACGATTAACACTTCAAACGGTAATGTCGGCATTGGTACAAGCGCTCCGTCAACACTGTTGCATATTTCTGGTTCGGGCACGGGAACAACGCGCGGATTACGTATTACCGCAACAGCCAGTGGCCCAGGCGCTTATTCTGAAGCGCAGTTTGCAGCTGATGGACGAGAATTTCGCCTGGGTGTAGGCGGATCCGCAGAAAATGCACATGGTGTTGCGAACAAATTTTATATTTATGATGGCGCAGCTAATACTATGCGTATGGTTATCGACACTTTAGGAAATGTCGGTGTCGGTACGGCATTGCCATCAGCGCGTTTAGATGTTTCTCGGCCAACGGTGTCCGGTTCACAAATTGCGGTAGTGAATAATACATCAGAGGGTTATATTACCGTGCCAACAAGCGGTGAAGGTCTTATTTTAAGTTCTTCACGTTACGATGGAGCCAACTGGGTGACTGATTCTTCGGGGGCCGGGGCAATTACTGTGAATAACGGCTCTATTCAGTTTTTTACCAATACAGGATTAACTTCTGGATCCACGCATGCTTACTCAGAACGGGCGCGCTTTGATGCCAACGGTAATTTTATGATCGGAACAAGTTTGTCGAATGACCGTTTAACCGTAGCATCAAGCGGGGCAACTTATTTTACTTTAAATACGACCAATGGATCGCACAAAAGATCCGGTATTTATTTTAAATCAAATGGTACGACACAAATGGAAATCGGTGTAGATGCCAATGTCAGCGGCGGCCGCGATTTTTATATTTTTGATAGTGTTTCAAATACCCAACGGGTCGTTGTGACTTCAACAGGTAATGTCGGTATTAATCACGGATCACCGACCTATCTTTTACAGTTAGGAACAGATTCGGCAGCAAAACCTGGCACTAACACCTGGACGATTGCTTCCGATATGCGTCTTAAAGATTCGCGTGCGCCGTTTACCCGTGGCTTAGATGAACTGTTAGGGTTAGAAACCATTTATTTTAGTTATAAAAAGAATAATCCGTTAGGTTTACCATCGGATAAAGAATATGTCGGTATCCGCGCCCAGGACGTGCAAAAAGTTATTCCTGAATCTGTGCGTACAGATGAAAAAGGTTTTCTACATTTTACCAGTGATGCGGTTTTCTGGACAGCGGTGAATGCGATCAAACAACTTTATCATAAAGTCGTCGGGCACGATGTTAAGTTAGAGCTGCAAGAAAGACAAATTGCTTCGATTAAAGAAGAAAATGAACTTCTCAAACAACAAAACGCCGACAAAGACAAACAGCTTAACGAGATTCGCGCTTACTTGTGTGCCAAGGATCCTGCGGCGCCTATCTGTAAGTAAACGGTTTAATGTTTTAAAAAAAAGTAAAAATATCCCGACGAAAGTCGAAGTTTGAGACAGATTTTGTCTTAAAACAGAACGAATTCTAAAGTTGAAAACTCAATAAAACTGTCAAAAATGCCGACAAGTTACCAGTGAAGTTGGTACGTCGGCAGGCCTTGCAGCCATCATTTTTGATCTATATTTTTCTGACAGCATTTTTGCTGTTTGCGGCTAATGTCTTTGCCGGTCCGTCGCGCACTACCTATCAGGCCAAGATCGTTAAACCCGATGGCTATCCGCTCGAAGCCCCAAGTGTAAATTTTCGTTTTACCATTTTAGATCCGTCGGCGACTTGCATTCTCTACACTGAATCTTATTCGGGTGTAAGCATGTTTAACTCGGGTGGGTTAATTTCTTTTTCGCTGGGTAGCGGTTTAAAAACTTATCCTGCAAGTAGCACCACGTTCGAACAGATTTTCAGTAATGCGACGCCTAATATGGCCTGTGATACCGGTGGTGGGGCACCTGCGCTTTACACACCGTTGGCAAATGACACGCGCCGAATCGTCATGCAGTTTCAGGATGCAAGCGGCTGGCAAACCCTGCCGGCAATGACAATCAATGCGGTTCCGTATGCGATGTACGCCAATGATTCACAAAAATTAAATGGCATCGATGCATCCGGTTTTGCGCAGCTGTCGCTGATCCCATCGTGCGGGGCGAGCGAGGCCATCCGTTATAACGGTGCAAGCTTTTCTTGTGTGGCCGTTGGTGGATCGGGCACTGTAACTTCGGGTTCAGTCATAACAGCTCTAGGCTACACACCGGCAGACGGGGTGAGTGTTACGGCGCTGACTTCAGCGTTAGGTACTACAGATGCGGCCATAGCTTCTGTTTCGGCCACAGCATTTTCGGTGTCATCGACAGTAGCCTCTCTGGCAGGAAATGTTTCCAGTTTTCAATCAACTGTTGCTGCAAGTTTTGCTGCGCTCATCAGTTCGCAGTGGACATCGGAAGCATCAGGTATCAGTTACACTGCAGGTAATGTCGGTATCGGTGTTTCAAATTCAGCACAAAACTATTTATTACACCTACGGCGCTCTAATTCAGGAGCTACGGCGGTAGGTATTGAATCTTTTGGTACTCCGGGTTTGTATTTCGTACGCTCTAACGGGACAGAATCTTCGCCCCAGGCCGTATCAAGCTCGCAAGCGCTCCTGGAAATCGCAGCCGTCGGGCGAGGGCCATCAGGATACATTAACACATCGGCGGCAAAGATTTTAATGTCTGCCGATGAGGACTGGACAGCAACGAGTGCAATGACTTCCATGCGTTTTCACACGCGCGCAGCAAGTACTACCGCGCCATCACTCGAGCGCATGCGAATTACCGGCCCAGGTGATGTTGGTATCGGTACCACAACGCCGATGGCAAAACTGGATGTCTCTGGAGCTATTCGTATTAGCTTTGCGGCTGATTGTACGGTAAGCCACGCGGGTACGATTCGTTACAACGCCGGTGCAGTCGAGTACTGTAACGGCACAAGCTGGTCAGCATTCGGTGTAAGTGGCGCAGGTCTACAATCACTAAATGGTTCAACGTCAGGCACACAAAACTTTGCAATCGGTACAGTCGGAAATAACCCGAACTTCGCAACGGCTAACGGTGTCCACACCTTAAATATCCCGTTTGCATCTGCCGCGACCACGACGGCGGGTTTAATTTCTTATAATGATTACTTAACATTTACCAATAAGTTACCGGCCACAAGTGCCGCGATTGTTTCGGCGTTAACTTACACGCCGGCAAACAGCGTCAGTGTGACAACGCTGTCATCGACGGTATCAAGTTTATCAGCGCAGGTTGCAACCAGCTTTACTGCGCTAACATCAACAGTGAGCGCGATCACAAGCTCACAATGGACATCGGTAAGTTCCGGCATTTATTATTCAGGATTGAACGTCGGTATAGGTACGAGTGCGCCAGAACAACTACTGAATTTGAGTGGCAATTCATTGCAAGTGGGTATGATGGCTGATGCGTACTATGCCCGCTATACAGGTAACTCTGTCGGGTTTTTCCGTGCGGGGCCAAGCTATATCGAACAAAGGGTTGTAAGTGGTTCAATTAATTTTAGAACCAGTAAATCTTCTACTTTAGACACTACGGCAATGACTATTGTTGCTTCCGGAAGCATTGGTATAGGCACAACAACTCCTGCAGCAAAACTTGATCTTAACGGTGATATGATGATCACTGGTTCGGGAACAAGAGTAGTTCAACGCGATAATGATTTTTCTGCGTTAGATATTTATGGTGGTCCAAGTTTCTCGCAGGGATCTAAACTTAGTCTTTACGGGGAAAATGAATCAACCAATCCGGGGCGAGCGGTGATTTCTTATGGCGGTGCAACTGCTGGATCTCTAGCTCAGACAAATGGTTACTTTCAAATTTTTAGAAGAAATTCTTCTGGGACACAAACCGTTTTACATGCAGATATGGTTGGTAACGTAGGTATCGGTATAACTTCGCCTACCGCAAAATTACAATTGTCAGCCGGTACTGCAGATACTGCGCCGTTAAAATTTTCGCAAGGAACATTACTAGCTTCACCGCAATCAGGGACGGTTGAATACGATGGCAACTATTACTATATCACGAACTCTTCGAATACACGTCGTGCGATTGCAACCGTTGCCAATCCTGGCAGTTTTGATAATGTTTCGACCATTTCAAATTTAGGTAACATAACACTTGCGCCGACGGGTTCGGTGATTGTTTCAAGCACCGCCGCTTCAACCAACGCCCAAACCGGTGCGCTCATCTTGCAGGGTGGTTTGGGAGTCGCTGGTAACATCAACGCGTCAGGATCAATCACCACGTCTGCAAATCTTCAAGGGTCTAGTATCACAGCAACTAGTGGAATGATTTCGCCATTTGTTTATGGCTCAACTGTGAGCGGTGGTTCATTAACGCTTGATTCGACAACGGATTTAAATAAAGGAAATGTTTTGTTGGCTCCAGCAGGAGGCAGAGTTGGTATTGGAACGACAAATCCTGGTCATCTTCTGGATGTTCAGTCTACAGGTGCTGGCTTCATTAGAAGTCAGACAACTTCTGCAACTAGCCAGGCCGGGTTCTGGGCTGGAAGCGATTCAGTAACAAGTGTATACAGAGTGTTGGGAAGTGCGGCAACTGGCACTAACTGGGGCGTTGCAAATGCCGGCGCGGTTTGGCTATGGGGACAGACTGGCACAACAGCAATGCTTATCGGTACGACTGTATCGGCGCCGTTAATTTTGGGGTCCAATCATGCTGAACGCATGCGCATTGATTCATCAGGCAACATTGGTATCGGCACAAGTGCACCGACTACGACGTTGGACGTTAATGGCCGTATCAGCGCAAGCAATTTAAACGCATTAACAACTGTACGTACTTTTACGCCCACGACCTTAGTTGATGATACGGTAAATCTTGGTACTTATTCTGGCTTTGCCCACGGGGCAGGTTACCTACGTATGGTGATTAAAATTGCCGGTAACAATTCATCGATCACAAAAGCTTATTCTATCCCGTTGACCTGGGATGTTGGAAGTGCAAATTGGTTTAGAGTGGTTCCGGACAAAGTTGCAAATAATACTCTGTCATATACTGAGTTTGACCTGGAGATTAACCGCTCAGGTTCGCAGACGGCCAACTTCCGCTTACGCCGAATCAATCTGGGGGCTGCCCCAGGGGATGACAAAACCATTACCGCCTACATTGAAATGCCGATAGACGATGGCACTTTTACCGAATCAAGCACCGAAACTGATGCAGTGGCAGCGCACGCTGGTAATTTTATTTATAGTGGGGTCTTAACCCAGTACAATAACAACGTCGGTATCAATATCACGAACCCAGATGCGCCATTGCATGTGGTCCGCAATACCACAGTCACCATGCCGGCGATGACGATCGAAGCTTCAGGCACAAACGGGCGTCCGTATTTATTAATGCGTGCAGAAAATAGTGATTACGGTTATGTCGGCTTCGGTTCAACTGGTAATGCGACGTTGGCCGTAATGAACTATCAGAACGGTCCAATATATATCGGCACCTCATCGACAACACGTATGCATGTTTCGGCACTTGGAGCTGTTGGTATCGGAATTGGTGCGAACACGCCATCAAATTTATTATCCAATATCCCAATGACGGCGAATAATACCAATGTCGGTGATGCCGGTGGTACCGGACAAAGCTCGAATTCATTTTCATGGCATACTAATGCGGCCGGTTATGCGGCGGCGATATCAAATATTTCAACTTCTGCAGGTGCTAACGGTTTACAGGTGCGCACCGCAGGAACTACGACAAATCAAACGATTTTCACGGCCGGGGTGGGAACGAGTTCTACCGCCAACAGTTATGACGTACTGACTGTAAAGGCCATTGGTAATGTCGGTGTGCGCACGACGAACCCACAATCTGCATTACATGTTGTGGGTAACGGTGGCTCTTTAAATTTAGAAGGTAATGATCATACTTATATTCAGTATTTTCCAGACGGCTTTGCCGCAGGCCGAAAATCGTGGATTGGTTTTGCAAACAATGTTTCCAATGATTTTGCTTTTACCAACGAAATTCCTGGTGGCCATATTCATTTAAGAACTACGGGTGCAGGTTATGTAGGAATTAACAATAACAACCCTTCACGACTTTTACATGTCGGAGATGCAACCGTTGGAACCGGTACCCCGGTGGCCAATTTTCAGAACGTCGACGGGGTTTGTACGATCACTCCGGCAGCTGCAGGATCTGGTATTGCTTGCTCGTCAGATGAGCGGTTAAAAGAAAATTTCGTCGATATCGGCGGAATCAATGCCTTAGACAAAATCTTAAAACTACAGGCGGTGAGCTATAACTTTAAAACCTCACCTTCAGATAGCCGTCATACGGGCTATAAAGCGCAAGAACTGCAAAAAGTCTTACCGGAACTTGTGCGCGAAGACGACCGTGGTCTGTTGCAGGTTTATTACGATGGTTTAATCCCATTTATCACTGAAGCTATTAAATCGGTATATTTAAGAGTCACCGGGGTAGAGTTGCAAATGAAACAACAGGCCCGCGAATTAGCATCGGTTAAGGCTGAAAACGCCGAAATCAAAGCTGAAAACCAACTGTTAAAAGAGCGCTTAGATCGTCTGGAAAAAGCTATCAACGATAAGAAGTAAGCTTAATCAGCGTTATTTATATTTTTGGTTAATCATCGATTTGTAATTTAAAAAATCGCGCATTTCTTCAGTTAAAGTCTTTTCGACGTGCTCTTTGTCCTGCGAACGTAAGTAGTCAAGAAGGTCGGCAAACTGGTACTTTAACAATTGTGATGCTTCGCTAGCTAAGTCTTTTAAATTCGCATTTTCGAAATGAGTCCGGATATATCTCACTAAAAAATCTACCGGAATATTTGAAAAGTCAAAATCAACAAATAACTGAACATGGCCATCTTTTTTAAGAATTGATTTTAATTCTTCAGGCGTGGTCTGGCAAAATTTCGGAGAAATAAAGATCACATGCGGTTTTAAGGTGTCATATTTAGTAATACCGTCGATATAGTCACTGTGATTATGAACCTCAAAATTAAAACTTTTAAGATCAGCTTCTAATTGTGTTAATTCGGCGCCGTCACTGAAAAGTAAAAACCGGGTAGGCTCAAGCACAGATTTTTTTGGCTTAGCTTCAAATTGAATCACCGGAGCCGGCGATGCGGAAGGCGCAGGCTGTGAAGTAACTGGCGCGGTCGCCGCAGGCATAGTTACGACATTATCCGGTGCCACAGCTGTTTCGCTTGCACCTGGATCGAAGCTTTCGCCCCAAAGCATTTTTTTAGCCTTGTCTACACCTTTTAAAAAGTAATCAATTTGGTCTGAAGAAAGACTAGAGCTATCTTTTAACGAAACCAGCTCTGTTTCTAAAACGTGGGTATGCGCCTGAAGATCTAACATCTCCATCATGCCGGCAGCGCCCTTAAGATTGTGAAAGGCCCGAAAGATCGCATTGTACTGCGTCTGGTAGTTGGCACCATCTTCTAAAGATAATAAAGCTTTTTCGGCAGCCTCGAGCAATTCGCTGCCTTCTTGTCTGAATTCCTTTAAATCTTCTTCGTTGATCATCGCGTTCATTATCAAAGTTCCTTATGTTATGCAGCTTTACTGGCTGCATTTTGTTTTTTACGATAGATAGATACCGACCCCTTAGTCAGTTGTTCAAACTTGTTTGATAAACCTATCATCGATTCGCCAACCCCCATCACCAGAATGCCGTTGTCGGTTAACTGATCATACAGGCGGTCGATAATATTGGTTTTTTTATCGACGGTTTGATAGATCAGAACATTGCGGCATAAAATCAAATCAAATTTTCCCAGATGGTTAAATGGGTCTAAAAGATTTTGGCTTCTAAATTGAACCTTTCTGCGCAGGTCAACTTTAACCTGCCAGTGATTGGCCTCTTTGGCGGGAATAAAATATTTGTTTTGCAGGTGCGGATTTAAGCCGCGGCCCATTTCAATATGGTTATAGATTCCTTCGGTCGCTTTTTTTAAAGCCTTCTCGGAGATATCTGTTGCAAGAAATTCTCGGATTTCGGGACGGGCGCCCAAAGCCATTTCCTGATTTAACATCAGCACAGAATAAATTTCTTGACCAAAAGAGCAGGCCGCTGACCAAACACGGATTTCATGAACTTTATGGCGGATAAAGTGCGGGAATACTTCTTTTTCTAACATCTCAAAAATTTTTGGATCACGAAAAAATGAAGTTTCGTTGTTTGTGGCTAAGTCTAACAATTTGGTTTTAAATGTTCCACTGATGCCATTGAGGGCCTTATTTGCTAGTTCTTCAATAGTGGCACAGTTCTCACTTTTTGCCAGCTCTTCAAGGCGCTTTTCTAATTGGTAATAGTTACTACGTTCGTAGACAATACCGAGCTGCTCTTTGATATAGTTTGCAAAAAAATCAATTACCATCGGATTCATTCTAAGCAACATCCTTTACTTTGAAGAAAAAGTGGTTCATCAGAATCTGACGAATACCTTGAAGGTCTTCTGAACCATCAGAAAGCCCGGCATCGTCAACTGCCTTCGGCATGCCATACACTGCGCAAGTAGCTTCTGTCTGGGTAACAACACGGCCCATATATTTTTTAATATGAGGAATACCTTCAATGCCGTCTTCGCCCATTCCGGTTAAGACTATACTCAGCATTTTTGAACGGTAGATCGGTGCGGCTGTTTCAAACATAAAATCAGCAGACGGGCGAACGCTGTGACGTTGCTCTTTCTGATGAAGAATAATTTTAACAGTTTTATCCGGATCTGCACGCAGCTCCATGTGGTAATTGCCCGGCGCAATGTAAATCGTGCTTGGTCGTACAGTTTCTTCGTGAATAGCTTCTTTGAACTGTAAACCTGAAATCTTTGATAAACGTTCGGCTAACTGTAATGTAAATCCAGCCGGCATGTGCTGCACGATAAACATCGGACCAAATTGTTTGTCGACAAAGCGGCCTAAGCCATCAAAGAGCGCTTCTAAAGCGCGTGGCCCACCGGTAGAGCTGGCAATTGTTACCGCATCGGGCTTAAAAGTCGCTAAAGCAGAAAAAGCTTTTTTCTGAAGCTTGGCCGGTTTTGCCTGCACAAGAGCAGCTTTCGCAGCTGCTGCTGCATCAGTATCTTTAATAAATTGAAAGAACTGAAAAATTTTTGGCAAAAGACGGGCTTTTAAGCGATTGACATTATCTTCTAACGATCCGGTAAGTGCTGTATCTGTTTGCTCATCTTTAGCTAAAAAATCTACTTGTGGAAATTGCAGTGCCTTTAAGGTTTCAGGAGCCTGGCCAGCGGTTGAAAATAGAATCACTGGCGTCTGAAAGTTTTTTGCTCTGATGTCTTCAATAACCTGCAAGCCATTTTTTTCCGGCATGTTCATGTCTAAAACCAGCAGGTCTGGTTTTTTTTCATTAAAATAATCCATAGCCGTGCGACCGTTTGAAGCGGTCAGCAGGCTTTCGATTTGAGGTTCGTTCTCAAGTGTTTTGCGCAGCAGGGCTCGCACCGCTAAAGAATCATCTACAATGAGAACATTTAGTTTCTTGCTCATATATCTTAGGCTTCGTTTGCCAACGCTTTCCCGTTAAGGTCTAGGCACTTCAAGATCGACTCGATATCAAGCATACTTAAAATGTCATGTTGTGATTTGAAAACGCCTTTCATAAACTGGGCAATTTTTGGCTCTACAGTTTCTGGGGTATTTTCGAAATTGTTGTAATCATTCTCAACGACGTCACCGACACGGTCGACCGGAAAAGCCATCAAAATACCGTCTGTGCGACAAACGATCGTGTTAGTCAGTTCGGTATTTTCGTGTTTCGGTAAGCCGAATAATTCGCGTAAATCAATCGACACCGCAATCTGGCCGCGCAGATTGATTAATCCTTTAACGTATGATGGTGCTAAAGGGATTGGTGTGATCGGTAAACTTTTGGTAACCTCTTGCACTTGTTGCACATCTAGCGCGTACATGCGGTCTTCAAGATAGAATGTGCAGGCTTGTTCTTGTAAACTCATACAGCCACGTTTCCTTGTTTTTTCGCTTTTACAGACGTTAAGTATTTAAATAACGTCTCTACAAGCTCTGTTTCTTTGATTTTTTCTAAATATTCGTTAAATCCGGCCTGAAAACCTTCTTCAGCGTAAGCTTCAGAAAACTTTGTCGTGATCGCGATCATCGGAAGATCTTTGTACATCTCTTGCATACGTACAGCTTTTGCGAACTCGAGACCATTCATTACCGGCATTTCGATGTCACTTAAAACTAAGTCATAGTTATCCTGTGCCAATAGTTCTAAAGCTTCCTGGCCGTGATTTGCGACAACAACATGCAATTGGTTTTTCTTTAAGATCGCTGTTAAGTGACGTTTAAAGAAGTTAGAATCTTCAACCAATAGAATTTTGCACGATTTAACGTTTAACGGCTTAGATGTAAATTTCTTTTGTTCTTCAACATAAGAAACTAAATCTGGCACGCGCTCAGACGCCTGCGCAGGAGCCATCTTATTCATAAGATGTTCTACGCATTGGTAAGCATCGATAATCACAGACACTTCGCCATTGACCAGCAAGCTTCCTAAAACGCCTTTACGGTCAGAGAAAGCATCGTCAATATTAGTTGATGTCGAGATCACGTCTAAAATTTCATGCACTTGTAGTGCATAAAGTTTAGTGTTTTTCTTGATCACAACGGCCTTACAGGTCGGGTAGTTCTGCGAAAGACTTACGATGTCGAATTTTCCATAACCTAAGTACTCATGGATCGACATAATCGGAAGTAGCTGCTCACGGTATTGAACCACCGGAATTTCGCCGGCCATTTGGATATCAGCCCACTGAAATTCTTCAAGACGGTGTACCACCGCTAATGGTAATCCATGTACTGTCGGCGCGCCGACTTTACAGAATAAGAATTCTTGTTGGTCTGAAACTAAATCGCGAGCCTGTAATGCAGCATCTTCATCCTGCGGGCGGGCAGCGGTAAGCTGTGCGTACTTCGCAAGACCGATAACATCCAAGATCAACGACACTGAACCATCGCCTAAAACTGTTGCGCCTGAGTAAACCGAAAGGTTTTTCAGAAAGCGGCTTAAAGGTTTTACAACGATGTCGGCTGTATCGTGGATTTCATCCACCACCAAGCCAAAGTATCTGTTATCAGCATTTAAAACCACGATATTGTAGCTTGAATGTTCTTTTTTGCTGTCTGGTTTTAAAACTTCACCCAAGATCACCAGTGGCAATAATTTACCGCGTAAACGAAAGACCGGTTTTCCCTGGATATATTCAATTTTTTCGGCATCAGAATCGGGGTTATTTTCTACGCGCACTAATTCAACAAGTTTTACTTGTGGGATGGCGTATTTCTCTTCACCTGATTTGATAATCATTGCCGGCACGATCGCTAATGTCAGAGGAATTTTTAACGATAAAGTCATGCCTTTACCTAATTCGCTCTTTAGCTCAACGCGGCCACCAATTTTTTCGATATTGTTTTTAACAACATCCATGCCCACGCCACGGCCAGAAATATTTGTTACATTGGCCGCTGTCGAAAAGCCTGCGGCAAAGATCAGCTCGTGGGCTTCACGATCAGTCATTTTTGCGGCTTTTTCCTGCGTGATAATCCCTTTTTCAAGGGCTTTTTTGATTAATTTATCGCGGTTTAAACCACGACCGTTATCAGTGACCTGGATGATCACTTGGCCACCTTCGTGGAATGAGCGAACTAAAATCTGGCCATGCTCAGATTTGCCAGATTGACGGCGCTCTTCCGGAGTTTCTAACCCGTGATCGCACGCATTTCTGATAATATGAGTTAATGGATCTTTGATCGCTTCGATTAACGATTTATCTAACTCAGTTTCAGTACCTTCTAAAGTCAGATCGATTTTTTTGTTTAATTCTTTAGCAAGATCGCGAACTACACGTTGAAATTTACTTAAAACGTTACCAATCGGCTGCATACGTGTTTTCATGACTTCAGATTGTAATTCTGAAGTAACCACGTCGAGGCGCTGGCTTAGATTTAAAAATTCAAGATCATCGCTGCGGTTAGAAATTTGTAAAACCTGATTACGAACTAAAACCATTTCGCTCATCATGGTCATCAAATTATCTAACAAAGCTACTGGTACACGAACCGTAGTATTGGCTTCATCTGCGCCCGCCGGTTGGGAAGGAGTCGAAGAAGCGGCTGGTGAAGTCTGTGCTACGGGAGGTGCAGCAGGTGCTGGAGCAGGCGACGAAGTCTGTGCAGGAGCAGCTTGCTGTGTTCCTGATTTAAAACTTGATGTCATCTGTTGAACCTTTTCTTTAAAATCGGGCGTCATTTTTACGATATGCGCACGACTGAATTCGCCGAACAGGTCAAAGGCTTTAAGCAGGCGGTCAACGCCGACAGCTTTTAATTGCACATAGCCTTTGCGCACGGGTTCCATACGAGTTTCAAGTTCGTGAGCCAAAGCTCCCATTTCATGAAAGCCGAACAGTAAACATGAACCTTTTAATGTGTGCACATCACGATACAAAGCATCGATCTGTGTGGCATTCAGCTCGGATGTTTCGCTAAGCTGAATTAAACCAGTCACACGCGCAGAGATTTCTTCAATCTCTGCGACAAGTTCCTGTAATGCGGGATCCAGTTGATTATTAGCCATTATTAAGCAGCCTTTTGGATTTTTCTGATTAATGTACGTAATTCTTCAGCTGATTGAGTTAAACCTTTAGCCGAATTTAATGTCTCGCTTGAAGCTGACATATTTTGTTCAGCCGCAGATGAAACCGCTTTTACTGAAGATGCGATATTTTCAACACCTTTAGAAGACTGAACAACTACGCGAGAAACTTCATTTGTCGTCGCTGTTTGTTCTTCAACTGAAGCGGCAATCGCACCAGATAAACTGTTGAGCTTTTCGATTGACTGAGAAATGCTTGAAATTGCGTCAACTGCAGCTGTTGAATCTTTTTGGATCGCGCCGATTTTTTGCGTGATTTCTTCAGTCGCTTTAGCTGTTTGCTTAGCTAATTCTTTTACTTCGTTGGCAACAACCGCAAATCCTTTACCGGCATCACCGGCACGGGCAGCTTCGATCGTCGCATTTAAGGCTAACAAGTTAGTCTGTTGTGCAATAGAAGAGATAACTTTAATAACGTTACCGATTTCTTGCGAGCTTGTGCCAAGTTTAGTGATTGTTTTATTTGTCTCTAAAGCATTGGTTAAAGTTTCACGTGACATTTGTGCTGATTCATTTGCTGAACGAGAGATTTCTTTGATTGAAGCCACCATCTCTTCAGTGTTGGTCGCAACAATCTGAACACCAGAAGCTACTTCTGAAGAAATGCCGGTTGCGTATTCAGAATCCGTAGACGTTTTCTTAGCGTTGTCAGCCATTTGTGTAGCTACTGCCGTTAACTGAGTCGCAGAAGCTGCAAGACCACCGGCCATAGATTCCAGTGCGATAATTGTTTTTTGTAACTCAGTTACATCCGTTGCGATTTTAACAATTTTGACTACGCGCCCGGTTTCATCTGATACAGGTGAGTATACAGCTTGAATCCAAAGATCTTGGCCACCTTTAGTAATACGTCTGAAAATACCAGATTTTGCACGACCAGCTTTAAGGTCAGGCCAAAAGTTAGTGTATTCTGCAGACATCGCATACTGAGGATCACAGAACATTCTGTGGTGTTTACCTTTAAACTCATCCGCAGACGAGTAGCCGGTAGCAGCTAAAAAGTTTTTATTAGCTTTTAAGATGTTACCTTCAGTATCAAATTCAATGTAAGCATACGACGCGTCGATGGCGTTGATCACGCCTTTCATGTTTTGGCGTTCGATTTCAGCTTCTGTGATATCATAACGAACTCCCAAATATTTTTTTGGTTTACCGTTATCGCCCATGATCGGAGCGATTACTGCGTCAACGTAATAAGGAGTACCGTCTTTAGCTCTATTTTTAACCATGCCACGGAACACTTTACCGCGACCGATAGTTGCCCACATTTCTTTGAAGACTTCTTTCGGCATATCAGGATGGCGGGTTGTATTGTGACCTTTACCGATTAATTCTTCGCGAGAGTATTTAGAAACTTCTAAGAATTTTTCATTCACGTTTAAGATATCGCCGCGTAAATCTGCTTCAGACACGATACTTGTCATGTTCATGATTTCAGTACGCACTTGTAATTCTTTTTTTGCATTTGTGATGTCAGTCGCAAATTTGACAAATTTTACCGGCTTACCGTTTTTGTCAAAAATCGGATTGTATGAAGCCAAGATCCAGATTTCTTTGCCGTTTTTACCGAAACGTTTGTATTCGTCAGATAAATATTCGCCGCGGTTTAATTTAGCCCAGAATTCAGTGTACGCTGGTGTAGCTGCATACGTAGGATCACAGAACATTCTGTGGTGTTGGCCCTGAATTTCTGGTAGTGAGTAGCCAGTGCAGTTTAAGAAATTTTGGTTAGCGGTAATGATCGTGCCATCTAAGTTAAACTCGATTACTGCTTGAGATCTGTTGATAGCGTCGATGAATCCTTGAAGATGAGAGTTTGGATTTGATTTTGCGACCGCTGGTTTTTTTGCTTTTGTTGTCATTTTTTATGCCCCTTTTTTTTGGTAAATAAAAATAATTTTAGTCTAATAATATCAATCAATTATGAACGTCATCTATTCGGCAGGTTTTGCCAAAAGCTGCAGTGCCAGCGAGGGCCAGTTTGCAATTTGACAGGTTCTTAACCAATGATCTGGAGCACTAGGACCGAGGTCTTGCGACCATGGTCCAGCGAACTTAACAATCCCGTTTAAAATTGAGAACTGCCTGAAACAGCGATATGTTTGTTGTTATGAAATTCGAAGTTCACAAGCCAACGTATAAGTCTCTATTTCGTAAAATTGCCATCGGTTCATGGTGGACTTCCGGTGATCCCTCAGTGTACGGCATGGCCGAAGTAGACATGACGGAAGCATTAAAATTTATCGACAAAGTCAAAAAAGAAAAAAATATTTCGCTTACGCCAACTCACTTAGTTGGGCAGGGTATGGTTGAGTGTATAAAAGTTCGTCCGGAAGTTAATTCCATCATGATCCGGCACCAGATTTATTACCGTAAAAATATTGATATTTTTTTTCAGGTGAACATCGAAGGTGATGATGGCGATAAAACCCAAAAAGCCGAACTTTCAGGAGTGACCTTAAGAAATTTGCAGACGAAAACAATTTTTCAGCTGGCCGAAGAGCTAAAAAGCAAATCGTCAAAATTAAAAAAACACAAAGAGGGCGAGCTGATGCAGGTTCGCTCAACCATGGAGCTGATCCCTAACTTCATTATGAAGTACGTGTTACTGGGCACTTCGTTTTTAAATTTTGATCTGGGGCTTCCGCTGCACTGGTTTGGTGTTCCGAAAGATCCGTTCGGAGCCATTATGATTACCAGTGTTGGTTCACTTGGCATTGACTGGGCCTTAGCGCCGCTGGTTCCGTATTCACGCTCACCGATGTTACTGGCTGTGGGGGCTATACAAAAACAGGCAGTGGTCGTTGAAGCCGAAGGTCAGCCAGATCGTGTCGAAATCCGTCCAATGATGAAAATCGGTGTAACGTTTGATCACCGTTTTATCGACGGTGCTCATGCCGCTGAAATGTTAAAAACTTTCAAAGATGTTTTTAACAATCCAGAAAAATACTTTAATAAAACTTAAGACGGAAAGAATACGTCACAATTCATTTTTTCGCATTTGAAGTGATAGTCTTTTCCCTGCAAAGAAAACTGTAACTCTTCTGCGTGCAAAAACATGCGGGATGTTTTGTACATCTTGCCCATTTTTTCGTTGTAACTTTCGTCGTTGTAGCGGCTATCCCCCATAATCGGGTGTTTGGCTAAGGCGGCGTGTTTTCTGATCTGGTGCTGGCGTCCGGTTTTAATCACACACTGCACTTCGGTGAAGTACTGGTTACTGCGCACCACCTGGACATGGGTGATGCAGTTTTTGCGCTCAGCGGTTTTACCCTGCGGGTTTTTACGCCCTTCGGCTTTATCTGAAAGCGGTAAGTCCCAGGTTAGAGTTAATGCTTTATCTTTCCAGCCTCCGCGTAAAAGTGCGCGGTACGTTTTGGTTCCGTCCTGCAAAGTTTTGCTGAGGGCTGCATGAAGCTTTGGGTCGCGTGCTACAACCACAAGGCCGCTGGTCTGCTGGTCTAAGCGGTTTACAAAATTGACCGGTAGTTTGTTCGCTTCAAGCCAATCTAAAAGACTAGGCTTTTCATTGTGTACAGAAACACCTTCGGGTTTGTTGAGTACGATAAAAAAAGCATTATCTTCTAGCAGTGAAATCATGCTATTATTTACGAGTTAAGCACTTAAAAAGGCAAGGTTTTATGATGAATACAATTCATGAAAATGACGAAGAAGTTAAAATTGAGGAAGCCGAGGCCGCAGCAGAGACTGAAGCGCCGAAAGAAAAAGTAAAAATCGAGTTTCCATTCAGTGAAAAAGTCCGTTCAATCACGCCGAAAGCTTTTGAGGTGGCTGAAAATGTGGCGACGCAGTGGAAAAACGACGAAAAATTCGAAGTCGGTCTTTCGCACCCGTTGGCTGAAGTGGCTGCGGTTAAAGCATTAGAAAAAGCTAAAGAAGTCGAGAAAAAATTAGAAGAAAAAGGCGTGATCACTGCTGCAAAAATGGGTGTCGAGATCGCGAAATTACAGGCGCAATCCTTACTTTCTAAGATAAAAAAGTCGTAATATGAGCCGCGAAGAGCGTATTAAAAACATTCTGCAGCAATTAAATCCTGTCGTTTTAGAGCTTAAAAACGACAGTGATAAACATGCTGGTCACGCCGGGCATATGGGTGTTGAGCCGACCGGCGAGACTCATTATAAATTAAAAATTGTCTCTGAGGTGTTTAAAAATTTAAGCCGCGTAGATCGTCAACGCAAAGTGTATGATCTGCTGCGTGCAGAGTTTAATTCTGGCTTGCATGCTTTAGAATTAAAAACATTAACGCCAGAAGAAGCTCAATGAAGCCGATTTTAGCCATCGATTTCGGAACCAGTAATTCGCTTGTCGGCTGTGTATTTAACGGTGAAAAAACGTTGGCACTGCCGATTGATGATTTAAATTCTGATCCGACCATGATGCGCACACTGCTGTATTTTCCTGATCCGGATGTGTGTTTCTACGGCCAGCGGGCGATTGACGAGTTTTTAGAAAACGATATGGACGGGCGCCTGTTCCGTTCATTTAAAACCCACTTGCCGAACCAGGGTTATTTAGGGACGGTATTTAATAACCGCATTTTATCGCTTGAAAATATCATCGGATTATTTTTATTAGAATTAAAAAAACGTGCAGAAAAAGCCATCGGTAAAACGGTCACGCATGTGGTGATGGGCCGTCCGGCCCGTTATTCGATGGATGAAGTGGCCGACGGGTTTGCGCTGCACCGGATGGAGAAGGCCTGTAAGTTTGCCGGCTTTGATCAAGTGCAGTTTGTGCCAGAACCCTTAGCGGCGGCTTTTGATTACCGCAGGCAAGCCACTGATGAAAAAACGATTTTGATCGGCGATTTTGGCGGCGGTACTTCTGATTTTACCGTGATGCGCATTAATCCCAAAGAGTTCAGCAAAAAAGATGTGCTTGCTATTGAAGGCTGTCCACTGGCCGGCGATGCGCTGGATAGCGTATTTATGGCCAACAGACTCAATGAGTACTTCGGGGCAAAGACCAGATATATGCTGCCGTTGGCCCGCAATGTGATGACCATGCCGCCGGCGGTGACGATGCGTTTAAATCATCCGGCCCATATCGTGCATTTAAAAGAAAAAGAAACCTACGAATTTGTTAAAGAAGTCAGAAAGTGCGCGCTAACCCCAAAAGATGTCGCCGGTGTCGATCGCCTGTTTGCGATGATTGAAGACAATCAGATATTTCCGTTTTTTGAAAGCATCGAGGCCTGCAAGAAAGAATTATCAATCAAAGATAGATCTAACTTTAAATTTGATTACCCGGATATCGAAGTCTATGAAACCTTCTCGGCTGAGCAGTTTAATACCTGGGCGAGCGAGGTAAAAAATAATATTATCAATGCCTTGGATCGGGCTCTGCAACAATCAGGTCTAACCGAAAATGACATTGATTTAGTTTGTTTAACAGGGGGGACCTCGAAAGTGCCTCTGATCAGAAAAGAATTTGAAGCCCGTTTTGGCTTCGAAAAGCTGCAAACACAAACAGAATTTCATAGCGTTACTGCCGGCTTAGTCGAAGTGGCAGCGTTATGGGAAAAAGGCGAAAAAGTTCGCTAACCTTATTAGAAATCGTTTAATTTTAACTTGAGGTCTTCGATCAAGGACTTAACTTTGTCTAATTGCTCTTCTTCAGGTGATTTGGCAGCAGGTTTTTGATCAAGATCTGACCACGATCCCATAGCAAATTTTAGCTCGCTAGACAGAGAAGACCACTTAACCTTAGCCAAACCATGTAGTTCCGCCGGGTTTAGCGCGCTCGGGTTTAATGCAGCGCTTTTTTTAGTACTGTTCTTTGTTGGCTTCTTGTTGCTCATTACTTTAGTTGTGTTGCCTTTGTCTTCTATGGTACTAATATCACTTTGAAAATCAAGGGAGAAGTGCATGTCTCAAGATATTATCTACACAATGAAGGGTGTCTCTAAAGTTTACCCTCCAAACCGATTTGTATTAAAAGATATTTATTTGTCATATTTTTATGGCGCAAAAATTGGCGTTCTCGGTCTGAACGGTTCAGGTAAATCATCATTGCTAAGAATTATGGCTGGTGTTGACACTGAATTTTTAGGTGAAGCATTTCCGGCAAAGAAGATGAAAGTCGGCTACTTAGAGCAAGAACCTCAATTAGATGAATCATTAAATGTGCGTGATAATATTTTCTCGCAAATGGGTGATCTGCCAAAGCTGATGAAAGATTACAATGCGATCAACGATAAGTTTGCTGATCCTGATTTAGATCCGGATGAAATGAACAAGCTGATCGAAAAACAAGGTGAGCTTCAGGAAAAGATCGAAGCTTTAGGCGGCTGGGAAGTCGACCAAAAAATCGAATTAGTTATCGATGCTCTACGTTGCCCTGAACCGGATAGCCCGGTTGCGCATTTATCGGGTGGTGAAAAACGCCGTGTAGCTTTAGCGCGTTTAATTATGTCTAACCCGGATATTTTATTGCTGGATGAGCCAACGAATCACTTGGATGCTGAATCAGTTGCTTGGCTAGAACAGTACTTACATAAATTTCCGGGCACAGTTATCGCTGTTACCCATGACCGTTACTTCTTAGACAATGTTGCCGGATGGATTTTAGAGTTAGACCGTGGTGAAGGTATCCCTTGGAAAGGAAACTATTCTTCTTGGTTAGAGCAAAAAGATAAACGTCTAGCGCAAGAGCAACAGTCGCAAAGCAAAAAAGCTAAAACACTAGAGCGCGAGTTGGAGTGGATCCGTCAGGGGGCTAAAGCCAGACAAAGTAAATCAAAGGCCCGTATCCATGCTTACGAAGATTTATTAAAAGAGCCATCTGCAGAAAAACTACAAGAGATGTCGATCTATATCCCACCTGGACCTCGTTTAGGTAACATCGTGGTCGAAGCTAAAGGTGTGACTAAAGGTTACGGCAAAAAATTATTACTGGATAATGTAGACTTCTCGATTCCTAAAGGCGCGATCGTGGGCGTTATCGGTCCAAACGGTGCCGGTAAATCGACCTTATTTAAAATGATCACTGGCAAAGAAAAACCAGACGGTGGAACTTTTAAAGTCGGTGAAACAGTTAAGATCGCCTATGTGGATCAAACACGTGAAACTCTTGATCCGAATAAAACAATCTTTGACGAATTATCGGGTGGCGCAGACTTAATTAAACTAGGTAACCGTGAAGTTCCGGCCCGCCAGTATGTGAGCTGGTTTAATTTCTCGGGCACAGACCAACAGAAAAAAGTGGGCACATTATCAGGTGGTGAACGAAACCGCGTGAATATGGCAAAAATCTTAAAAGAAGGTGCGAATTTACTGCTTCTAGATGAGCCAACGAATGACTTAGACGTTAATACTATGCGTGCACTGGAAGAAGCGCTCAATGAATTCGGTGGATCGGCGATCGTGATTTCCCATGACCGTTGGTTCTTAGACCGCGTTTGTACGCACACCATGGCGTTTGAAGGGGATTCAAAAGTTTACTTCTACCCAGGTTCTTTCTCAGAATATGAAGAAGACCGTAAAAAACGCATGGGCGAAGATGCCACCCCTAAACGTATCCGCTACCGCATGATCGACCAATAGTCGACGTGCACAGCGAAACATAAAATTTATTGAGGGCAGTTGGGTGACTAACTGCTCTTTTTTATTCTCTTGTTTTCGGTTTACACTTGTTAAGGAAGTTCTAAAGCTGTCTTTTTAAATTCGTGCGAACTTATTTTCTGAGCCAGAAAAATTAATTATTTGGTTCAGGGATCGGGCTGATCACTTCATCCGTGAATTTAATAAAGACGTAATTATATTTTTTTTCTTGGGTGGCTTTGGCCCATTTGTACACTTCATCGGTTAAGTGTTTGCGTAAGTTTTCACGCGCTTCGAGATCTTTATCACCTAAGTATTCACAGTACACTGTCAGCGTGTTGCTGGTTTCTTCAACCCGCATTGGGCGGGCGGCGATCATATCCTGCGGTTGCGCCTTTAAAATTGCCGGAAATAGCTCCTGCACCATTTTTGATTGCACGGCATCGGCTTTTTTCGAGGAAAACATTTCCCACACTTCTTGCGAGAAGTAGCCGACACTGGCTGCTAAGATTATAAAAGCGATAATAAATCTCATGATCTAGAATAAATACCTACGGTAAGCGACCGAGCTAATTAAACCCATACCTAACATTGTGGTTAGCATTCCTGAACCGCCGTAACTAAGTAGCGGAAGCGGAACCCCCACGATCGGCAGTAATCCCATCACCATGCCGATATTGATAAACATATGCCAGAATAAATAAGCTGATACGCCGACCACGATCAGGGCCCCGAATTTATCCCGAGCCCGCATCGCAATTTCAAAACAAACTAAGAATAACAAAATAAAAGTACCAAGTACTGTGATGCTTCCGACAAAGCCCCATTCTTCAGACAGTACCGAATAAATAAAATCGGTGTGGCGCTCTGGTAAAAATTCTAACTGTGATTGAGTGCCTTGGCGAAAGCCTTTACCGAAAAACTGGCCCGAACCCACGGCGATACGTGATTGGATCGAGTTATAACCTTTACCCTGAGGATCCGAGTCGGGAGAAATAAACGTGTAAACGCGGTGACGTTGGTAATCACGAAGACCGTATTTCCACACGACTGGCAAAGCCACTAACCCTAAGGCGATAATCGCCAGTAAAATACCTTTTCTGATTTTTACAAAAAACAACATCGTGCCGCCGATAAGCATCAAAGTCATCGCGGTTCCTAGATCGGGCTGTTTCACGGTCAGTGCGAAGGGAACAAATAATAACATAAACGGAAACAACAGCTCTCTTAAGCCCATGCCCGGCCCCTGAGGATTACGGGTAATTAAGATTTTTGCTAACACTAAGATTAAGCACATTTTCATGGTTTCAGACGGCTGGTATCTGAAAAATTTTAAATCAATCCAGCGCTGGCCACCCAGGACGGCTTTACCGAAAAAATCCACGTACACTAAAGCGCCGACGTTTACGAAGTACATCAGCCAGATCAGGCGGTTGATCCAGAGATAATCAACAAAGGTCATGACAAAGAAAATTGTCCAGCCTGCTGTAAGCCATACGATCTGCTGGATAAATAAAGTTTCAACATTTGTTGAGTGCGGGCCGTGTGTGGCGCTGAACAGGTTAATCAAGCCAATGACATTTAAAGCAAAGATCAATACGATAAGACGCAGATCAAGGCGACTTAAAAAATTTCTTTCTGATACGTTTAATCCACCAATAGACATTTTTTTATTACCTAACTAGTCGCCACCGGCCGCACCAGCAGGTGCGGCTGCGCGAGTTTCGATTCCGCGGGCATTCGGGTTTTTCTTTAACGCTTCTTTAATAATTTCTGGGTGATACTTTTTAAAATAAGCTTCAATCGTATCACGCACGATCGGAGCTGCACCGGTATTACCGTGACAACTATGTTGCGCCAATACCGCCACTGTGATTTCCGGTTTATCTGCCGGAGCCCAGGCTACATACCAGCCATGGTGACGCATCTGGATCGGTCGGGCTTCACAGGATTTATAGATTTGGTCTGCCGAAAAACTCATAACCTGTGCCGTACCGGTTTTGCCGGCCATCTCAACGCCCGGAACCTTCCAGTGTCTTGCGGTACCGCCGGCACCATTGGCCACGCGGCGCATAGCCTCTTTCACGATTTTAAACGAGCTGCGGTCAATTTTATAACCGTTTGGCTGCGGTAAAGTTACATCACGTAGCTCTGCTGGAAATCTTTCAAATAAGATTTTACCTTCATGATCGGTTACTTTTTTAACGATAAACGGTTTTACAACTTTACCCTCGGTCGCGATGGTGTTGTAGGCGACGGCCATCTGAAGTGGGGTCGTCGTCACGTAACCTTGACCGATCGCCATCGTTAGGTTTTCACCCGGTTGCCACTCTTCGCCTAAACGGGCTTTTTTCCATTCAGAACTTGGTAAACGCCCAGGCGCTTCACGATCCATTTCAATACCGGTTTTTTGTCCCAGGCCTAGAAGAGAAATGTAGTTGTACATTTTATCTACGCCTAAGGAGATACCCATTTTATAGAAAAACACGTTCGAAGATTTTTCGATTGCCTGATAAACGTCTACACTTCCGAAACCGTTTTTATTGTGATCATGGAAATAACGATTTCCAAACCATAAACGTGATGGTGTGGCTACGATCGTTTTATCTGTGATCACTTTTTCTTGTAGGGCCGCTAAGGCCACTAGTGGTTTAAAGGTTGACCCCGGCCAGAAGTGATCCTGAATAACTTTGTTACGAAACGGTTTAAACGGGTCGGTACTTAGCTTACTCATGATTTTTGTCGGCACATCACTGGTGAAGATATTCGGGTCAAAACTTGGCGAGTTTAACCATGCTAAAATTTCACCATTTGATTTCATCGCCACCAGTGAACCGATACGGTTTAACTTAGTCATGGATTCGTAGGCAGCTATTTGAATATCACGGTCAATGGTCAGAGTAGCGCCATGGCCATGCACGGGTTCGATATCGCGGATCTGTTCGCCGTAAATATTTGGAATCTCGGTGATTGTTTCACGGCCATGGGCATCGACCTGAACAAAGCTCACACCGTCGATTCCGCGGATTTTTTTCTCTAAATGCTCTTCAAGACCGGATTTGCCGATAATATCGCCCTGTTCAAAGAATAAATCTGGTGCATTTTTCTTATTTAATTTTTCGATTTCTTTTTTAGAGATTTCACCCACGTAACCAAATAGCTGTGCACCGTTTTCGCGAAACGGGTAATAGCGGATGATTGATTCACGGATCTCAAGACCCGGAAAATCCAGGCGGATACGCTTTAACCGGAATACTTCTTCGCGGGATAGGTTGTCTTTTAGACGTATCAATGAAAAAGGGCCGTTTACTTTTTTAGACCGCGTGATCTTTTCGGTCAGTTTTGCCGGCTCCATGCCGATGATCGGCGCCACGTTTTCAGAAAGGGATTTTAAATCTTCGATATACTGGGGCGAGATCACGGCTTCGAAGCCGGGCAGGTTTTCAACCAAAGCGCGGCCATCGCGGTCCATGATTAAACCCCGTGGGGCCATGATTTTTGTCTGTTTAACGCGGTTTTTCTCTGAATACTGGCGTAATTCACGGCCATTGATGATCTGTAGCCACATCAAGCGGGTAGTAAAAACAATCGCCGTGATCGCCACGAAGATATAAAACGGGCGATAGCGGTTGTGAAAGTCTCTGGCTTCTTCGGGGTTACTGATATACTGGGTTCTCATGATTCTACCTCAGTTGTCGTATGATCGGTGCTGGTCGGTCCCCAAGAAGGATTGGATTCAAATCGCTGGTCCACAAACTCTAAAACTTTGTAAACCGGAATACTGAATAAAAAGTTGCAGCCCATCTCCAGTAAACGGTGTAAGAAAAATACCGGCGTCGGATTTGGCTCTAACCAGCGCGAAATCAGGATGTAAGCAATAGCATAAAATAAAGATCCGCTGGTTGCTAAAATTGAAAAGTAAAACAGTGACGTCGAGTGAATACGGTTTTTAAAGATCCAGACAAATAACATCAGGGCCACTAGGCTGGTCCATGCCATTTTAAGCGGGATATACGAATAGCGGGTCATGATCAGCCCGAGAAAATAAATAAAAAACACCGCACGCACGTTTGGCCATTTAAGGGCAATAAACACCACCATGAGAAGCCATAGTTGCGGCGCCGGAAAAGATCCTAAAACAAATGGCCAAAAGCTGGTCTGAAACGCGCAAAACGCATAGAATAACAGCGTAAAAACAGCGATTTTTAAAATTAAGAGAAGGGTGCTTCTAGACATTGTTTAGTTCGTGCCTTTAGTTTCTGGGGTAGCCGCCGCTGTGGTTGTTTCCGGGAAGAAGTCTTCCTGGGCAGCATCTAAAACCACAAACACTTCTTCGATTTTATTAGCTTCGACGATCGGTTTAACATTTACGATAAGGGTGGCGCTTTTGGTTTTGCGTTCGACCTCGGTGACGACCGCTAACGGAAAGCCTTTCGGGAAGATATTGTCTAAACCGCCGGTCACAATAACATCGCCGGCTTTAACGTCTTCGGTGCGGTCGATATACTGCAAAATACCGCCGTCTTTAGAAGTGCCTTCGATGATGCCGCGGGCACGGGTTTTTTGAATCATAGCATCAAAAACCGAATAGCGGTCGGTGATCAACATCACATGTGAGGTGTGCTCTGACGGGCGAAAGATATAACCCACAGCGCCAGATACCGTGATGACCGCCTGCTGGTGTTTAAGGCCGTGCTTTTTGCCTTTATTGATAGTGATGGTTTTGTGATCCGGCAAGAGATCGCGGCCGATCACCTGCGCTGGCATCAATTCCATTTTGGTGTTTCTCTGGAAGTCCAAAATGTTTTTTAAGCGGGCAATTTCGATTTGGCTTTCATCAAATAGCTTTAGGCGCGTCTTAATCTCGGCTAATTCGCTCTGTAAACGGGCATTGTCTTTTTTGATATTGATCAGATTTAAGTACTCGGCAGTCGTGCTGCGTACGCCTAAGCTTAGACCTGAGAACAAGGACTGAAAGCCATCTGCCAAAAAGCTTAAGGGCTGAGCAAACCAACTTTCCTGAGATTTTTTCTGCTCCATGTTAATTGAGATCAGCGGCAGTAGAGCCATGAGTAGAATGAGAATCGCTTTTTTGAAATTAATATTTAGAAAATTCACAGTCGAAAAGTTCTCCTGTTATCACGGTAACAAATTACTTGCAGATTTCAACACTAAGTTTAAAGATAATTATTCCCGATTTTTTAAGGAGCGAAAAACATCATGTCTCAACAATCGTTTATTAAGCAAGTTAAAGCAGCGATCTCTGGTAACCGTGCTATCAATGGTAAAGCTATTTTAGCTATGATCATTTTTGGTATGATTATCTTAACCTTCATACTTTCTGATTTTTCAAGCAGAGGTAACGGCACTTTAGGTATCGGTGCTGCCGCTGAGGTCAATGGTGAAATTATCACTCTTAAAGAGTTTCAGGATCAGGAAAACAGAATCGTTAACTACTACTCGCAGTTTGGCCCGGGTATGATCAATAACGAATTTCAGAGAAAACAAATCCGCTACCAGGCCATTAATGAATTAGTAAACAATTCTTTAGCGGCACAGGCAGCTGAGCGTGAGAAGATCTTTGCCACTGATGCAGAGCTTAAAAAAATCATTATGGAAGATATCCCGAACTTTAAAAAAGACGGGGTCTTTCAGTCAGATCTTTATAAAAACCTTTTGATGGCTAACCGCTTAACCCCAGGTGAGTTTGAAAACAGTCTACGCGCGCAGGCTAAAACCCAGCGCATCCGTCAGTTGTTTGAGTTGGGCTTATCTTCAAGCCGAATTGAAAAAGATTTAGAAAACGAGCTTAAATCTAAAAAAATCAACGTGGCGTTTGTTAAATTAAATGCTGACGAACTGAAAAAAACCAGCCTGGTTTCAGCATTAGAAATCAGTAAAAAAATGGCTGATACGGCGTTTGCTCAACGTGTTCAGGATTATTACAACAACCAAAAAGGCGAATTTGAAACTCCCGAACAGGTTAAAGCGTCACATATCTTAATCCGCACCGAAGGTACGGATGAAGCACTTGCCAAAGCTAAGATGGAAAACATCGTAAAACGTTTGAGCAAAGAGGACTTTGCGAAAGTTGCCGCTGAAGTGAGTGAAGATCCGGGTTCAAAAGAGAAAAAAGGCGATTTAGGCTATTTCTCGAAAGGCCGCATGGTTAAAGAATTTGAAGATGTGGCCTTTGCTACGCCGGTCGGAAAAGTCTCTGAAGTTGTTAAATCGCCATTTGGTTTTCACGTTATTAAGGTTACCGATAAAAAAGCCGCACAAACGACTTCATTTGACGCTGCTAAAAACGGTATCGCCGCTAAGTTATTGGCTGAAGAGAAAAACACAGAAGTAGCTAAACAACTTGAGGAGATGGCAGCCAAGGGTGATGTGCAAGCCGTTAATGACTTTATGGCTAAAACCGGCCTTAAATGGACTGAATCAGGCTATTTTGACTTAACCCAGGATGCGCTTCCGGGGGTTAACTCTGAAGCTTTATTTAAAGCGGCGTTAGAGCTTAGCAAAGCTTCGCCAGTGGCCAAAGCGCTCGTGCGTGAGGGGGATGCCCAGTACGTGCTAAAATTAGTTGATGTCAAAAGCGAAACCGTCACAGCGCCGCCTGAGTCCCGAGAGTTAGCTGATACGCAAAAATCTATGAGTGGCTACTCTAAGTGGATCACTGAGTTACGTAAGTCAGCAAATGTTTCAACCAACGATGCTGTTATTAATCAGTAAGTGAATTTTACAGTTTAGTTATTCTAAAAAAAGACCGGTTTAAAGCCGGTCTTTTTTTATTTGGCCAGTTTACTTCGTTAAATGCTCGGGTTCAAAAGCAAACGGAAACAAGTCTTTAAAACTTATGGTTTTTTCCTTGCCGGTGGTGTTGGTTAAAACAACTTCGGTTTCGGGCTTGGCAAATTCTGCTAATACCTGGCGGCAGAAACCGCATGGTGGCCATGGGCTTTCTTCGGCACTGGCAACGGCAACGTGGGTTATATGCACGGGTTTTTTGTTTTCACTAAAGGCCTTCCAGATCGCTACTCGTTCAGCGCACACAGTTCCGCCATAGCTGGCGTTTTCGATATTGCAGCCAGAGTAAACCTGGCCGTTACTTAAACGGATGGCAGCACCAATGCGTTTTGTCGAATACGGGGAGTGTGAAAACTCCATCGCTTTAATGGCGAGTTGTTTTAAATCATTAGTTGGTGAAGAGCTCATAGCCAATCTCCTTAAGTTTTTGACTGATCCACATCATCGGTAACCCCTGGATAGCTGAAAAGTCGTCGGTTTCAATTTTTTCAAAAAGACAAATTCCGCTTTGTTCGATTTTATAACTGCCGGCACAATCAAGCGGTAGATCTTTATGGATATAATTTTCTATCTCTTGGCTTGAAAGTTTTTTCATTTTCATTTTAGAAATATGATTTAACGTCCATTTTTGCTCGCCATGTAAGATCGCAATCGCAGTGATCAGCTGGTGCGTGCGCCCGGACATTGCCGTCAATTGTTCTTTGGCTTTGTCTTTGGTTTTGCTTTTGCCGATGATATGACCGTCAAAATCAACCAGCTGGTCGCCGCCGATAATAACGGCGTCTTTAAATTCTTTGTTTAATGACGCCGCTTTGGCATAAGCCAAGCTTTCGGCGACCTGAAGCGGGGATTTGTTCTGTGCGAGTAGTTCTTTTTTTAACGTATCTTCATCGCAACTTGGTTTAACTGCCTCAAACGGAATGCCTAGTTTCAGCATAAGTTCTTTGCGGTAAATCGAGGTGCTTCCCAGGATCAGTTTTTTCATTCTTTCGAACCTTTAATTCGGTTATAGGATTCAATTAAGCCCTGCAGGTTAAATTCTGCTTTGTATTTTAACAGGGATAATTCATATTCAACGTTTGAATAAATATACTCAACTTTACGCGTTTGTAGACGTGAAACCTGTGCGTCATCTAAAAAAGATCCGGGCTTTAAGTACAATAGAAATCTTTTATTTTCTGGTAAATACAGATTAACATCAAACGGAAGATTTTTGTTTGGCTGTAAAAAACCGGTCGATAGTTCCAGCATATCATGGGCTTCGTGAACCGAGTTGATCACCTGAAACGGGCTGAATGGGAAAAAGCCTAACATCGTCTTTTTGCCTTCGTATTCAACCTCTCTGAAAAACTCAGCTTTGTAACTGCAAAAATCAGCAAAATTGATTTTTGGGATGCGCATCTCAAACAGCACCGAATCCGGAAGTTCAGCCTCGGTATCTGCTTTTTGATCGATGCGCTCGATTTTAATCATTTGCTTGATCCAGTTATTTAAAATCACCTGTGCCGAAGCGGCATCAAGATAGTTTTCTGAGGCAACGGTCAGGTAGCCGGTCCATTCCATTTCCTGAATGGCCAGAACGAAAATCTGCGATATCTCGGTGAGAGTCGTTTGATTATCGGTTAGATCCGAATACGTTTCTATCAGATCAAACATTTCCGGCTTGATCGTGTCTTTAAACGATTCTTCTAAGAAGACCTGTTGGCCTTTAGATAATTTTTTGGCTTCTTTGGGAAGAAGTTCTGACATCAGTTCTTTTAAAGGCTCTTCGTCTTCGATTTCGGGAAAAGCCTCTTTTAATTCACCGTCTAGTAAAGCGATAAGTTTGGCTTTTGTTTCGATCTGCTCATCGGGGTTTAGTTCGGCGATGCGATCGACCTCATCTTCAATGGCCAGCATCAGACTTTTTTGGGTGCCGCTTTTTGCAAATTCGCGTTCAATCGCTGCCATCAGATTGTTTTTGGTGTTTTGTTTTTGCGTCGCCGATAACAGCGGACTGTTGTCAATTTCGCTGGCCATCGCCGTCATCAGCTTTGCCTGAGTCCCGTCTTGTTTGATCGAGTTTAGCGGGCGGTTTTTGCGCGCATTATTTCTGGCAAACATCTGCGCCTGGCCACGGCTGCGGGAAGCCACCATCTTTTTATCTTCGTCAGCCATCGTGAGCGAAGCGGATCTGCGCATGTTGATTTCTTTTTGCTCGGCTTCATCGTTAAAAAACGATTTAACCTGGATCATATCGGATTCTTTTTTTGCCACCGTTTTTTTGGTGTTGATCTGCTCAAATGCCTGATTTTTCTTTTCGTACTTTGAGATCACGCGGACAATTGCCGGGCCAGAAAGAGGCGGGTAAAGTTTGTTTTCAAAGCCGCTCGACTCGAGCTGGATAATCTGGTCACGCTGGGTTGACATGATAAAAGGAACGATTTGTCCGGTGCATGAAGCATACAGTGTTTTTGGCATTTGCCGGATGGTTTCGCTTTTATGATCCCATGCTAAGAAGATATAATCGGGATTGAGCTCTTTGATTTCTTCTATCGCGCCGGTGATATTGCTTTGAACCCTGACGCTATAACCACGTTTTGCTAAAAATTTTTCAACCGGCCCAAACTGGTGGTTGGCATTTTTAACAAAATACAGAGTTATTTTCTTGTCAGTATCACTGTCGGCCATCACTGTAAATTATAAGCATTTTAGGAGGGTGATTCACCAGGTTTAGCTCTTGTTTAGTAACGGTCCGGACAAAGGTCGTTAAAATAGGCATAACTTATCTTGAAAACAGCCTGCAGTTCGACTAGATTCCCCCATGATGATCACTGATATTAAGTCTGATGTCCAAATTCAAAAACTGCAGGATTACCAGTCGCTTGACTGGGTCGGGATGCAGCGTATCCAGTCATCACTTCGTCACCATGAAAACCTGATTCCGTGTGATTTAGCCCTCGGGGTAAATCTGAGCGAAGGCCACCGCGGAATTCACATGTCACGTTTGTACTCGTTGATGATGGAGTACTTTTTAAGCCAGGAATTAACAACGCAGAGTTTAGATCAGATTTTAACCCAGGCGATCACTTCGCAAGAAGGCATCTCAACGCATGCAAGCCTATCATTGAGCTATAAATTGCCGGTAAAAACCCAGGCTCTTAAAAGCGGTAAACAAGGCTTTCGTAATTACGATGTCTCTGTTGCGGCTCTAAAAGCGACCGGCGAATCGTTAAAAGTCTGGCTTAAGTTTGCGGTTCTATACTCAAGCACTTGTCCGCAATCAGCGGCGTTATCGGTTGAAACTTTTAATGCCCAGCCTGACGGTGCGACTAAAAAAATCGATCGCCTGCCGGCCACGCCACACGCCCAAAGAAGCGTGATGGAATGTGAATTAATTCTTCAGGGTAAAGATCATTTTGATGTTAACGATTTGCTTAAGTCTTTTATTCAAATTATTGAAAACACTCTGAAAACGCCGGTGCAAACCGCAGTTAAAAAAGCTGACGAAATGGCATTTGCGATTTTAAATTCAGAAAATCTGATGTTCTGCGAGGATGCTGTCCGCAAGGTCGATGCTGATTTAAAGGTCCGCATCCAGCACCAACCTGTTGAGTTAGTGGGCTACCGAATTAAGACCCGTCATGAAGAAAGCCTGCACCCGCATGATGCTGTTAGTTTAAAGAGCTTTAACTTCTCGTTTTTTCCTCACTAAGGAGAAAACTGGCGTATTGAAAAGCATTATCAAAATAAAGCTTGCAAATGAAAATCATTATCAGTATCATTACGTGCTATGAAAACCACTGATAGCTCAATCGTTCTTCCTGTGCACCAATCCTCTGAAACTGTTCGTAAGGCAGAACGCTACCAAATCGACGACTTTAAAAAAATGATCCGCTCGATGAACCTAAAAATCACTGATCAGCGCTTATTGATTCTTCAGTCATTACACGACGGTGATAAAAAATCAGGCGAACGTCACGTGACCGCGCAAGAATTATTCGAAAAAGTATCAGCGCGCGATTCGTCTGTGGGCTTTGCAACTGTTTATCGTTTTTTACGCGACCTAGCGGCCAACGAATTAGTAACTGAAGTTCGCATGGGCGGACACGCTTCACGTTACGAATTGACTCCTAAAGAGCATCACGATCACTTAACTTGCACTAAATGTGGCAAAATCTGCGAATTCGAAAACGAAAAAATCGAAGAACTGCAATCTCAAGTTGCTAAACACTTTGGCTTTCGTTTGACGGGGCACGTTCTAGAACTTTTTGGAGTATGTTCAGACTGTCAAAAGTAATATGATTGTTCGGTAATGGCTAAACATACCGAAAGTACTGACATAGTGGTTAAAGGCGCCAGAGAGCACAATCTTAAGAACGTCTCTCTGTCGATCCCACGCAATAAAATTACCGTCTTCACCGGCCTGTCCGGTTCAGGTAAATCTTCTCTCGCATTTGATACTGTTTATGCCGAAGGCCAACGTAGATACGTTGAAAGTTTGTCGGCCTATGCACGTAATTTCTTAGAACAATTAAAAAAACCGGATGTTGATTCAGTGACGGGGTTATCACCGGCAATTGCCATTGATCAAAAATCAGTGGGCCTCAATCCGCGTTCTACCGTTGGCACAATCACTGAGATTTACGATTACATGCGTTTGCTCTACGCCAAAGTGGGAACTCCTTGTTGTCCGATTCATCACGTGCCGGTAAGTAGCCAAACCCCACAGGCCATTGTCGATGAGATTTTAAAAAAAGCACAAGGAACTAAGTTTTACGTGTTAGCACCGATGGCACAGGGTAAAAAGGGTGAATTCATGGCCGAATTTACCAAATGGCTTAAAAAAGGCTTTGTTAAGGCCAAGGTCGACGGTAAGTTCATCGACCTTGAAAAAGCCACCAAGCTAGCAAAAACCAAAACCCACGATATCGATCTGGTGGTTGATCAACTGATTTTAAAAGATGCGATCAAAAACCGTTTAGCCGAGAGTGTGAACACGGCCCTGTCGCTGGCCGCCGGCCGTTTAGTGATTGAAGTTGTAAAAGCAAACGGCGACTTTGAGAGACAAAATTATTCAATTCACTCCGCCTGCCCTCAGTGCGGTTTTAGTTTTCCTGAGTTAGAACCGAGATTATTCAGTTTTAATAATCCTAGAGGTGCCTGCGAAGCCTGTAACGGGTTAGGAACACTGGATTTAATCGAAGAAGAACAGATTTCTGATTCTGAAGTCGGCGGTAAAAAACTTGATGCCGTTAAGTATACTTACAAAGGTAAAAAAGCCACCGGCGATGAAGATGACGAAGAAGAAGAGATGATCTTAACTTCGTGCCCATCATGCAAAGGCACTCGTTTAAAGGCTGAAAGTTTAAATGTTCTGATCGATAAAAAAAATATTGCCGAACTTTCAGATTATTCGGTAACTGAGCTGAGTGCATTTTTTAAAAAAGCCAAATGGACAGCTAAACAGCAATTTATCGCCGAAAAAATTGTAAAACAAATCTCTGACCGCCTGACTTATTTGGAGCGGGTCGGTACTTCGTATTTATCGCTTTCTCGTCCGGCCAGAACGTTATCGGGCGGCGAAGCCCAGCGTATCCGTCTGGCCACCCAAGTCGGGTCGGCCTTAATCGGCTGTATGTACGTGATGGATGAGCCAAGTATCGGTCTTCACCCACGCGATCATCACAGGCTGTTGGAAATTATCGGCGAACTAAAAGACCGCGGTAATACCATCGTGCTGGTGGAGCATGATGAAGATACGATTTTATTTGCCGACTACGTGGTCGATCTTGGCCCGCGCGCCGGAAAACTCGGTGGCGCCCTGATCGCCGAAGGTACGCCGCAAGAATTGATGAAAAACCCGAACTCAGTGACCGGCCAGTATTTATCGGGAGCCAGAAAAATTCCGGTGCCGAAAACCCGCCGCAAGGGTAATGGGTTATTTGTAAAACTGACCGGTGCCACCGGCAACAATCTGCAGAATGTAGATTTAGAGATTCCGTTAGGAACTTACACCTGTGTCACCGGGGTATCGGGAAGCGGAAAATCCACGTTAATTATTGATACGTTATATAAAATTTTAGCTCGCGAGTTTTATAAGGCCAATGCGGCGCCAGCGCCGTATAAGTCAATCTCGGGCTTAGAAAACATCGATAAGGTTATTGATATCAATCAGCGTCCGATCGGGCGCACGCCGCGCTCAACGCCAGCCACTTATGTGGGACTTTTGCCGATGATCCGTGATCTGTATGCTTCACTTCCAGATAGTAAACTGCGCGGATTTGAACCGGGCCGTTTCAGCTTTAACGTTAAAGGCGGCAGATGCGAAACCTGCATGGGCCACGGCCAGATCCGCATGGAGATGCACTTTTTATCAGATGTGTTTGTCCAGTGTGATACCTGCCAGGGTAAGCGCTATAACCGTGAAACTTTACAGATTAAGTACAAAGAAAAAAACATCGCCGATGTCTTAAGTATGAATGTTGAAGAGGCGTTGGAATTTTTTAAAAACCACTCACAGATTTACCGTAAACTTGAGACCTTACACAAAGTAGGCCTTGATTATATGACCCTGGGACAGTCGTCGACCACACTTTCTGGCGGTGAAGCGCAGCGGGTAAAACTATCCAAAGAACTTTCCCGCCGCGGAACCGGTAAAACCCTCTACATCCTGGATGAACCAACTACGGGTTTACATTTTGACGATGTAAGAAAGTTAGTTGAGCTGATGCAGGAGCTGACTGATCAGGGCAATACGGTGCTGGTGATCGAACATAATCTAGAAGTCATGAAGTGTGCCGATCATATTATCGATCTTGGCCCCGACGGTGGTATCTACGGCGGCGAAATTGTCGTGCGTGGAACTCCGGAGGCGGTTGCAAAAAACACCCGTAGTGAAACGGCTAAATTTTTAAAACCATTATTAGAAAAAAGATAAGTTAAAAAAAGAAAAGGAAAAAACGCAGCATGTGGAAGTATCTTAAGGGTTCAATTTTTATTACGATCATCGGCTTAGGTTTAGCCATGGGGTTTGAATACTATCAGACCGGTTCGGTCTCTGTGATGATGCAGGCAGGATTTACGGCTCTGATATTAGCCGTGTTAGAAATTTCATTGTCGTTTGATAATGCGGTGGTTAATGCCACGGTGATTAAAAAAATGGACGAAGTGTGGAAACGCCGGTTCTTAACCTGGGGTATTTTAATTGCCGTATTCGGTATGCGTTTAATATTCCCGTTGGCCATTGTCGGTATTATCGCCAAAATCAACCCGTATGATGCGTTGATGATGTCGTTAAACGAGCCGGCTAAGTACGCCCAGATCATGCAGTCAGTGCATTTAACGGTAGCGGCCTTTGGCGGTATGTTTTTATACATGGTGTTCTTACATTTCTTTATGAATGAAGATAAAGACGATCACTGGATCCATGTTATCGAAAAGCCGTTAGTGATGGTTTCTCAGTATAAAGGTGTTGAGATTATCGTGGCCCTGGTAACGTTACTTGCGATCACCAGTCTTATGCAAGCCGAAGACCAGATCCGTTTCTTGGTGCCAGGTCTTTGGGGCATGATCACATACATGATCGTGCACAGTTTCTCTGATTTCTTAGAGAGCATGGAGCTTACCCGTGATGCCAACTTAATGGCTAAGAAAACCTTTATGTCAGCAGGTTTTGGTATGTTTATGTATCTTGAAATCTTAGATGCATCGTTTTCTTTTGACGGTGTTATCGGAGCGTTTGCGATCACGCAGAGTTTAATTCAGATCATGATCGGTCTTAGTATCGGGGCTTTCTTCGTGCGTAGTTTAACTCTTTATTTGGTAGAAAAAGATACTCTGGGTCAGATTCGCTTCTTAGAGCACGGAGCATTTTATGCCTTAGGTGCACTCTCTATGTTCATGTTGCTGGGTTATTTCTTTCATATTCCAGAATGGTTTACCGGTCTTGCGGGAGCCGCAATCCTAGCTCTCAGCGTTCTTTGGTCGTTCTACGTAGATCGTAAGCGCCGAAATGCCTAAGATTAAAATGGCCCCGGCCAACTGAATCGGGGTCAGTTTTTCATTTAGCAGCGCCGATGCGAACAAAAATGAGTACGGCGCTTCTAATAAACACAGCATACTGGCCGTGGTCGTGGATAAAACTTTTTGCGCTCTCACCTGTAAGTAAAAAGCACCAAGGGTTACTAAAATCGCAAGTCCGATGACCGATAACACCGAAGTCCATGTAGTAATAGTCGGTATAAGCGGAATATTTTTAGCGGTCATATCATAACCTAAAAACGGAATCACAAACAGCAATGCCCAGAAGGTCTGCGAGGTGTTAAAGCGAAACCCGCTTTGCATTTTTTTCGAGCCAAGACCAACGGCAATAATATGAATCGTCGATGTTACGGCCACCATGATGGTGAACAAATCGCCGGGGTTTAGTTTTAAGCCGTTCTTCGGTAAATCCAAAAGTAATCCCATTCCTAAAAAAGCGATAAAACTTAAAGTAAAGTGGTACCAGTGAACTTTTGATTTTAAAAAAAAGTAATTCGCAAACGGGATCAACACCACATACAGCGATGTAATAAAACTAGAGTTGGTCGCAGTGGTCGTTTGCAGCCCGATGGTCTGAAAAATCAGTGAGCTGCCTAAGCCGATACCGGCAAGCAGGCCGATTTTATAATCGCTGTGCGATTTTTTAAAGCCTTCGCGGTCAAAGATAAAAAACATGACTTCTGCCAGGACCACAGCAAAGATAAAACGCCAGAACACTAAAGTTGTCGGGCTAAAATCAACCAGCGCCCACTTAACAAAAGTAAACGAAATACCCCATAACATCCCGGCAATGAACAGTTCTAAAACCGCCCGATGATAGGTCGGGATGCTAGAGAGCGCTTTTCGCATATTAGTCAAAGGCCTCGGCCCAGAAACGGGTTTTGTCAAAACCATCAACTTCTAAAACTTGGTGCTTTACATCTTTGATCATCGCGCCGTTACCGCAAAGGTAGAATGTGGTCGGGATATTTTTGTAATCAATTTCGGATAAGTAGTTTTGCACATAACCCTTTTTGCCGGTCCAGTTTTCAGTCGGGCGGCTTAATACGAAATGATATTCAAAATTAGGTAAGTGTTTTTTTAATTCATCTAATTCTTTGCGATAGTACACATCTTCCTCAAAACGAAGACCAAAATACATTTTGTATTTTAACTCAGGGTATTGCTTCATTTTAGATTCCAGGTAGCAGAAGTGTTGTGAAATACCGCTGCCGGTATTAAAAAACACGATCTGTTCGGTCGGCGGTTCCTGAAAGAAAACTTTACCGAATGGACCGGTAAAATTTAAAATTTCGTCACCTTTAAGGCCCCAAACATATTTTGAAGCAACGCCGTTATCGACAAATTTGAAAATTAAACGAAATTTTTGTAAATCATGTTCAGTTGTAGCAATCGAGTAGGCGCGAAGTGCAGCTTTGCCCGGGTTTCCGGCCTCGTCGGTTTGGGGCACATGTAACATCACAAATTGGCCGGCACGGAACTTAAATTCAGGGTGGCTGATAAGCTGCAGTTCGAGTTCGCGGATCTGTTTGGTGTGGTCAGTAATTTTATTGATTTTGTAGTTGTAAATAATACGGCTCATAAGCCCGTATATTGGTTATTAGGACGTAAATTGTCAAAGCAAACCTAAATAATTTTCAAGTGGCGGCTTAGCCCTTGAAAGGAGGTTTCGCCAGGCGGTAAAACTCATAGCGATGTTTAAAAAATCATTGCTTTTAAGTCTTATTTTGGCCGTTCTTTCAGCTTGTTCGCCGTCTTCTCATTCTGCCAGCGAACCAACTGCAGTTTATACACCTAAAAAAGAAGAACTTATTCAGATCAAGCCAGATACGGCCAAGCCGGCCCGTAAGCTACTGTATAGCAATGACCCAACGGTCAGTTACTGTGAATCTTCCCTGGATGGCAAGCATAATTATTCAGGTTACCGTGATCATAGACTTTATCCGTCGGCTTCGGTTTCTAAAGTTTTTTTATCTGCATTTGCGCTTAGCCGCTTGGGCACGGATTACAAATTTACCCATGACTGGCGTTTACGCAAAAACGCCGATGGCACGATCGACGCTTTTTTAAATTCTAATTACGATCCGGTTTTTAATATTGAAAAAGTGCTATACACACTTTCGCAGCTAAAGCGCCACGGCGTTGCTCGGATCAGAAACTTGTATATCGCAAAAAGCACTCGTGTTTATCTGTCAGTGCTAAACAACCCGCATATCGAAATGGACCAGATTCCGGTCAGTCTTAACCAGTCGGTTGATAACTTAAAATTAATTTTTAATTCGGCAAACTGGGGCGGGCAGACGCAAACAGCGCGCGCAAACGTCACCGAGTACTTCGCTTTGCAGGGTAAGACGATCGACATCCCGAACTCATTCTCGGTACAAAATGTGATTATCGACAATAGCGGCCAGGCGCAGGCCGCCTTTGCCAGTGCTACGCAATTAAAAATTCAGTCAACATCGTTATTTCGCTACCTAAAAGAAATTAACCTAAATTCAAATAACTACATGTCAGATGCATTGTTTGCCCTGTTGGGCGGTGAAGCGGGCTTTCGCAAGTTTCAGAATGAAAAACTTGGGTTAGGCTTAGATTCACTCATTATGAAAACCGGCTCAGGCCTTCCGGTCACCATCAACGGTGAGCGCGTGGATAACAAGGCCACCTGTTTTGCGATTTTAAAAGTTATGCATTTTATCAAGCTTGTCGCTGATCAAGCTTCGCTTGATTTGGGCTATATTTTATTAACCGCAGGATTAGACCGCGGTACTTACGAAACTGATTTAGTCATCAACAAATCTGTTGTTCTTAAAACCGGTCGTCTTTACGATGTGCCGACTTTAAATTTAGCCGGCGTGGTTTCAACCCAAAACGGTCTTATGGTGTTTAGCTTTTTAGGTCATGATTTTGATAATGAAGACCAGCAGCTGATGATCAATAAGCGCGATAATTTACTTAAGGATTTATTAATTCATTACAAAGAAAAACCGCTGTTCAAAACTTTAAATCAGAATGAGATTTTCTTTCTGTAGTTGAGTAGACCAGCTTAGCTTCCTCGGCGTTTACCGATTCTCAATCTGAGACACAATCTTGGCCCCTCGTTAGCTCTATCTAGTTCTATCGAGGTGATCTATGAATTTCAAAATTCAGACTGTGTTAGCGGCCTTCTTGGTTTCATCAGCAGCGTTTGCTCATGAAGGTATCGTTCGTATCCCCTTAAAAACATTCACTAAACCGGCCATGAACTTGGTTTCACCTACAGGTAAACAATTAAGTATTGCGGATTTGGCCCGAATGAATGACACAGGTGCCGACTTGTCTAGACTTCAGCCAGTTGAAGACAAATACTGGCAGAACAGAAAATACCCGGCCGTTGATCTCCAGGTACACGCTGAAATGCCCGACGCCGAGACGGGTGTGACTATTGATTCTTATTTAGGGGCAAACCGCGAGCTTGGGTTTTACACTATTATCGTTAAACCCTCTAACGGTAAGTCTGAGCGTTTTGGTTTAACTTTAGGCCTACAGGTTCATGCCTCATTATTAAAGTCGGCATTACTACGTAAACTAGGCTATTTCCAGCAATCGCCAAAGCACTACAAAAAAATCAAAGTAAACTTCGCTAATAAAGAAGAAAAAGACTTATTCGTTAAACGGGCGTTTTGTGAAGAAGGTCCGGACGCAGTTTCAATCGACTGTTTATCTATTGCTCCGTTTAAATCAGAAACCGATAAACGTGAATTTTTATCAGACGCCGGCGGCAATTCTTTATATGTGCATGGTGCTTACTTAGAAAAAATGGATAACGAAATCCCGTCATTATTTGATGGTTTAACTCCGGCATCGGTTGACTCGATCCCGTACTTTGCTTCAAACCGTCAGTTTCGTGCCTTGTTAGTGCCATTTGTGATCGGTGATGTGCAGGAGAGTTTAGGGCGTGTAGCTCCTGAGTCAGTATTAATCCGTGATGGCTGGGCTTTTATTAATTACGCGTTTAGTGATTATTTCACGCAAACCGGCGAATCCGACGTTAAGTGGATGTTACGCCGTGTAGCTCAATTAACTGATCAGGACTGGGAAGAAATTGTTCAGGCCGCGCAGTTTCCGCCAAGCTTAAATCAATTAGCCAAAGCCGCAATCATGTACCGCGCGCAAAACATGATGAACTGGTTTTTTGATAAAGAAGCCAAAAACATGATGCAGGCAACGATCCCAAGTGCAAAATACACTTCAAACGATGGTTTGGTTGTCGATGGCCGTATCACGACCGAATATATCCCCGGATACCCGCAGCGATTCACCCACGGTGAACGTCAGTCGCCTTTTGAAAGAGGTGATTTCTTAAGGTACATGAATGTAAAAGCACAGGCGTCGGCGATCACTGCGGCCATCACTAAACTGCATGAAAAACTTAAATTACAAAGAACCGAGATCACCAATTCAAAATTGACGGGCTGGAGAATGCGCCCGGACGGTAAATTTTCGCCGGTCGGTTATGCCGATGGTCAAATGTATGGTGTTAACTTCGGAGCTTCTCGAATTGTGACCACCGGAACTTTCTATGGTTCACAAGCCGCGGTTCAAATGGTTGATAACGTGAATATCCGCGCAAGTGCCGGAATTTTCCGTGCGATTGAAGATTTCAGCGGTATTAATACATTATTGGGCGGAAGCATAAATTACATGCGTGATTTCACACATGTGGTTCCACTGCAATCAATGAAGGATGCGGGAAAAGTGATTAACCCGCTTGATCTTTACGTTCCCTCACGTTTACATAAAATCGCTTCACCGTTAAAAGATGGTAAGCTTGCAGACTTTTTTGCTAATTTTAAAAACGGCGAAGTCTTTACCATCACTGAATCATTCGGTGGCGGCGGCCAGGTTGGCTATCAGTATGCCTTAGATGCGTTAATCGGTTTTACCGCCCAGACGGTGCCGTCACTTGGATTATCAGCCGGCGCGAACTCTGTGATCTTACGCCAGACTCAGATCACCAAAACTGAAGGTGGTTTTCAGATTTTTATCCGCAAACAGAACTCTAAGGCCTTTAACATCACGTTAGATGTTAATTACTTTATAAACTTACTTAAAGTAAAGCACGATACAACAATTACTGATTTAAAGACGGATGCTTATATCCTCAATTCAAACACTGATTTTATCACGCAGGTTGATGCGGCTTTAGAAGAGGTCAAAAAAGAAGCGATCGCTAAAGAAGAAGATCCAGCAGTCGCGATTGATACTTATTTCAATGAAAACCCGGAACTTGCCAAACGATACAAATCGCAAAAAGGGTTCTCTGATAAAATGACCGGTGCCTTACGTGCCCTGATTTTTCAGTCCAGCAAAGATCAATTAGAGAAAAACTTCAGAAAACAGGTTTTTGAAATCGACCATGATCTAAAAACCAAAGAGGTTAAAACCAAATTCTTATGGTGGCGAAAAACCAAACTGACCGAAGAGCATTTACTTAAAATCTATAAGCCCGAGGTGACAAACCCGGGTTCTGGTCAGGTGGATAATAAACCGATCGAAGTTGTAACCTACCGTAAAGGTAAACTTACCGGTAAAGACGTCTTAGGTTTTGGTTTAAGCGTGGTTGACTACGGACTGGAAAAAATTGCCGGTGATTGGTCGTTGATTTTAGCCCAGGAGTCACAGAACCCGTCGCAAATGCCGTTTGGAAAAGCGCAATGGCATATCGTGCGCACCGATACTGAACTTACGCAAGACCGTCAGGGAGCACTGCCTACCGTTGCCGTATTACAAAACGTGTGGGGGGGCTGGTCATTAAAGAAAAAAGACTTAGATAAAATCTTAGGTGCACTACGGGCAAAACTTGATACTCCTGAATTTGCCGGCACAGACTTTCAGACGAAAGAGTTAGTTCCGGATGTACGCTTTGCCCAGGTAAAAAAGATCGACTTTTTCCGTATTACCGAGAATTTATCATTACTTCCAAGTGGTATGGATAAGATCAAGGCCTGGCTATTAAACCCGGAGACGACGGGTATTCAAATCGATAAACAAAACTTTCTGGATCGCTTCTTTTCGAAAGTTTTTGAAGGCAAAGACCGCAAGGCACGCCCAGAGGATAAAGCGGTGTTTAATAATCTAATGACGATCATTGGTGGTGGTGACGAGGCTAAAGGCCGAGCTAACTACATGGAGCAGTGTAAAGAAAATGCCGAACGTCGCAATAACAATAACGATCGTCACAATGCTCAGCAAAGCACGACCACGTGGTACAAAGGCACTAAATACGAGTGTTTAGAAAGCTGGGTTGATGATTTAATTAAATTATCACGTGAGTATGCGCGCAGTGATCTACGTGAAAGAAACCGTATTTTAACTGAGTTAATTTACTTACTGGAAGAAAACGTTCCACTGCCGATGTTATTAAAAGCCTTAGGCAAAGAGAACTACTTATACTTTATTGAGATCACTGGTTTTAGAAAAGGTGATGAGAACGCAGATGAGGCATTCTCGGTATCTAATATTTTAGGTGAGCCTGCGAAAAAACATCCGTATTCAAACGGTTTAATCAGCGTATTTGCAGAGAAAACCAAAATCATTCCTATTGAATTAGACCGTACGCAAGGGAGTTTCCAATGATTAACTTAAAACAAATTACTTTAGCGGCGCTTTTAATCCCTTATTTAGCGGCCGCACAGACTGAGTATAAGAATATTATTTCAAAATCGTGGGCTATAAAAAACACGGGTGTGGCCCAGCTTTTCGATTTGGATCCGCTGCAGACTTACCGTTTACAGGCGCGGGCCGGTGAGGATTTACGCTTACTTCCGCCGGTGGCTTCACCGCTTAAGTTAAAAAAGATCAAGGTAGCTGTGCTTGATACCGGGGTAGATGTCGAACACCCGTATTTAAAAAACCGGATCGCCCGAAATGAGAAAGAATGTGTTAATTATAAAAAGTTTGAATCCTGTTTAAAGGATGAAAACGAAACCGTAAATTCATGTACCGAAAAATATCTGGCGACAGATGAAGACGGTAACGGCTATCCGGCTGATTGTAATGGCTGGTCGATCTTCGGTGAACCAACGCCGGTGCAAAACGTGATCGGTACACCGGATGTGGTCGATACCATGGGTCACGGTACACACGTGGCAGGCCTGGTGGCCTCGGTCACTGATCAGGTAGAAATCATACCGGTACAGGTTATTGCCGAAGCGCCGAATGAGCCGGTAAAGCCGTTTAGCATTGATTTATCACCGAGCGAAGACGGGCGTAACGGCATGAAGCTTGGTTTAGTTGAAAATGCAGAACGCACAGCGCGGGGAATTATCTATGCGATGAATGCCGGGGCCGATATCATTACTATGTCGATCGGCTGGCCTGAACAAAATGATGCACAGATCTTAAAAGAAGCAGTCGCTGAAGCTCAGGCGCGTGGAATTATCGTGTTGGCTGCTGCGGGTAATGATTCGACAACAAGTTTACTTCGTCCGTGCCAATACGCCGGTGTTATCTGTGTGGGCGCTTCACGTCCAGACGGTGCCATGGCGCATTTTTCGAACTACGGTTATGGTGTTGATATCGCCGCTCCGGGCACCGGTTTAGTTTCTACGATTCCGATGTCCCACAGATCGATCCGTTTGCCGGGATTTATCGGTGTCGATATCTTAAACGGCACTTCACAGGCAACACCACTTGTTGCCGGTATTGTTGCTGATATGTTATCGCGAGGTGTTCCTTCGCAAGAAATCTACCCGCGTTTAATTTTAGGCGCGCGCAAAACTAGCCCGGAACTGCCGGTGCTGGTCGGACCGGTGCAAACCAAAGGAACCCCGGTTTTACCTGGTAAATCATACGAGCGTTTTACGTTAGCGGGTCTGGTTGATGCCCGAGCTTCGATGAATGTTAAGGCTAAGCCGTTAATCTTATCGGCTAATAAAGACGTGCAAGTGATTGCCTGGGATAGAAAAACGCGTGAGCTGTCTTTTGAGTTCGCGGTTAAAAATTTCTGGGCCGATGTTAACGCTAATGACGTGCAGTTAGATATAGTATCTAAAAATAAATCACGTTATTACCCAACGGTGGTATCTTCTGAATTATTACATGAGGGCGATGCCACGTGGGAAATGGGCGAAGAGCGTCTGGTGGCGGTAAAGCTTGAAATCACCGACAGTGATGATACGGCGCTTTCACAGGTAGCCAGTGATTTGGCGTTTCTGGTCAGTCCAACGATTGCTGGCGAAAAAGGTTTAGCTTTTGAAACCCGCGCTGTTATCCAGACTAAATTAACTAAAGATGCGGTCGGTGCTGATTTGACCGCTATTCCGATCACCGGCCAAATGGGTCGCGGTATGAAGCTGTTTTTAGTTGATGAAGTTTACGACGGCAAATTAGAAGCGCGGGATTATATCGCCTTAAAGCAAGGTGAAAAGAATTTCGATGTGCAACTGGTCAGACACGCGGCTAACGGCTACACCTTTGAAGCGGTTAAAACTCTAGACTTTTCCGGCGATATTAAAAACACCATTCCGGCCCAGCGTATCCGAATGGATATCGACGGTGACGGTAAGTCTGAGTATGTGGTGGTGATCCAGGAGTATAAAGAGCGCGGCGGCCGTTACAATAACGGTGATTACACGCTTCACTTTTATATTCTAGATGCAAATTTAAATCTTAAAAAGCAAGTGTCGTTCTATGATGAGCGTGCCGTGATGCCGGTTTCTTATAACTGGTTAAAAGTGGGAAATGAACTTCGTCCGGCGTGGGTTATCACGGGTAAACCGGTTGTGAAAAAGTGGGATGTCACTGATTTATGGCAAACAGATGAAGATGCAAAGCCTAATATGGGTCAGACCGACATTCGTCTTTATTATTTAGATAAAGACTATAAGCTTGATGAAATCCAGCCGCCGAAAGATTCGCGCATTGTCGACATCATCCAACCGTCATTAAAACAGGTTCAGACGGGAGTATTGCCGGTGTTGATCGCTAAAAACTTAGGTACTGAAATTAAACCTTCGTACCTGTACCAGTTTTCTTTAGCCTATATCCAGAACTTAAAAGTAACTTCTGAGAAAGTTTTAGAAAACTTAAGTGCGGCAAAAAATTACCGTAACTTATTGGATACAAAAGTTGATAAGGTCTTAAATTTAAGCCAATCAAGTGATGAGTTTCGCGGAACTTTCTGGTTCGGTTTAGATGCACATAAAAAACAACGTGTAACGGCAATCGATTTTACGAACAATAAAATGTACGACCGGTTACTTGAATCCGTGACGACAATCTACGATGCGCCATTATTGGTGCGTTCGGCGTACATGGGCAAAAAGTCCCAAGGTGTGTTCTTAATCACGAACAGCGATATTGAGTACCACGATTTTAAAGGCGGATCAGTGGCACAAACATCGTTAAATAAATACACTTTTATGGGTGATGATTTAACGGTAAATTTACAGTTCCCGGTAACTATCACCAATCGTAAATCGGGCGACAAGTTTCCAGCGCTATTTAACGTTGAAGGAACGGCGATCAGCGCTGGTGTCAAAATGATTACCCCGGTTTTTGATAAAAACGGTAAAGTTGAGCAGATCTTGGCTCCGGCAAGATTACACTTACAAACGCCACAGGGGTGTCGTGCTCAGGATGCACCGCTTTACTTAGGAGCCGGTGGTTATGCCTTAGATTTCTACTGCGGTGATAAATTTTTACGAGTTCAGTTAACGTACTAATACTAATTAAATTAGGCCTGAGGCGAAAATTGCATGACTTTCAATCAGTCATGCAATTTTTTCATCGCGTGTTAGCTGTGTCAGTTCGTAAACCCTGATGAAGTCTTACCTATTAGAAAACTGGTGTCAAAAAAGTTGGTATCGTATTTGTAAAGTAATCTCCCGTACTCAAAAACCAAAAAAACCATACGGGGGAAAACAATGAAATTATCTTCAAAGCTTAGTGCTTTAATTCTAGTAGCAGGTGTTGCGTTATTATCGTCATGCGGTGGCGGTGGTGGCGGTAGCTCTCCAGGCACATACAATCCTAATCCAGATGATTCTGGTGATATCTTAAAATATCCATATGAAACAGTATACGGTGATGCTTGCCGTTCATCGTCTGAGCCGACTCCAGGTTGTACGTTCTCACGTGCTACTGGCCAGCGTATCACAGTTTCATCTGACCCTGATTACGATCAATACGGTTATGGTTCGGATGACTTATGGTATGTTACCTTCGATTCAGCTGGTAACGCTAACGTGTATAACGATTTAGGTGTTTTCCAATACTCTGCACATATCTCTAGCTTTGCTGGTTATATCGGTGGAACGACTATCGGTGTAGGAACTACTGGTGCTTTCTGGGAGAACGTTTCTGGTGGAACTTACTGGTTCGGTGACAACGGTGTATTGTACTCAGCTAACACTAGTAATTCTAACTACGGTCAAGCAATCAACAATAAAGGCGCTAAAAAAGCGACTGACACTAACTCTAAAGCTATCTCTTCTGAAGCTAACCAAAAGTTAATCAAAGCCGGTGCTGAAAAACTTAAGAAAGAATACAAACTTTCTAACTCTAAAGCGATCGCGGTTGCTTCTGCATTAAACTCTTGGGCTGTAATGGGTGCTGAGCGTGGTAAAGTAACGACTGGTGATATGGATAAAACTTTTAAAACAGTTTTCGGTGTTAAATTCTCTGAAGCCTTATCAGCTGTAAATGCTTTCCGTAACGGTGGTGCTGATGCTGAAGAAAAAGCTCGTGATCTAACAAACCGTTCTGCTGCGACTTTAGGTTTAAAGCCTGACCAAGCTAAAGAATTCATCAAAGGTATGTACAAAGGTGCTATTGAAGAAGCTGGTATGACAACTGACGATATCCAATGGTAATCGTTAGCTAAATGCTAGAATGAAAAGCCAGGTCAACGACCTGGCTTTTTTTTTGGGGTAGGCCGTTACTTTTTGAAATCCACCGCGTTAGTAATAAAAGGCAAAGATCATGTTGCCGACAAAGCCGATGGCGCTGGCTGAGGTTGTGCTGGTGGCGATCTTTTTTGATTGCACCAAGCCTTCGAATCTTAACGCTGTTGTCGATCCCATCAGATACCAAGATAGAAATCCACCGGCGCCCATGGCAAAGACCTGCGAGCTTGCACCATTGGTGAATTCTCGGTTACCTCCGTAGCCCTGGGCGGTTAAGCCATAGACCATATCTTCACGGTTTACGTTAGGTACGAGGTTGTAATCAAAATAACCGCCGACAAACAAATCGGTATTAAAGCCAGCACCTTCATCTAAAAGCCCGATATGTAGTAACGGACCTAACTCGTAATCACCAAAGTTCCAGCCGTAACGGCCTTCAACTTCGATCTGGTGCTCTTGCAGATTATCCGCTTTAAAAAACGAAGAGTTAATCGCAGCTGAGAACGAATTTTCGCGGGAGCGGTTTGATCGGGGGTAAGTGACATCTTCACTGATTAAGCCTGATTGTTTGCTGGTTTGGATAATATAAGTTTCGCCTTCGATTAACGGCGTTGAACTTTCAATGACAGCTTGGCGGCCCTTGGTTTTTTTTACCGTGAAGGTTTCAGCGGCCTGCGCAGAAAGTGAAAAAATTGTGAACACTGTCAAAAGTGATAAATTTAAACCCATAGTTTTCATTGTTTCAGTATGAGATTGATTTAAGACCGACTCAAGTCCAGTTCGATATTTACCGAAACTTAACTGGAGACATATTTCTACGGGGGAATGAATGTCGGTTAAACTCATATGGGGTAATATACCTGTTTGGGCCTATGATTCTGTCAGAGGTCTTCTTGAATGTCTAAAAGCCGTTGAGCCGTCGACTTATGAGCATTGCCTCCGGGTCGGAGAATATTCCAGAAAACTAGCGCGCGATATGGGGCTAAATGAATACGAGCAAAAGGTTGCCGAATTCTCAGGGCTTTTGCATGACATCGGCAAAATCGGCGTTGAGAAAGAAATTCTGCTAAAGCCTGGTCGTCTTGATCCTAAAGAACTAGATATTATGCGCAACCACTCTACGCTTTCAGAAGCTATCGTAAAGCCATTGGCGACGAATCCGTTTTTCTCGCAACTATTGCCTGGAATTCGTGGTCACCATGAACGCATTGATGGTGAAGGTTATCCTGATAAAAAAGTCGGTGATGAGATTTCGTTATTTGCCAGAATTATTTTAGTCGTTGATACCTTCGATGCAATGACTGAAAACCGCGTCTACCGTAAAGGGCTTCCGCCGGAAATTGCTTTTGCCGAGCTAAAACGCTGCGGCGGTTCGCAGTTTGATGCTCAGCTGGTAAAAATATTTTTACAGGCGCAGCCTTACTGGACAAGTAAAGACAACGATCAGGAAACCCTGCACGAGATCATTAAAAAGATCGCCTAGTGATGCAAACGTCGTATTATGACTGCTTATTTGTACTTTCAAAAATTTTATCCGCCGATTTGGCGATAAACCCCTGATACAGCTTGCCGTTTGCTAGCGGGTAACGTTTGGCAAATTCATAATAACAAGCAGGGATTTTAAAAGAGCCTTCTTTAAACTGAACCGGTTCTTCGTTGGCCATCGTAGAGCTTTGCTCTAGAAGTTCTTCCGGAGTACCTTTAATCTCACCACCGGATGCATTTAATTTAACACCTAAGCCTTTAACGAAAACATTCAAGTCTTGGATGTTGTTGAACTGGTCTAGATGGTTAATGCTTACCGTGAAGTGGTTAGGTCTGAAACCCCAAGCGTAAACCCAAGAGGCATATTCGCTCACTTCCGCTAGCTTTTGGTAAACAGAATGCTCGATTGGCCAGTGTGTACCGCTGTAAATGAAATCTTCTGAATCAATTTTATTCTGCGGAATAAGCTCAACGATCTGGTTGATTGTTTTTTGTACGAACTCTGGCATTTTCTCTAACTCAAGTTCAGAGATAAAGATTTTTGGCATATCAGGATTTGTCTGGTGTTCGTAGTGTTTAGCGTATAATTTTTTTTCTTTAAAGAAGTATTCGCCGCAGTCTTTGTAGCCGTATTTTTCAAAGTGTTTAGCTAAAGACTTGATACCAAGTTTCGGGTGGTTGAAAGTTCGTAAAGCGATGTGATCGTTTAAGACATGTTTGTTCTGTTTGGTAAATGCTTGGTAGATCAGGGCGGCCTGCGGGTTCATCTTGCAGTAATCGACCCACATAGTTTCTAAAAATTGATTTAAATTGCTCATGGTATAAAACTATACCTAAGGTGACGGTGAGTCTATGGTAAGTCTGGGCAACACTTCGCTTCAATTATGCAATTTGAGTTTATGCATTTAAAGTTTATGCATTCGATAGCGCATAAATATGAAAAGGGCTCAGTTTGATGAGCCCTTTTTCCAGAGATGCTAAAATTTTTTGTCTGTTCGAAAGACCGCAAGTAATAACCGTAGTTAATTACTTAGTTTCTCTGTGAACAGTGTGTTTTTGCATGTTTGGATTGTATTTTTTCTTTTCTAAACGACCAGGTGTCTTAGTTTTGTTTTTAGTCGTTGTATAACGAGATACTGGTTTGCCTGCAGCTTTTGCTTCAGTACACTCTAAAGTAACGATAATGCGACCAGATTTTTTTGCCATGTTGTGCTCCAATTAAAAATAACGAAGGTCTATATAAAAAGATTTACCCCTAGGAGTCAATGGAATATAAATCCAATATGTCATTAAATACACTCTTTGTGGTCATTATTTCGCTGGTTCTTCCTTTAAGCATTTCTGCCCAAGTTTTCGAAGGCGAATCTGGCTCTCAAATCGAATTAAATAAGGTTATAGAGCAAATTCAACCGGGCAATATCCTGGTGATTGGTGAAATGCATGGGCTTAAGCCAGTACATGACCAGCAAATGAGCATTTTACAGGCTTTACGGGCCCGTGGCTTTAAAGTCGCTGTAGGTATGGAGTTCTTCAGTTATACAGATGCCGCTTTAATTTCGAGCTTTCGTAAAGGGGAACTCAGTGAAGAGGAGTTTAAGACCGCCATCAAATGGGGCTCAAACGACTTTAACCTGTACGGGCCGCAGCTGTTATTCGGGGATGAGGGCTTTGGCATCAATATGCCGCGTGCAGTGACCAGCCAGATTTCTAAAAGTGGCTTAAGCTCGCTTACGCCAGAGCAACAGTTGCTGATGCCGCCAAATTTTGAATTAGGTAATGAAAATTATAAGCGCCGTTTTAACGACGCTATGGGTGGGCATATGCCACCGGAAAAATTTGCTAACTACTTTGCCGCCCAGTCAGTCTGGGATGATACGATGGCGTGGCAAGCGCTCAATTTCGTCGAAAAAAATCCTGATTATGTCTATGTGATCGTGGTCGGTGAATTTCATGTGGCTTACGGCGGAGGATTGCCTGACCGTTTACGTGCACGTTTGGAAGGCCTGAGCTGCCGTCTGACGGTCGATATTAAAACTATTTCACAGGTCTACACTGAAGGTCTGACTGAGGAAGAAATTCAAGCTCAGATTGCGCCGTCAGATCTATACGGTAAACGCGCTGACTGGATTATTCTCAGCAAATAAAAGAAGCGCGATGGTAAATTGCGCGTGCGTATTAACGATTAGATTTTTTGGATAATTCCATCTGCGCCAATATATCGGCTACGATATCAGTCGCCTTTTTCATTTTACCGAAAAAATCATTCTCTGCCGTAATAACCTGGCGGTGTGGATGTCCATCCCAGCTTGAACGCACTTTTTCATTTAGCAGCAAGGCCTCATGAAAGGATTCGGTGCGAATCGGGTTAGAGGTGTCGTAATCGCTTTCAGTAGCTGTGTCCAAATGCAGGACCCAGTCATATCTGGCAAGTTCGGCCTGACGGGTAGAATTAATGTTTTTAAAAAAATGTTCTTCGCTATCCGGCCAGTAGGCGAGTGAATCTAGCGATCCGCGGTCGCAGACAATCAGGCAGTCCGGGTGGCTTTCAATCATCAGTTCTTCAATGTGGCGAAGAGTAGAGATAATCGCAAGCTGGGCATGAAAGTAACCCGCATAGTTTTTAATACGCGGAAAGCCGCCCTTATATAAAATCGAAGCGGCCTCGGGAGCCACTTTGATTTTTGCACCAAACTCTTTTTTTAACACTTCAATCAGCGTTGTTTTACCGCCGGAAGGCCCGCCTGTGACAGCTAACTTCTTTGCCATAAAAAATTACGCGTTAGGTAAACAAAAGCTCACGGCATCGTGGCCGATCCACGCTACCGGATTTTTTGGTTTATAGGCATCGTGTAGCATGATGTAGCCGCACGATTTAAAAATAATTTCGCTTAAAACCGCACTCATCAGCTGTTTTTCATCTTTGTGCATACCTAAGATTTCGTCCGAAAGATTTAACATCTTTTCTAACTGTTCTTTGGTTGAATGCTGAGGCCAGGTTGGAAAGTGGCTAGTGCCGTGGTTTTCAGACCAGGTCATGAACTCATCGACTTTAGCAAAAATTTGTTGCAGCATTTGTGGTTCTTTTAGGACTTGGGCACAGTCGGCTTCCATCTTTTTTGTGATCGGGTGGTTTGGTTGTTCACGCTTTAATGAACGCACCAGATTGTATAACGCAATTTCCACACCTTGGAAGATTGAACTTGAGTTAGTTAAAATCTCCGGACAGTTGTAAACGCAGGTTTGTACTTCTTTAGAAAACCATTTTTTCGAGTAGTTTTCTAAATCGCATTTTGCCCAGCCCTGGATGTACGGAGCATAAGATTGCCAGCGGTATTCGTTGTTAATGATGACTTCAGTACCATGATAGCCATAGGCCACATACGATGTTGAAACACCTTTGCTTTTAAGCTTGTCACGTAATGCTGTTGATTGCTCAACTAACACATCAAAAGTTTCAGCAGTTACAACATGAAAGTTTAGCTGTAAAAAACGGCCGATCTGGCTTTCCCAGAAGTCTTTAGAAGCTAAATAACGATCGCCGGTACCTTTAAAGACACGATTCATTAACGGTAAAACAATTTTCGTACGCGGAACGCCGCCAGCCATTAAGTGTGCAAAGTGCACATGGTTTCCGGCCTGCAGTTTCGGTAGAATAATATTTTCTAATTCAGAGATAAAAGTCGCCGTTTGTTTTTTAAAACGTTCGCGGCCTTTAGCCAGCGATTCTTGTAACGACGTTTCAGTTAACGGGGTGTTTTGCCAGTCGCTTAATTTTAAGCCTTTAAGGTAATCGTTTGGTGATACACCTTTGTTATCCGGTTCCATATCAAAGCCCGCTTCTAACGGCACGTTGATGAACGGCTGAGGAATATTTTTAGATTCTTCTTCGGTTAAAGCTCGTAGGTTGTTATTTTCATCACGGCGGCCTACGGTTGCGCGAACAACGGTTAAACCATGCGCTTCAGCTTCTTCTACTAAACCATTGGCATAACCACGGTTGAATAGTTCACCGAATAAAACTAAAACATCACCTTTTTTTAAAGGCGCTTCTTGGGGGCGAGTACGAATTGCTGTAAAATCTTTCATAAGGAGCTCATTCTACACAATACAGCTCGTGACACAATGCTGTTTTTTGAGCTATTCCGCCAATGGTGGATATGTTATCCTTCCTACGATGCGCGTCGTAAGTTTTGTACCCTCATGGACTGAAACCTTAATCACTGCCGGAGTGGAAGTGGTGGCACGTACGCGCTTTTGTATTCACCCTGAAAACGCAGTTAAAGGGCTTCCCGAAGTCGGAGGTACCAAGCACATTAACTCTATCGATGACATCGTTAAGTTAAAACCTGATCTTGTTCTGTTTGATCGAGAAGAAAACAATCAAGAGATGTATCAAATGTGCCTTGAACGTGGGCTATCTTGTTATGCGACGCATGTCGTGAATCTGAAAAGCTGCGCCGACGAGCTAATTAAATTATCTGAGCTTTTACAAAACGCCAATCTTAAAGCCTGGGGGGATGCGTATTTGAATTTACCTGTTTTTTCACTTTCGCAGTTTGGCCAGTGTGTTCTTGCAGGCACCCTTCCTGTGGATAATGTTTCATCTGCTTTTAGCTATGTGATCTGGAAAAAGCCTTTTATGCGTGTATCGCCAGATACTTTTATCGGTGATGTTTTACAATTATTCGGTATCAGGTTAGTGCCAGCCGAAACAAAATATCCGCAGATTTCTGATGAAGAATTAAAAAAAACATTTTGTATTTTTTCTTCGGAGCCGTTTCCGTTTGCCAAATATTTTTCTGAATTGCAGGCTTTGGGGTTTAACGGCGTGCTGATTGATGGTGAAAAGATCAGTTGGTACGGGATCAGGACTTTAAGATTTCTGCAATCGCTTGCATAGTTTTGTGACTTCCGCCTTGCTTGCTTTCCGTGCGAATTTTTAATTCTTTGAGCTGATCTTTGTTGTCTTCAAAGTACTGTACAGCGGATAAAAATTCATGGCTATTGGTCACGGTTTGAACCAATTTCATTTTTTTAAAGGCAATGGCTTCCGGATTATTCAGATAGTGGGGGCCGACAATCACAAAATTGCCGGCACACAAAGGTTCCATTACGGAGTGTACGCGCGCAACAAATGAGCCGCCGACAAAACTTAATTTAGAATAGCGGTAAAAATCAGCCAGTACACCGATTCGGTCTACGATTAAAATATCAAATTCCATTGGGGGACAGTAATCTGCAAGCTTTACGATTTTTCGGGCCGGTAAAAGTTTTTTTAGCTCTGCAGCGAGGCTTTCAGCATGCTTTACTTCGTGTGGGGCCCAGATGATGGCATAGCCTTTGGCTATAAGTTTATCGCCGACTTGTTTTAGAACCTCGTCATCCTTGGGCCAGGTCGAACCGAAGGTTATAATTTTTTTATCAGTATCAAGCTGTATTAATGAATTCTGCCCCAGACGGAAAAACACCTGGTCAAAGCGGGTATCAGGAATATAACGAACTTCGGTCTTTGGTAATGCAGCCTGAATAAAACTGACCTGATGTTCTTCAACACAGCTGATAAAATCAAAACCCTCGCAGGTAAATTTTAGTAAAGTAGCATTAACCGCCGTTTTTTTCGGGTTAGTTGCAATGGCCGCCAGCTTTATTTTTCTTTTTTTTGCCTGCGCAATCAGGTTTGGCCAGAAATCGGTACGGGCAAAGATCAAAATCCGAGGTTTGATAAAGTCTAATAATTTCGCGTTATCAGCTGTCGTATCCCAGTTAAGCGGAAAAAACGCTGTGACTTCTTCAGTGATGTTTCTAAATAACGAAGTGGCCGAAAGTGACGAGTACGAAACAAAGATCTGGCTTTGCGGGTAAACTTTTTTAAAATCACGGATTAGGCTTTTGGCATATTCAATTTCGCCGCTCGATGCATGAATCCAGATTCTAACTGCGTCTGTATCGATTTTTGTTTTAAAGATTTCCTGATTGCGGCGCAAAGCGATCCAGGCTTTGGTTTTTTTACCCAAAAAAGGCGAACTTAAAAAAAGCACAAAACGTAAAAGGCGATACAGCAGATTATAAATAATCATAGCCATAATCTTTCTAAATGCTCTTGGACCATAGTAGGCGTTAAATCTACCATGCACTGTTGAAAGTTCGGATTTACGCAAGGCCCCTGGCCATGTTTACTACACGGGCGGCAGTACAGGTTTTTCTCCATGATCACTGTGCTCGGACGCGAGGGAAAACCAAACGGTGCCGGCCCCATTAGCGCAATGGTTTTTTTGCCAAGCTGTTCAGAAAAGTGCAGCATACCGGTGTCGTTAGTTACGATCGCCTGGGCGCGATTAATCACTGCAGCCGATTCAAGCAAACTGGTTTTACCGGTAAGATTAATGATATTCGGGTACTGTTCTAATTCAGCCGTGAAGGTATCGCCAGGCCCCGCAAGTACGACAATTTTTTTATCACTGTTTGCTTCGACTAATTTTTTCCAGTGGGTCATGGGCCAACGCTTTAGTGCGTAGGCTGCGGAAGGTACGATGACGATATATCGCGATAGTTCATGCCTGCTCAGTAATTGCGTAATTTTATCTTCGGTTGCGGTATCAAAAAAAATCAGCGGTGGCTTTGGCAGGCGAAACTTAATGCCTATTTTTTCCAGTGGTTTTAAAAGATCACGCTGGCCTGAAAACGGCTTTTCAAAAAGATTTATTTTAAACTTAATCAGTAAAAAGCGTTTGAACCGTGACATCGGTTTTACTACTTTGGTTTTAGCCGAAACTAAATGGCGGATAAAGAACGAACGTAAATTGTTGTGGGCATCGTAAATGAGGTCGAAGTTTTCTTTGCGCAGCTCTTGGCTTAGGCGAAAGATTTCAGCAAAGCCCTTTTTGCGGTCAATAGCCCAAACCTTTTTGATCTGCGGATTATTGTTCAGGAGTAGCGTAAAATCTGAGCGGGTCAAAAAATGCACCTCGGCCTGTGGGTATTCTTCTTTTAAAAGCGCAGGTATGCTTAAACTTTGAGTTAAGTCTCCAATGCTCGAAAAGCGAATCACCAAAATCTTCATATCATCATGTAATTACAAAAACGGCCTTCTGTCTATGATTTTAGCTTTGAAATGCTCTGAGTTTTAAGGCATGACTGTTTAGATGATGAACAAATTGTTTTTACTTGTATTAGGGGTGTGTTTGGCCGGTCAAGGGCGCGCTGAAATTACCAGCGAATTAGGTATTTCAGGTTTACACTTTATCAGTGAAGATTACGCCAGTTACCAGGATAATAGTTTTACTTTTATCGGTGCTGAAATTAAATCTGAAAATGCAGATAATGATCTTTTTAAAATTAATTTGGTCGGAAAATACACTCCGACAAATTCAGTTTTGAGTTACTTCAATCTTAAAGAAATTTATTTCACCAACCAGATCGATACTACGGCCGCTTTGCATATCGGCCGCCGACTTAAAACCTGGTCGGCGGGTGATGAAAAGTGGAATCTGGGATCTTATCAGCCACAGTTTCGCTGGAATCCACTAGATGTTGAAAGTCAGGGATTAGTCGGTGTGTTTTATGAAAAAACATTTGGCCACTGGAATTTAGGTTTATTCGGGACACCATTTTTTATTCCTGACCAGGGCCCGGCCTACGAAGTAAAAGACGGTCAGTTTGTCTCGAGTAACCCGTACTTTACCCCTCCACCACAGAATATTATTTTTCAAAACGTAGTGCTGCCGATTGATTACAACTTAATGGAGCCAGAGATTGCTGAGGTTGTTGAACAAGCTGGCTTTGGTTTAATGTTTGGTTACGAATTTGACGGCTTAAAGGCAACTTTGGCCGGAACTTATAAGCCTTCGAATCAGTTTGCCTTAGGTTATAAGGGGATTTTGGTTACTAACCGGGTGCGCGTCGATGTTGAACCGAAAACATACTATGAAAAACTCACCAGTTTTGACTTAGCCAAGCACTGGCAAAAACTGTACGTAGGTGCTTCGGCCCTTTATAATGACCCGGAGACGCCGGATTTTTCCACCAATTACAATTCGCCGGTGATCAAAGCCAATACTACGGTAATGCCTTATATCGGTTATAAGACAGAGCCTATTGCATTTGAATTGGCCGGGCTGTTTATCGAGGGCGGTGAGGTCACTGAAATCGGACCGGATGCAAACCCTGATCGGCAGCCGCTGACCCAGAAATACCTTTATCAGAGCGCTTATCAGGTTTCGCTAGCCTACGATTCAGAGGTCAACGGATGGTTAAAACTCATATCGAGCTTACAGTGGCGCGAGGCTGAGAAAAATTTACTCAAAACCTTAAAATGGCAGAACATTTTTGATATAAAAGGGCCCTGGAAAATAACACTTGATCTGTTCCTGGTTGAAACCAGTGACGAAGCAACTACGGTATCAAATTACCGTAATCTGGATCAGGTCTGGGTGGGGGCGTCTTATGATTTCTAAAAGTAGTAAAATTTCTGTTCTGATCGGCTTGTTGTTATGTCTGACAGGCTGTGATCAGTTTTTAAAAGGCAAACCACAGCCGCCAAAAATTGTTGAGATTAAAACTTCAGATCTAGAGTGTGTTAAAAATGTTCAGGCTGATTTCAAAAAACTAATCGAGTCACAGGCTAGCGAACAGGATATCGACGAATCGTTTGCCTGTCTGTACAGTACCCTCGATCAATTTAAAAACCGCGCTGAAGGCCGGGCTAATCCCAATGCTTTTACCAGCGGCGAATTATTTATTATTTTTGATACCTTCTTTAAAGACGCCGAGATTTCGCAACAGGCAACTGATAACCTGTTAGTTCTTAAAAAAGCGTTGTTGGGTGGGGTAGAAAACGAAATCACTAAGCCCGAATTAGAGTTGCTTAAAGATTATCTGAAAATTCTGCAGGTCGAAATCAAAAAGCTTTCACCGTACATTAAAGTTTTTTCGTTTAAAAAAGAAAATGGACCGTTTGATCAAAAAACGCTTAACTTGGCTTTTTCTCAGTTACGCAGCTCGCTTAAAACTTTGTTAACGGCTTCTAAAATCCCGCGTGCGGAATATAACTTCGAAGATGTAAAGCAACTTACGATCAGTCTTAATATCGTTGAAAAACAAGAAGATCAGCAGCTTTTGAACCTGGTTGAGAACGTGGTTAACCTGCTTGCCGGAAAAGAACCGTTAAAGACTGAAGCTGAGTATATTCTATCGATTGATAATTTCGTCGATGTATCGGCACTTTACGCCGAGGCCCTTTATACCGGGATGAAATTTGAAATCGGCGACAAAAACCAGTTAAACCGTGTACTGGATTTTACCGGACGAATCATCACCGCGTTTGAAAATTCGCTGCAGTACAAAAAGACACATCAGTTACCGGTTAAATACCTGGATCCAATCATCAACGAAGTTTTAAAGGCACAGATTATCCCGGTAGAAATTAAAGAAGAGACGTTTCAGCGTTTTTATAAAACGGCTATTATCCGTATTTTTAATGATCAAAAAAATATCGATCCGGTAAGCCTTGAATCATTACGCCCGGTCAACTTCAGAAAAATCAAGCGCGAATATCATATCTATAAAGCCTATCAGGACATGATCAACAGCCTGAATTTCGGTGCAAAAACTTTTCTGATGCCGAATGCTCTTCAGGCTCAGATCAAAGCATATAATTTTACGCCGGCGATAAGTAAGTTAATTCAGGTGAATAAACTGGATCAGGCTTTAACAAAAGAAATTGCTCTTGGTGTTGAAGAACTGCGCCAGGAAGCTTTGGCAAAGCTTCCAATATTATACCGTCATAAAAAATACGTCGTGGCAGCGTCGCAGAGTACCGCTGAAGTCAGCTGGAGTGACGTCAGTCGTTCGCATTATGTAAAAATGCTGGCGCGCGAGTTGTTGCTTGGCTGGGGGCAAGTCGATCCGAGCTTAAACCTTTATAGCCCGAACAGCCGCATGCTTAAGGCAGATTTCGTTAAGTGGTACAACGATTTTAAAGAATTTGCGATCGAACTTAAACTTTTTGATCCGCGTGCGACGGATAATGGCGCTGACAACTTTACTCAGGCAGATTTATTCACTTATGCAGGTAATGGCGATAATCAACTGCACTACCTGGAATTACAGCAGTTTGTAAACATGCTGTTAGGCGGTGGGGCTGAGCTTTCAGATGATGTGAATAAAGTAATGATCGCATCCGGCTGTTCGATCCCGGGCCAAATTGATGTGTTCGGTAACCCTTGGTTTGAGGAAAAGTGTTTTTTAAAAAATGTCCGCATTCATGCTAAGCGTTTTTTCTCGCACATCTATCTTTTCGGTAACTACGTTACCTCGTTAAACGAACAAGAGTACTTAGGCTTTTACACAGAGCTAATGAGTGTAGCCCGCTTAAAAGCTGATACCGTCGGCCGTGTTGAAACTGCAGATATCCGTCAGTTTTCGCTGTTAGCTATGTTTATTGATTCGTTGCTGACAATTTACGATAATAAAGGAAGTTATGGTGAGGTCGGTCCTGAAGAAATTCGCGCCGCTTACCCGCGCTTTAAAAACTTCGTTGCAGATTATGTAAAAAAGCCGGATGTAGCGGTAAAATTAAAAGACTGGGATAAATGGTATAATGTGTGCAAACTTTCCCACAGCAAAGACGACTTTTTGCAAGAGGCTTTTATTTTCTTAGTATACAACGGCCGTATTCCTGAAAAATCAGATATCAACCTGTTGTGCAACTTTGGTGAACTGTTCAAGTTTGAAGGAACCGTTAACCGCCGATCTATTCTTAGTACTTTTCAAATCCTCAAAGAGGAGATAGCCTTAAGCAATGGCGGCAAAAATTAAACAGTCTCAATGGGCCCTGATCTTCGCATTTGCGAGTTTATTTACGCTGGGCCTAGCCGATAATATCCGGGGAACTCTCTTCCCCGAAATTTTGAATCAGTTTCAGTTGTCTAATACCTTGGGGTCGTGGTTATTCGCGATCTCGTCAACCGGTGCGTTTATCGCTGGGGTGGTGTCGCCGGCTTTCTTGCGCCGCCATACCATCTCGTCGTTATTATCAGCTGGGGTGTTGTTAATGGCCGTGGGATTAGCGGTCACCGGCTTTTCCGTAAACTTTAGCTGGATGATCGCAGGAAGCCTGCTCTTAGGCTTAGCCATCGGTTTTATGGCGGTAGCCCAGAATTTGCTCGTGTCAGAAGGAGTCGAAACGAGATTGCGCTCACGCGCTCTTTCCGGTCTACATGGCTTTTACGGCTTATCAAGTTTTTTTGCCCCGATGCTGGCGGCTTCAACGACTAAAGCTTTCGGTCACTGGAGTGCGGCTTTTTATGTTGTGGCGGTAGTAAGTCTTATTACTCTGGCGGTTCAGATCTTTATCAGGCCAAATCCCGAATTCATAGTGCATGCGCCGGTTGTCACCGACGACACGGCTGCAAAAGAGCGACTGTCAAAGCGCGCACTGGCTTTTGTGTGTGTTTTTTTTGCTTTTTATGTGGTTGCTGAAATTTTGATTTCAACCCGATTAGCACTGTATATGCGCACCTACTTTGCGATGGATCTGACTCAGTCAGCTGGATACGTGACTTTGTTCTTTCTTTTCTTGCTGATCGGGCGGGTATCATTTGCATTTATTCATTTGCCGTTTTCGTTAAAAGCACAGCTGTATGGTTGTCTGGTCGGCTCATTGATTTGTCTATCTATTGGGCTTAAATGGCATCCGTTTTTTCTGGCATTAAGCGGGCTTACCATGGCGCCATATTACCCGCTGTGTGTATCGTATATTTCAGAAATTTCTAAAGATTTAAGCCGTACGGTGGTGTCTTACGCGATGAGTTTTCAAAGTTTCTCTGTAGTGGCCATGCATTTAGGTGTAGGTTATATGACAGACACGTTCGGATTGGCCTTTGCTTTTGGAGTGGGAATTTTAGCCCTGATAATTTCAATTATATGTTTAAGTTTGCATCCTCAAAAATTAACAGTTTAATTTCAGCATTTTTATTTTTCTTCTTGTTTGTACCCACTGTGCAGGCTCAGTTTTTGTATTCGCGTGGAGCAGTGATTAGCGGTTTTATTGACGAACAGTATCTCTTAGCGAGCAGCGAAACCAATATGTGGGAAGTCGGAGAGATTTTACCGATCATCTCGCAAAACTCTAAAATCGGGGTTTTTGCTTTTGTTGAATTACAAAACGTTAAAACGATCAAATACGGCCACTACGAGCTAAAATTAAAGCTTTTACGCCAATCGAGAAAGTATCTGATTCAAAAAGGCGATATCATTAAAAAACTGGATATGTCGACTTACAATGAAGAGTTTATCGGCACAACGGATCTGATCGTCAAAAAAAGTGAACTGAATATCTCATCGAAGTACCGGCCTCTGTTTTACCAAGGTATTTCAATCGGTGAAACAGCGCAGACACTGTATAAACACGAGTTTTTGGTGAACTATATCGGTAATATGTTCTACGGTGTTAAAGAGTGGCTTACCGTGGGAACGTTTGCCCCGGGTAATTTGATCGACCGCCCGAATGCCAACTTTAAAGCGCGCTTCTGGAATTCTGATGCAACCACCTTGGCAGCAGGTTTAAGTTATGTCGATTTAAAAAAAGAAGAAGAGGCGACCCTGAATTTAAATATGTGGTGGGATTCGACCTCATCCGACGCATTGATTTCGCACACCTTCTTAAGCCTTGGTTTAGTCAAATGGGAAGGCGCCAAAGACGCAGCCGCGATCAAGGCCTTAGGTTCTAGCTCATTTCAGACCGGTTACGAACTGATCCGTTCAGATTGGGATAGAGTGCTGATCGGCCCGAACTACAACTTCGAGAAAAAAGCGCTGGGTGGCTATTTATCTTACGTCTGGATTTATGATCGTTTTCATGCGCAGGTTTCAGTCAATGCCACCGACATTACACATTTTCGCTTAGATCCGCGAGATGGTTACTACGGCTTTTTTGATTTTTACTGGAGATTTTAATGAGGTCTCGATTTTTCATCTCCTGCCAGCCACAATTAGAAAAAGACCTGTTAAACGAGCTTGAAAGTTTCTGGCACCAGTTAATTGACCTTGACGGATTACCGACACGTTCGCGCCCGGAAGTTGTCTATGAAGACTTAGGCGGTATCGAAATCGAGTGCGAAAATCATCTTGGATTTCAGATTAATTTATTTTCAAAACTTGCAATTCGTGTCCTGTGGCGCGTGCATCACTTTGAAGCCCGGTATTTTGACCAGTTCGAAAAAGAGCTCAAAAAAATCGATCTAAAAAAGTACCTCGGTGAACTGAAATTCAATTTAAATATCGAATCCGGTAAATCGCGGTTATTTCACGAAAGTAATCTTGAGGAATTGGCTCATAAAATCCTGAAAAATGCCGTTAAAAAGCAAGATGATGCTTTATGTTCGCTGTATATCCGTATTTTTAAAGACCATGTTACGCTAAGTCTGGATACTTCAGGTAAGCACCTGCATAAACGCGGCTACCGTGTCGTGCAGGGTGAGGCGCCGATGCGTGAAACCCTTGCGGCCAAGATGTATAACTTTCTTTTAAAAAATGCTCTTGAAGGTGAAGTGAAATATTCGCCGCAGGATGCAAATGCAACGATCTTGGATCCGTTCTGCGGCTCGGGCACTTTGTTGTTTGAAGCGGCCAGTTTCTTTCAGCCTAACCTGGTTTCGAAATTTGATTTTGAACGCTTTAACAACCTTCCGGGTTTACTTAAATCTGAAACCTGGAAGAAGAATTTTAAAATCGCCAATCCACTTAAGACGCAGTTTATGGGGATAGAGCTAGAAGCGAAAACCGCAGAAAAAGCCAAGCAAAATTACGAAGCTTTTAAAATGCATTTTCCAGGGGTTGATAATGCGTTTACTTTTATCAATGCTAATTCAAAGACAGCCGATTTATCTGCGCTAAATGGCCGCTCTGTTGTAGTGATGGCCAACCCTCCGTACGGGGAGCGATTGAAAAATACTGATGCCGAGGACGTGCTGCTGGCGCTAGAGCGTATTCCGGGGTTAACAGCGGTTGTTGTGGTGCATCCGCCACAGTGGAAACTGCCGTTTTCACAGTTAAAAATTAAACAAAGCGAAGCTTTTAACAATCAAGGTTTAGACTTAAAACTCACTTTATTTGCATTATAATCCAAATTTGCCCCTATTTTACATACCGAAAATGTAACTCCTGCCACTAGTAGTAAAAGCTCTAGACTTTATACTGATTTTTGTGTTTTCTAGCGCACGCAATAAAAACCAAAACAATCGATGCGAACTGGGTAATTGCTCACGTGCATCTCGTATTCTTATAGGGAGAATTAAAATGAAAGCTATTTTAGGATCATTAGTATTATTGATCGGTCTTACTGCTAACGCAGGTTTATTAACTTTATCTGGTGGCAGCCAAAAATTAGAAGGTGTTACATTAAATCAAACGGCTAAGGCAGCTGATTCAGCAATGTCTTTAGTCGGTGCTGGCGTACGTACTAAAAAAGTAGTTCTTGTTAACGTAAAAGTTTATGTAGCTGAGTTATTTACAACTGATGCTTCTAAGTACTCTCGTGACAACAATGCTTTACGTTCTTTAGAAGGTGCGACAGCAACAGCGATCCGTTTAACTTTCTTACGCAGTGTACCTGCCGAAGATGTTGCTAAATCTTACCGCGAAGCTTTGGCCGCTAATTCTGTAAACTTAAATGATCCGGCGATCTCTCAGTTCTTAAATGTTGTAGCTAAAGGTGGCGATGCTGCTGAAGGCAAATCGTTTGTGATTCTATTAGTGCAATCTAACGGTGGTACTAAATTACATTACGAAGATACTAAAGGGCAAATGTCAGTTGTTGAAGGTCCTCGCGCTTTACAACAGCAAGTTCTTTCTATCTGGTTAGGCAACTCTGCTGATGCTGGTTTAGAAACATTAAAAAAATCATTATTAAAACCAGTTTACTAATTCGTTGATATATAGGGTGTGATTAAAATGAAAAATCTTTTATTAGTATTAACAATTATCACTGCAGTAGGTTGCGGCAAATTACACAGTGTTTTAGAAAAAGCTGAGTCTATTCCAGGTAAAATGGATTCGTTAAACCAAGGTATGACGAAAACCAATGAATCAGTTCGTTTGCAAAAACTTAGCGAAGCTGATCATAAATTAATGGATGAAGCTAATTACGATGTATTGGCTCCGGTTCCGGTTTTCTTATTATCTGCCGGCAAAATCTTCGGAGAAGAATTAACTTCTGAAGAAGCTTTATTGTGGGTCTACAAAAACATGGTTTATTTGAATAAGCATTTTATCGTAGATAACCCATCTTTTGACTCTCAAAACCCAGAGCACGTTGCAAAATTTGACAAGAAAAAAATGGGCGTTTTCTCAGCTTTAATGGTTGTGAGCGGTAACTTAAAAGACAGCGTAGTTGATGAAATTATCCTTCATATCCATAAATCAGGCCGTTATTCTAAAACCGGTTATGAGATCTTGGCTTTGCGCCAATTTTTCTTTGATCAGTTAATGATCCAGGCAAGTGTTTTCTCTGAATCTCCGGATAAACTAGAAAAACTTGGTCATATCGAAAAAGCGATTGAGTTTAACTCTAAGATTGAGCGCATTGCGAGATTATCGCAACCTCAGTTAATCAAAGTTAGCTTGACTGGTATGGCTAACCAAGACTTAAACACAGAAATCACTTTTGATCCGGCAGTTGTGCATACTAACTGGGTTGAGATCAAAAAACGTGCTGAAGCTGGTTTCCAAACTCACACCCTAACGACTGATGTAAAAGAAGATCCATCTCAGATTGCTGCACAAAAAGCTACTTTTGCAAAATTGATGTCTTTCTTAGACGGTAAAATTCAGCAAAAACTTCAGTAATCTTTCAAAATAGAGATTAGAATTATAAAGCCATCGTTGCACAGACGATGGCTTTTTTTATGGGTTTTAAAACAGAAAGCCATCAAGCCAGATGTTCTTTGCGATTTTGGCTTTTAGCGGGGTTTCGCCGGCGTCGATAGCCTCAGGAGTTCTGATTTCGTAAAGAGCGTAAGGCGACTCGCTGTGAATCGTACCGATCGGCGGGCGGTGGGTGTACATCGACTGTTCGTAAGTGTAGATTAGAAACTCGTTCTGCTTAGACTGATCAAAGGCAAACTTTACCATGGTCTGAAACACGTCGGGATGTTCAAAGAACAAGAAATGCAACAGCTGAAAGTTCAGAGTCTGCTCTTTATGGGTGCGGGAGAACGGACGGGTCAGTTTACGGCCAACCCTGAAAAACGAAGCAAATTTTAAGAACTGGCGGAAGTTGTCTGACTGCTGGTTATAAGTTTGCGGAAAATAATCCTGCAATAACGAAGAACTAAGGGGATAACAAACGCCGACAATATTATCTTTCGCATCGCGGGCCACAACAAAGTTTCTAAAAGAATAGATCAATGATTCGTGAATATAGGATTCGACATTCTCGGTCATAGCACTCGGAACTAATTCCAGAGTCTGTAATTTGTCAGCCAGATATTTTATAAACTTTGCCTGATCCTGTTTTTCTAAAAATCCGACTTTGATAAATGGATTTATTTTAAAAAGAAACGGATAAAAACCGTGAATTGAGACTAAATTAAATTTACGGATCAGTTCGTAGAATGGTTTGTTTGCTCTTTTTTGTTTAGTGCGGATAAAAGCATTGATGGCCTGAGAGCTGTCCATGCTGATTGAAGTGATAAAATGATCGATTTTTTCGGTTGCGATCAGCTTTTGTAATTGCGGTAAAAAGTACCGTGACCAGTTAAGTACGGCCTTACGCTGATGCGAGATTCGTAAATCGCAGGCGTAGGCTGTTTTTAAAACCTGTTTGCCAATTTTGGTATCCTGTAAGAGAAAGCTGGCTGTGCCTAATAACTCGTTATTGTTAAATACGTTGGTTTCTTCCAGGATGTAGTTATGGAATTTCTGCTGCAGTCTTCGGTACAGCGAGAAAAAGTCGACCTGACGTTTGATTTTTACATCTAAAAGTCCCTGCGTCGGGATTTCATAAAAAAACTGCCCTAGTTTTTCTGAGTCGGCAGGAGTTGACTCGCGCAAGACTATTTTTTCTTCCACAAGATGTCCTGTGTGTCAGTGCGGTGATTGACGAAACGGGCCGCGGTGAAAAGAAAATCACTTAAGCGGTTTAAATAGATCAAGACCTGCTCATAATGCGGCTCTTGCTGAGCTATTTCGCTCGATCGGCGTTCGCAACGGCGGCACAAGGTGCGCGCTACGTGTAAATGAGAGCTTAAAATATGGCCGGTCGGTAAGATAAAGTTTTTCAGCGGTTCAAGTTCAGCGGTCATGGCATCGATCATTGATTCAAGCTGAGTCGTGGCCTCGGGATCGAGTTGCGGCAATTTTTTTAAAACCGCTTCGTCGACCGTTGCCAGCAGGCTGCCGATCACGAACATGTTGTTTTGAATATCAAACAGGATGCGGCGAAGTGAAGTGTTGCTGATATTCAACTGTTCGTTGTTTTCTAAAAGACTGAAAATCAAACCAAGATAAGAGTTTAGTTCATCAGCAGTGCCGTAGGCCTCAACGCGCGGATTGAATTTCTCGACGCAACTGCCATCAACCAGCCTGGTTGTTCCTTTATCTCCGGTTTTCGTATATATTTTCATATATTTATTAGCTAATGTCTTTTACTGTTAGTCAAGTTTAGGGGTGTTTGAAATCATGTCAGAGCCGATTATTCCATTTTTTGTAACGATGCCACATTCTGGTGAAAAAGTTCCTGATGAGTGCACCTGGTTACATAATCTTGAGGAAAAAATTTTAATGTGCGATGTAGATCGCTACATTGACGTGATCTACGAGCCTTCTTTGCAGAAACTGAAAGTGCCGTACCACAAGACCGAATGGCATAGGTACGCCGTGGACTTAAACCGTATCCCGCAAGATATTGATTGTGATTCGGTTATGGGCAGTGAAAATATATCCGGTTCTAATAGCCGAGGATATCATTGGGTTGTGACCACTTTGAACTATCCTTTAATGCAAAGCCCCATTTCAAAAGAGCTGCACAATAAACTGACTGATCTGATTTATACCCCTTTTCATGACGGTGTAAAAAAGCTTTACGCTGATTTTAAGAAAAAGGGTTTTGAGCACGTTTTTCATTTAGATGCGCACTCGATGCCTTCACTTGGAACAAACCAACACAAAGATCCGGGGCAATATCGTGCTGATATTGTAATCAGTGATAATTTAGGTGTCAGTTGCGACAGTCGCTACAAAGATATTGTGATTGCTGCCTACAAAGAAGTCGGTTTTTCGATCAGTTACAACTGGCCGTACATGGGTGGGCGCGTGACCCAGCAGTACGGTAAGCCTGAAGTCGGTCAGCAGGCTCTGCAAGTAGAGCTTAATCGTGCTTTATATATGGACGAAGTGACCAAAAAGATAAAACCAGATTATGTTGTTGTGCAAGAGCAAATATTCAAGGCACTTGAACACATCAAAAGAGAACTACCCAATTTGAAAATCTAAGAGTACGGTTCAAGGTCGTATGCGATTTAAAAATCCTCTGTTGCAAAAATTTTGGCGATTTTCTACGTCATTTCAATTAGGCATTCCAATTCTCGTGGCCATTACCTGTTTAATTACCTGGGGAACCATCGTTGAATCCCAGTATGATGCCTTTGCGGCACAGAAGTTAGTGTATCACAGCTGGATGATGTATGTGACCATGGGGTTACTGGTTTATAATCTTACAATTGTGATGGTTGACCGCATGCCGTGGAAAAAGCGCCATGTGCCGTTTCTCCTGGTTCATACCGGAATTATCTTGCTTGTCTTCGGCGGCTGGGTAACACAAAAATACGGTATCGATGGCTCATTGATGCTTCCGATTAACGGTAAAAACAACTACGTCTCGGTGGCGCAGACGGATTTGGTGGTGTACGCCACTTTTGACGGTGACCGGTACACGAAAGTGTATGAGCGCGAGGTGGATTTTTTCATGAATCCGCCGACTGAGCAGAAGCCGTTTATTGTCAATCTGGGTGATAACCAGATTAAAATTTTAAAATATCTTAAATATGCGCGCGTCAGTAAAAAGTTAAAAAAGTCTGATGATGTGAATGTCGGTGCATCGGTGAAGTTTCAGTTGCAAAACGTAAATGTAACCCAGGTTGAGACGCTGACCCAGCCGGCAAAAACCAAAACGGCGGATGTGAATTTCGGACCGCTGAAAGTGATCCTCGGGCACAATGTAAAAGAAGAAGGCCGTAAAGACCGTTCTACCAATGAAATTTATCTAAATGCAAAAAATGAGACCGAAGTTTATTACGAACTTTTCCGCAAAGAAGAAATGAAGTCGTTTAAATCCGGTACGATTAAAATCGGCGATAAAATCGCCACCGGCTGGATGGGTGAGTTAGAACTTCGCCTGCTGGATTATTTACCGCAGGCTACGGAAGAATGGGATGCGGTCCAGGTCGATCGTCCGACGCCGTTAACCAGCCCTGCAATTTTGATCCAGTTTGGTGAAAAAACACAGTGGTCTTTGTTAAATGACATCGTTAAGCTTTTCGGCGAAAACGAGGCTTTTATCGTAAGTTACCAAAACCGCCGTATCGACCTTGGTTTTCCGGTGCATCTGAAAAAGTTTGAAATTACTCATTACGAAGGCACGCAGAAAGCTAAAACCTACGCGAGCACAGTTGAAATCGTGCCACCTTCGGGAACTACGCCGATTTCTGGTTACATCGAGATGAATGAGCCACTCAAATATGCGGGTTACACATTTTATCAGGCCAGTTTTAATGAGGATGAAAAAACCGGTGAGCCGACGGCTTCGGTTTTGTCGGTTAATCTTGATCCGGGCCGCTGGATTAAATATTTAGGTTCGTTAATTCTATCACTGGGTATGGTTTGGTTATTTATCCAGACCCGCCGGAGAAAGACAGCACAATGATTCGCTTAATATTAACACTAGCCATATTTTTTCAACTTTCGCTGGTTTCAAGCTTTGCACAAGCTGCCCCGAAGCTTGGTGAAGCCATCAGATACCTGCCGGTCCAGGACGGCGGCCGCATTAAGCCTTACGATACTTTTGCCAAAGAAGTTCTTGAGGTCGTCTATGGTAAAAAAACATATAAAACTGAATCTGGTGAGTCGGCGCCGGCGTATTTGATTGTTTTAACGTGGATGCTTTCACCGGATAGCTGGACGAATCGTCCGTTATTTGAAGTGAATCACTTGGATGTGAAAAACAAACTGGGCTTGGCGCATGATAGAAAATACTTTTCAAGCACCGAGCTTTTTACGACGGATAAATTCCAGAATTTAATGCAGGAACTGGCGGATAAACGCCAAAGCCAGGAAAAACTTACGCCTTACTTTCAGGCGCTGCAACGTCTGCAGAATCAGATGATCTATTTTAGAGAACTTGCCGGCGGAAGACTTCTGCGTATTATGCCAAGCCAAGATTCAGACACCTGGTTATCGGTTGCTGAAATTCCAGAAGCCCAGCAGCAGTTGTTTATCGGCATTAGCCAAAGTGTAGCGGCGTATCTTGGCGCCTTGGCCGAAAAAAAAGATATCGACTCGGCTAAGACAACTCTGGATCAGGCGGTAATTGCTTTTCAAGACAGCGTGGCCAAGCTTGCCCCGGAAAAATACGCACAGGCGCACAAAGTAGATACTGAAGTCTTATATAATGATACGCATTTGTTCCGCTGGACTTATGTTCTCTATATTTTAGCAGCGATAATATTACTTTTTATCTGGGTCAGAAATTTACAGAGTGGGATGGCTCTGGTGTGGGCGATTACCCTGTTAGGTTTTTTTGTTCATATCTTAGGTTTTGCGTTTAGAATTTATCTGGCAGAGCGTCCGCCGGTGACCAATATGTATGAAACCGTGGTTTGGGTTTCGTGGGGAACGCTGCTTTTTGCGATGATCTTAGAGAAGATTTACAAGTACAAAATTTTCTTACTGGCTGGCTTACTGATGGGCTTTGTGTGTATGGTAATCGCTGACACGGCTCCGGCCGTGCTGGATCCGAGTATCCAGCCGTTAGAGGCGGTTCTGCGCAGCAGTTATTGGCTAATCGTGCATGTGATGACGATCACGATTTCGTATGCAGCCTTTGCCTTAGCCTTTGCTTTAGGTGATATTGGGCTTATTTATTATGCAATTGATAAAGAAAAGCACGCTGAAAAAATCAAACATATCACAACCGGTGTGTATCGTTCGATGCAAATTGGAGTGGCATTTTTGGCTCCGGGTATTATTTTAGGCGGAATCTGGGCTGATGCTTCGTGGGGGCGCTTTTGGGGCTGGGATCCGAAGGAAACCTGGGCTTTGATTGCACTTTTGGGTTACATAATAATTCTACATGCCCGTTTAGTGAACTGGATTGAAAATTTCGGTATGTTAGTTTCTGGTGTGCTGACGTTTAATCTAGTGATTATGGCGTGGTATGGAGTGAACTTCATTCTTGGGGCGGGGCTTCATTCATATGGATTCGGTGCTGGCGGTGTCGAGTACGTTTCGATTTTTGTGCTTCTTCACTGCATATTTGTTGGTTATGTTTTCAGCGTTAAAAAACTGAGTAAAGTTTAAAATTATTTACCAACGATGAAGTAAAAAAGGCGATGTTTGAAGCATCGCCTTTTTTGTTTTTTGGCCCGAGTAACTTCGTTAGCTGCAGAAGATCGTTTCTTCCAAAAAAAACGATGTCTTTTGGTCACAGTTTTTTTGCTCTACTCTTAAGCATGCAAGGTCTTGATTTCCCTCAGGGATTTTCAATTGCTATTCAAATTCCTCCGTGACTTTTACTTCGCATTGCATTTTAATTAACTTCAAAGAAAGGCAATTGTTTATGCTTAGTAAAAACCGCACCTCTGTAAGTGCCATGGTTACTCTTGTGCTTACGGTATTTTTTCTTTCAAGTTGTTTGTTCCAAAATCCAGATGGCGGAGCCCGCGTCGGTATTGGTTACAACAAAGGCTATGCGCCTGATCAACCAATCGCATTCAGCCACGAACTTCACGTTGGTACTCACAAGATTCAGTGTCAGTACTGCCACAATCAAGTAGAGCGTTCAAAATCATCGAACATTCCTTCGCTTGCAACATGTATGAATTGCCACCAACAGGTTGCGGGAACTCCGAACAAAGAAACTGTTCCGGGTTACAAAGATTCTGATGAGATTAAAAAACTTCGTGATGCTTTCAATGACGGTAAGTCAATTGAATGGGTTCGTGTTCACATGTTGCCAGATCACGTTCAGTTCAATCACCAAGCGCACGTTGCTAAAGGTGTAAGTTGCCAAACTTGCCACGGTGAAATTGAAAAAATGGCTAAGGTAATTCAGCATTCAGATTTGTCAATGGGCTGGTGTGTGAACTGTCACCGTCAACCGGAAAACAAAGCTTCTCTTAACTGTACAACGTGCCATCACTAGGAAACGAGCTCACGATGTCTAATACAGAAAACAAAATTACAAACGATAATCAAAACAGAAAAATCGAAAGAGACACTACTTACTGGAGATCTTTCGAAGAGTTAAACAACACTCCGGAATTCCAGGCGACGTTGCAGACAGAGTTCATGTCTTCACCTTTACGTGAAGGTTCTGAAAACGAAGGCACGGAAAAAGACGGCGTTGCACGTCGTGATTTCTTAAAGTTGATGGGTGCTTCAATTGCTTTAACTTCTGCCGCTGGTTGTATCCGTCGTCCGGTGCAAAAAATTGTTCCTTACAATAAACAACCTGAAGAAGTCACTGTGGGTGTGTCTAACTGGTACACCAGTTCATACTTTGATGGCCAAGAGGGTTTAGGTTTATTAGTTAAATCCCGCGAAGGTCGTCCGATTCATATTCAGGGTAATCCAAAATTTCCATTAAACGGCACGGGTGCTTCGGTTAAAGCGCAAGCCTCTTTACTTGGTCTTTACGAGCCAAACCGTTTACAAAAGCCTTACAGAAATTTATTCAACGAAAAACGTACGAATAAAGAAACGGTAGCTGTATCTTGGGAAGATCTGGACACGAAAGTTGTCGCAGCTCTGCAAAAGGGAAGTGTTGCTATTCTTTCTGGTAACATTTCATCTCCGGCTACAAAAGCAGTTATCTCTGATTTTAAATCGGGTTTTAATGCTGATCACTACGTCTGGGAACCTTTAGCTGATAATGTGGCTAACGGTCAGGCGGTATCTTTCGGTGAAGCTTTAGTTCCGGGCTACAGATTTGATAAAGCACAAGTGATTGTTTCAATTGACGGTGATTTCCTGGGTACCTGGGGTCCGACAATGACAAACAACAAACGTTTTGCCGATGGACGCCGAAACATCGAAAAAATGTCACGTTTATACTCTTTTGATTCAACGTACTCATTAACAGCTGCCAACTCTGATGTTCGTTTTAAAATTAAACCGTCACAACAGTTTGATGTTGTTATGGGTTTAATCGCTGAGATTGTTGGTAAAGTTTCTGTTTCTGAATCTGTAAAAACTGCAGTTGCTCCATATAACGGTGTAGCTGAAAAACTTGGAATCTCAGCAGAAGCTTTCAAAAAAGTAGCCGCTGATTTAGTAAAAAACCAAGGTGAATCTTTAGTGGTTGCCGGTGGTATTCAGACGAATACGCAAGATGGCTTGGCCTTACAGGTAGCTGTGAACTACTTAAACTCGATCTTAGGCAATGAAGGTAAGACGGTTGTTGCTCAAAGCGGTAATAAAAACATCACAGCATCTACAGAGCAGATTAAAAACTTAATCAAAAAAATGAATGATGGCGCGGTTAAAACGCTGATCATCTACAGATCTAATCCTTTCTATGCTTTAAGTGCTGATCTTGGTTTTGCTGATGCTCTTAAAAAAGTTGAAACAGTTGTGTATTCTGGCGATAAAATGGATGAAACCGCTGTTAACGCTCACTTTGTTGCAACTGACAATCACGCATTAGAAACATGGGGTGATTCTGAGTTTGCTACGGGATTGTATGGTATTCATCAGCCATTGATCAGAACTATGTATGATACACGTTCGTTCCAATTGTCGTTAATGACTTGGGCGTACATGGCTAAAGTTGGTCCAAAACGTATCCAAGAATTTGAAACCTTCTACGACTACTTACGTAATTTCTGGAAAACAGAAATGATGTCTAAAGTCGGTCAGAGCAAAGATTTCGAAACTTTCTGGAATCAGTTCTTGCAAGACGGTTTCGTTGGTGATGTCGCTGCAGGTTCTGCACGTACGTTTAAGGGTGATGTTTCATCTCTTAAAAAATCTGCTAACGGCGATGCTAAATTTGAATTAGCGTTATACCCAACAGTAAATATCGGTGATGGCACCTTAGCCAACTTAGCTTGGTTGCAGGAATTACCAGACCCAGTAACTAAAATTGTTTGGGATAACTACGCATGCGTATCTGTTAAAACAGCCGCTGAACACAAACTTCGCGAGGGCGATGTCATTGAGTTAACAGTTGGTGATAAAAAATTATCTTTACCAACGCACATCCAGCCGGGGTTACATGATCAAGTTGTTGCCGTAGCGGTAGGTTACGGGCGCACGCATGCCGGCGATGTGGCTAAAGGGATCGGTCAAAATGCATTTACATTGGCAACAGCCGGTGTTTTTGCTGGTGCCGCTGTTGAATTTAAAAAGACAGGTAAGAAAATCGAATTAGTGACGACTCAAGGTCACGATTCAATGGAAGGCCGTCAAATCGTAGTAACAGCGACAAATAAAGATATCGAAAAGAATAAAGAAGCAAATATCCACAGACACCACACATGGAATATCTGGTCTGGTCATCAATACAACGGACACAAGTGGGGTATGGCAGTCGATCTTAACGTATGTACCGGTTGTTCGGCATGTATGACAGCCTGCCAATCTGAAAACAATATCCATGTGGTTGGTAAGAAGTATGTGATGCAAGGCCGTGAGATGCACTGGATTCGTATCGACAGATACTATACAGGTACTCCAGAGAATCCGGAAACCGTATTCCAGCCGGTTATGTGCCAACACTGTGACAATGCTCCGTGCGAAACGGTATGTCCGGTCGTTGCGGTTGCTCACAGTTCTGAAGGTTTAAATGAACAAATTTACAACCGTTGCGTCGGTACTCGTTATTGTTCAAACAACTGTCCTTATAAAGTACGTCGTTTTAACTGGTTCAATTACGCAAAGTTAATCGAAAAACCTATGCACATGGCTCTTAACCCTGAAGTACTGGTTCGTACCCGCGGTGTTATGGAGAAATGTACTTTCTGCGTTCAACGTATCAAAGAAGGTAAAAATAAAGCTAAAACTGAAGAACGTCCGCTAAAAGACGGCGATATCAAGACAGCCTGTGAAGCAGCTTGTCCGACATCAGCAATCGTTTTTGGTGACTTAAACGACGAAAACTCTCGAGTAGCCAAAACTTTTAAATCTGAGCCGCGCGCTTATGCTTTATTAGAAGAATGGTACGCGAAACCTTCGGTACGTTATCAGACAAAAATTAAAAATAATGACCAGGTAACTCCGCCGAAACATCACGGAGCTGCTCCTGCCCACGGTGGCCAAGAAGAGAAAGGAGCTGACCATGCTTAAGCGTAATCAGCTTGTTTTAGGCGATAAATCTTTAAAAGATATCACAGATGATATCTGTGCTCCGATTGAGCGCGTTCCATCTAAAGAATGGATGGGTTTATTTTTAAGTGCAAAAGCCTTATTTATTTTTTACATCCTAACAATCGCTATGGTCATCTCGACCGGTATCGGTTTATTAGGGGTAAATCACCCGGTAGCCTGGGGTACGATGATTATCACTTTCGTATTCTGGGTAGGTATCGGTCACGCCGGAACACTTATTTCGGCAATCCTTTTTCTTTTCCGTCAAAAATGGAGAACTTCAGTTGCCCGTACAGCTGAGGCGATGACGGTATTTGCGGTTGCGACTGCAGGTATTTTCCCGTTAATCCATACCGGTCGTCCTTGGTTAGACTTCTGGTTATTTCCGTACCCGAATCAGCGTGGTCCGTTATGGGTGAATTTCCGTTCTCCGTTATTATGGGACGTTTTTGCGGTTTCTACTTATGCAACGGTTTCATCAGTATTCTGGATCGTAGGTATGATTCCGGATTTAGCAACTGTTCGTGACCGTGCGAAAAATGCGATCCGTAAAAAAATCTACGGCGTATTATCAATGGGCTGGAGAGGCACAGCTAAACAATGGTCACACTTTGAAATGATTTACTTAGTGTTAGCCGGTCTTTCTACGCCGCTGGTTTTATCGGTACATACTATCGTATCGTTTGACTTCGCGGTTTCTGGCCTTCCGGGTTGGCATACAACGATCTTTCCTCCGTACTTCGTAGCCGGCGCGATCTTTTCGGGTTTTGCGATGGTAATTACGTTAATGACGTTAGTTCGTATCGGTTTCCCGCAATTTAAAAACTACATCACGATCGATCATATGGAAGTTATGAATAAGATCATCATGATGACAGGTTTAATGGTTGGTTATGCCTACGGTTCTGAGTTTTTAATTGCCTGGTACTCTGGAAATGATTACGAACGTTACGTTTTCATGAACCGTGCAATGGGTCCATACGCTTGGTCTTACTGGATCATGGTTGTGTGTAATACTGTTATCCCTCAGCTTTTCTGGTTTAAGAAATTCCGCCGTTCGATCCCGGTGATGTTTGTAGTTTCGATCTTCGTAAACATCGGTATGTGGTTTGAGCGTTTCGTGATTACGGTGACTTCGTTACACCGTGATTTCTTACCGTCGAACTGGGGCCAATACGCTTGGTCGATGTACGATACAGCGATCTTAGTGGGATCGTTCGGTATGTTCTTCACGATTTTCTTATTATACTTACGCGTTCTTCCTGCGATCTCGATTGCCGAGGTAAAACCGGTAATGAATGTAGGTAAAGAAGATGAGCACCACGGGAAAGGACACTAATTATGGCTAAGAAAAGAGCTATCGGCGGCATCGCCGGAATTTTTCTTGATGAAGCTACAACTATCAAGGCAGCAACTCGTGTAAGAGAAGCTGGTTTTACTAAATTCGATGCTTTAACTCCTTACCCGGTTCACGGTATGGAAGAAGCTTGCGGTATTAAACGTTCACCAATCCCGTACGTTACTTTCGGTGCAGGTTGTGTGGGTTTATTAGCGGGTCTTTCTTTAACTTATTACACGTCTGCAGTCGACTGGGCGATCAACATCGGTGGTAAACCAATGTTTTCGTTACCGGCGTTCGTACCTATCATGTTCGAATTAACGGTATTATTTGCAGCTTTAAGCTCAGTAGGTGCTTTCTTTTATCTTTCTGGAATTCCTAGAGTTGATCCTCCGATCATCGATAAAGATATCACTTGCCATAAATTTGCAATTTTCATCCCTGAAAATGATGTCGGCTACAGTGCTGACCGCGCAGAAAAATTGTTAAAAGAATTAGGCGCTGTTGAAATCAAGAAAATGGCGGAGTACTAAGATGAAAAGTTTAACTAATCTTTCAATGACTTTGATTGCGGCTTCGATTGCAGCGATGTTTTTTTCGGGCTGCCGCGGTGGTAACAATCAAACCAATATCGAGTTAATCCAGGATATGATGGAATCTCCGGCGATCAAATCGCAGGAGTATGATGAAGAATCTCCGAATAAAGCCGGTATGCGTGTTCCGCCAGAAGGCACTCAGCCGCAGGGTTTTGTTCCTTATAAATACGCCGATGCAGTTGCAGCCAATGCTAACCAAAATCCGTTAGCTGGCCAGTACTCGGAAGAAGTTTTAAAAACAGGTACAAAATACTACACAATTCACTGTGCAATCTGCCACGGCGCTAACGGCGAAGGTGGTGATAAATTATCAGTAGCTGAGACGATGGCATTAAAACCACCGGCTTTAACTTCTGATAAAGTTAAAGGTTGGACTGATGGTCAAATCTACCACGTGATCACAGCTGGTCAGGGTGTGATGGGTCCATACGCGGCGCACATTCCGCAAAAATACAGATGGCAAGTTGTTAACTATATCCGTCATCTGCAGAAGGCAGATCAATCAACCAGCTTACAGGGTAAAGGGAACTAATCATGGGTTCATCGAATCATTCACATGAATTAAAATTAAATAAATTCGAAGCGCCACAGCAGCTAAAAACGGCGATTTTCGCGGCGATGTTTATCGGATTTTTAGGTTTAGCTTACGGCTTATTTAAAGCTCCGGATCGTCTTTGGACGTCTTACTTAGTGGCGTTCTTTTACTTTTCGTGCTTGGGTTTAGGTGGATTATTTTTCATCTCTTTTAACCATGCAGCAAAAGCTGGATGGAGTGCTTCAATCCGTCGTATTGCTGAAAGTTTCACAAGCTTTTTACCGGCAATGTTTATCGGAAGCTTAATTTTAATCCTTGGCTTTAAATACCTTTACGCCTGGGCAGATCCATCACAAGGCTACCGTATGACTGGTGGTAAAGCGTTATATTTAGCCCCTTGGTTTGTGATCTTGCGTTTAGTGATTTTTGGTATCGGTTGTTTGATTTTCAAAAAGATCTTAGTTGGAAATTCAATCAAACAAGATCAAAACGGCGATCATGCTCTTACTCATAAAAACGTAGGATATTCAATTGGTTTCATCGCTTTCTTCGCTATCTTCTTTAGCTTGTTTTCGATTGATTTATTGATGTCGCTATTACCTAGCTGGTACTCGACAATCTTCGGGATCTACACTTTTGCGGGTATGATCCAGTCGACAATGGCGGTTTTGGCGTTAATGATTATCTGGTTAAAAAACTCTAAGTGGGTATCTGGTTATATCACAGTAGAACATCAGCATGACGTAGGTAAATTTATGAAAGGTTTTACGATCTTTTGGGCCTACATCGCGTTTTCTCAGTTTATGTTGATTTGGTACGCAAACATTCCGGAAGAGACCGAGTACTACCTAATGCGTTCACACAGTGGCTGGTTAGCTATTTCTGTGGCGTTATTAGTTTTCCGTTTTGCGGTGCCGTTTTTAGCGTTACTTCCGCGTGATGCTAAACGTAACGACATGAACTTAGCAGCTGTGTCTGTGTTGGTTCTGATTATGCAATACGTAGATATCTACTGGTTAGTTTACCCGAACTTCTTTGATGGTGTACCTCAGTTCGGCTTTTTGGAAATCAGTATTTTCGTTGGTTTTGCCGGTATTTTCTTAAAACTATTAACTGGTTTTATGACAAAAAATAACCTGGTTGCGGTAAAAGACCCTCGTATGCATGAGGCTTTAAACCACCACGTTACGTATTAATCTCAGGGAGTCTCGTAGGAGACATCCTGTCTGAAAAAGGACTCTGTCCTTTTTAAATCCTGAAAAGCCGACCATACGGGTCGGCTTTTTTCGTTTAAGTATCTTTAAATTGATAACTGGGGAGAATCGCCCCTAGATCCGGTTATGGGCCGCATAACAAAAGCTTTTTTAAAGTTCCCTTGTAAATGGCCTTAAATAACGGCATACTTATTTCATGCTATTTAATATCACGACCACCACATTTTAGTTCTTTTACCTAAATGTCTTTCGAGTCTATTTCTCTACAATTTTTTAAAAAACAAACGCCAAAAAACGGGTGCAGCTAAAATGTCGAACGTTAATATTATTCTACCAGATAACTCAGTTAAATCTTTTGATCACGAACCAACGACTTTAGAAGTTGCAAACTCAATTGGTGCGCGTTTAGCAAAAGATACTCTGGGTGCCAAAATTAATGGATCATCAGAAGTGATCGATTACCGTTTACCGTTAAAAGATGGCACCAAACTTTCTATCGTTACGACGAAATCACCTGAGGCAGTTGAAGTTATCCGTCACTCGGCGGCTCACTTAATGGCGCAGGCTGTTCAGGAAATCTGGCCAGAAGTAAAAGTGACGATCGGTCCGGTTGTTGAAAACGGTTTTTATTACGATTTTGATTCTCCATTTAACTTTACTGAAGAGCACTTCGAAAAAATCGAAAAGAAAATGGAAGAGCTGCAAAAGAAAGATATGCCACTGGTGCGCGAGCAATGGCCGATCAACCGTGCAATTGAGACTTTTCAATCAATGGGTGAACGTTTTAAAGTTGAATTAATTCAAGACTTAGCTGCAAAAGGTGAAACAACTGTAGGTATTTACCACCAAGGTTCTTGGTTTGATTTATGCCGTGGTCCTCACGTGCAATCGACCGGTCAGATTAAAGCTTTTAAATTGATGTCGGTTGCCGGAGCGTACTGGAAGGGTGATCAAGCCAACCAGATGCTTCAGCGCGTGTACGCGACGGCTTTTCAGGATAAAAAAGAATTAGATGAGTATTTAAAAAATATTGAAGAGGCGAAAAAGCGCGACCACAGAAAGCTGGGTAAAGAACTTGGTATGTTCATGTTTCATCCATGGGCGCCAGGCTCTCCGTTTTTCACTGGCCGTGGTACTGTGGTTTACAACGAATTATTAAAATACATGCGCGATATGTATTTTAAATACGGGTACAATGAAGTGATCACGCCGCAGATTTTTGACGTTGAGTTATTCAAAACGTCTGGTCACTACGCGAACTACAAAGAAAACATGTATTTCACAAAAGTCGATGAGCGTGATTTCAGTTCTAAGCCAATGAACTGTCCATCACACTGTTTACTTTTTGGCTCAACAAAACATTCTTACCGTGATCTTCCGTATAGAATGGCTGATTTCGGCCGCCTGCATAGATATGAAGTGTCGGGTGCCTTATCAGGCTTAACTCGCGTTCGTACGTTCTGTCAGGATGATGCTCATATCTTTTGTACAGTTGATCAGTTACAGCAAGAGATCAAAGGCTTTGTTGAATTATTAAACGAAGTTTATCAAAAATTAGGAATGAGTGAATACCACGTGTATCTTTCAACTCGTCCTGAAAAACGTATGGGTTCAGATGATGTCTGGGATAAGGCTGAAGGCGCTCTTCAAAAGGCGTTAGAGATTTTAGGGATTCCGTTTACGATCAATCCGGGCGATGGCGCCTTCTACGGGCCAAAACTAGATATCATGTTCGTTGATGCCCTGAAGCGTCCTTGGCAATTAGGCACAATCCAGTGTGATTTTAACTTACCGATGAGCTTTGATCTTAAATACACAGGCGAAGACAATGCTGAACATCATCCAGTCATGCTTCACCGAGCGGTATTGGGCTCGTTAGAGCGGTTTATCGGGGTTTATCTTGAGCATACAGCGGGCCACTTACCAATGTGGATGGCGCCGACTCAAGTGACGATTTTAAATGTTACTGATCGTGTTAATGAATTCTGCGAAAAAGTAGAAAAGCATTTACGTGACAACCAAATCCGTGTGGAATTTGACCGTAGAAACGAAAAGCTGAACTTCAAGATCCGTGAAGCGCAGTTGATGAAGGTTCCATACATGATTATCGTCGGTGACAAAGAAGCTGAGGCGGGCACAGTGTCGATCCGTTTAAGCGATGGTACTTTACATAACAACATTTCGTGGGAAAAAGCCTGCGAGATGATAATTACAAATAGAAACAATAGAGAGCTAAAAGCTTCGATAGAAGCTTAAAGCTCAGGCGTAACTTTAGGAGGCATCCCATTAATCAGTTTAATAATAACCGTCCCGGTGGAGCAGGAAAACCCCCAGGTGCAAAACCAGGTGGATTTAATCGTTTTGACAGAGATAAAAAGCGTGGAGATAAAGATGGTCTGCGTGTAAATCGCGACATTCGTGCGCCACAGATTCGTGTGATTGATGAAAACGGTGAAATGCTCGGAGTTATGACTGTGCCTGAAGGTCTGCGTATTGCTGAAGACCGTGGTTTGGATCTTATCGAGATTGGGCCTACAGCACAGCCACCTACCTGTAAAATCATGGATTACGGTAAGTACAAGTATGAAAACAAGAAGAAAGCTGCGGCTTCGCGTAAGAAACAAGTGATTGTAGTGATCAAAGAGATCCAGGTTCGCCCAAGAACCGACGTTCACGATTTCGAAACAAAGATGAAGCACGCTCGTCGTTTCTTGCTTGAAGGCGATAAAGTTAAAGTTAACTTACGTTTCATGGGCCGCGAGATGTCTCACCAAGAAATGGGCTTAGAAGTGATCAACCGCGCGATTGATTTCGTAAAAGATTTAGCGGTTGTTGAAGCGGCGCCTAAAACCGAAGGTAAGAACATGTTCACCATGCTTGCCCCGGATCCGGCAAAGATCAAAGAATACTTAAAAGCGAATCCTCCGAAAGGTCAGAAAGAAGTTCTTCCTGAATTATCGAAGGAAGATCTATCGTCTTCTTCACACACTGAAGAGCACGATGAAGATTAATTCTGCCTATGGCAGATTTAATCTTCATCTCTGGTTTTGATCTGCCTTCCGGCAGACCTTTTTTCTAAAGGGCCAGCCTAGCGGCTGTCCTGTTTATAAAGCCGCTTCTGTAACAGGGGCGGCTTTTTAGTTTTGTAGGATAGTTTATTTAGGGCAGATTAGCTTTTGTTCTTCGTCGGTGATTTGTAAGTCTTTATCCTCAAAGCGTTTAAACTTTTTCACTTTATCCATTACGCTTTGATACTCTTTAGTGTCGTTGCCATCGGTATTTTTGCGCCAGTAAGCCAGCGCCTTATCGTTATCCCAGCCACAGTATTGAATCAGATTAATGACTGCTGCGTAGCCTGAGGCATGCCAGCCGTTCCAACAGTGGCCGTACATTGGGCCCGGGATTTCGCCTTTGATGTGTTTATGCACTTGTAAGAGCAGGGCTTTTTCGTTCCCACTTTTAAGTGAGGGTAAATGTAAGTATTCTAATTTTTGCTCTTTACCGCATGAAATGATCTTTTCAGAGTCATCGTAGTGATCTTTATAAAAGTACATCGCCTCTGAAAACCCCTGTTTACACAGATTTTCCAAACCCTCAGGCGGTAAGGGATTCTGATTATCGCGTTTTTTATTTTTATTAAATTTGTTGTTGGCGCCGCCGCGGTAATAAACCCCGTGAAGCACCACGCGGAAATTGCGCGTCCCGTACAGCTCGTCTTGGCCATTGCCTTTATTGTCGGTTTGTTTTTTATAGACGTCGTCCAGGGGGAAAAGCTTTCGGTATTTTTCAACCTGCGACTTTAAAGAAAAAGCCGGCTTTGTGTTGTTCGCCAAAGCCGGCCAAGAGATTAAAAAGAGAAGTAGATATTTAGTCATGTCCTATGACTGTATCACAATTATTGGTTTTGTTGAATAACCACACGGCAATCTGGTACTGCATGACCGGCAAAAGCGCTGTCAAGATCAAGGTCTAGAGTTAATTTGCCATCTTGGCAGTTTTTAACTAGTGCATTTGTTGCATAAGCTACGTTAGCTTTGAAAGTTGCGATGTCTGCCGCTGTCATTGCAGTTTCAAGCTTGAAGTAGTTCTGACCGGCAGTTGTGTTGATGATTTTATTTAACTTTAAAAGTTTGGCAAAAGTCTCTGGGTTAAAGTGTTTTAAACCTTCGATCAACTTTGCGTTTTTAAGGTGGTTTTCTTTAGTAACACCACAGTCGTTATCTTTCATCATCATACGTTTAAGTTCTACAACCTCGGTAGCTGTCGTATCATCTTTGTCTAATTTTTTGATTTCAGTTTTACCTGATTTGCCGACGACTTTACCGTACCTTTCGATCGTGTAGTGTAAGTTACCGAAGCGGTCTTGTTGGCTTAACATGGTATCTAATAAGATCATGTCAGCAACGTTTTGCATTTTTAAAACTTCCTGAGCCTGTGCTTGAGACCATTTAAGACCTAAGCTAGCTAATTTTTGTTCGCTGATTAAACGTTGGTAAGTAACGTTTTTAGCCTTGAAGTTAGCCGTACGAGTCGGTTGGTCAGAGCCGCCGTTAAACATTTCTGAATATTTTTCTTCTTTTGACGGGTTCATTTGTAATGCGCCAAAGCTGTAGTTGTAGTCATCGGTATGGATGTTAGTGGCTTTTGCATGCGCCTGTTTTTTTGTTAACATTGATAAAAGACCGGCCCAGGTTTGAGCGATTAGCTCTTGCTTGTTATTAAAACCTGCGTAGGTTTTATCGCCGATGGACTTATGTAAACCTGCATCAACTGTTCTCATAACAACTGGTGGAACTTGATTGATATTACCTAAAAAGCGAGAAACATGGTAGTACGCCAATAATGATGGAGTATAAGAGCAGCTTGTTGATAATTTGTATTTAGCTAATTTTTTAAAATCTTTTTGTGTCGCGGTTTCAGCACGTTCACAGTTCATTGCCTCGACTTGTTTGGCAGTCATACCTGCTGGTACCTGAAAGAACTCTAAAGCTGGATTTGTACTTGCAGTTTTGCCGCAAACAGCAGCGGTTGTGCCGATATTTAGATTACAAAGATCGCGCTCGCGTTCTAAGTCTTTTTTTGAATAATCAGAGCCTTCAAGACGGTTAGGGATGTAACAAAGCTCACCGCGGTCTAATCTGATAAGTTCTGCACCACGACCCGGCAGATTCGGTGTTAAGGTCGCCTGCGCCAACATCGGAGCTAATAACATCGCTACTACTGTCTTTTTCATAAAATCCTCTTTCTTGTTTTAAAGTTTTTTAAATTTTTAAAATTCACTGTTCTTAAATTAATTTTTTACGGGGCATCGTTTGCGATCAGTTCAGACGCCGATGCCTTTAAGTAGTTAAACTTTCCTGGGTGATTCACATTAGTTACAAAGCCGTTATATAATCCAACTACTCCATGTAAGGCGCGTTGATCAAACGGCTGGTGCTGAACCAGTTTTGCTGATGCCGGGTCAGAGAATTTAACACCCATCACATCAACAACTAAGTTAATCGGTAATTTTAATTCCACGTGACGGGCATCATCTTTACCGGTCACAAGACGCTCGTTGTGCTTAAGTACATTTGTTGGATCTTTTAAGCCCTTTGCAGAGTACATATTGCCGAAGTAAACACCTTGCTGGCGGTCAACGGTGGTCTGAAAACCGGAAGTCGATTCAAAAGCACTGCGGTGGTATGCGGTTGCACCTTCGATTTGTAAAAAGTTTGGGTTACCCGCAACACCTTCAGCTAACACGGCAAAGATCGCCTTTGCACGCGCTTCTAATGACGGGTCTTTACCGATAATTTCCTGAGTCAGTTTTTCTAAGCGGGCGTTTGATTCTGCTTTGCGGCCGGCTTCATTTTTTGCCTTTAGCGGTGCAAAAAGCATATCAACCTGCGCCTGCGATAGACTTACATCTAATTTTTGCACGTTATGATTACCGTTTAAGTTTTTATATTTAGGACTTTGAATCATATCATCTAAAGCTGATTTGATTTCTAACTTGTATGACTTTCCGTGCGGTGCAAACATCTTAAAACTAGAGCCGAAGCGCTCCTGCATCTGTGCCGGGGTTAAAACTTTGCTTTCACCGTTGATGGTTAACTCAAAGTTACCGTCATGTTTCTTGGTAATACTTACCTGAGATTTATCAACCAGTGAACCGGTTACCGCTACATCAACAGCCATCTTTTCGAAATTTACTTCACGTAAGTATGTTCTGATACGCGGTTGGTGTTTGGCCTGGCCGGTGGCATCGATTAAGGGTTTAGTGTAATAAGTAAAGGTTGAATCAGTTGCACCCTCTGGTGGTGGTGCATCACGCACGGTTAATTTATCAGTACTATTGGTTTCGCCTTTAATTTGCAGTTCATACATGCGTTGATGAACATTGCGTACGAAGCCTTCGGCTTTAGGATCTAAACCATTTAAAACTTTATCTAAAGTTTCAGGAGACAAACTCTGTTTAACCAATTTGTAAACATAGTCATTCGAGCGGTTAACAGATAATTTTGTTTTCCATTCAGAGCGCCATACGGTTGCAAGTTTTCCTGATAGGGTAGCACGTAAATTATTAAGCAGTACCACATAGCGGTCTTTTACCTGTACTTTATCTACAGCTCTTGTTTGCGGTGCTTGGCGGCCCGAGAATAAATCCACGCAGGCATTCGCGGCCACTGAGTGGTTAGCATATAATTGAACTGCTAAGATTAAACCGAATAACTGTTTCATCTGTTTATCTCACCTGTTGTGCCGGATCTGCGGCTTGTGGAATCTGACCTTGGCTTTTAATAAAATTAATTAAATTTGGGTATTTCGCGGCATTGATTTCCATAACCATGTACTGGATACCAGGACCAGCGGTCGAAGCTTTGGCTTCTGCGAAGACGATATAAGTGTGGGTGGAACCATTATAGGCGTCTTGCTTTTCAAAAATCCATGTTTGGTGTTTTTGTGAAAATGCACTGCTATGGTCTAAGCGAATTTCGCTTAAGTTAGGGCCGTGGTATGGCTCTTTACTATTAAAGTGGATTTGCACCTGTTTATTTAATTCAGCTACTTCGGCTCTTAACATACTGGCTTGTTTCGGAATATCGTATTGGTTGATACGTTGAGAAAGAAAAGCTCCGGTTTCACGAGGAATCGATGCCTCGACATAGGTGCCGACAGGATCGCTGGCTGGGCGGCCTACCAGATTTACCTGATTAGTCGCAATACCGGTTGCGAGAACAATAAAGCCCATTCCGATCGCAGCTTTCATCGGTTCTTTAAATAACACTTTAAAAAAGACATCGCGGGCTCTGCGGTATTCAAAAACCGTACGGATTTTTAACATAGAGTTTGTTTGTAGAAGCTTGCGTAGTTCATCTTTTCTGAAGTATTCAAAAAACTTAGAGAGGTGATCGATTTTATCTAAGAGTGGGCCATCGATAATCAGCGGGATTTTGATCTTAGCGTTGATGCCTTGACCTAAAACATCACCTAATTCATGCTCGGCTTTTTTAATTTTTACTTCGCCTGAGCTTAAGAAACCTTCTGCAATTTTTTTAGAACCGGTACCTGTTGGCGTGCGTAACGTAATTTTATCAACTAAAAATTGGCTGCGCTCGCTCGACATAGTTTTGTATGTCACTTCAAAGTAGTAGCCATCTTTGATTGGGATACCAATTGATAATTCACCTTTGGTAAGTACGTTTTTCTCTTCTAATACATATGAAGAGTTTTGCAGTAAAAGACGCATTAACTCAATCGAAGCTTCTTCAGGTTTTTCTGAAAAGTTCATTTTTTCGATGATCAGTTTTTCAACGGCTTCAGTGTTGGTATGTCTTTTAAGGTCTACACGGTTAGAGCTTGATTTAACGGGTTCGATAATAACCGGAGCTTTACGTGGTTCTGGCTTGGGTGCCGGTAATAATCCTGCGATCACCGGTTTTTCCTGGGCGCCACCGAAGATCAAAGCACAGCTAGGGCCTGCATAAGATAATGAGGTTAGGGTGTATACGACTGTAAATACGATCGATGCTAAAGTTCTCATAACCAGAGGTATTACAAGAAGTGTACCCTTGGCCTTTTTTATATTGCTTTAAACTGTCTCAATTTGATCCGGCGACGGGAAAAGGCATAGATTGCTTTGCCGCTGTCTAATTATTTGCCATTTTCAAAACGGTGGCGTTCTAAGAACCACTCAACGCGGCTGCGCAGTTTATCCGGAAATTCAACCAGGGTAGTCTCGGTAATTTGACCTCTGATGATCTGGGCGGCGTAGTCGTCACAGACTTCACCCAGTTTTTTGTTAAGCTTTTTTAAGAAGTCTATCTGCTCGCTATCACCCTGGTTTTTGTCGGCATTAAGGCGTACATCAGAACTGATTTTGAGTTCGCTCTGGATCTGCATAAAGCGTAAGATATCGCGCATATTTTTACGCACGTCGTGAAGTTCATCGACTTCCATCACACGTTTTTCCATGATTTCACGGGTGTTTTCAATAATGGCGGTAAAGTACTTTTTTACTGACTTACGAGAAGCTGGTTTTACGTCTTTAAGCAGGCTTGCAAAATCGACGTCGATAAATTTTTTAAGTAGTTTTTTTGCGGCTTTCTGCGCCTGGATACCTTCGCCGATATTAACCATGTCTTTGAGGTGGCCGAAATCCCGCACGAATTTAGCAAACTTCTCAGGACTGATATGGCTTTTGCTCGACGTCTGAAAAACCGAGCGTAAAAAAGAGGTGTCCTGGCGAAAGCGGTTAATTAAAACTTTTTGCTCTGGGGTAATATCAGCCAGACCTGATTCGCGGATGGTCATAAGAACGGTTTTTAATTCGGCTAGATCAGCATTTAAGACTAAATTTCTGTGGGCTGTTTCTAAGTAGCGCGCTGACTCTTTTTTACTTTGGATCTGGATTACAAATTCCTGAACCTTGTATTCTTTGGCTTCGAATAAATTTTTACACGCCAGGCCCTCAGCCTGCGCCCGGATTGATATTAGAGAAAGGGTTAGTAAAAAAATCATTCGTGAAACGTTCATACGCGCTAGAATATAGCGTTTTTGAACTTTCATTTTCAACTGTAATGATTCTGACAGTGAGCTGTCTAACTTTTGATGGCTTTAAAAAAAATAAGCCACTCGTGGAGTGGCTTAGTAACTATTTTTGTCGCTTTTTTAAAAAATCAATAAGTGTCTAAATCCCAAGACTGGCACTTGATCGGATCCACAGTGGCTTCACAGGATGCGTTCACGGTGCCCTCTCTCCAGCAGCGGGTTAAGATGTGATTGCGAGTATTGGTCGAAGTTTGCATATACACCGAATTTTTCGAATAAAAGACCATATAGGTTTTGTCATTGATACAGCCGATTGTTGCGATTTTTTCAGCGGCATTATCCTGAAGAGTCTGGCAAAGCTGAAAAACATTCGACTGCGCATTTAACGCTTTAAAAAAACTAGGGCTGATGGCTTTCCAGTCGCAGGCAAAAGTCGTGACCTGTAAGAAAATAATGATAAATGCGATGACGCCGGCTTTAAACATGGTATCCCCTAAAAAATTGGACGTTTTTTTAACGGCTGTGGTGATAACTTAAGAACCGGTAATTGTTGAGGGGAGATTATAGTTGTGAACAATTTGCATGTGGCGGGGAAGCCACAACCAATTAAAAACGAAAAACCCCCTGGCATAACCAGAGGGTTTTTTAAGAATTAACCTTTTTGGGTTAAAGCTTAAAACTAGTGCTTAGTTTCTTCTTTTTTCTCTTCAGCTTTTACGGCTTCGGCGGCAGCGGCAGCTTTTTTCTTAGCTTTTTTTACTGGCGTAGTTACTGCGGTTTCAGCTGTTTTTGCAGCTTCTTTAACTTCAGTTGTAGCTGAAGTAGCAGCCGTTGTAGCAGCAGCTTTTACTTCTTTAGTAGTAGCAGCAGCGTGTGTAGTTGCAGCTTTAGCGTGCTCTTGAGCTTTAGCAGCAGCTGCAGGAGCTGTAGGGTTAGCCAACGCAGAAACTGCGAATAATGCCACGATGATTGATGAAGCGATTTTCATAGGGTTCCTTTTCAGTGCCTCTTGGCACAAGATTCTTGTTTAGCCGGGATAATTCCCGCAGCTTTAAGTGTAGGGGCTTGGCTTTAAATCGAAATTAAAGGGGGGTTAAAACTTTTTAATCCAGCTTAAGGCCCAGGGGGCTGCCTAATAAGGAGGCGATGGGCGGCTCTTTAGGGTAAGGTCAGCCGGAGGCTGATCACAATAAGCTTGCCAGAGAGCGGGAGTTGGCTTAATTTATCGCTTCAAATTAAGGCTAACAGCTGAGCAAACAAGAGATGTTCATTTTGAATATCCGCCCTGTTGGAGGAAGGTTAGACTATGTCTAAAATGAAAACGCACTCTGGTGCAAAGAAGCGCATGCGCGTTCTTGCCTCTGGAAAAGTAAAACGCAAACAAACAAAAATGCGCCACTTGAACTCACACATGAGTTCAAAAACTAAACGTCATTTAGGCCAAACGGTATTGGTTAATGATTCAAACATGCTTCAAGTTAAGCGCCAATTTGGTTTCTAAGAGGAGTAGCTCATGGCACGTGTAAAATCGGGGATGACAAATCGTCGTCGTCACAAAAAAGTTTTAAAAAGAACAAAAGGTTACTACTCAGCAGGTTCGCGCTCATACACTCACGCGGTTGAAAAAAATGACCGTGGTATGGCGTTCGCTTACAAACACAGAAAAATGAAGAAACGTAACTTCCGTATGCTTTGGACTCAAAGAATCAATGCGGCAGCTCGTATCAACGGTACAACGTACTCTCGCTTAATCGGTGGATTAATCAAAGCGGGTATCACTTTAGACCGTAAAGTTCTATCTGATATCGCGATCACTGACGCTACAGCATTTACTGCTCTGTGCCAGCACGCGATCAAATAAGCTGATTTATTGATTAAATAAATTGCAAAAGGCGAGAGAGATCTCGCCTTTTTTTTTACTTAGGGCTACTCTCTCACCATGTCTGCAAACTATACGGATAAACACTCCGATAAATACACGGATTTCGAGCAAAGAAAAAAAGCTCATATCAATCTGGCTCTTGATCCAAGAACTCAGGCGCAGACGGCTTCGCATTTTGAAACTATAAAACTTGTTCACGAGGCTTTGCCTGAAATTAACTTATCGGATGTATCGCTAGAAACAAAACTACTAGGTTACCAGTTTGCATCTCCACATTTTGTCAGTTCGATGACGGCAGGACATCAGAACAGCAAAGTGATCAACCTTCGTCTGGCAAAAGCTGCTGCAGAGAACAACTGGCTGATGGCCGTTGGTTCGCAGCGCCGCGAACTAACGGATGCCCAGGCTGCATTCGAGTGGAAGACGATCAAATCGCAGTCTCCAAAAACGCAGTTTGTTTCTAATATCGGATTAGAAGAATTAATCCAGCAACCGACAGCTGAGATCGTAAAGCTGACTGATTCAGTTGAAGCGCTGGGTATCTATGTTCATTTAAATCCGCTGCAAGAAGCTTTTCAGAATAAAGATCAGGCCAATTTTAAAAACGGATTAAATGCGATCAAAAAACTTTGTAAAGCGTCGCCGGTTCCGGTTTTGATCAAGGAAGTCGGTTACGGTATTTCTAAAACAACGGCGCAAAAATTATTGTTTGCCGGTGTTGATGTGATCGATGTGGCCGGTAAAGGTGGAACTCACTGGGGCCTGCTTGAAGGCTTGCGCGATCAAACTGATGCTGGACTTCTTGCGGATGCAAGTACTGCATTTAAAGACTGGGGCTTTAGCGCAGTTGAAAGCTTGATGCAGTGTAAAACTTTAACCAAAAGATATCAGTTCTGGGCCTCGGGCGGAATCCGCACGGGCGTAGATTCATTAAAATGTTTAGCCTTAGGGGCGCGTGCCGTAGGTATTGCCCAGCCGTTGATGAAAGCGGCGATCGAGTCTGATCAGCATGTAAAAGATGTGATGAACCGCTTTGACTACGAATTAAAAGTAGCTTTATTCGGCGTCGGTGTCGCATCTATAAAAGAATTATCTAAAAAAAAGGTTTGGTATGTTAACGGAACTATTTAAAGGCTTCTCTAAGCTGAACTATAACGAACGTTTGCAGGCACTTAAAAAAGCCGGCGTATTAAACGCGGATGAGATATCGTATTTAGCTAACGGCGGCCTGCAAACAATCGATCTTGGTGAAAAGTTTATCGAAAATGTCTTAGGATATTTTCAGATCCCGATGGGGGTGGCCACTAACTTTAATGTTGATGGTAAAGACTATGTCATTCCGATGGCCGTTGAAGAAACCTCAATTGTCGCAGCGGCCAGTAAGACCGCAAAATGGATCCGTGAACACGGAACGATTACCACCGAAGTAGTCGGCCACGACATCATCGGTCAGATCCAGTTTGCCAAAGTTAAATCTCCCGAAGATTTTAAGAAACAAATTTTCCAGCAAAAAAACTATCTTATTGATTTGGCCAACCGAGAGGTGGCTTTCGGTTTAGTTAACCGCGGCGGCGGTGTTAAAGATTTAACTGTACGAATCATCGACCGAGAAGATGGTCATTTTATGGGTGTTGTGCACATCATGATGGATCCTTGTGATGCGATGGGTGCAAATATCATTAATCAGGTCTGTGAGTTTTTAAAACAGCCATTAGAGCAGTTTACCTCTGAAAAGGTTACGATGTGTATCCTTTCAAACTTAGTTGATACCAAACTGACTAAAGCCGTTGTACGCATGAAAAACGTAGATCCGGAATTAGCACTTAAAATCGAAGAGGCTTCACGTTTTGCTGAGCTTGACCCGTACCGTGCAGCGACCAATAACAAAGGTGTGCTAAACGGAATCGATCCAATTTTAATCGCCACCGGTAATGACTGGCGTGCCGTTGAGGCTGGTATTCATGCGTTTGCGGCCCGTGACGGCCGTTATAAATCAATTACTAAATGGCGTGCAGCCGGTACTGAACTAACCGGTGAATTTGTTGCACCGTTGGTAGTCGGTACCGTTGGCGGGGTCACTGCGCTTCACCCAACAGCAAAACTTGGTCTTAAAATTTTAGGTGTGAATTCGGCTTCTGAATTATCACGCATTATAGCCGCTGTCGGTCTGGTGCAAAACTTAGGGGCCTTGCGTGCCCTAACGACTGTCGGTATTATTGAAGGCCATATGAAACTGCATATCAAGAATTTATCGCTGGGTGCAGGTGCGACCGAGAAAGAAATGCCTTTTGTTGTTAAAAAGTTAGAGGAAATTTTAGCTTTAAGAAAAAGAATTTCTTTGGCTAATGCCGTCGAAGTCTTGAATGAGCTTAGAAAAAAATCTGAAATTTAATCCGGATAAATTTACGGTTCCGGGTAAAACCTTTCTGGTCGGCGAGTACGCTGTTTTATCAGGAGGTTCTTGCCTGGGACTTGCGACAAGTCCCGTTTTTTCAATATCGTTAAATTTTGCAAAACACACCTTCCATCCGGACAGTCCGGCCGGTTTATACCTACGTAAGAATCAGTTATTTAATTTTGCACATGAGTTAACCAATCCCTATGGGGTGGGTGGGTTTGGCGCCAGCACCGCCGAGTTTATCTTCAGTTATTTCTCAAACCCGCAGGCTTCGCGGACTTTGGCTGATATTTTTTCGACTTATCTGGAACTTTACCGCGAACGCCAAGAACAAAAACCAAGTGGTGCAGATCTTGTGACCCAACTTGTGGGCGGCATTAGTCATATCGATTTATCGGCAGCATCACCAAAGGTAGAAAGCTTAAGTTGGCATTTTTCTGACCTGGATTTTTTGATATTTTCTACCGGACTTAAAGTTAAGACTCACGAGCATCTAGCGGCGCTGGATCGTAAACTCTGCGCGGGCTTGGTGGCCCCCAGCAACGAAGTTATCACGGCGTTTAAGTCCGGTGTGGCTTCGCAGTTTAAAGCGGCCCTTTATGGCTGGAGCAAAAATCTTGAGCAATTAGGGTTAACTGCGCCCGAAGTTCTACAATTAAAATCTCATTTAGAAGAGCGAATTTCGGGGATACAGGTTAAGCCCTGTGGTGCTTTAGGAGCTGACGTGATCATTATTCTGGTCGCAAAAGAGCAAAAACAGAGCGTTTTAGCCCAGATTTCTGCTCTGAAGATACCTGGGTTAAAGTTTCAAGCGGATTCCTCACATTTGGTAAATGGTCCTTTGTCAATTTAGCCGGCTTTTGTTAGGATTTGCCGGATGTCTAACACGCAGATTTTGCCGAATATTTGGTTTGAAGCCAGCGCGCCTTCTAATATCGCGCTGATTAAGTATATGGGTAAAACCGATTCGGTTAATAATCGCCCAACGAACTCTTCGTTATCTTGGACACTGAATAACCTGCGCACGTTTATCCGTATAAAACTAAACCCCGAACTTAAGGCTGATCAGTGGCAACCGTTAAAGCGTGAAGATTTGCTGCCGATCGAACTATCTGAAAAAGGCCAGAAAAAGTTTTTGGATTTTTTTGCCAGGCTTAAATCTGAATTTAAACTCAACGGGTTCTTCGAAATTGAATCAGCCAATAATTTTCCGTCAGACTGCGGCTTGGCCAGCTCGGCCAGCAGTTTTGCTGCGCTGACAATGGTGGCCCATAAAGCTGCGGGGGCTCGTTATTTACCGAAAGAGTTAGCAAAGCTTTCGCAAAAAGGGTCGGGCTCATCTTGCCGTTCATTTTTTTCTCCTTGGTCGTTATGGCATGAGGCAGGTGCTGAAGAAATTAAGTTTCCGGTGCAAGAACTAAAGCATATGGTGATTCTTTGTGATGAGACTAAGAAAACCGTTTCTTCAAGCCAGGCCCATGTTCAGGTGTTAACATCTGATTTATTTAAAGGCCGCCCAGAGCGTGCAGCAGACCGTTTGCAGAAATTGATTACCGCTTTACGCAAACCCGAAGAGCAATGGAAAAATATTTTTGAAATCTGCTGGAATGAGTTCTGGGATATGCATATGCTGTTTCATACCTCGAGCCCGGCCTTTATGTACTTAAATGGCGCTGGCTTTGATGCGCTATCACAGATATTAGCACTGTGGCATAAAGACGGCGATGGTCCGGTTGTAACGATGGATGCCGGCAGTAACATTCATTTGCTGTTCAGAGCTAATCAGGCCGATGCGTACACAAAATACGCCACCTACTTTAACAAACAATTCAACCTGTGGACTGATGACGGTTATCAAAACCGTAAAGACTAATTATGAGCGCAAATGCAGAGGCTGTAAAATCAGATTGGCAGATTGAAGTTCCGGGTAAATGGATTTTATTCGGTGAGCACGCTGTGCTTCGCGGGAGCAAGGCGATTGTGTTTCCGCTGCGCTCGCGTTTTTTAAGTTTTTCTTATTTCAATAATCCATCTGAATTTAAAATTCAGATTGCCGGTCTTTGTGCATCAGATCTTGAGTTATTTATCTGGTCAGTTATGGAGCGAGCTCTGGTAGAGCTGGGCATAAAACGTTCTGATCTTAAAGGTGAATTGAAGATTTATTCGCATATTCAATTCGGTGCCGGTATGGGCGCATCGGCGACTTTATCGGTCGGATTAACGTTGTTCTTTCAGCATCTGGGTGTTTTAAAAACAGATCCGTTTTTATTTGCCAAAAAATTAGAAGATCTGTTTCATGGCGAAAGCAGTGGTCTAGATGTGGCCGTGGCACTTCACCAAAAGCCATTAATTTACGAAAAAAACAAAGACATCGTGTACTTCGATTTTAAACAGTTACCGCTGTTGTATTTATCGTATACCGGCCAGCGCGGGGTAACCAAGGATTGTGTGAATAAGGTTAAAAATCTGATCAGCGAAAAACCGTCTGAAGCCGAAGCCATCGATGAGCGTATGAAATCAGTGGTGCAGGATTTTATCCAGTCGCGCTTTGAGTGGACTCAGGAACAATGGATTAGCCATTTAAACAAAGCCCAGAGCTGTTTTGAAAGCTGGGATCTGGTGCCTGCGCCGGTTGAACAGCATATGCAAAAACTTAAAAATGCCGGGGCACTCGCCTGCAAACTGACCGGCTCAGGAAGTGGCGGCTATGTTTTAAGCCTATGGAATGAAAAGCCGACATCGCCTGAACTTGCTGCTGAACTGATTCCTGTAAACTAAAATAATTGGATATTACAACATGAGAAAATTAGTCATTATTCCGACCTATAACGAACTTGAAAATATGAAAGCCCTTTTGCCGGTGCTGATGCAGTTAAAACAAAACTTCGACGTGCTGGTCGTTGATGATAGCTCGCCGGATGGAACCGCTAAATTTGTTGAAGAGTTTTCTAAAACTGAAAAACGCGTGCATGTGTTAGTGCGTGCGGCCAAGCAGGGATTAGGCAAAGCCTATTTAGCCGGTTTTGCGTGGGGTTTAAAAAACAATTACGACGTTCTTACTGAAATGGACGCCGATTTTTCACATGCGCCTCATCACCTGGACGAGATCCTGGCTCTAATTGACCAGCACGACGTGGTGATCGGCTCACGATATGTAAAAGGCGGCGGAACCGTAAACTGGGGCGTGATCCGTAAGATTATCTCTCGCGGCGGCAGTTTATATTCGCGTCTGATTCTGGGGTATCCATTACGTGACTGGACCGGCGGGTTTAACTGCTGGAGAAAAGAAGTTTTAGAAAAAATTAATCTTTCAAGTATCCAGTCTAACGGCTATTCATTTCAGATCGAGCTTAAGTACAAGGCGTTAAAGAACGGTTATAAGATTTATGAATCACCGATTATTTTTGAAGACCGCCGTGTCGGACAGAGCAAAATGTCATTAAAAATCGTCTTAGAAGCTTTTTACAAAGTGTGGATGATTAAAAGTTATTAAGATTTAGCTTTCGCTGGGAATTATTGGCGATGTTTTTTGATCTCCCAGAATGAGATGGCTGCCGACACGCTTGCGTTAAGAGATTCAATGCTATGGGTCGGGATATTAATAAACTTCATTTTTTTTATCTGATCCGGTTCGAGACGAAGTCCCGGGCCTTCTTCGCCTAGCCACAGTCTGAAGTCTTTCGGCCATTTTTGTGTAGCAATGTCAGTTCCTTCAAGTTCAAGAGCAAAGTTTTCGCCAGTGATGGTCAGTTCATTGGTTTTTAGTCCGGCAGTGAAAAACTCAGCTTTTAAAACTGCGCCCGCAGAAGCTTTAACCGAATGCGGAAGAAACGGGTGGCAGGCTTCCTGAGTCAAAATGATTTTATTAATGCCAAAACCCACGGCCGATCGTGCAAGAGCACCTAAGTTGCGCGGATCGCCTATCGGAAGCACCACTTCGATACCTTCAGGTTTTTGTTTTAAATCGATGGTTGGAAAATCATCGGCTTCAAGCACGAACAACGGGTAGTGGGTACCCAGAACGTCTAATTCGTTAAATAGGTCCTGCGAAAGAGTGATGGTGTTAAACGGAAATTTCGCCGAATATTTTTCAGAGCAAACCACTAAATGGACTTTAAATGCTTTGTTTTTTGATTTGGTAAATTCTTTGATGAGTTTGTCGCCCATCAAGAAAAATAATTTGTGCTCTTTGATGCCTTTTGCAGAAAGCAATAAACGCAATTTTTTAAAGAGCGGATTATCTTTAGAGGTAATTGTTTGCGCGTCTTTTTTCATGGCTGTTCCTAGAACGAATCATTCAGGAGAATGTCGTTGTCGTCGTCTTCCGGTAAAGGTGCATTTTTGATCTTTTTAAAAATCACTAAGCGTCTATGGTTATCCGTTTTGGGTAAGTCATAACTGATATCGGCTTTAAGTTCGAAGTATTCTGAAAATTCTTCTAAAGCTTTTTTGATCTCAGGATCTACGCCAGGCCCTTTCATAAAATACACTTCGCCACCTTCCTGCAGACAGCTCATGGTGTTGCGTAAGGTATTCGATATATCTTCAACGGCGCGTGTGATAACCCCATAAACCGGGTAGACAAAGTGTTCGTTGATGTTTCTTCCGATGATGTCTAAATTTTCCAATTTTAAATCTTCGCGCACTTCTTTTAAAAACTCGACGCGCTTTTGCACGCCTTCTCCCAGAAGGATCTTTTCTTTCGGGAATCTGATTTTAAGTGGGATACCGGGAAAGCCCGGACCGGTCCCGACATCAATCAGGGGAAACTTTAATTCGGCCAGTTCGGTGATAATCAGGCTATCGATAAAATGTTTGATCGCCACGTCTCTGAGCTTGAGCAGGCGGGTAAAATTGCGATTTTCCTGATTTTTCATCAGCAGTTCGTAAAAACGGGCCAGTTTCATGCGCTCGTCATGTGAGCATTTGAAGTCGTGGTTGCGGAAGATGTCTTGCAGGCGGTCGTTGGCTTCTGCGGCGGTAAAGATCTGATCGGGCTTTTTATGCTTACCTTTCAGATCTTCATGTGAAGTCTTGGCCATTTTTGATGCATTACGAGCCTTGTACGGGCTGTAGTTTTCCTTATTTTTGTGCGCCACGATATATCCTTTAGGGAACTATTCATAGCACAGGGCTAAATGCTTGAAAAGACTTAAATTATTTAGAATAATAACCGGATGGTAAACCAGCATTTAATCGATATTAAGCAAAAAGCCCTAAAAGATTTTCACTCGAGCAAAAACTCACAAGAGCTATATCAGTTTAAAGTTCAATACTTGGGTAAAACCGGGGCTTTAACTGAAGCCATGAAAATGATGGCCACTCTTCCGAAAGAAGAAAAGCCACTGTTTGGAAAACAGGTTAATGAAGTAAAGGCTGAACTGGAAACGGCTTACTCAGGGATTGAGGCCAATCTGCAGAGAGCCGAAATCGATGCTAAAATGTTAAATGAAAAACTGGATTTAACGTTATCGGTTAATGCGCATGAGATGGGTCATGAACATCCCATTTATAAAGTTACCAACGAGATTTTCTCGATTATGGCCCGCCTCGGGTACTCATTACGTACCGGTCCATTAATTGAAAAAGATTATTACAATTTTGAAGCGTTAAATATCCCACCGGATCATCCAGCGCGCGATATGCAGGATACGTTTTTTGTTGATGAGACGCATGTACTTCGTACGCACACATCTCCGATCCAGATTCATTCCCTTGAAAATGAAAAACCACCGTTACGCGTGATCGGTACCGGTCCGGTTTTCCGTGTTGATAGCGATATTTCCCATCTTCCGAACTTTCACCAGATTGAAGGTATGTGTGTTGATAAAAAAATCTCGATGGCTGATCTTAAAGGTACGATCTCGTTTTTTGTGCGTGAGTTCTTCGGCCCGGGTTTAAAAACGCGCTTTCGCCCGAGCTTTTTCCCTTTTACCGAGCCGTCAGCAGAAGTTGATTGTTCGTGCCCGATTTGTAAAAGCAAAGGCTGTTCGCTGTGTAAACAGACCGGTTGGATCGAAATTGGCGGGTGTGGTTTGATTAACCCGAAAGTTTTTGAAAGTGCAAAAGTGCCGTATCCAGAGTGGCAGGGTTTTGCATTTGGTTTCGGTGTTGAGCGTATGGCCATAATCAAGTATGGCGTTGATGACATCCGTCATTTTCCCAAAAACGATGTGCGCTTTTTGAAACAATTTTCTCAGAACTAGGGGCCGACGCGGAAAAGCGCAGTTAGACAGGAATAAATTTATGAAAATTTCTCTACAGTGGTTAAATGATTTTGTTGATGTGACTGAGTTCTATACCAATACGCAAACACTTGCGGATTTGTTAACACGTGCTGGTCTTGAGGTTGAAGATATTCAGAATAAAGCCAAAGACTTAAATAACGTTGTTGTTGGTCATATCCAGGTTAAGGACAAACATCCAAACGCGGATAAGCTATCGCTTTGCCAGGTTGAAATTGCTCCGGGTAAAATTGAACAAATCGTTTGTGGTGCGCAAAACCACAAACAGGGCGATAAAGTGATTGTGGCTCTTCCGGGTGCAGTACTTCCTGGCAACTTCGCCATTAAAAAAGCGAAAGTGCGTGATGTGGAATCAAACGGAATGCTTTGTTCTTACAAGGAACTTGGTCTTGCTACTGAGTCTGACGGCATCGCGATTTTACCTGCCGATGCGCCGGTTGGTGAATCGTTTGCAAAATACGGCGGTCATGATGATATTATTTTTGAGTTAAAAGTGACTCCGAACAGAGCCGATTGTTTATCGCACTACGGTCTGGCGCGTGAAATCGGCTGTTTATTGAATAAACCGGTTAAAAACCCTGAAGTTCAAAAGAAGTTTTCAACGGATTCTACCAAAACAAAAATTAAACTTTCTGTAGAAAATTCTGAATTATGCCCGCGTTACTGTGGCCGCTATATCACTGGTGTAAAAATTGGTGAATCACCGGCATGGCTTAAGCGCCGCTTAGAATCAATTGGCATGAACTCAATCAATAACGTGGTTGATGTGACTAATTACGTGATGCTTGAGATGGGCCAACCGTTACATGCATTTGATGCAAACCTCATCGGCAAACAAACGATCACGATCCGTAACGCCCAGGTCGGTGAAAAGTTTAAAACTTTAAAAGAGCAGGATGTTACTTTAAAAGGCGATGAATTATTAATTACAGACAGCAATGGCCCGGTGGCTTTAGCCGGGGTCATCGGTGGCTTACATTCGGGTGTCAATGACAGCACGACGAATATCTTTTTAGAGTCGGCAAATTTCAAAGCCATGTCGGTACGTAAGTCATCGCGCCAGCATGGTATTGAAACTGATTCTGCGTATCGTTTTTCACGCGGCGTAGATCCGAGTCAAACTTTTGAAATTATGGACCGTGCGGTAAATCTAATCTTACAAGTCGCCGGTGGTGAAGCGTTGGGTGATCATTACGATATCTATCCAAAACCAGTGACCAAGTCGAAGATTAAGATTTCGGTGCAAACGATCACAGATCGCTTAGGTTACCAGGCGGATGCCAAGTTGTTTGAACAGTACATGACCGGACTTCACTGCAAAGTGGAAAAAATCGCCGAAGGGCAGTACCATATTACACCGCCGTTATTCCGTTTCGATTTAGAGCACGATATGGACTTAGTCGAAGAGTATGCCCGCCTTAAAGGGTATGAGCATATCACTGAGACACTTCCGGCTTTTGCGGCAGAACCGGCAAAGCACGACGAAAAATACACAAGTGCCCAAAAGCTTTCCTTATTTTTACGTGGTGAAGGTTATGATCAGGCCTTTAACTATGCGTTTACTTCTGCAGCTGAAGAAAACAAATTTATCACCAGCGCGGATTTATTTAATAAACTAGGTCTTACCATGGATGCAGAAGCGGTTAAGCTGCGTAATCCGTTAAGCGAAGATCTAAATGTCATGCGCCGTTCAATGGTCTATCCGGTCTGGAAGAATGTACGTGAAAATTTTCATGCCGGTAATCATGCAGGTTCGTTATTTGAAATCGGTTCTACGTTTTCTAAAGTAACCGACTCGGTTCGTCCTGAAGTAGCTTATAAAGAAACACGCAAATTGATGTTGGCGGTGTGGGGAGAGGCCTTTGGTTTGTATTCACAGAACTATCCTTTGGTTTATAAAATTAAATCAACGCTTGAGAGTTTATTTCAAAGTTTACAAATTTCAGCTTACACGGTTGCCCCTAACGGGGAGGCTCCGGCGTATTTACACAAAGGCCAATGGGCTTCAATTGTTGTTGAGGGTAAAGCTGTTGGTTATATCGGAACAGTACATCCGGTGATTTTAGCCGATGAAAAGATTCGTGTTCCGGTTGCTATTGCTGAACTTAATTTAGATTTATTGTTAGCTGGCCAACCAAGACCGACGAAATTCAAATCCGTCTCTGCGTTTCAACCCGTAGATCGCGATTTTGCATTTGTAATGGCGTCGGATAAGATGGTGGGCGATTTAACTAAAGAAGTTAAAAAATCTGTAGGGGCCAACTTGCAATCTATGACAGTATTTGATGTCTACGAGGGCGATAAACTTCCGCAGGGACAGAAATCGGTGGCGTTACGTGTGCGTTTACACAGTCAGGATCAGGCCTTAACCGAGGCGGCAATCACTGAAATTACGCAAAAAGTGGTAACAGCTGCGCAGAAATCTGTTGGAGCTAACTTAAGATAGCTATAGGCTAAATAGGACACCCGGGAGGGTGACCCTTTGGTATAGGGTCTGCTGGAAGCAGATCAAATAGAAATAGGGTCTGCCGAAGGCAGATCAAAAATGGACAAAAGGAATGGTTTACCATGGCAGGACAAAACATCGGAAATTCAACGGTCACAAAAGCTGATATCGTTGAAAAAGTTTATGAGAAAATTGGCTTTTCTAAGAAAGAAGCCAGTGAACTTGTAGAGCTTGTTTTTAATTCGCTAAAAGAAACTCTTCACAAAGGCGAAAAAGTTAAAATTTCTGGATTCGGTAATTTCGTCGTGCGCGGCAAAAGCGAACGTAACGGACGTAATCCGCAGACCGGCGAGCAAATTAAAATCTCGGCCCGCCGTGTTTTAACTTTCAGACCCAGTCAGGTACTTAAAGCCATGTTGAATGGTGAAGAGTATGAACATCTGATCGGCAAAGAAGACGAGGAAGATGATGAATAGCAACGACAATCAGGGAAATCCTGACACCCCAAAAAACGGTGCTCATTTTGAAATTTTTCAGACTGAGTTTGAACTGCAGTTAGAAGATAATTTTTTAACTGAGGAAGCTTTAGAAAAAGAAGCTTCTACTTTAGTTAAAGAAAAAGAAGCACTTGAAACACAGAGAAACCTAAAAGCAGAGGCTGAAGCGTTTCCATCAGTTTTAGTTGATGACCAGCTGATGCAGGAAATCGCTTCGATCCCGGACCGTTTTGGTTTTAAGATCGGGGATGTGGCTGATTTATTAGGAATCAAACAATATGTTCTTCGTTACTGGGAGCAGGAGTTTGAACTGTTAAAACCAAAAAAGGCGTCTAACAATCAACGCTTTTACACTAAAAAAGACGTCGAAAATGCGTTTTTGATCCGTAAACTTTTATACCGTGACAAGTTCTCGATTGAGGGCGCTCGTCAGGCCTTAAAAGACGTAAAATTCGTGGTTAAGAAAGAAAAAGACAAAGAAAAGGATTTTTCTTCGGTGATCCAAAAGATGGATTTTGTCCAGGATCAGATCAAGAATTTTGTCTCTGAAATCAGAAAAACCAAGAGTTTCTTTAACTAGTTATTTTTATATCCTTTCGGGATAATACTTGTCCTTTTGCCGTAGAGGGCTTATCACAGTCCTCTATGCAAAATGAAAATACCTCGCCTTCGGCTTTGGCTGATACGACAGCTTCTACTAAACTGTTTTCTGATTTAGAGTTAATTGAGCCACTTCAGCGTGCGCTTCGTGATCTCCGCTACGAAAAACCAACTCCGATCCAGGAGCAAGCAATCCCTATTCTTTTACAGGGGCGTGACCTTTTAGGCTGTGCCCAGACGGGTACCGGTAAAACCGCCGCTTTTGCCTTACCATTATTGCAAAATTTAGCTCAATCCAAAATTCGCCCGCGCCACCGCCAGGCGCTGGTGCTGGTGCTTGCGCCGACGCGTGAATTAGCTCTGCAAATTCATGAAAACTTCGTCGACTACGGCCGCTACCTTGATCTTAAAACAGCTGTCATTTTCGGCGGTGTTGGCCAAGGGCCACAGGTCAAAGAGCTTTTAAACGGCGTTGATGTGCTGGTGGCGACACCGGGCCGTCTATTTGACCTGTTAGAGCAAAAGCATGTGTTTTTGGATAAAGTACAGGCTTTTGTCTTAGATGAGGCTGATCGTATGATGGATATGGGCTTTATTGCTGATATTCAGAAAATTCTAAAAATCTTACCGAAACAGCGTCATAATTTATTTTTCTCAGCGACGATGCCAAAGGATATCGCAAAGCTTGCTGAATCGATCCTCAATAATCCGGCAAGAGTAGAAATCACTCCCGAATCAAGTACCGCAGAAAAAGTAGAGCAGTGGGTGATGTACGTCGATAAACCTAAAAAGCGCGATCTTTTAAAACATATCCTTCAGGATAAAGCGTTTAAAAAGGTGATTGTTTTTACCCGCACCAAGCACGGGGCCAACCGCGTGGCTGAGGTCTTGCAAAAAATTAAGATCACTTCTGCGGCAATTCACGGTGATAAATCACAAGGGGCCCGTCAGCGTGCCTTAGAGGAATTCAGATCCGGCCACTGCCGTGTTCTGATTGCGACCGATATCGCTGCCCGTGGTATTGACGTTGATGACATTACCCATGTGATTAACTTTGAAGTGCCACACATTCCAGAGAACTATGTTCACCGTATCGGCCGTACCGCTCGTGCCGGCCGTGCGGGGATTGCGATTTCTTTTGTCGATATCGAAGAAAAGTCATTTATCCGTGATATTGAAAAGTCCATTGGTAAAACTATTCCGGTTGTGACGCAGCAGCCGTTTCATTCTAAAGAAGTTGAGCTGGCCGCTTTTATGTCGGTCGGTAAAGCTAAAGCTAAGCTTGAGGCCCAAGAAAACGGAGGCGGCCGCGGCGGCGCAGGCCGTAACCGCAATCGTCGCGGTGGTGGCGGTGGTCGTAACCAGCGTCGCGGCGGTGGCAGCGGGGGCCAAAGTGGCGGTTCCCGCCACAAATCCAGTGGCCATCAGGGTAAACCTTCCTCAAAAGCAGGCCGTTCATAGAGGCGTGACAGAAAATTTAAGATTTTTTGCTGCGAGTAGAGCAAAAATACTAGTCTAATTGTTTTTTTATGGTTAGGCTTTTTGTATATGAAATCTTTTATCGCCATTTTTGCTCTTGTAAGTTTAGTTACTCAAACAACTCTTGCACGCAGTTGGGATCGCATCGAAATCCCCGGGGCGGTGTGCGGAGACGGTTTACCCTACTCGGTATTTGTTGATAAAAAAAACAGCAATAAAAATTTATTCATCGAATTTATGGGTGGTGGTGCTTGCTGGGATTTTGGCACCTGCTTTGGGGTTGACCTAGGCGGCATTAAATTTAGAACCTGGATGCACCCGCTACCTAATGTTCCGTTTTACAGTTTCATGACCAGTGATATGTTTTTTTGGAATGATCATCCATTCAGTGAAGATTCTGCGTTGTACCTGCCGTATTGCACCGGTGATGTGTTTTCTGCAGATCACACGATTCATTATCAGGGGTTTCCGACTCATCATCAGGGCTTTCGCAATGTTGTCCTGACATTTCAACATTTAGCTAAAAAAAATATTCTGAATTTTGGCAAAGTCGAGCGCCTTTCAGTTTATGGCGCATCAGCCGGAGCCATCGGCGCCTTAGTGCATTTAAAAACCATTGAGCCATATTTTCCGCGCGCCAAAAAAGTCGGGATTATCGATAGCCCGGGCTTACATTTTGGCCCGACATTCTGGAAAAAGTTTACTCCACAGTTAGTGGATGATTTTACAAAGGCGTTTTCGCGGGTGGGTCTTTATTTAGATCCAAACGATGGCTTTGTGGCCCAGCACATGGGGCCGGTTTTCGCTAGCCTTAAAAATTGGAACATTGGTTTATTGCAGGCGACCCGAGACCAAGTGATGTCGACAGTGTTTGGAGAAATCACACCTGATGACCATAAACGTCTTGTGTTGTCAGATCGTGGTATCGCGGCGGTTGCCCGCCAGTTTCCAAACACCAGTGTCTGGATAACAGATTCGGATTTACATACCTTTATGCTATTAAAATCGACGACAAAGAAAGAAGATGAAGCCCAGCAATCGGCCATGAACTTTGTGACCAGGATTGTGGAAAAGGCTCCAGTTTTAAAATAGTCTTAGACTTCGATGTGGCGGCAGAGCCATTGTTCAAGCTCTGTCAAAGCTAGATCCAGCTCTGAAAATTTTAATTTGGCCTTGGCAACGGCCTTTTTTACCGATTCGCCAAGGTAGGCCTGGCCGCGTAAGTTTTCGGTGAGATCTTCGATGAGTAGCGGGTATAAACAGTCGGTAAAGATCTTAAGATCTTTGATAACGCCGTCACGCACCTGAAAATGAAAATCAAAAAAACCTAAGGAAAGATATTCATCCATTTTGTGGCTGAATTCCAGAGTATTGCCGTAGAGCCAATCCCACGCACTTAAATTATCGTACTGTTCTTTAAGTTCAGGAATCTGCTTTAGGCTTTCCATATTGAGTGAAACGATTTCAGCCTTAGCATTGTAGAAGTCTTCAAAGGCTTTTACCATCGTCTCTACGATGAATTCGTGTTTTATATCCTTGTGAACTTCATTGAGGTTGGCCACACGTGCGCGCACCGATTCTTTACCTTTGGCCTGAAGCTTTTTCGGGCTTGGTGTCAGGTAATTGCCTAACCGGGTCAGATCAGTGTGCAAGAGTAAAGTTCCGTGGTGAAAAGCCCGATCGCGTTTTTCGCGGTAGGCACTGCCGCTGAATTTACGGGGGCCGTCGTGAAACGGAATCAATAAATCATTGCGTCCTGAGGCTTCGCCGCTGATGCCGAAATTCTTTAAAGCGTTGAAAATGACCGCAATATTGTTTTCGCGCTTGTAGGCTTCTTTGGGAGATAGAAAGGTAAAGTTGGTATTACCGAGGTCATGAAAAACGGCGCCGCCACCGGTTGTCCTGCGGGCTAGGTGCACGTTATCGGCTTTCATTTGTGCGAGATTACATTCAGACCACGGGTTTTGGTTTCTGCCGATCACGACGGTGTCGTGATTGCGCCATAAAAACAGAACCTGCTGCGAAGGATCCAAGTTGTGAAAGATCCACTCTTCTGTCGCTAAGTTTAAATGTGGGTTAAAACTGTCTGAAAGAAAAACTTTTAATTTCATAATCCGCCGACGTTAACTAGATACGTCTCTTTACCTAACACACTTTCCATTTTGTTTAAGATTGTCATCCACTGGAAATTTCGATTATCCGTACCGATCATATAATTTAAAAACTCTTTTAACACAAGCGGTGAGGTGTGAAAGTACGATGATAAACCGTTCGTCACCACATCAATATTGGTTTTTGTTTTATAAGCATTAAAATGATCCAGATAGTACGAATAGCTTGAACACGAATCAAAGTAATAGATCTGTTTTTTATTCGGAAACTTGAATTTGCCGGCTTTGCGCTCAAGTTCAGGGATATTTAAATTGCCGCCAAGACCAGAGTGGCCTTCATAAATAATCACATCGGCCGTTGCCACGGCTTGTTTAAAGAAATCGGCAAAAACTTTTGAAGTTGAGCCTATTTCGGTGTCAACCAGTAAACTTTTAATTTCGATGTTAATTGTTTCGCCGCTTGAAAGCCTCACTGACTTTTTGTAGAGATTAAGCGGGTAAGGAGAGTTCTTTTTTAAACGCTCCACACTAAAACCTTTTTCTAGCAGGTAATCGTGGGCCATCTGGTAATTTAATCTGCCATCGTCTTGTTTGTCTTTTTTGTCTTCGGCAAAGCCGTGAATCAGGTAAATCGAGAATAAATCGCCATTGCCGTTATTTCCGCGCAGGAGAGGTAATTCTGCTGAACGCTGGATGTTACGGGTTTTTGATTTTTTAACAGTGATCTCAACGTCCTGGGCGTAAGGAGCTTCAGATAAACGCTCACAGCCTTCACGGTATGGGTCATAGAAATACCAGTAATCACCGAAGGTATCGTAATGGGCATCGGTGCATTTTTTGCGGTAGATCTTAAATGGATTTACCGGAAGCGGTAACGAAAAGCTGCCGCGGCTTAACACTTTATCGGCAGCTTTGTTGTGTAGAATCATCTGGCCTGAGTTTTTATAGCGAATGCGCACATAGGACTGCTGGTTTTTTTCAAAAACATCTTCAGACAGAATTAAAATTTCTGATTGATTCTTTGGTCCACCGATGCCGTGGATATAGTTGGCATTAATACCCATGCGGCCGATTAAAGTCGGCGAGGCAAAGATGCCAAACATATGCTGCGCCTGAAACTGGGCCGCAGCAATAGAATCGCTGAACGATTCGTCGAGCGGCACTTCAACGGTGGCTTCATAGGTAAAGCCGATCTCGGTCGCATTCGGCGAAAGTATCTGTGCTGAAACCTGCGCGGTAAAAGCCCAGATTGCAAAAAATAAAAAAAGCGGCTGCATCTTATTTTTCATTTTTTGCATGTGAGGCGATGTTGTTACCGCCGCTTGATGCGATAGTTAATTCTCCATCGCCATAGATTTCAGTTACAACCGATATTGATAAATCAGCGGCACGGGAGATATAGCCTGAGTCGTCTGTGCCGATACTTGAGATTTTATTTTTACCGACTAGTACCAGTGTTCCAACTTCTAACGTTAATGAACCCATATTCTTTTTAACGTTGACACTTGCATCTTTTAGCATAATTTCGCTGGCTTTGATATTGGTGATTAATTTAGTAAAGGCATGCTCGCCGCAGATAAAAATGCGTGAGGCCATCAGGCTATCAGAGGCTTCAGTTTTAGTGATACTGGCCGTATCATCTTTTAAGCCGGCGATTTCAGATTCAGCTAACTCACAGCCAAGGTTGATGTAAGTTCTGATTTCTTGCAGCTTTTGAAAATCAGCTTTTAAATCTTCGGCTTGTTCGTCAGCTATAACTGTTTGTGAGGTAGAGCTTTCTTTACTTAGGGCGGTTGCAGCACCTGCTCGGTTTAAACCCGCCTTCAGAGATACAGCGATTCGTGAATCCAGCTTATCGGTATCAGTAACTATGACTCCGTTAAGATCGATTTTACCAGGCTGTCCGCCGTCGGTTTGCAATTTTGTAGCAACGTTAATCAGCTCATTAACATCAGCCAGACGCTGCTCGTTTTGTCGGTTTATTTCTGCAAGTTTATTATCTAGATCTTTTTTGAAGTCTGGAGTTTGTGATTTCGTACATCCGGCTGCAAGTGACATAGTCGCTAACAACGATGATAAGAGAATTGATTTTTTCATAGATAAAACTCCTTACATTTTGCACAGATTATAGCAAAGTCATAAGAAGAATTGCTGATTTTTGCCGATCATGTGTGAAAACTACTAAATCGTCAAAACTCTAGACAGTGGGTTAGCGGCTCTGGTTCTCTAAACGGGCTATACGGGCTTCAAGCTCCTTGATTTTGTCTAATAAAGCCTGTTGGTATTTGATCTCAGCTTGTGATTCGTCAAGGGATTGATCGGTAGTTGCGGCTAGTTTTGCCAATTGGTGCTCGCGGATTTTGTTAATTTGTTTTATCTGGGCCTGAAGATTGGCCACCCCATTTTTTAAATTGGCTATTTTCGGGGGAAATTCTCCTGTTACGATACAATAACTGGCCACAAACATCAGCACGGCGAATAAAATAGTGGTGATTAGTTTTTTTAGTATTTCAACAAAGAAGTTTTTCATGTCATTATTTAGTCATGTCTTTTCTGCGAAAGCTAGACCAGAAATTCAGAAGCCTTAATCACCGCCGTATCGATTTATTTCGTCAGTGGCGCTTAGATCTTTTTTTAGCGCTATTTAACCAGAAAAACGAGGGCCCTAAAGCTGTGCCTGAAAAAAGGGTTTTACTGTTACGTTTAGACGGTAAGTTAGGTGATACCATCACAACCACCGGATTTCTCAGAGCGCTCCATGAAAACGGCTATAAAATTGATATCGTAGCCCGTAAGGCAAATACTTTTGTCTACGCTTATATTAAAACGCCGCACCGTTTGTACGCGTTAAAAAAGGGCTTAATATCTTTGTTTGTTTTGTTATTTAAATTGCGTGCGCATTCGTACGAGGCGTTGATCTGTTCAACCCATATTACCGATCCGGCGAGTCTGTGGCTTTCGCGCTTTGTGCCGGCCAAAACCAAGATTGTTTTTAAGAATGAACAGATTGCTTTTTTCGATAAACATATAACGGATGGTTTTTTTGAAAAACATGTGACTGAACGCTATCAGCAGTGTTTTACCGCAATTACCGGTGCAACTTCGCCGTTAGTTAATATGTACGAACTGAATATTCCGGAAGCCGCCATCGCTGAGGCTAAAAAATTTGTTGCCGGCCATAAAAAAGTGATCATCTTAAATTCATTCGCCGGGGCAAGGTTACGTAATTTTTCTTTTGCAACGACCAAGGCGATTATCGAAGAGCTAAGTCTCGATTCTCTGGTTATCAGTTTCGGAAATGATGGGGATTTGCATATCTTGCGTGAATGGAAGAAGCACTACCATAACGCCAACTGGATTGTGCCACATCGCGGAGACTTTGCTTTTAATGCTGCGTTAGTGACGTTGGCAAACGCAGTCATTACACCGGACACATCGATTGTGCATTTAGCTTCGGCGCTGGGAGCGCCACTGGTTGCGGTATATCGTGAAGATGATGGCATTGAAAAAAACTCAAAGATCTGGGCACCTTTAGAAAATAAGCTTGAAAAAAATAAGGGGCATAAAATCATTTATGCCCCGTTACCGGATATCAACAACGTTGATACCCGTGAGATTGTTAAATCTTTAAGAGAATTACTTACATTTCTTCCATGACATAACAAATGTCGAGTTCACGCCGGTATCAACAGAGTCTAAGTTGATTTGGGCAATTGAACGGTCTTTAGTATTTGGAAAGTAAGCTACTTGTAATTCAGTTAATAATTCGATCGTCTGGAAACGTTGACCGCATGGAGAGAACACCACGCGACCGGGTTTTTGACGAACAGAAACCGCGTAGTCATCAGCCACAGGGCCTTTTAACTGAGCTTCACGGGCAGACACGATCGGTTGACCCGGGATGATTTGTGTAAAGCGATGTAATCCATAAGCAGAGGCTGGTAATGCGGTAAATCCACGGTAGTCAGTTTGCTCTAAACCGTATTGGTAACCATGTGGGACATCGACGTCGATTAAAACGCGGCAGTTTTTTCTAAGGCTGGTGGCCCCTGGATTTTCTGAACCTTGTCCGATTTCGACCTTATAGTTATCGAATAATAGTGAAAGAGTTTTACCATCTGATGTCGTAGTGGCCCATGCTGTTGATTCATTACAACCGGTTCCGGCCACTCTGACCCCACGGATAGTTACGCTCTGGGCAAGTGCCGTAGCGGTAAAACCGAATAAAGCTGCTAATAGAATGATCATTTTCATTGAAATTCCCCCTGGGTAAGTGTTTTGTCTATTTTGCATGCCAAACGTTGGTGTCGCCATGGCCTCAAAAATAGGTTCCTATGATTTGCTAAGCAATCAAAAAGCCAAAAGTTTATTGCCCTATTGGCTTAGGCCTTTTAGATTACAAGGCATGAATTTACTTCCTGTTATTATGAGTGGTGGATCGGGAACTCGTCTTTGGCCAGTTTCGCGTTCAAAATTTCCCAAACAGTTCTGTGAACTCTTAGATAAACCACTACATACACTGACGCTAAATCGCCTTAAACGGTATGGCAAAAATCTTATTGTTACAAACATCAAGTTTCAGGATTTAACCGAAGCTGATATTCGTAAAAACGGTTTTGATATCGAAAAAGTACTCTATGAGCCGACACCGCGTAATACGGCGGCCGCAATTGGTTTAGTCTGCAAATATTTAGAGTTTCAAAATAAACTTGATCAGGTTGTCGGAGTTTTTTCGTCAGACAATTTAATCTTGGACGAAAAAGCATTTCACGATGCCTTGGGTGTAGCAGCCAAAACGGCCAGCCAGGGTGCGGTCGTGGTTCTTGGTATCAAACCAGATCATCCCGAAACAGGCTTTGGTTATATTCAGGTGCAAAATCGCGCCATCGGTACACAAAAAACCACCGAAGTTTTAAAGTTTCATGAAAAGCCGTCAGTTCAAAAAGCAAACGAGTTTTTAAATGCCGGCACCTATTTCTGGAATGCCGGAATTTTTATTTTTAAAGTTGAAAACATGATCCAGCACTTTAAAAAGCTGGAGCCGGAACTCTGGAATCAGCTAGAGGCCTTAAAGCCGGATTTATCAAACTTAAATGAAGTTTATAAAGATATTAAAAATATCTCGATTGATTATGCGATTTTAGAAAAGTTAACGTCGCCGGAACTCATGTGCGTAACCTGCGATATCGGCTGGTCTGACTTAGGCTCGTGGGATTCGTTAATGGATATCCGTGAGCACACACAGACCAAACCGCAAGCGCATAACATTCAGGTTTCAAGCAAAAACAATTCAGTCTATGCCATGGATAACAAAACCTACAGTTTTGTCGGAGTTGAAGATCTGATGGTGGTTGATACCGCCGATGCGCTTTTAGTCTGTAAGAAAAATGAATCACAAAAAGTAAAAGATGTCGTTGATCGTTTAAAAGTCACTAACCCGCACATTACCGAAGAGCATGTGTTTGAGAACCGGCCATGGGGTAAGTTTGAAATTTTAAAGGATCAGGATTATTACAAATCCAAGGTTATCCGGGTTGATGCCGGTCAGAAGATTTCTTACCAGTCGCACGCCAAGCGTTCTGAACACTGGATCATCGTTAAAGGTGAGGCTGTAGTTTTATTAAATGACAAAGAAGTGCCTTTAAAAACCGGTGAACATATTTTTATTCCTCAGGGAGCGAAACACCGGATTATCAATAATTCAAACGCAGCCGTCGAGTTTATCGAAGTGCAGGTCGGTTCGTACTTTGGTGAAGACGATATCGTCAGATATTCGGATGACTACGGTCGTAACTAATTATGAAGTATAAACTTAGACGACAGCTGACTGAAAAATTTATTGAACTTCTGCTGTTTTTGGCAGCTGCAAGTTCGGTATTGATCACGTTTTTTATCGTTTATACGCTTTTGACCGAAGCGTTCCCGTTTTTTAAAGAAGTAGGCTTCAAGGATTTTTTATTTGAAACCGAATGGACGCCGCTTTTTGAAAATGCCAAGTACGGTATTGTGGCATTAGTTTCTGGAACCTTACTGACTACGACTATTGCGCTTTTTGTGGCGCTGCCTTTTGGGGTGATTACGGCGGTGTTTTTAAGTGAATACGCTTCAAGCCGTGTGCGCGAGTTTACCAAACCACTCTTAGAACTATTGGCTGCCGTACCTACCGTGGTTTACGGGTATTTTGCCATGCTTTTGGTAACGCCGTTTCTACAAAAAATCTTTCCTGATCTTTCAGGCTTTAATGCGTTGAGTGCCGGCCTTGTGATGGGAATCATGATTGTTCCCTATGTCAGTTCCCTGTCAGAAGATGCAATGCGGGCTGTACCGCTCAGCTTGCGTGAAGGAAGTCTCGCCTTAGGGGCCTCCAAATTTCAGACATCGTTTCGTGTGGTTATCCCGTCAGCTTTTTCTGGCATTGCTTCGGCGTTTGTGTTGGCGATTTCGCGCGCCGTGGGCGAGACGATGGTTGTGGCCATCGCGGCCGGATTAGAACCTAAATTTGGTTTTAACCCGTTTGGTCCGACTGAGACGTTAACAGCCTATATCGTGCAGGTTAGTCAGGGCGATCTTCCGCAGGGCAGTGTCGGGTACCGAACGATCTATGTCTGCGGTTTAGTTTTATTACTCTTTACATTAACATTTAATATTATCGGTCAGACGATCCGTCACCGCATGGAAAAAAAGGTGAAATAGATGTCTGCCAATACCAATGCAAGATTAATGCAGCATATCCGCTTTTTAAAAGCCCAGGATGTGGTGTTTTTCATTGTCGGCTTATTTGTGCTGCTCGGCGCTTTTTTAATTTTAATTACGCTTATCTTAGATATGGCCCAGACCGGTGTACCGCGCTTAAATCAGGATTTCTTTTTTAGTTTTCCTTCGCGTTTTGCGGCCCGTGCCGGGATTTACGCGGCCTGGGTAGGAAGTTTATGTGTTGTGCTTGTGACCGCGCTTTTGGCGATTCCGTTAGGAGTGGCCACCGGAGTTTATCTTGAAGAGTATGCTTCAAAAGGCTGGATGTCGCGGGTGATCGAGCTAAATATCTTAAATCTGGCCGGGGTTCCGTCGATTATTTACGGGATTATGGCGTTATCGCTTTTTGTTTACGAGTTCGGTTTGAAACAGAGTATTTTAACTGCGGGTATGACTTTGGGATTATTGATTCTGCCGATTATTATCGTGACCACACGTGAAGCGATCAGAACCATCCCGAACCACATCCGTGAAGCGAGCTATGCCCTGGGTGCGACCAAATGGCAGACGGTGAGCAATCATATTCTTCCTTACAGTTTTGGTGGTATTATGACCGGTGTGGTGATCGCGCTATCGCGGGCGATCGGAGAAACGGCGCCGTTGTTAGCCGTAGGTGCAGTGGCATTTATTGCCTTTTTACCGACGCCGCCGGTGATGGCTGAAGCTCCGTATGTGAGTATGCAGTGGTTAATGGATTCATACACGGTACTTCCGATTCAGATGTTTAACTGGGTGTCGCGCCCGCAGGAAGAATTTCATGTCAATGCTGCTGCTGCCGGTATCGTGTTGCTCACGATGACTCTTGTTTTAAATACACTTGCTATTCTTATCCGTTATCGTTTCAGGAAGAAATACAAATGGTAACCGGCCAACGCCGAGGAGACGTAGTTGAACTATGAAAAATATTAAAGCCGAAGTTAAAAATCTTACGTTTAGTTATGATAAAGCGGCGCCTAGGCCAGTTTTAAATTCGGTTAGTCTTCCGGTTTTTGAAAACAGTGTTACCGCACTGATCGGACCATCTGGCTGTGGTAAATCAACATTACTGCGCTGTTTTAACCGTATGCATGATCTTTATGGCGCGGTTAAGTACGAAGGTAAAATTATTTTACAGCCGTCAGGCTTTGATATTTTGTCGAATGAAGTAGATCCGTTAGAAGTGCGTATGAAAGTCGGCATGGTTTTTCAAAAACCTAACCCATTTCCGAAATCGATTTATGAAAATGTGGCCTACGGTTTAAAAATCCGCGGCATTAAGAAGAAATCCTATATCGACGATAAGGTCGAGGATTCGCTAAAAAAAGCCGGCCTTTGGCGCGAAGTGAATGATCGTTTAAAAGCTTCGGCTTCAGCTCTTTCAGGTGGTCAGCAGCAACGTCTTTGTATCGCACGGGCACTTGCGACTGAGCCAGAACTTCTTTTACTGGATGAACCGACCTCGGCGCTAGATCCGATTTCAACGGCACATATCGAAGAGCTGGTCGGAGAACTAAAAAAATCAGTTACGATTTTAATGGTGACTCATAACTTGCACCAAGCCGGGCGTGCCTCTGATTACACCGCATTTATGTATTTGGGTGATTTGATTGAATTCGGCGAAAGTTCGCAGGTGTTCACTAATCCGAAGGAAGAAAAGACCGAGAATTACATCACCGGCCGTTTTGGCTAGATGAGTTCTACAATTCGTTCGCAGGCACGGCCATCACCAAATGGATTTTTGGCTTTGGCCATGGTTTGATAAACCTGTTCGTTATCCATTAGCTCATTGACGCTCGCAATAAATGCGTCTTTTTCAAGAGGAACAAGTTTTGAAGTGCCGGCGGCAATAGCTTCCGGCCGTTCAGTGTTTTCACGGGCGATCAACACCGGTTTTCCCAGAGACGGAGCTTCTTCCTGAATTCCGCCGGAGTCCGTAATAATAAAATGTGAACGGTTCATTAAATACACAAACGGGATGTAGTCGATCGGCTCAGTTAAATGAACATTTGCAGGACAGTCCGAAAAGATCTCGCTTGCTGTTTGTCTAACAGTCGGATTCAGATGTAAAGGGATGATAAACTGAATGTCATCTCTTTTGGCAAGCTCGAGAATTCCGGTCATAACTGTTTTTAGGTTTTTCACGAAAGATTCACGGCGGTGTAAGGTGACTATGATCAGCTTTTTATCCGGGGTTAAATATTTAAACCTATCATTAAAGGCTTGAGTTAGTTCAATTGAATTCTGAATCTGGTTTTTGACTTCGAACAATGTATCAATACCGGTGTTGCCGGTGACAAAGATTTTCTCTGAAGCCACATTCTCGCGGATTAAATTGTTCTTGGCTTCTTCAGTCGGTGCCAGATGAGTGTTGGCTATCAGCGAGAGAGCTTTGCGGTTAAACTCTTCCGGAAACGGTGAGTAGATATCATGCGATCTGAGACCGGCTTCAAGGTGAATGATTTTTATTTTGTTATAAAATGCCACCAAGCCGCCGATATAACTACTGGTCGTATCGCCCTGAACGAGAATTTGATCGATCGGGTGGCTAGCGTGCTGACGGTCGATGATTTGCTGTAGTCCTGTCATTAGCCGGCTTGAAAGAGCTGTCAGCGTTTGTCCGGGCTGCATCAGGTCTAAATCAAAATCCGGGGTAATATTGAAAAAACTTAACAGCGGTTTTAGCATTTCGCGGTGCTGACCGGTCGAACAAACGAGTACGCGGTGGTTGGGACTTTTTTTGAGTTTTAAAATAAGAGGAGCAACTTTGATAGCTTCCGGGCGGGTTCCGAATACAAAAAGCAGGGTTTTCATGGCTACACGATTACTGGGAATTCAGAGATCTTACAAATTATTAATTATGTGTGGAGATAACTACACACACCCTATTCAGGGGTGGCCTGGGATATTTTTATCCGGTTTTGCCATAGGCAGAAGACCAGGGCCCAAACCAAAAGTATCAGTGAGCGGATTTTGGTATATTCAAAGCCAACATCAGTCAAATTAGCGATAAAAAATTCAAGCTGCGCCGCTAAACAAGCTACTGATAGAACATAAAAACTGTGAAGATTCTGGCGTTTAAATTTTAGCGTAAGTTTAACATTCATTACCAAAAACCAGAAATAAAACAGAGCAAATGGAATCAGTCCTAACAGGCCGGTTGTGGCAAAGACATTCAGGAGTTGGTTGTGGGCATGAGAATCAATATGCTCATGCGGAATGTAATCGAAACCGTATTGCTTCCACGTTTCTGGTGGGGTGTGAGAAAGATTATTGGCATAGCCGATCCCTAACAGCGGAGATTTTTCGATCATCAGCCAGTGGATTTTTAAGATATTCCAGCGCTGTTCGTCGGCAGTTTTAGTTTGCATGGAATGTTCGACCCGTGAACGGAAATTCTGGGAGGTGGTGTAGGCGGCTGCCAGAATTAAAAGCCCGGTTGTCAGGGCGACAAGAAACAGTTTGCGGCTGTGAAATAATAAAAACAGGGCTGCGGTAACGGTCAGGCTTAGCCAGATGCCGCGAGTAAAGGTCATGAAAATGCCTAGCCCCATCAGCGCTGCGGCCAAGAGTGAAAGGCTTTGATAGAAGCGGGATAAGTTCTTGAACTTAAAAAACAGTAACACCAGAAAGAAAATAAAAATAAGGCCGTTGGCGTGAGCATGATAGGTCGCGCTATCTAATAAACCGGTCAAACGAAAACCGATGATCGCCTCTTTGCGTAAGAAGTCATAACCGTACAACGTACATACAATCGCATAGATATTAGGGAGAATAAATCCCCATGAGAAAAACTTAACAAGTTTGGTCAGATTGATTTCGTAGCGGGTAAAGGCCCAGATAAGAAGATAGAAATTAATAATCCAATAGAAACGGTAAAGTCGGCGCCACGCTTCAGAGTCTGTAACGCCCAAAATTAACAGACCTGCAACTATGGCGATCACGTAAAAGCTAAAGCCGTATTCAAATAAATAAGGTTTACGCAGAGGTAAAAAGTTTTTAAATTTTTGAGCAACAGCTTCTTTAGCGAAACAGACGAAGATCAAAAGCATCATCAAGTCTAGCAATGTCTGTGACACAACCGGTCCAATTGTCACGCCGGCCAAAAAGTAACTTAACATACCGGTAGTATTGCTTGCTCAAAATTGAAACTCAAGGCAATTTAATGTTCATGGCTAAAGTAAGAAAAGCAATTATTCCTGCGGCTGGATTAGGCACTCGTTTTTTTCCGGCAACAAAAACTGTTCCCAAAGAAATGCTGCCTATTGTTGATCGGCCGGCCATTTTATACGTCATCGAAGAAGCCGTACAGGCAGGTATCCAAGATATTATTATTATTCAAGGACGCGGAAAAACTGCGATTGAAGATTTTTTTGATGTCAGTTATGAGCTTGAAGATAAGCTGATTAAAGACGGTAAGGGTGATGTTTTAAAGCAGATTGAAAACATCAGAAACAACACCAATATTATTTCCATTCGTCAGAAGGCCGCTCTCGGGTTAGGGCATGCAGTAAAGTGTGCAGAAAGCATTATCGGCAATGAACCTTTTGCTATCTTGTTGGGCGACGAAATCACCATTGCCAATGAGCAAAAACACAATGTCACCCATCACCTAATTAAGAACTGTGAACAACGACAAAACAGCGGTGTGTGGGTGCTTCCGGTAGATGCCAAGGATACTCATAAATACGGCATTGTTGATTTAGGTGAGCAGTTTAAAAATTCTTCCGCGCAGGATCTGGCCGCCGGCCTGAAAGTGCAGGGTGTAATCGAAAAGCCTAAAGCCGATGTGGCTCCTTCGCGCTGGGCATTGCCAGGCCGCTACGTATTTCAGGCCGAGATCATGAAGCACCTAAATGACATTCAGCCTGGTTATAACGGCGAATGGCAGTTGTCTGATGCGATGAATTTACTTAGTAAAACGTCGGATTTAATGGCTTATAGCTTTGATTCGCGCCGATTTGATGTTGGCGATAAGCTGGGTTATTTAATGGCTAATATAGAATTAGGTTTAGAGAGACCAGAACTTAGAGATGGACTTTTGAAATTCATCAAAGGTAAAATGTAGTCATGGTAGCACTGCAAGAATTATTAAAAAAAGAAGCTAACGAAGCCCTACAAAACATCCAGTCCATTTTAGAGAATCAAAAATTACTGCAAGCCTTTGAGGCAACCGCAAAAATGATTGCTGAGAGTTTAAAAGCCGGTGGTACCTTATACGTTGCCGGAAACGGTGGTTCGGCGGCGGATGCCCAGCATTTAGTAGCAGAGTTGGTTGTAAAATTAAATAAAAACCGCGATCCTTTGCGCGCAGTCGCATTAACGGTCGATACCTCAATCATTACAGCAGCCGGTAATGATTTTAGTTATGACGATATCTTTAGCCGCCAGGTTGAAGCTTTAGCTAAACCAGGTGATGTATTCCTGGGAATTACCACATCAGGAAACTCAAAAAATATTATTAACTGTTTTCCGATCTGTAAAAAAATCGGTGCAAAATCAATCTGCCTTACCGGTAAAGACGGCGGTGTTGCCCTTAAAGAAAGTATGGCCGATTTAAATGTGATTATGAACGGTCCAAACACGGCCCGCATTCAAGAAGGCCACGCGATTTTCTATCACACTCTATGCTATGCGCTTGAGGTGATGTTAGTTGAAGCGGGAACGATTCGTTACCGCTAATTCTAGTTTGATTTTAGCATTTTCAGAGTAATTTCTTTTCCTAAGGCAACGCCTGGTTGATCGAAAGCGTTGATATTTTCGTGTTCGCCTAAGGTGGCCACGACAATCTGAAAGAACATAAACAAATACCCCAGAGCCTTTGATTTGTGTATATCGTCGATATTGAAAAAATCGCAGGATACGCCGTTTTGCTTTAAGGCTTCGTAGGTCGCTTTTGACTGGCAGGCGATTAGGTCACCGTAGTTGCGTCCTTGCATAAATTGTATTTCGTCAAAAATGATGTTGTTAACCGTGTGCTTGCATAGTTCGGCAGATTTGAAACCGAAAATGCAAACATATTTATCCTTTGGGCCGTGCGCCACCTGTTGCAGGATCGAGTGCTGGTCGCAAGAGCCGATGGCGATCATCGGTGTGCTTAGCGGCGGAGCGGGCTTCCCGTTACGTTGTGTTTGTTTGCCTAATGACTCAGCCCATAGTTGTTGCAGCCAAGAGCCAAACCAGCGAAAATTGGAATTATAGAACCAGAACAGTGTAATATTCTCTTTTTTCTCGAAAGACTGGGTAAACTGCTCACAAATAGAGATGACTTTATTCTTGTCAGCTAATGCGGTCTGGGCTCCCAGGCGGATGTCATCGATATTTAAGCCGCAGAATCTGGCAATCAGCAGGCCTACCGGTGTTAATACAGAATAACGCCCACCCACTGAAACAGGGATGTCTAGTGTCGGGCGGTTATGTTTTTTAGCCAGTGCTGTTAAAGGGTTGTTAACTGGCTCGGTGATGAAAAACGAGTGTTCGATGATGTTGTGATTTTTCTGTCTGAAGTGGTTATCAAGGGTTGCGTAATTCCACAGGACTTCAACGGTTGTTCCGCTTTTAGAGATGAAAATGAAGGCTGTTTCAGTCAGTTTTAGTGCGATTTTGCCTAAAAGATATTCTAACTCTACTGAATCGACGTTGTCGATAAACAACACTGATTCAGTTTTGCTGTATTCGGAAATACAGCGTGGACCTGCTGAGCTTCCGCCAACGCCGATCACGACATACTGTTTGTATTTTGCCATGATTTTATCGGCCAGTTCGTTGGAGCTTTTGAACAAGTGGCAATAGTCTGTCACGCGCGAAAAATCAGAAGTTTTGTCTGAATGAAGAGTAATCTCTAGAGCCTCGACCAGTGATTTGCGAGGGTTCGCGTTGTTAAATTGACTGTTTAGCATGTTGTATAAGCTAGCAGCGCACGATGACAAGTCAACCTTGAATTTATGTGTCTGATAGGTAAACTAAAGGGGTAGCATTTTGATGACTTTGTGACTAGGAGAAATATATGAAAAAAAACTCACGCGTGCTTGTAACAGGAGCTGATGGGTTTATCGGTTCGCACTTGGCAGAAACACTTGTACAAAAAGGATATAATGTCCGTGCATTGGCGATTTACAATTCGCAGGGCTCGTGGGGTTGGTTAGACCATTCGGAGTACGCCAAAGATATGGAAATTGTTTTAGGTGATATCCGTGACCCTTTTCTTTGTCACAAAATCAGCGAAAACGTTGATGTGGTTTTTAATCTAGCCGCACTTATAGCAATTCCGTATTCGTATGTTGCGCCACAAAGTTATGTTGAAACAAATGTCACCGGCACTTTGAACATGTGCCAGGCCGGATTAAAAAATAACGTACAAAAATTTATTCAGACTTCAACAAGTGAAGTGTATGGCACCGCCCAGTACGTGCCGATTGATGAAAAACATCCAATGCAGCCGCAATCGCCGTATAGTGCTTCAAAAATCGGTTCGGATGCGATGGCGATGAGTTACTATAATGCCTTTGAGATGCCAGTGTGTATCGCGCGCCCGTTTAACACTTACGGCCCAAGACAATCAGCCCGTGCCGTGATACCGACAATCATTTCACAGCTGGCAAACGGCTTTACCGAAATTAATTTAGGTGATGTGACGCCGACACGTGATTTTAATTTTGTCAAAGACACCTGCGACGGGTTAATTGCACTTGCTGGCAGTGATAAAACCACAGGGCAGTCGATTAACATCGGTAGCAATACCGAAATTTCAATCGGTGAAACTTTTGAGTTGATCCAGAAAATCATGAAAACCAATGCCAAGCTAAAAGTCGACGAACAAAGAATACGTCCAAAAAATTCAGAGGTGTTCAGATTAGTCTGTGATAATAAACTGATTAAGAGCACGACGGATTATTCGCCGAAGTACAGTATCGAGGCGGGCTTAACTGAAACGGTGTCTTGGTTTACCAATAAAGAAAATCTGAAAAAATATAAGGCTGGTTTATATAATGTTTAACGATATTGTTCAGTTTGTAAAAACACTTTATCCAGGAAAAGACTTTATCGGTCTGCATGAACCTGTATTTAAGGGTAACGAGAAAAAATACACTGAACAATGTATCGATTCGACGTTTGTCTCTTCGGTCGGTGAGTTTGTCGGTCGTTTTGAAAAAGTGACCGCTGAATACACCGGAATTCCGTATGCTGTAGCCTGTGTAAATGGGACAGCGGCTCTGCACATGGCTTTAATTTTATGCGATGTCCAGCAAGACGATGAAATCCTGACCCAGGCTTTAACGTTCGTTGCAACGGCAAATGCGATTGCTTACTGTAAAGCGCATCCTATTTTTGTCGACAGTGAGCTTGAGCGTTTAGGCATGTGCCCGGTTAAGCTTGAAGAATTTTTGACCAAGAATGCTGAAGTTCGTAATGATGGTTATTGTTATAATAAAAATACCGGACGCAGAATAAAGGCCTGTGTGCCGATGCACGTCTTCGGTCATCCGGTTGATCTCGAAAATATCAAGCGTATCTGTAAGAAGTTTAATATTTCACTTATCGAAGATTCGGCAGAGTCGCTCGGAAGTTTTTATAAAGGCAAACACACCGGTGCCTATGGTGATATTTCTATTTTAAGTTACAACGGTAACAAGACGGTAACCACCGGTGGTGGCGGCATGATTTTACTGGCCGATGAAGCCTTGGCTAAAAAAGCCAAGCATTTAACGACGACGGCGAAAAATCCGCACCAGTGGGATTTTGTGCATGATCAGGTCGGCTATAATTATCGTTTACCAAATATCAATGCAGCCCTTGGTGTTGCACAAATGGAATATCTGACCGAAATCTTAGATAACAAACGTAAAACGGCAGAGGCCTACAAAACGTTTTTCAAAAATACTGAGTTTAAGTTTATTGAAGAACCTAAAGATTCAAAATCTAATTATTGGCTTAATGCAATCATGCTAAAAAACCGTGAGCAGCGTGACGAGTTACTTAAGTTTACAAACAGTAACGGTGTAATGACCAGACCAATCTGGGAGCTGATGAATCATTTGCCGGCCTTTAAAAACGCACAAACGACTGATCTAAGTCAGGCCCGCTTTATTCAAGACCGTCTCGTCAATATTCCGAGCGGATATCGTAAGGAGAAAGCATGAAACAAATCTACCTGGTAGGTGGTGGCGGCCACTGTGTTTCGTGTATTGATGTGATCGAGAGCACTGGCGTTTACAAAATCGCCGGTATCTTTGATGTGCCGGAGAAAAAAGGTCAGACTGTATTAGGTTATCCGGTTTTGGGTGGTGATGAGGAAGTTGCAAAGTATGTTTCTTCGGATTCAGAATTCTTAATTACCGTAGGCCAAATTAAATCTGCTGATATCCGGAAGAAGATTTACAAAAACCTTGTGGCCTTAAAAGCTCAGTTTGCCACTGTGGTTTCTTCCCGCGCTTATGTTTCTCGACACGCGAAGATCGGTGCCGGGACAATTGTTATGCATGATGCACTGGTAAATGCCGGAGCCGTCGTCGGCGCACACTGCATTGTTAACAGCAAAGCCTTAATCGAGCACGACGCCAAAGTTTTGGATTTTTGTCATATTTCAACCGGCGCGATAGTAAACGGCAACGTAACGGTACAGGATTCGGTTTTTTTAGGAAGTCAGGCTGTGACTTTACAGGGGATCACGATCGATGCCGGCAAAGTTATACCGGCAGGGAGTTTTTTTCGTGGATAAGGTTTTAATTATTGCTGAAGCGGGCGTAAACCATAACGGCGATCTTAAAATCGCTCTTGAACTGGTTCATAAAGCTCATGAAGCTAATGCCGATATCGTCAAATTTCAGACCTTTAAAGCAGCCAAACTGGCAACTAAAGAAGCAAAGACAGCTGACTATCAGAATAAAAATTTGAACTCATCTGATACTTCGCAATTAGCGATGTTACAAAAACTTGAGCTTTCTTATGATGATCATTTTGTTTTGATGAACGAGTGTAAAAAGCTCGGCATCGGTTTTTTATCTACGGCCTTTGATTTTGAAAGTTTAGATTTTTTAATTTCGTTAAAGCTGGGTTTGTGGAAAATCCCGAGCGGGGAGATAACCAATCTTCCTTACCTGGAAAAAATCGGGCGTTTAAATCAGCCCACCATCGTGTCAACAGGTATGGCTGAGCTTTCTGAAGTAAAAGCCGCGACCGATGCGCTAGTTAAAGCAGGTTTAGCAAGAGAAAAGCTAACGGTGCTTCACTGTAACACCGACTATCCGACCAAGCCCTCAGATGTGCATCTTCGTTCGATGGCTGAAATGGGTAAAGCGTTACATACCGCTTACGGGTATTCTGATCACACTTTGGGAATCGAGATTCCGATTGCGGCTGCGGCCCTTGGTGCACGCGTGATCGAAAAGCATTTTACCTTAGACCGCGACATGCCGGGGCCCGACCATAAGGCCTCACTTGAACCGCAGGAATTAAAACAAATGGTTCAGGCCGTCAGAAATATTGAGCTCGCCTTGGGCCGCTCTGAAAAAAAGCCAACCGAGAGCGAACTTAAAAACCGCGCGGTGGCACGTAAATCTATCGTGGCGGCAAAAAGCATTAAAAAAGGCGAAGTGTTAACCGAAGCCAATATTACAACAGCGCGTCCTGGCACCGGTATTTCACCGATGAAATGGCATGAAGTTATAGGTCAAACCGCAGCTAAAGATTATGCTGAAGGTGATTTAATATGAAGAAAGTGCTGTTTTTTACTAGCACACGCGCTGATTACGGTATTCTGTCGCGTTTGATTGCCCAGTTTAGGTCAGATAGCCATTATCAGACCGAGATCTTGGCCACCGGAACACATTTATCAAAAAAATACGGTGAGACTTATAAAGAAATTGAAGCCGATGGTTATCCGATCAAATTTAAAGAAGATATCGGCTTAAATGCCGATGCGGATTTAGATGTTGCCCAGTCTGCAGGACTTGCTGTGCAACAGTACGCAAAAGTCTTAAACGCCTATAAGCCCGATCTGTGTTTTGTGCTCGGTGACCGGTTTGAGGCTTTAAGCTTTGCTTTTGCATGCCAGCTGATGCGAGCGCCGCTTGCGCATTTACATGGTGGTGAGATTACAGAAGGTGCTATCGATGATTCTTTCAGACACTGCATTACTAAAATAGCGGCTATGCATTTTACTTCGGCTGAGGTTCATAAAAACCGGGTCTTGCAATTAGGCGAAGAGCCAAAGCTTGTGTTTAATGTCGGCGCTTTAGGGGTAGATAACATTATTCATCTTAAAAAGTGGTCACAGGACGAGCTGGAAAACAATCTTAATTTTCAATTTAAAAAATACACATTTTTGACAACCTTTCATCCGGAGACTATTTCGGATTTGTCCGCAGTGGAGCAGGTTAAAGCCTTTCTGCAAGGTGTAGCTGAATTCATAAAAACCCAGCCGGATAGCTTGTTTGTATTTACGATGCCGAATGCAGATCCCGGTAACGACGTTATTTTTAAAGAGCTGCATAATTTTATTAAGGCTAACCCAAAGCACGCCGTAGGATATGACAGCCTCGGACATCTTCGTTACTTAAGTTTGATGAGTCTGGTGACAGGTGTTGCCGGTAACTCTTCAAGCGGGCTTATCGAAGCGCCGGCGCTGCAGGTGCCGACCGTAAATGTCGGCGATCGTCAGAAAGGACGCTTGCGCGGAAATTCAGTGATTGATGTGCCGCTGGTTCCGGAAGCTATCGCGGCAGCATTGAACAAAGCCATCGCTTTTAAACAGGCTAAGACGGTTTGTGAATCCCCGTACGGAAAAGGTGACACGGCGGTGGCGATCAAACATTTAGTCGACGCGCAGATTTCTAACATTACAGTGAGAAAAAAATTCTATGATCAAGAACGTTAAATCTTTATTTGTAAATGCCGCTGATCCGATTCTAAATGCCATGAAGATCATTGAAAATGACGCCAGTAAAATTGCACTCGTGGTTAATCAGGACGGAAAACTTCTCGGAACGGTGACCGACGGTGATATCCGCCGCGGGTTGATTAATAATATTTCGATAAACGACCAGGTTCAGTTGATCATGAACAAAGCGCCGAAATCATTTTTGCAGGGAACCTCGCTGGATCAGGTCGAAAAAATGATGAAAGACAAAAAGATCACACAGATTCCTCTGCTCGATGCCAGTGGCATAGTGGTTGATATTGTTCTTTCCAGTGATTTTGAAAGTCGTAAGCAAAAAGCAAATACCGTTGTTTTAATGGCCGGTGGTCTTGGGCAGCGTCTAGGTGAGTTAACAGCCGATTGTCCTAAGCCGATGCTAAAAGTCGGTGATAAGCCGATTTTAGAAGTCGTTTTAAATAATCTAAAAGAACATGGTTTTCATGATTTTGTTATTTCGGTTAACTACAAGGCTGAGATCATTGAAAACTATTTTAAAGACGGTGCAGATTTCGGTGTAACGATTAATTATATTCGTGAAAAAGAGCGCTTAGGCACAGCCGGTGCATTAAGTCTTTTTTCGCCTAAGAATGAATTGCCGTTGCTTGTGATGAACGGTGATGTGCTAACCAAAGTTGATTTTACTCAACTGCTTAATCATCATAATAAGAACAATTACCAGGCTTCTATGTGTGTGAGAAAGTACGATTTTCAGGTGCCGTTTGGTGTGGTCAATGTGAATGATCAGGTGATTACTTCCATCGTAGAAAAGCCGATTCAGTCTTTTTTTATTAATGCCGGTGTTTACATTCTAGACTGTAAATTGCTGCAGTTAATTCCTGCGCAAACATATTTTGATATGCCTAGTCTGTTTAATAAGATGATCGACCAGAAAAAAGGTATTGCCGGGGTATTTCCGATTCATGAATATTGGATGGATGTTGGTCAGCGTGATGACTTTAACCAAGCGCAATTAGATTTTAAGAAGGTCTTTTAATGAAGAAGGTACTGATTGTAGGTTTTGGATCTATCGGACAAAGACATGCCGCTAACTTCAGAAAACTAAAATGCCCGGTGGCGATTGTTTCGCGCCGGCAAATTGAAGGTGAAGAAAAAACATTTGCCACTCTGGCGGAAGGGGTTGCTGATTTTTCTCCGGATGTGGTTTTTATCTGCACTGAGACCAGCCGGCATCTGGCTGATTTATCAGTTTTGGCAGATATGCAGTTTTCCGGGCTGGTTGTTGTTGAAAAACCGATCTTTGATTTAACAGTTAAAGAAGATGCAAAATTTACGGGGTTGAATATCCGTGTCTCATATAATCTTCGCTTTCATTCGCTGCTACAATATTTAAAGAAAGAACTCTCAAAGCAAAAAATTATCAGTGCCCATGTCTATGTCGGGCAGTATCTGCCGACCTGGCGTAAAAATGTTGATTATCGATATAGCTACTCGGCCTTCGAAGAAAAAGGTGGCGGGGTATTGCTTGATCTCAGTCATGAGCTTGACTACTGCCAGTGGTTATTTGGTAGGGCGCTAGGCGTGTTCAGTGTTAACGGGCATTTCAGTCATCTCGAAATAAGTTCAATGGATACCTGTGGATTGCTGGTAAAATATGAGAACTGCCAGATGGCAACAGTTCAATTGAATTACCTGGACCGGATTACCCAGAGGTTTATCATCGTAAATACCGACGAGACCACCTACAAAGTCGATCTAATTGCACAAAAAGTTTATAAAAACTCTGACGAAGTCAGTATTGCTTCTGACGGTAAAGACACATACTTACGCATGTCTGAAGATATCTTAAACCAGCAGGGTTCACAATTAACGAGTTACACTGAAGCGCTGGAGCTGATGAAATGTATGCAGGCAGCTGTTGCCGCCAATAAAGATAAAGTCTGGAAAACGTTATGAAAAGAATTTGCAGTATCTGCGCCCGCGGTGGTTCAAAAGGTGTCGAAAATAAAAACATCAAACTTGTAGCGGGTCTACCGCTGATTGCCCATACGATTTTACAGGCACAAAAATCAAAACTTTTTGATGTGATCAGCGTAAGTTCGGATTCGGATGATATCTTAAGAGTGGCCAAAGAGTATGGCGTTAATTTTGCGATTAAAAGACCAGATGAATTAGCCACCGACACGGCAGCAAAACTTCCGGTTATCCAGCATTGTTTTATTGAATCTGAAAAGCTGTCAGGTTTGACTTTCGATACTGCAGTGGACCTGGATTGCACTTCGCCCCTGCGTTCGGTTGAAGATCTGGTTAACAGCGTAAAAATGTTTGAAGATCGAAAGGATGCAAGTAACCTCATTACCGGGATGCGGGCCCGTAGGTCACCTTACTTCAACCTTGTCCAGCAGACCGAGCAGGGCTTTGTAGAATTGGCGGGAAAACCTGCTAAACCGATTTTACGCCGCCAGGATGCACCGGTCTGTTTTGATATGAATGCATCGATCTATATTTGGTCGCGTGAGAATCTGCTGAATTCGACAAAAGTTATCCAGCCAAGTACGATTATTTATGAAATGCCAGAAGAGCGATCTATTGATATCGACAGCCAGTTCGATTTTGAGATTGTTTCATACCTGATGGAGAAAAGAAAAAATGAATCAAACTAATTTGAACGGGAAAAACATTTTAATCACCGGGGCTACCGGTATTCTTGGTCAGGTTTTTTGTGAAGGATTAGTTGCTGCCGGCGCAAATCTGGCGATGATTGATCTACAGCAAACAGGCTTAGATGAGCTGGCAAAGAAGCTAGCAGAAAAATATAAAACAAAGATCAAAGGATACGCCTGCGATATCACCGATGAAAATGCCGTTATTGCCGTCCTGGCAAAAATTTACGCGGACTTTGGCGAGATTCATGTTCTCCATAATAACGCAGCATCGAAGGGCCGTTCGCTAGATGATTTTTTTCAGCCCTATGAAAATTTCAAATTAGAAACCTGGAAAGATATAATGAATGTTAATATCGATGCCATGTTTTTAATGTCTAAGCATGTCGGTAAGCATATGATCGATAAAAAGATCAAAGGTAGTATTATTCAAACAGCATCGATTTATGGGATTGTCGGTCCGGACCAGAGAATCTACGAAGGCTCAAGATATTTAGATCGCCAGATCAGTTCGCCAGCGGTGTATTCAGCCTCGAAAGCCGCGGTCATCGGCTTAACAAATTACCTGGCCGCATACTGGGGGCATCTCGGAATCCGTGTAAACACGCTGACTCCAGGTGGTGTCGAGAGCGGGCAGAATGATGTCTTTAAAAATAAATATTCTGCGCGAGTACCACTAAACAGAATGGCGCAGGCTTCGGAAATGGTCGGGGCATTGGTGTTTTTGGCCTCCGATAGTGCATCGTATGTCACTGGACAAAATATAGTTGTCGATGGTGGTTTAACGGTTTGGTAGTTTTTGTTTAAGAAAATACAAATTCCAGAGCGCACCAAAAATTAACGAGATATTTAAGCCGCTGATAACGGCATAGTTTTTATTGCCTAAGCCGATGATAAAAGTGACCATCAGAAATATGATAAAACTTAATACGTGACCGGCAATAATAGTTCGGTCACGGTTTTGCGCATACAGTGCATACTGAGGCACTTGCCCCAGACAGAAAACCGAAAGCGCGGTCATAATCCACGGAAATATCCAGCTCTGCTCAGCATACTGGTCGCGCCCTAAGAGTTTTAGAACCGGGCTTAAGATAAGATAGCTGGATAAGCTGAACACAGTGATAATGACTAAAACTTTTCGGAAGAGTTTTCTGAGCTGTTCTGCGAATGAAACTAAATTGTTTTTTGCAAACGTGTCGATCAGACGCGGATAGGCAAAAACAAAAATCCCGGAATCCAGAAAAGACACCATCGCGTTACCGATACTGATAAATAGCACGTAGGCCGCAACAACATCTAAACCCATGTAGCTTTCGATAAAAAAGCGGTCCAGCGTGAATAATCCGCGGATAGCCAGTGACGAAACTAAAAATGGCAGGCTGATTTTTAAACCTTTTTTAATCCATTGCCAGTCAGCCTTCTGCTCCCAGCCGCCAAGACCTGATTTAAACACCGTAAGCAGCGAAAGTATTAAAGCTGTGACTGCGCCGATTAACCACAGCATAAACACGGTGCTTAACTGCCGTGATGGTTCGTTAAAAATCATCAATGGAATTAAGGCAAAGATCCAGATAGCAGAGCGGATAAACAGAATAATACTGGCTAAAAAGGGCCGCGAGATAGCGACAAAGATCCGATTAAATTCCTGGGTTAGGTGTTCAAAAACCAACAGAGCGTAAAACCAGAAAATGTATTCGATCGGTAAAATTTCATAAAAAAAGATCAGCGCCAGCGGCGGCAGGCATACAACGTAGATAAAAAAGGTCAGGATAGCCTGAGTTTTAAGAAATTTTCCCCATTCGGTTTTCGGGCTTTTGACAAATTCACGGGTCGTGTAAGTGTAGAATTCTAACCCTAATAAATAAAGTGCATAGCCGATAGCGCCGGCTAATAGGCCATATTGTCCGAGCTGGCTGGGTTCTAAGTACTTCGCAAGATAGAAGATAAGGAGAAACTTACTTCCCAAGGTAAGCCCACGAAGAAAAACGTTTGCTAGTTGTAACATTACTTTGACGATAGCGGCTTGGGCTAATGCAGGCAAGGGTAAACTTGGCCCGAATTATTTTGCGCGAACACCGTTTTTGGGGTTATGTTTTAATATCCAATGAGTGAAGTAAAAAAATACCTGCAGGCTGTTGAAAATGAAATTCAGATCGATGAAGTGGCTTATGCCTTACTCAACGTTTCAGCAAAGCAGTACTCTTATCTGCCAAGGCCTAGCAAATGGTTTCGTCAGTTGCACACCAACCGTTTATTTCTTTTTGTCGCTCCGCTAATTCGTTGGCTATGGGTTCTTGGAGGCGCGTATGCTTTTTTTCTTTTTGAATTTTTGCGTCTAGCAAAGCAGGCATTGGCTTTTGCCAGTCAGAAGACACCGGCAGCTGGGAAAAAGTCTTACGCCGTCGCTTTGTCGACCCGGGCCTTTGATATTATCAATGCAAAAGTTCTGGGGTACGAGCCCGAACTATGGCTTACACTGCCTTGGGTTTCGATTAATGAACGCAAAGATTATCTGGTTCCTAAAGTCAGCGTGCTATCGCTTGTCAGCTTAAAGGATCTGTTCATTTGCTATTTTCATTCGGTAGCTGCGGTTTTACGAATACTGGCGAATCCAGCCTTACGTCCGTGGAGTCTGCAGGCTTACACGGCCTATCGTTGGTTTGTTGTCTACCGGGCTTTAAAAAACTTAAACGGTGGTCATTTTATTATTGCCGAGCACTATGATCGCTGGGCATTGCTGACAGATATGATCGTTAGCGAAAACAAACAGGCCAACGTTAGAACAAACGGATTAACGATCGTTCAGCATGGCGCTTTAGGAAGTTTAACTCAAGAATCAAATTCTGAATTTAGCTATCAAATTACAAACAGATTGCAATCTGTCGATCAGCTTTTTGTGTATGATAAAAAATCAGAAAGCTATTTCAAAAGCCATATTCTTTCGCCGACTGCGGCTGAAAAACTAAAAAAAGTACAATATTTTAAGCCAACGATTGATTTGGCTTCGATTGAAAGCCATGGGAAGCCTTCTGTATTATTTGTGGGACATCCTTTATGCGAAGAGCTTCAGATTCAAGTTTTGCGCAATTTGAAACAGAATTCGGCTATTCAGGTGTATTACAAGCCCCATCCTTTGGCTAAAGCCAGTGAGCAAGTCTTTAAAGAAGATTGGAAGGTTATTCTTGAGCCTGGATTTTTTCCAGATGTTGATTTGTTGGTTTCATACCCATCAACTTTGGTGAATGAATATGAAAACGTCGGTAAGCAAGCCGTGGTTCACGCAATCAATTTATCGCCTAATAAAAGTGCTGAAATTGTTAATAATGCTAAATTTAAATTGAATTTATAGAAGAAATATTTAGCTCTGATAGCTACCATCAGAGCTAAATTAATTACCACTTAGTGGGATTCTTTTTAAGAGCAGGGTGTGAAACAAGGGCATGCCATACGACGGCACAAAGGCCCTCAGTAATCGGTGTTACCATTGTTTCGTTGACCGTAGGAATAACAACAGCCGCCTTAGCCACTTTTGCTGTATAGCCACCATCGCGTCCAACGATACCAAAAACGCCTGCACCTACTTCGCGAGCTGTATCAATAGCATTGATTAAAGAAACAGAAACGTTACGTTCTTTATTTCCGCCACCAACTGAAAAAACCAAAACAGCATCTTTAGAGTTAATGCGGGAACCTCTTAACCAGCTAGATAAAGAGCTATCCCAACCATCATCATTAATACGTGCTGTTAGTTCTGACACGTTATCTGTCGGTGTGTAAGATTCATAATCGCAAAGTTTACGAAAATCGTTCACAGCGTGAGTCGCATGTCCTGCAGATCCGCCTAGGCCAAGGATGAAAAGTCTTCCTCCACCATCGCGAGCTTTGCCTAGTTCAACAGCTAACTTTTCTGTTTCTTCAACTGAAATTTTAGAGATACAGTCGTTAACTTGAGAAAAAAATGTTTGTGTAAAACTCATAAACTTAAACCCGCTGATTTAGCATCATTATAAAACATTTTAACAGTGTCTAGGCTTAGCTCTTGTAAATCTTTGCCTAAAACAGGAACTTTATTAATTAAATCAGGAGTCATAGTGATAATATCGCATCCAGCTTGATCAGCTTCGACAAGATTTAAAATTTGTCTTGGGCTTGCCCATAGTAATTCAACTTGTGGGCCAGCTGCACGGCACATCGCTAATGATTCTTTCATAATTGGCATTGGGCTTAAACCAGTGTCTGCAATTCTTCCTGCGAAAACAGAAACGATTGAAGGTGCGCCGCCTTTTAGGGCTTCGCAAACTTCTGCAACTTGTTTAAGCGTTAGGATGGCTGTTACGTTAAGCTTAATGCCTTTTTGAGTCAGAGCTTTAATAACTGGAACCGTTGATTCGCCTTTAGTGTTTGTCACAGGGATTTTAACGTAGATATTTTTCCCCCAGCTAGCGATAGTTTCGCCTTGTTTTTGCATTTCAGAAAGTTCGTCAGAGAAAACTTCGAATGAAATTGGAAAATCACCCACAGCATCTAACATCATTTTTGCGAATGCTTTGTAATCTTGCACGCCAGCTTTTTTCATTAATGTAGGGTTTGTTGTTACACCCTTAACTAATGGATTTTTTAGAGAGGCTTTCATTTGCTCAAGATCGGCACCATCAAAAAAAATCTTTGTTTTAAATGTTTTTGGTTGTGTCATTTTGCTCCTTATTGGGTGGTGATTCGACTGGCAAAATCGACCAAGTCTGAACACCACATATCTGGTTCTACGTTGTTTTCGTGAAAAATTTGACAAACATCTGTCTTGCGAGGGCCGATGAAAGCGGTTTTTACTCCAGCGGCTTTTCCCGCTTGCATATCGGTCACGCCATCGCCAACCATCCATGACAGCGCAGGATCTGCATCCGCGTCTTTTAATGCTTGTAACAGTAAGCCTACTTTAGGCTTACGGCAGTTGCAATTATCTTCTTGTTTATGCCAGCAGATGTAAGAGTTGCGACGCAACGCGCCAACATCCTCTGTAAGTTCAAGAATTTTCTCGTGAACGGCTTCAAGATTTTGTCTTGTTGTTTTGCCTTTTGCAGCCGCAGGTTGGTTTGTGGCTATAGCAAGTTTGAAACCCATTTTTTTTAAATCGCGTAAAGCTTGAGCGATACCACTTTCGACTTTCACTTGATCTGGATGAAGAGGACTATCAATGGTTCCATGCTCAGGGTTAACAACCATGCGGTTAAGAACACCATCGCGATCAAGTATAATTAGTGAAACAGAAGGCATATATAAATCCTAGTTGACTCTGGCAATTTATAGCGACTACGATTGCTCAGTCAATGAATAATACTAATACTCGAATACCGCTCACAATTGTTATCCCTGCGTACAATGAGCAAGATCGCTTACCTCCAACTTTGGATGCGATTTTATCTTGGCGTGAAAACTCTAGTTTTGATGCTCGAATCATTGTTGTTGATGATGGTAGTAAAGATAGCACGCGCGAAGTCGTTCAAGATTATGCAGCTAAAAATTCGAACATCACCTTGATCAAAGAAAAGCATGTTGGATACATGAACGCTATAATTAGTGGTTTAACAAAAGCTGAAACTGATTTGCGTGTGACTATTGAAGCAGATCTGCCTGTTCATCCACAAGTTTTAGATAAAATCGCGCCAGTTATTTCTAAATATGATTTTATTATTGGTTCGCGTTTATCTGGTGATAGCCAAGTTGAAGGTAAATCTGGTCTTCGTCGCTTTATTTCTTCGTTTTACTCGAGGATGTTCAAAGTTTTGTTTCGCTGTGAATGCAATGACCCACAGATTGGATTTAAAGTCTATCGTGGCGAAATGTTATCGCATATTCTGCCGCAACTGCGTTTAGCTGATGATGGTTTGAAAAGTTCTGAGTTTGTGATTAAAGCTTATGGTTTGGGCTATTCGATGTTAGAAATTCCGGTTGAGTATAAGCACGATCCAGATTCAAGACTTGTTCCTAAAGGTAAAACTTTGATGAAAGTGCTTGAATCAACTTCAGCGCTACTTTCTTTATGGGTTCAAACTTACCGTGAAAACAAAGAAAAAATATTTAAAGTAAACCCAGTTCGTGGTGGATTTTTACTTTTTATTATATCACCTTTTTTTAAGTCACGCACGTCTGTGCGATTGGAGAATTAATGAAAATTGTACGAGCACCGGTTCGTCTTACGTTGGGCGGAGGAGGCACAGACCTTCCCGCATGGTATAATCATCATGGTGGTTTTTTGATTAGTGCCGCGATCAACAAATACATCTATTTGACAGGCGCCGAACGTCCGTTTGATCGTAAAATTTGGTTAGGTTATTCAAAAGTTGAAATTTGCGATAAGCCTGAGCAAGTTCAGCATGAATTATTAGAGCGCTGTTTAGCTCGTTATAACTTAAAACAAGGTATTGAAATTCACTCGATCTCTGAAGTTCCAGGCAGTACGGGCCTAGGTTCGTCTGGTTCGTTTTTAGTGGGCTCATTAACTTTATTAAATTCTCTTTATCAAATTGAATTAAATCGTAAAGACGTTGCTGAAGCGGCTTGCGATATCGAAATGAAAGAGCTTAAACGTTCATCTGGTAAGCAAGATCAATATATCGCTGCTTACGGCGGCATTATCGGTATGACGTTGAATCGTGAAGGGCAAGTGACTGTAGAGCGGCTGCCTTTAAGTGATCTGACATACAGATGTTTAGAGAACAATCTTTTGATTTATTTTAGCGGTGTTCGCCGTGATGCTAATGAAATTTTAAGCGAGCAAAGTTCGGGTATCAAAGTGGGTGAAGATAAAAAGCTAAAAGCAATGAAGAAGATTCAAGAAATCGGTTTTTCAACGCGCGATGCTTTGTTAGCTGATAATGTCGATCAGCTGGGTTATTTAATGCATGACCACTGGCTAGCTAAAAAAGAAATTTCTGAAAAAATGAGCTCTTCTGATATGGACGTAACATACGAAAAAGCTTTAGCGGCTGGTGCTTTAGGTGGAAAACTGATGGGTGCTGGTGGCGGTGGCTACTGGTTATTCTATGTTCAGCCAGAAAAACAATTAGCATTCAGACAACAAATGAATGCTTTAAACTTGATCGAGATGGACTGGCGCTTTGATACGATGGGTTGTTCAGTCGTTTATTCAAGCTAGATAATTATGAAAATTCAGCCTTCTTCAAAAACAAAAGTGGCAATTATCGGCGGCGGCATATTTGGTGCGACCGCCGCGCATATTTTGGCGAAGAAAGGTTTTTTAGTAACACTCTTCGAAAAAAACACTGAGCTTTTTTGTGGAGCAAGCTTATACAATCACAATCGCCATCATTACGGTTTTCACTATCCTCGCAGTATTCCTACGGCAAAACAGTGTATGGATAGTCGTGAAAGTTTTCACGGTGTTTACGGAGATGCTTTAATCACTGATTTTGATAACTATTACTGTGTCGGTCGTAATTCACGTGTAAATGCTGAAGATTATGTAAAGTTTTGCACAGAAATGGGTTTGCCTTTTAAAGAAGAAAAGCCAGATGCCTCTCTGGTTAACCCAGAGCACATAGTTTTGGGTCTTAAAGTGGGCGAACCGATTTATAATCTAGAGCGTTTGCAAGCTCTTTGTCTTAAAGGTTTAGAAAACGAAAACATTACAGTTTTGAAGAATCATGAAGTTACACATGTAAGTCTTAAAAATGGCTATGCTTCTATAAGTTACGCAAGCCCTGGTATTGCACAACAAACTGAAGGTTTTGATCATGTGGTGAATGCGGCTTACGCGCGTTACAATCAGTTTTGTGAATGGTTAGGATTTGGAAAAAGAGAATTTCAGTTTAACTTACAAGAGTTGTGTCTGCTAAAATTACCGATTGAACGTGCCACTGGTGTTACGATTATGGATGGTGATTACCCTTCATTTTTACCTTATGGTAACACGGGCCTAGTTCTTTTTGCTCATGTAGTAGAATCTCAATTAGTGCGTGAAATATCTTACGACACAAAACCTTTATTATGCCGTGCGTTATCAGTTCAATCAAATTGGAAAAAGACTCTTGAAGCTTCATCTGACGTTGTTCCAATTTTGAAAAAGGCTGAATATCAAAGATCATTTTTTATCGATCGAGTTGTTGACGCTAGAAGAGCTGGCGATGATGGTCGTATTTCTGAAATTGTATCTCATGGGTCTAATTGTTGGTCCATTTTCTCAGCTAAAATTATCACTTCAGTTTCAACAGCTGAAAACTTGGCCCAGCGGTTAGAAAAAAACTAAGGAGTCATTTTTGAGAATTTTACTCACGGGCAGCGAAGGATATGTTGGTGTTGGTCTTCGAAAGTATTTTGAAGACTGTGGGCACCACGTGACTGGATGGTCAAGACAACAAGATCTTTTAGAACTTAAAAAATCCGATTTAACTGAAAATAAAATCGATTTAGTCGTTAATGCGGCTGCAGTTATGAGCCGTAGTGTTTCAACCTATCAAATCGATGGCCCTGATGAAAGAGTCAATTTTTTAGGTGTTCGCCATTTAGTGACCGAGCTTAAAGGCTCCAATATTTCCTTAGTTCATATTTCGACTAAAGATATCTATGGCAGCGTTTATGCGGAATGCGATCTTAAAGATGATGGTGTGCGCTTAATGCCAAATCGTCAGATTCATGATGATCAGCCTTTAAATCCTGTGACTCTTTACGCGAAGACAAAGCTCATGGGTGAATTCGTGTTATCAGAATACCCTAAGGCAAATGCAATTCGGTTATCGTCGGGCTACACTGACTTCTTACACCGCCGTGGTAATTGGATGAGTCTAATCATTCAAAAAATTTTAGCAGGCGAAAGTCTTATTTTAAGTGGCAACGGTAAACAGGTGCGTGATCCATTGCACGCTGATGACTTAGGTCGTTTAATTCTAAAAATGGCTGAAGCTAATAAATGGGGTTATCAAGTTAATGCTGGTGGTGGATTAATGAATGCCATTTCTGTTTTAGAATTTACGCAGCTGATTTCTATGCAAACTAAAATTGACTTTAAAGGTCAAGGCGATACAGGTTTTATTTCAAGTAATAAATTAGCTCAGCAAGAGTTTGGCTGGCAGCCTAAAATCAATGTTAAGCAAAGAGTTAGTACATTGATTGAAAATATTAAAGGGAAGATTGAACGATGACTATCAGAAAAGCAGTTATCTTAGCCGCAGGTAAAGGTTCTCGGTTAGGTGCGGAATCTCTTGTAACTCCGAAACCGTTGACCCAGGTTTTGGGTCAACCGATTATTGTCCACTCAATTAAAAATTGTGTAAAAGCGGGTATCGAAGATATTTATATTAATCTTTATCATTTAGGTGAAAAAATTCAGGCAGTCTTGGGTGATGGTTCTCAGTTTGGGGTTCGTATTCACTATAAATTTGAAGCTGAACTTCTAGGTACGTCAGGGGCAGTTAAAAACTTTGAAGCCAATTTAAAAGGCGAACCTTTTATCGTGATCTATGGCGATAATTGGACGAACTATGATTTTAGGGAACAGATTTCTGTACACGAAAAAAGCGGCGCTGATATGTCGATCGTAGTTTATTTTAAAGAAGGTGATGTTAGACAGTCTGGCTTAGCTTATTTTGATGAAAACCATAAAATCACTCGCTTTGCTGAAAAGTCACCAGACACCTTAAACGGAGGTTGGGTTAATGCGGCTGTCTACTTTGTTCAGCCACAAATTTTGGCGAAAATTCCCTCTGGTTTTTCAGATTTTGGTCAGCAAATTATTCCTCAGCTTCTAGTGGATGGTTTTAAGTTACATGCCATCGAAGCTAACGGAAAGTTGATCGCTGTTGATACCCCTGAAATGTTAGCTAACGCAAAAAGGTTGTAATTTATATGTCAGTAGCCTCTCGTCAATTTATCACGACAAAAAACTTATTATTGCTATTGATCGCTTTTGTGTTTTTAATTTTCTATTTTCCAATCTTAATCTCTGAACGAGATTTTTGGGATGGTAGTATTGTCAGTTATGCGTGGGAAAGCAAAGATAAGCATATTTTTTCGACTTGGTTTGATGAAAGTGGCTGGCCACTTACTCGTTGGCTTTATGAAGCTTTATATGAATTCTGTCTTTTTTTAAATTTAAATTTTAAGATCGCGACTAATTTTATTACAGTTGGTGTTTGGGCTTTAACTGGTTATGAAATTTATCGCTTATCGAAGTCAGTCTATAAGTTTGATGAGAATTCGGCATTGTGGGGAGTTCTTTTCTTTATTTTAACGCCATTTTTGACACTGTATTTTTCAACAGCTTTCATCCAGTTGGTTGTGTTTCTTTATTTGTGCGTGATTGGTACTCGTTTGTATTTAGAAAACAAAAAAATTCCTTTAGCGTTGTTGTTTCTTGCGATTTCGTTTCAGCATAATTCAAACCCTTGCCTTCTTTTTGCTTTGATTGTGCTAGCCTATGTTTTTGGGCAGCGACGAGAATTAAAAAAAGATGCGTTGGTTCTGTTTCTGTTAGCTTGTTATTACCTAGTTTTTAAAGCGAGCTTTAAGCCTTATGGTCTTTATGCTGGCTATAATGAACTTAAACTAGCTAATGCTTTGAATATTAAGGCTTATGGCTTTTACCTAGATTTTTTTATGGTGGCTTACCCCGCACTTTTTCTAGCAGCGCTTGTTTTATTGTTTAAAGTTAGAAGTTCATTTATATATCTGATTTTATTTTTAGCTTTAGCTATGTTCACTCAGTTTCCTTACGTTCTTGTAGGTAAGTTTTTTCAGATTCGGCATTTTGAGCATATTGGCGCATGGGACTATCGTTTTACGATCAACAGTTCAATCGTTATAGCAATTGCGGTTGTATTTTTAATGCACTTTATCAAGAAAGCCTCCTTGTCTTTTCTCTGGAAAGCTACACTGAAGCTTATCGTAGCTGCAGCTATTTTATTGAACATAGTTTATGTCATGTATGGTTTCAAACGAAGAGCCGATGATTTGATTTACCAGAACTTAGTAACTAAGATTTTTTATGAAAATAAAGATAAGTTCAAGGGCGGCTCAATAGCTATTAAAAATGTAAACAATTTCTATCATGAGCTGACTAATTACGAATTAAATTATTATTTATATCATGCTTTTGGTGAAAAAAAATTAGAAGTGATTCCCGGAATGAGGGGCTTTGAACAGCCAGTAGAGTATCGCGCTAAATATATTCTTCTAGAAAAGGGCCCAGAGTGTGTCTACGAGGTAAGCCTAGCTAGTAATTTACAAGACCTTTCAATGTTTGATAAAATTGCATATCTGTATTTACAACGCGACGGCATACAGTCTGATTTGAAGTTTGGGGCTGCAGTTACCCAAGAACGCTGTAAATAGAACACTCTTTTAACTTGTGTTTTTTCATAGCGAAATTTAATGTTTTGATATGCGAAATAGTGACTACAAAATCTGCTCAAATTGTATAATGGACACCAGTGACTCAAATATCATCTTTGACTCTAGAGGACACTGTGATTATTGCAATAATTTTGAATCTGTTATCAAGCCCGGCTGGAACACAGGCCGAGAGGGAGAACTAGAGTTAGAACGTATCGCTGAGAAGATCAAAAAAGACGGCCGCGGCCGCGATTTTGATTGTATTATCGGCTTAAGCGGTGGTTTGGATAGTTCTTACGTCGCTTACATCGCCAAAGAAAAAATGGGGTTGCGCCCATTGCTGTTCCATGTCGACGCCGGCTGGAACACTGATCAAGCCGTAGGCAACATCGAAAAGCTGGTCGATGGATTGGGCTTAGATCTTTACACCGAAGTTATTAACTGGGAAGAGATGAAAGATCTGCAAGTGGCTTTCTTAAAGTCGCAGGTTCCTGATCAGGATATTCCGCAAGATACGGCATTTTTTTCTTCGCTGTATAAATTTGCCCGTAAGAACAAGATTAAATACGTTGTGACCGGCGGAAATTTCTCGACAGAATGTTGTCGTGAGCCAGAACAATGGGGAGCGTATCCGGGCATTGATAAAACACTGATCATGGATATTCACTCACGATTTGGCCAGCGTCCGCTTAAGACTTTTCCGATTGTTGATATTCTGACCTATAAGATTTTTTACCGCTATGCTCTGGGGATGCAGGTTGTGCGTCCACTGAACCTTGTGCCTTATATTAAGCACGAAGCCGAAGCTGAGTTGGAAAAACGCTTTGGCTGGAAGAAGTTTCAGCATAAACACCATGAGTCAAGATTCACGCGTTTTTATGAAGATTACTGGATGCCGCGCAAGTTTGGCTATGAAAAGCGTCGTGCTCATTTTTCAAGCTTGATCATGACTGGTCAACTGAGCCGTCAAGAAGCTCTGGCGCGTATTTCTAAACCTGAATTGAGCGAAGAATTTCTTAAAACTGAGTTTGAATTTGTTGCCCATAAACTTGATTTAACTGTAGCTGAGTTGCAGCAAATTTTTGAGGGGCCGAATAAAACCTGTTTAGATTATAATAACAAACACTGGTTAATTGGGCTCGGGGCCAAAACACTAAGCACCCTGGGCATCGAAAAAAGGCTGATGAAATGACAACTATTATCGACTATGGCATCGGCAATGTTCAGGCCATAGTAAATCTGTATCGACGCTTACATATTCCGGTATCGGTAGCAAAAACTGCCGATGAGCTGGGGCAGGCGGATCATTTAATTCTACCCGGAGTTGGTGCATTCGATCAGGCGATGGAGAAATTTACCGCCTCTGGTATGCGCGAGACCGTGACTGACATGGTTATGAATAAAAAAATTCCGGTTCTGGGTATCTGTGTCGGTATGCAAATGCTGGCAGATATGAGCGATGAGGGAAATTGTGCGGGTCTGGGCTGGATTCCGGGAAAAGTTAAATATTTAAAGCCGGAGATTGAACCTTACAATTTACCACTGCCGCACATGGGCTGGAATGATATTATTCCTCAGGAAGGAAATCCGTTGTTTAAAGGCTTTGAACCTTCACCGCGTTTTTACTTTCTGCACTCGTATTATTTTGAATGTAAACATGATGCTAACATCGCAGCCCGTGTTGATTACGGGCTTAAGTTTGCCTGTGCGGTGTCGAGCGGTCATATTTACGGAGCCCAGTTTCACCCGGAAAAAAGCCATCACTTTGGTTTGCAACTCTTAAAGAATTTTGCGGAGCTTTAGATGTTAAGACCCAGAATTATCCCATGTTTATTGATTCAAGACGGCGGACTGGTAAAAACAGTGAATTTTAAAGATCCGAAATATGTCGGTGATCCGATCAATGCCGTTAAAATTTTTAATGAGAAATTAGCAGATGAGCTGATTGTCGTAGACATTGATGCCACGGCAAAAGGTGTTGAACCGAATTACAAACAGATTGCTCTGTTGGCCGCTGAGTGCCGTATGCCGCTATGTTACGGCGGTGGTATCACGAACGCAGCACAAGCTAAAAAAATCATCTCTTTAGGTGTAGAAAAAGTGGCGGTCAGCGCCGCAGCTTTTGCACGCCCGGAATTAGTAAGCGAAATCGCAGAGCAAATCGGCCGGCAAAGTGTCGTGGTCGTTTTTGACGTAAAGCCCCGTTTTTTGAGTAAAAACTACGACATCTATACCCATAACGGTAAACGTAAAGTTGCGATGGAGCTGCAAGATGCGGTTGCGTTAATGGAAGAAAAAGGTGCCGGCGAGATTGTGATTAATTCGATTGATCGCGATGGTCAGATGAAGGGTTTTGATCTATCTCTTGCTGAACAGTTACGTAAGAAAGTTAAAACACCGATCACCTTTTTAGGTGGAGCCGGGTCGATTGAACACATGCGCGAAGTGATCGCCAAATGTGGCTTAGTCGGTGTGGCTGCCGGAAGTTTTTTTGTTTTTAAAGGGCCATATAAGGCCGTGTTAATCAACTATCCGACGCCGGAACAAAAAGATACGCATTTATCTTTAAGTGCGTACAAGGGCTAAGTAGAAGGGAAGTTTAAAGTGTCATTTGCAGGTAAAACTCTGTTGATTACAGGTGGAACGGGATCTTTCGGTAACGCGGTATTATCGCGTTTTAGTAAGACAGATATTAAAGAAATCAGAATCTTCAGTCGTGATGAGAAAAAACAGGACGATTTAAGAAAAAAATATAAGTCTGATAAGATTAAATTTTACATCGGTGATGTGCGCGACCAGCGCAGTATTGCAAAAGCCTGTCACGGTGTAGATTATATTTTTCACGCGGCAGCGTTAAAACAAGTGCCATCGTGTGAGTTTCATCCGATGGAAGCGGTTAAAACCAATGTTTTAGGCACTGAAAACGTGCTGGAAACTGCGGTTCAGGCCGGAGTAAAGAAAATCATCTGTCTCAGTACGGATAAAGCGGTTTATCCGATTAATGCTATGGGTATCTCTAAAGCGATGATGGAAAAAGTCGTCGTCGCAAAATCGCGCGAAATTACCGATGGAAAAACCACAATTGCCTGTACCCGTTACGGTAACGTCATGGCTTCGCGCGGATCGGTCATCCCGCTTTTTGTTGAACAAATCAGAGAAGGTAAGCCGATCACGATTACCGATCCGTCAATGACTCGTTTTATGATGTCACTAGAAGATGCGGTTGATTTAGTGTTGTATGCTTTTGAGCATTCTAAAAACGGCGATATTTTCGTGCAGAAATCTCCGGCTTCAACGGTTGACGTGTTGGCACAGGCTATCCGTGAGTTACTTAAAAAACCAGAGCATCCGATTAATATTATCGGAACCCGCCACGGCGAAAAACTCTACGAAACTTTACTTAGCCGCGAAGAAATGGCGATGGCCGATGATTTAGGTAATTATTTCCGTATTCCGCCGGATTTACGTGATTTAAATTACGGTAAATTCATTGATCAGGGCGAAGCTAAGATTTCTAAATCAGAGGACTACAATTCGCACAACACCGAACGCCTTGATCTTGAAGGCTGTAAAAAACTATTGCTTAAACTAGATTTTATCAAAGCCTTAACCGAAGGCCGCTACGTTAACCCGGTGGAGTAGTTGTTCATGAAGGTTTTAGTTACTGGCTCTGAAGGTTTTGTCGGAAAAAATTTGCTGGTGCGTTTGCGTGAACGCAAAGATGTGCAGATTTTAGAGTTTAACCGTAAGCACAGTTTACAAGACCTTGAAGGTTTGGTTGACCAGGCTGAGGTGATCTTTCACCTGGCCGGTATCAACCGTCCAAAAGACCCGAAAGAATTTACCGAAGGTAACCAGGCGTTAACTGAAGAATTAGCGCGAATTCTGAGTCAAAAATCACAGCCGACTAAAGTGATTCTATCTTCTTCGATTCAGGCAGAAAAAGACAATGATTACGGAAAAAGTAAAAGCGCCGCAGAACAGGCTCTGTTAAAGATTAAAGATAAGCACAATATTTATATTTACCGTTTACCGAATGTTTTCGGCAAATGGTGTAAGCCAAACTATAACTCGGCGGTGGCGACTTTTTGCTATAATCTAGTGAACGATAAACCGATTGAAATTCATGATGCTTCGGTGGTGATGCGTTTAGTTTATATCGATGATGTGATCACCGGTTTTTTCAGTCACTTTTCTGAGATCAAAACGTCTGGGGCATACTGTGAAATCAGTCCTGTGTATCAGACGACGGTGGGTGAATTAGCGCAGCAGTTAACTCATATTCATAAAAGCCGAGAAACTTTAGTTACCTGCCCGGTGGGTGAGGGTATTTACCGCTGTTTGCATGCGACATACTTAAGTTATTTAAAACCAGAGCAGTTCAGTTACTCCCTGGTTCGTCATGCAGACCCTAGGGGAGTATTTGTTGAGTTTTTAAAAACCAAGGATTCGGGTCAGTTTTCGTTTTTTACTGCCGGTGTCGGCATTACCCGCGGTGGGCATTATCACCACACTAAAACCGAAAAGTTTTTAGTGCTTCAGGGTAAGGCCCGTTACTGCTTTCGCCATGTCGTTACCGAAGAATTTTTTGAGGTTACGGTAACGGCTGAAGAGTCTAAAGTAGTTGAAACAATACCAGGCTGGTCGCATGATATTACCAATGTCGGTGATAATGAACTTATCGTGATGTTATGGGCCAACGAGATTTTTGACCGTGAAAAGCCCGACACCATCGGATGGAGAGTGCAGTAATGAGCAAAATGAAAGTGATGACAATCTTAGGAACTCGCCCGGAAATTATCCGTTTGTCTCGAGTGCTGGCTCAGTTAGATAAGCATACAGAGCACACCTTGGTTCATACCGGCCAAAACTACGACTACGAACTTAATGAGATCTTTTTCAGCGATTTAGAGATCAGAAAACCAGATTACTTTTTAAACGCTGCCGGCGGCACAGCGACAGAGACCATCGGCAATATTATCCGCGAAGCCGATAAGGTGTTAGAGACGGTTAAGCCTGAGGCGGTGCTGGTGTTAGGTGATACCAACAGCTGTATCAGTGTGCTCGCAGCAAAGAGAAAAAAGATCCCTGTTTTTCATATGGAGGCGGGTAATCGTTGTTTTGACCAACGTGTACCAGAAGAGATCAACCGCAAGATCGTAGATCATACCTCGGATATTAATTTAACCTACAGTTCGATTGCCCGTGAGTATTTATTGCGCGAGGGAATTGCTCCGGACCGTGTGATTAAAACCGGTAGCCCGATGTTTGAGGTTTTAACCCATTACATGGATAAGATTAAAAAGTCGGATGTATTAGCCAAGCTAAAACTGCAAAAACATCAGTATTTTGTGGTCAGTGCACACCGAGAAGAAAATATCGATTCTGAAGTTAATTTTAATAATCTGGCAGATACTTTAAATGCACTGGCTGAAAAATACAAAATGCCCGTGATCGTATCCACGCACCCAAGAACACAAAAACGCATCAATGAATCAAAAAAATCGTTTAATCCGCTGATTCAGTTTCTAAAACCACTGGGTTTTTCTGATTACAATCATTTACAGATCAATGCCAAAGCCGTGTTGTCTGATAGCGGTACGATCACCGAAGAGTCGTCGATCTTAAATTTTCCGGCGCTAAATATCCGCGAAGCCCATGAGCGTCCGGAGGGGTTTGAAGAGGCTTCAGTCATGTTTGTCGGTCTTAATAAGGACAGAGTGATGCAGGGGTTAGATATCCTTGAAACGCAAAGCCGCGGTGAGCAAAGACAATTGCGTCAGGTTGAAGATTATTCAATGCCTAATGTTTCTGACAAAGTTTTACGTATTATTGTCAGCTACACCGATTATGTAAATCGTGTGGTCTGGCATAAGAAGTAGTTTTTCAAGTCTATGAACATACTGATTGTATCGCAGTTTTTTAAACCTGAAACTTTCATTATTAACGACTTAGTTATTGAAATGGAAAAGTTAGGGCATACGGTTACGGTTTTAACCGGTAAGCCCAACTATCCGGACGGTGATATTTATCCAGGGTACAAAATCTCCGGTGTGCACAGAGAGATTCACGGAAGCCGTATCGAAGTTATCCGGGTACCGCTGCTTCCGCGCCGGAAAGCCGGTGCCGTAAATTTAATTTTAAATTACCTTTCTTTTGCTTTTATGGCCACGCTTCTAGGACCTTGGCTTTTGCGTGGAAAAAAAATAGATGCCATTTTGGTGTTTGCTGTATCACCGATTACGCAGGCCATTCCGGCGATTGTTATTAAGTTTTTTAAACGTGCGTTTTTGGCTGTGTGGGTGCAGGATTTATGGCCGCAGAGCCTGGTCGTTACCGGCTACGTAAAAAATAACTTTATCCTTGCGCTGGTCGAAGTGATGGTTAATGTGATTTACCGGTTAACGGATTTAGTGCTTGTTTCTTCGCAGTCGTTTTTTGAGCCGGTTCGTAAAATTTATGCCAAAGCCAAGCTTCAGTACTATCCCAACTCTTTCCGCAGACCATCGGCTGCAGATTATCAGCTCGTGCTGCCTGAGGATTTAAATCGGCTGCTTACGCAGAATTTTTGCGTGGTTTTTGCCGGCAATATCGGCAAAGCTCAGGGCGTAGATACGGTATTGGAAGCAGCTAAGCTGTTAACGGAGAATCCGAAAATTAAGATCGTTTTTGTGGGTTCCGGTTCGCGACTTGATTGGATTTTAGATCAGAAAAAGCAGTTTGGCCTGGACAATGTCGAGTGTGTCGGCCGATTTGATATTAAATATATGCCGGCGATTTATTCGAAGGCGAAGTTAATGTTATTAACCTTAAAAGCTGACGAAATTATGAAGTACACATTGCCATGGAAAACGCAGTCTTACATGGCGGCCGGGCGTCCGATCGTAGCTGCAATAGATGGCGAAGCTATGCGGGTTGTCGAGGAAGCGTGTTGCGGTTTTACCGGACCTGCAGAGAATGCCCGGGTTTTGGCTGAAAATATTAAAAAAGCTTATGCTATGCCTTCGCAAGATCTGGAACAAATGGGGCGTAATGGGCTTGCCTACTTTGAAAAGAACTTTGAGATGCTTTCGCAGGTGCGCCGTTTGTTGGATATTCTTCAGACCAACGTGAGCAAAAAATAAGCTAATATTAAAAAGTTGTGATCACGACTTATTTGCAATAAGATTTTTAGGTTAAACAATTTGGTGATGATGTGTTTGAGTTGAGTCTAAATTTTTATTCTGTGATTGGGGCATTTCTTATCGCGTTTCTGATCACGCTGATATTTATCCCAAAGATCATTATTGTCGCCCACTTAAAGCATTTATTTGATGAACCGGATCACCGCAAAACCCATAAGCGCCGTACGCCAACACTTGGTGGTTTGGCCATCTTTGCCGGTCTTATCGTAGCCTATTCTTTATTTAAAGATTTTTATGATTTAATCGATGTGAAGTACCTTGTGCCGGCTCTTATCATCATTTTCTTTGCCGGCATCAAAGATGATATTTTGATTCTCACGCCGATCAAAAAATTGTTAGCGCAGTTTTTGGCAGCCTTTTTAATCGTGGTCTTGGGAAATATCAAAGTTAACAGTTTTTATGGACTGTTCGGTATCCAGGAAATTCCGTACTGGTTTTCGGTGATTTTCTCTATCGCGGCGATCATTGCCGTGATCAATTGTTATAATTTAATCGATGGTCTTGATGGTTTAGCCGGGCTTCAGGGCGTGGTTGCTGCAAGTTCTTTCGGGGTTTGGTTTTATCTGACCAATCACTGGTCGATGGTGTTTTTATCTTTTGCCTTGGTTGGAAGTCTTTGCGGATTTCTGGTCTACAATTGGCAGCCGGCGAAAATCTTTATGGGGGACACCGGGGCCATGCTCGTTGGTTTTGTCGTGGCAGTTTTGGCCATTCATTTTATCGAATTAAATAAAGCTAAAAGTGTGGTTGAGGCCTACTGGATTCATGCCTCGCCAAGTGTGGCGATGGCGGTTATGGGAATTCCGGTATTTGATATGTGTAAGGTGTTTATTTACCGTATCGCCCGTAAGAAGTCGCCGTTTCATCCGGATCGAACCCATATTCATCATATTTTGGCAGATTTGGGCTTTTCCCATTCGCAGGTAGCCATCACTTTAGCTTTGTGGAATCTGGCGATCGTGACCTTAGCCTTTTATTTTAAAGACATTAAATCATCTACAATGCTTTTTGCGCTGATCTCCCTGATCTTTGCACCTTCGGTATTGCTGCATATCTACCGCGACAAAAAGATAGAATCTGCCGCGTAAGAAGACCTAGACCATCGACTTAGTTTGCGTGATTTTATACAAAACTAAGTCTAAGCTTTTGTTATGTCAAAAAATAAGCCCAGCAAGAAAAAAACGGTTTCGCTTCCAGGAGGTGAAATCGCTCATCGTGATTCTTTTTTACAATTCATTATCAGCGCCTTTGTGATCATCATGCCGCTTCTGTTCTGTAAGTGGAATGATCAGTCGCCGTTTGAAATGATTAAGGCCTACTTTTCAACCTTAAGTGTCTGCTTGATGTTGGGGTATTACCTGATCAAGAATGTTTTTGCTGACCGCATTCAGCTGCGCTGGAATCTGTGGATTGTCGGACTTCTGATCTATACCTTCTGTTACTATTTATCCTTTGCCTTTGCCGGCCACTACTACAGTGCGCTGTGGGGTGTGTTGAATTTACCGGCAGGCTCGGTCATGACGGTTACAACATTTGTGGTGTTTTCGTTTTTGTCAGTACAGGTTTTTACCGATCACGAGAGTTTCGTAAAACTTGCCCGCGCGTTTGTATTTACAGCGTTTTTAATGTCCATTTACGGTGTGATCCAGCACTTTGGCGGTGATCCGATTAACTGGTGGGTTTATAATGAAATGCACTTACGGGCCTTATCAACAATGGGACAATCGGTTGGTTACGGGACTGTTTTAGGTTGCTGTTTACCTCTGTGTTTTGCGTTTTTAATTAATTCGAAGACAACAAAGCGCTACATCTTCTGGATTGTCGCTTTTATTTTCTTAAACATGGGTATCTTATACTCGGGATCACGTTTACCTATTTTTGGTTATTTCGTGGTGATGTTGATCTATCTTGCTTTTATTCTTATTTTCAGAAGAAGACTGCCATTTTTGAACTGGAAAAAAGTCGGCGTTGCGTATCTGTTAATCGTGATTTGTACCAGTGTTTATTATGTAGATGGCAATAATGCTTTAAGAGAAAAACTTGAAATTAAGGCGATCAAAAACGGCTACGGTACGCGTTTTATCGTTTGGAATACCGCGTTTGAGATGTGGAAGAAAAATCCGATCTTAGGAGTAGGGCCGGAAAATTTCGGTGAAGAGTTTAATCATGTGCAAACGATTGAGCAGAACTACGGCGAAAGCTGGAATTTGATATGGCATAAAGCGCATAATGAATTTATCCATTATTTAGTGACTACCGGGGCGGTGGGTTTTGCTGCTTATTTAATGCTGATTCTTTTGATGTTTGTACCGACTTTCAAAACATTAAAAGATAAAGAGTGGACGCCGGATTATTTATATTCGGTGGGTCTGCTCGGTGGATTTGGCTTTCTGTTGCTTACCCATATGACGGCATTTAGCTTTATCCCGACACTGATGTTCTTCTATCTTTTTCCGGCGATGAATTTTAATTTTGCGGGATTAAGTCGTGTGATCGATATCGAAAACAAAACTAAAAAGAACACGCGTTATGCGATGGCCGGTGCGGTTGTTATCGTACTTGGTTTTATTATGCATAAGGTGTTCGGTGTTTGGATCGCGGATATGAATTACAACGATGCTCGCCGCGCTCTGGTTTCGCAAGGTAACGTGGATAAAGCGAATGAACTGTTAGAAAAAGCGATCTCACAAAACCCGGGTAATGCTGAGTACTGGTGTTTCCGTGCCGATATTTATTATAACCAACTGGCCAGATCACTGCGTGATCAAGGGGCTCAGGCTGATCAGAAAAAACGTCAGTTGTTTGATGAGGTGATCAGATCATCGGATACCTGTGTGCAGATGGATGACCGTAAATCAGATTTATGGCGAGCGCGCGGAACGCTTTTCATGTCGCTTTCGCAAATGGTGCCACAGATGTTAGAGGGAAGTCTTCAGGCCTTTAAAAAGGCCGTTGAGGTGTACCCGAACAATCCTTACAACCATATCAGCGTAGCTCAGGTGTACCGCCGTAAAGGCAGAAATGATCTGGCGCTCGAGTCATTAAACGCGTCGATTGCCCGACGCCGTGACATTATTCCAGCATATGCTGAAATGTTAAGCATCTATTATCAGGATAAACGTTACCAGGATATTCGCACCTTAGTGGATTCAGTGCGTGCCCTTGATATTAAAAAGTCAGAGTTTAAGGTTAATATGCCCGCTATGATCAAGATTGCGCGCGATAATAATGATCCACGTACAGCGAATGAGCTCGAAGCGATGTTACAATGATTTTAACAGGATCTTAACATTATTATTTCTTGGTATCTGGCGCTAAATTTGTTATTTTTTTTAAACAAAGAAAAGACGAACTAAAATCTAACTTGTTCGTCTTTTTTTTTGTTTATTTGGTGGGGGAAATTGACATAATGAATTGGGGTAAAGCAAAGCTAGCTTCATTGTTATTTGTAGGTCCCCTTGGCTGTTATCTTGCCTATCAAATTATTTTTGTTTTTAAATTCATCGAACAATATCCAAATCTGGCAAGTATTTATGAGCAGGGTGGTTATGCCATCGATGCGCTGTTGCTCGGGTTGGTTCTTGCGGTCGCAGTTTACCTGATTCCAAATTTTGATCAGACCGTAAAGTTTATTCCTAAAAAAAATAAGCTGACGCTGGGGCAGCTTTCCTTGTTTACCCTTTTTACCGTAGTACTCATGGCCTTTAATATCTATGGCATCTTAGGAACTCTTTCACCGGCCACCATCATTAAAGAGTTCAACGATTATTATTACTTCAGCACTAATGGTTCTGCATGGATGATTCTGCTCTGTTATACGGGAATATACATCATACTGATGGATATGTATTTCTGCGGTGTTAATAAGATTAATACGGCTTTTTGCCTGCTGAACACTTTTATCGTTTCGATGAATGGCGGACGTAGTCTGCCGATGCTGTTTGTGATCGCGCTGTTGGTGTTGTTACTTTGCCAAAAAGTAACAGTACGATATTTTATCACTACGGCGATCGCTTCGATTTTTACCATCGTGCTCTCGTACGGCATTGTCACCGAACTTCGTGCGCCTGTTCAAAAGTCGGTAGTAAAAAAAGATGTTAAATCCGGCGTTGCTGGGAGTGCTAAAAAGCCGACCGACGATTTTTATGATTTAAATTACAATGCGGCTTTCATCATGGATGATGTGTTGAGAAAGTTAGAAACCGGTGAAGTCGTTCCGCGTGCCTATGCTGTTGAAGATGCGCTGGTTACTTTTATTCCGCGGACGTTGTTTCCAGGTAAACCCACTTCGACTGCTGAAACGATTGAAGTATATCCAAACGTAGCTGCGCGCGGGACTAATATTGCATTTCCGCTAAAAGCTAACATGATGATGCATTTTGGAGATAAAGCGTTCTACTTAGATTGGTTAGTCGTATTGGTTATGCAGATTTTATTTTTTATCGGCATCAAACTTCGAAATGCGACACCAAACCTATTAGGCTTTACTCTGGTATTTGCTGGATGTGCGTTTAGCTTAATTGCCCGCGGGGGAATTTTTAATTCACGTCTGTTAGTGCAAGTGGCCTGTATCGTCTTAGGGTATTTGGTTTATCGTCTGGTTTTTGCTCGCACCTATAACAATCAGCCTGTCACCGTAGCACTGCATAACAATTAAGCTCTTGTTGTTTTTTTAACATATTCTCAACTTCTAGCTCATCGTGTACAACGTTAGGCTGTTTGAGGGGGAATTGTGTTAAATTGGCGTAATATAGAAGTGGTATTAACGCCGCTTGTTCTGCCTCTATTTTTTTTAGGTTTAGCCTCTGTGTGGATCGCCCATTTAATTAATGGACCGACTTATCTGGTCTTTGCGATTTTCTATACCCTGTTTTTTATCGTAGTCCCGCCGAAGAACTGTATCACGCCGCTCAGTATGTTTTATGCTTACTACGGCTTATCATATGTGATCGCTCCGGCATTTGCTGGCCGCTACCACGGAGTGCTTGAATTAAAAGAATATTCGTTATCGCTGGCTTTTGCATTTACGGTGTTTTCTTTTGGTATCTTAAGTATCCGCGCCGGGGAGAGTATTGCTAAACGGCAAAAATTATTTTCTTCGGTGGCTGCAGAAAAGTTATCTTTTTTTAAATATCCAGTATCGTTAAAATCGCTGATTATCATCCTATATTTCCTTTCAACTTTAATGGTTATGGCTATTGTCTATTGCACTGGCGGGATTGAGCGCTGGTTAAGTAGTCCGGGCGATGCGTTTTTAAACCGCGCAGGTTCTGGGGTGTATGTAATCTTAAGCCACTTTTTCTCAATCACATTGGCGCTGTTAGTAGGATATACGGCCTATGCCGAAAAGAATTTAAAAAAAATTGCGCTGTTTTTTTTCTGGGTGTTTATCACCTCGCCGGTGCATGGCAGTAAGCTGCAGACGTCGTTATTGTTGTTGCTGGTTTTGTTGCCGTGGGTAAAGCGATTACCGTTATTCAACATTAAGGCAATTGCAATGTATGCAGTGTTCGTAGGAATTTTTCTTACGAACCTGGTTGTGCGGCAGCCGAAGTATGAACCGATGTCGGTAATTAAATCTTCGCTGAATTATTTTTCGGTTCTTGAAAATCTGGCGATTTCTGTAAGGGATTTTAAGCCAGATGTGCTAAAGACATTCTTTCTACCATTTGTAAAATTTCAGACACCATTTGGCCTTGCCCAGGCGAATATGTACTACGATATGAATCATTTTCTGACGGATAAATATTACCCGCAAGCCTGGTCGATCAGGGCAACCGAACAATGGCCCGTCGAAACGGATCTGTATCTTAATTTTATGTTTTTTGGCGGCTTGCCGTTGGTGGCGCTGTATCTGTTTGTCTGCGGATATATATATGGCCGCGCCGTAAAAATGGATTCACTGGGCCACTGGGCCGCGGCGTTTTTGATGACGGTGCTGATGTTTTCACATTTGCGCGGAAGTTTGATCAATCACACTGATTTTTATATGTATCCGTTTATCTTGCTTCTTTTTTATCAACTGAAAACTTTTACCTTTCAGACAGAAGTTTTATCCCAGCCTCAGAAACACTGATCTGGCGCTTCTTATAAAGACCGCCTAAGGCAATTTTAAATTTCTTTTTACTTACACCGAAGAGTTCATAGATTTTTTCGGGACTGGTTTTGTCAGTCAGCTCCAAAAAACCGCCGGCTTTTTTTAGTTCGGCGATAATTTTTTCACTGATATCCTGAGTGTTGTGGTGACCAGGGGCGCGCATTAATAAATCGATTTTATGATCGTCGCGGATTTTGGCGATATAGCCCGTAAGCTGCTGGCCGGTTTGAAGTCTGGTAAAAACCTCGTTTTTGTAAAGCATGCCGATCTTAGCGCCGTCAATTATGCATTTATAGCCGAGCGGTGTTTCTTTAATCACAAACAAATCCACCTCGTCGTTGACTTTGTAGCCGGAAATATCATGGTTGGCATGGCGTTCTAAGCGCATCGAAGCCCACAGGTCGGAGCCATCAGTGTATAAAATAGCCATCACCTCGGCGCCGATTGAAAGTTTATGAGATTGTTCGCTTGCCGGCATAAAATATTCGGTCTTTTGGGCATCTTCCAGGATGATTTCATGCGGGTTCATTTGCGTAACAAAGAGATTTACAAAAGTGCCTGGTTTGTGAGTCATACCTGTGGTGATACAGCTTGGGCCTTTGAAAGTAAAAGACATTATGCTAAATTCAGTTCTAACATGGTCAAAACATCAATTTTTCACAATAAGCTGGAACTGACACTTTTCTTAATCGGGATTGTGTTAAGTCTATTGATGTTTAAAACGCTGATGATCCACACCGATAACACTCAGCTCATGGATAAGGTGATGCAGATTAAAACCACCGGCGAGTGGGTCCATCACGGTAATGCTGCAACGAAAATGGGGGCATTACCCGGAAGCTTTTTAACTTTTGTCACTGCAGTGCCTATGCTTATTTGGTTTTCGCCCTATGCGGCCTGTGCGGTCATTCTATTATGCCATATTTTAGCGTATTTTATCCTGCGGCGGATCGGTTATAAGTTAGATGCTAATTTTAATCCGTTGTTACTGGTGATTTTTTTCTGGTTAAATCCGTGGCGGGTAGAACAGTCAGAGCTTTATAACCCCGGGTATTTATTTTTATTTGCGGCGATTCATTTCTTAAGTGTTTTAGAACTGCATGAAAAACCAAAGTCATTCTGGGCCAGTTTCTGGTTAGCAGTTGGTATGGGCTTTTGTTTTCAGGTCCACTTTTCGGTTCTGATCCTTGGAATCAGTTTTTTATATTTATTCTTTACGAAAAAAAATAAGGTCAATTACGCAGGTATTGCAACCGGCGTATTTGTTGTTGGCTTATCATTGATTCCGTGGCTGCTGCAGACACTGGCGCAGGATAACACTGTTTTAAAACCGGCATCAGATACCTTCTTAGGTAAAAATTTATTGTTAGTCTATCCGGTGCTAAAGGCGGTTATTTATTTTTTTCGAATGGGTTCGGTGTATTTTGGCCGTCACATTTTCTCTGAGATCAGATTTGATTGGATAACCGTGGAGTGGTTGAAAGCCGGCCTGGATTTGTTATTTCATAACCTAAAATGGATCTTAGGAGCTTTGTCTTTGTATCTTTCGACTCGCTTTTTTATTTTGCAGTTTAGGCATTATAAAAAAGAATTTTCCGTGCGTCCTTTTATCGATCACTATCTGGTATCGTTATTTTTAGGTGTCATCGGGGCAGCAGCCCTTTCGCCGGTTGAATTTAATCACTGGCATTTTATTCTGTGTTTGCCGGCGATACTTTTTTACATAAGTTTAAAACCGGAAGTGTATTTCACTAAGGCCTGGACGGGGTTTCGGCATAAAGTTTTAGTCGCGGTGGCTGTTTTATTTGTCGTGTGGAATCTTTTTGCCGGCCTTGGTAGTCGTTCTCATTCTTTTAAAAATGACTATCACCGTGATTTTATGCAGCACTATGAGCTGACTTTAATTGAGCAGAAGTAGCCAAAGCCACCAAACAGCCGGCAATCCATAAAGCAAACTCAGTTAAATGAATATCCGGAGCCTGCATCCAGAAAAATCCCGACGTGATCGATAGTAAAATGCCCGCGAACACAAATTTATGCGAAAAAAGCCATTCTTTTTCCGTCACTTTCAGCGGAAACCAGATTGCTGAAAAGCTCACTAAGGTTAGAAAAGCGCCGCAGGCCAACTGGCAAAACTCATGTGAGACCTGCATAAACAGGGCCGTCAGGCCGTAGTGACCTTGAGCAAATAAGCCTAAACCGAACTGCGGGCAAAATGCCATTACAAATGCGGTGGCCAAAACGTGGATAACCAATAGACGTGGTAAAAAACTAAATGGATTTACAACCGGGAAAAGATTCTGCTTTAAGCTCTGGAGAATTTTATTTTTTCGAGACTGATCAAAATTTTCCATATCATCCTTTGAGTTTATGAATGGCACGCGAAATGATCTTGCGCACATTGGTATCCGTTACACCCAGACTTTTTGCTATTTCGGTAAAATCCTTCTCGTTAAAATAGCGTTCTTCTAAAGCCTGTTTTTCTTTGTCGTTCAAGCTTGAAAAATCAAGCTCAAGACCTTCCTGTTTGTTACTAGGATCGTGGCTTTGGTTTTGTGACAAATTCACAAATAATCCATAATCCTTCAGATAATCAGTATAAGTAGCTGATTTTTTTCGGTAATCTTTGGCTTCGGATTTGGTAATGACAAATAGCCACGCTAAGGGAGAATAGTCGGGGTTATATTTCTCTCTGTTTTTGTAGATTTGCGTATAAACGATCTGAGTGATGTCTTCGCCGTCCTGCGGGCTGATCCCTTTTTTGCGGCAGTAGGAAAAGACCAGGTGAGCTGTTTCGTTATAAAACAACTCTAACAAGCGGGACTGCTCTTTGGCGGTTTGGGCCTTTTTAAGGTCGATTAAATAATTTGTCACAAATTAGAATCCTAGTCCTAGTAGATAGTGAAAGGCATGAGGTCGTCAAATGTTAAACCATAAAATAAAAGTACTTCTGGCTACGCTATTTGCAGCAACAGTGGCATCGGCTCATCCGGTGATTTTTAAAGGCGGAACTGTTTTTGAGTCAGAGCAGAGCGCGCACAAACAGCATTTAGGTTTAGGTTACACCTTTCACCCCAAAACGGCGGTGGCTTTTGATTATTTAAGGTTTAATGACATGAAGACTGAGTTCTACTTTGCCAAAGTGAACTATCGCTTATGGCGTGCAAATGAAGAGGATTCGCAGGCAAATATCTATCTAAGTGCAGGTATTGGTCAGCGTCGTGTAAGTGACAAACTAACCAATGCGAATGTGGCGCAGATTCACGCTGATTGGGAAGACCGTGATTATTATATTTCTGGTTTTCAAAAATACATTCATGCCGATGCGGCAGAAGGTGAAGGCGATCTTGATCCCATCTGGCAATCACGCGCCCGGGTCGGTCTTGCACCGTTTCGCGGCGATTACAACGATGTCAATGTCTGGTTTATCGCCCAGTTTGACAAAATGAATGGCGAACACTGGGAGACCACCCCATTGATGCGCACTTATTTTAAAAATATTTTATGGGAAATCGGCGCAAGCTTAAATGGCTCATATCAACTTAACTTAATGTTTCATTTGTGAACAGAGTTCACCGGAAGTGAAACTGAACGACATTTATAGGAAGGAAACACATATGAAAAAACTATTTATCGCCACTATGTTATTAGCATCGGTAGCTTTAGCTAAGCCGTTGACGGGAGAGATTCATATACCGGTTAAAGGTATGGTCTGCGCGTTCTGTGCCCAGGGTTTAACAAAGGCCTTTAAAAAATTACCGGAAGTGCAGGATGTAAAAGTAAGCCTTGAGGGTAAATTCGTTCACTTAACTCTTAAAAAAGACAAATCACTAGAAGATTCAAAAATCTTGGAAACTATTAAAGAGGCCGGTTACGAAGGCACGATTTCTGAGAGCCATCACTAGTTTTAATGAGGATTAATTTATGCAAAACTATCAGCGTAGTCTTAAAGAAAGTATTACCGGCTATTTAGGATTATTTACTTCGGTAAGCACTTTACTTTGTTGTGCGCTTCCGGCTCTGTTAGTGAGCTTAGGAATGGGTGCTTCGATGATTACTCTGACCAACGCCATTCCCCAAATCGTCTGGGTTGGAGAAAATAAAATCTACGTTTTTAGTTTTGCTTTTATTTTATTAACTATCAGCAGTGTTTTAACCTATAAAAACCGCAATGCCCCTTGTCCGATCGACCCGAAATTGAGAGATGCGTGCATACGTGGTCGTAAATACAGCAGAAATGTTCTTATTTTAAGCTGGGTAGCTTTATCTGTGGGCTTTTTCTTTGCATTTATCGCACAATTATTGACTTAAATTACTGAAATTACTAATTTTATCTCTGTTATAAAAACAAGGAGATAAACCACATGAATTCAACTTACTTGATGTCGCCAGTTATTGCCGGCGTTGTCGGTCTAGTGATTGCGGCAATTCTTTACTTTCGTGTAAAGGCGCAACCATCAGGAAATGAAACAATGAACAGAATCGCGGGTTACGTTCGCGAAGGTGCAATGGCATTCTTAGTGCGCGAGTACAAAGTTTTGGCTGTGTACTGCGTAGTTGTCGGCGGACTTTTATGGTACGCTTTAGGCACAATCGCAGCTGTATGGTTTATCATCGGTGCGGTATTATCACTACTTGCGGGTTTCGTCGGTATGAAAGCCGCAACTTACGCCAACGTTCGTACAACGCAAGCAGCGGCCTCATCAACTAAAGGTAACGCACTACTTGTCGCCTTAGACGGTGGCGCGGTAATGGGTTTATCAGTTGCAGCGTTGGGTTTAATCGGTTTAGGTCTTGTGTATCAACAATACCAAAACGACGCTCACCTTGGAACAATCCTTCACTCATTCGCCGTAGGTGCTTCATCAATCGCCTTATTTGCGCGTATCGGTGGTGGTATCTATACTAAAGCGGCTGACGTAGGTGCAGATATCGCTGGTAAAGTTGTTGAAAATATTCCTGAAGACGATCCACGTAACCCTGGTGTTATCGCAGATAACGTTGGTGATAACGTTGGTGACGTTGCCGGTATGGGTGCAGACATCTATGAATCGATGGTTGCGGCTATCGTTTCAGCAATGGCGATCGCGTTAACAATTGCAGCAGTAGATTTACCTAAAATCATGGTTGATACAGCAGCAACGCCTGAAACAGCTCGTGCTATGGCTGTAGGTCTTCCGTTAGTATTATCAGCTATCGGTATGGTTATCTCTATCTTAGTCATTTTCTTAGCGCGTGCTCTGAAAAACTCTAAGCCAGCTACCGTACTTCGTGCTTCGTTAATGTTACCTCCGGTTATCTTAACAGTTGTTTCATTTATCGTTATGCCGATGATCGGCGTAACACAAAACGTAACTTGGGCATTGGCTGCAGGTGCGTTCGGTGGTGCACTTATCGGTTTAGTTACTGAGTACTACACAGCGATGAAACCAATTCGTTTAGTTGCTGAAGCGGCGCAAACCGGTGCGGGCACTGGTGTTATCCGTGGTTTAGCTGTGGGTATGGAATCAGTTGCCATCCCTACATTAGTCGTTGTGATCGCGGCCTATGTTGCTGATCAATGTTTAGGTTTATACGGTATCGCACTTTCTGCGGTTGGTATGCTCGCAGGTACTGCAGTTGTAATGACGGTTGATGCTTACGGTCCGATCGCTGATAACGCTGGTGGTATCTCTGAAATGTCTGGTCTTCCATCAAACGTGCGTGAAATCACTGACGAATTAGACGCAGTAGGAAACACAACAGCAGCTATCGGTAAAGGTTTCGCTATCGGTTCTGCAATCTTAACAGTTGTGGCGCTTTTCTCGGCTTTCAATATGGAAGTAAATCACGTTCGTGAAGGCGCTGGTCTTGCTAAAATGCAATTAGACTTAACGTCATCTGGCGTATTAATCGGTATCTTATTAGGCTCAATCTTACCTTTCTTAGTTGGTTCTACAACTATGACAGCAGTAGGTCGCGCAGCAGGTAAAATCGTTGTTGAGATCGCTCGTCAGTTCAAAGAAATTCCAGGTCTTCGCGAAGGTAAAGCTGAACCACAACCGGCAAAAATCGTTGATATCGCAACAAGTGCAGCGCTATTTGAAATGATCTTACCTGGTATGATCGCAGTAGTTGCTCCGGTATTGGTTGGTTTTATCTTAGGCCCTCAGGCTTTAGCTGGTTTACTTGCCGGTGGTTTAGCCGTAGGTGCTTCGATGTCATTATTCATGGCCAACGCCGGTGGCGCTTGGGATAACGCTAAGAAGTTCATCGAAAAAGGCGGCCTTCCAGGTCACAAAAAAGGTTCTGACGCTCACAAAGCGGCGGTTATCGGTGACACTGTCGGTGATCCGTTCAAAGATACATCTGGTCCTGGTATCGCCATTTTAATTAAAGTTATGTCGGTTGTGTCGTTATTAATCGCACAGTTGATTGCGCTTAAGTAATCAGCGGTTTCAATATCAAATGATAAAAAGGGAAGTAGTGATACTTCCCTTTTTTATTAGTAGCGCTGAATCAGGTGATAGCCAAAGCGGGTGCGCACAACGCCTGAGACTTGGCCGGGTTTAAGCAGCTCTAAGGCTTCCATAAAATCGGAATCAACATTTTTTTTGCCCATTAAATTACCCAGATCTCCGCCCTGTGGTGCCGACGGGCACTGGCTGTATTTACGGGCCAGATCCTGAAAGTCTTTACCGTCTTTTAAATGCCTTAAAACATCCATGGCCTTGATGCGGTCGGGCAGTAATATATGGCGTGCATTAAGCGATTGAGGTTTTCGATCTAAAGCTGACATTTGTTTATGATACTGCATAATAGGGGCATCTAAAAGTTTTTTTATTTTAGGAGGCTTGAATGGCTAAAAAACAAATCGATATCGGAATCTCTAATAAAGAGCGCAAGCAGATCACAGATGGTCTTTCGGCCTTATTAGCCGATAGCTATATGTTGTATATCAAAACTCACAACTTTCACTGGAATGTCGAAGGACCGATGTTTAACACCTTACACACCATGTTTATGGACCAGTACACTGAGCTTTGGAATGCGCTAGACACCATCGCTGAGCGAATTAGAGCTCTGGGCGAGTACGCACCCGGCTCGTATAAACAATTTGCTGCTTTAACATCAATTGAAGAATCAGAAAAAGTGCCAAAAGCTGATAAAATGATCGCCGAGTTGATCAAGGGTCACGAGGTCGTGATCCAGACTGCCCGTAAGCTTTTGCCGGTTTGCAGTGAGGCGCATGATGACGTAACTGCCGGGGTCCTGACCGATCGTTTAGAGATTCACGAAAAGACTTCTTGGATGTTAAGATCATTATTAGCTAAGTAATCACTCCTTAGCTTTTCTTTGTAAAAAGGGAATTTTACAAAGAAAGTTATTTCTCCCGCCAAGCAGGATGCTTACACGTGGATGACGTCAAACAGATCACCGGAAAGCTCTGGTTTAGTTATGTAGAAGCCCTATTAACCAGTCTTGTTGTAGGGTTTGCCGAAACGTATTTTGCCGCCTTTTCATTGCAGCAGGGGAATTCGCCGCTGCAATCGGGATTGCTCGTCAGTCTTCCGCTGATCTTTGCGGCCTTGTTGCAGTTTGCACTGCAGACAAAACTTAAAAGCGTAGGCCTTTCGTATTTTGTGACGCGTGCACTTATCATGCAGTCGCTGGCCTTATTGGGTCTTGCTTGTTTGTCGCTGATTAAAACGGATTTTTCATTTTATTATTTAATGTTTTTCTTTTCGATTTATTGGCTCGGCCATTTCAGCATACAGCCGGCCTGGAATCGCTGGATTTCAGATATTATCCCGCAAGATCAGGGGCAGATGTATTTTTCATTGCGCACCAGACTTTCGCAAATCGGTATTATCGCAGGGCTTTTCGGTGGCGGATCGCTTTTGCATATGAACGTTCTTGATGTCTCAGAAAATTATCTTTTCTTTTGGTTATTTGTCTGCTGTTTTGCCTTGAAAATTTTAATTGTTCAGCTTTTCAGAAAACATCCGCCGCTTAACCGTCCGCTATTTTTGGATATTCACCATTTTAAAAGTCTATTTTCACAAAACACCAAGTTCTTTAAAAGATACGCGGCATTTAACGCCTCTATTTTTATTTCAGCACCGTTTGTAACGGCGTACTTATTATCTATCCGCAATGTTGGTTACTTAAATTTTATGTGGATTACCGGATCACTTTTTCTCGGAAAAGTTGTCAGTACTTATTACTTAAAACATGCAAAAAAACAATTTGATCCACATCAAATGCTCGTGTTTGGCGGGTTGGTGGCAGGCCCTCTGCCGATGCTGTGGCCGGTGTGTGAGTCGGTGCAGGCAATGATGTTGCTACAGCTGATTTCGGGGATGGGCTGGGCCAGTTGGGAGATGGGGCTGTCGCTGTATTTTTTCTCACGCATTCAGGGCGAGAAGAAAATTGAGCTGATCAGTCTTTATAACTATATTGGCGTGACCACCCAGGTGATTGGCACCGTGCTTGGGGCTTTGGTCTTTAGCCATTTATTGGGGCGTAATTTTGATATCCTTTTTGTGGTGGCCGGCATTGTGCGCTTTATCGCCGTGTTAGGTCTAAGAAAGCCGCGTTTAGTGTCTTAAATCTGTAACTTTTGGTAAATTAATGTGCAAAGGTGTCTGAATAGTAGTTTAATCGGTGTTAAACTACTTTCAACTGGGTTTTTTATCGGCTAAAATACAGTATATGAATATTGTTTGGTTCAAAAAGGATCTGCGTTCAGAAGACCATGGCGCTTTAGCAGAAGCCTTAACAAAAGGTCGTACCGTCGGGCTTTTTGTTGTGGAAACAGAATGGTTGAGCTCGGCTGAATTTGATCTTTGTCATCTAAGGTTTGCTTTTGAGTGCTTAGCTGAGCTTAGGCAGTCTCTTGCAAAAAAAGGAATTCCATTATTGATTCGTCACGGAAGTGTCATCAATGTTTTAAATGAATTAAACAAGACTTGCAAAATTTCGGGAGTGTTTTCGCATCAGGAAACCGGACTTGAGTGGTCTTTTAAACGTGATATTGCCGTGGAACATTGGGCACGGGCTAACAATATACCATGGATTCAAGTTAAGCAGTTTGCAGTCATCCGTAAGCTTAAAAACAGAGATAGTTGGAATAAAAGAAGAATTGAAATCATCGAGCGACCATTGATTCAAGTACGGGGGCAGTCAGCCATTTCTTGCCCATGGAATTTAGGTGAACTTCCTTTAGATTTATTGCAAGGGTACACCGGTAAGCCGTTAGCTCAAAAAGGTGGTAGGACTTATGCTGTTTCTTTGTTAAATACTTTTTTATCCGAGCGAGCTCAAGATTACGCGTATTCACTTTCTTCACCAGTAAAAGCTTATGATGGGTGTAGCCGTTTAAGTCCACACATAACATGGGGAACTTTATCGTTGAGTGAGATCAATCAGCAACTCAAACTAAGGCAGAAAAGTCTGAGTCGAGAAAAGAGCTCTCGGCGCTGGCAAGTCTCACTTCAGCAATTCGAAAGCAGACTTTGGTGGCACTGTCACTTTATTCAAAAACTTGAATCAGAGCCGGAAATTGAATTTAAAAATTTTAACACTCAATTTGATGGGCTGCGTGAAAAGGCCTTTGACAAAGCAAAGTTTGAGGCCTGGTGTAAAGGAGAAACAGGCTTTCCTATGATTGATGCTTGTATGCGGGCTTTATTACAACATGGATGGATAAATTTTCGAATGCGGGCCATGCTTATGAGTTTTGCCTCTTATCAGCTCTGGATACATTGGAAGCCAACGGCAGAGTATCTCGCCCGGCAATTTATTGATTTTGAGCCAGGCATTCACTACAGCCAGGCTCAGATGCAATCTGGTGTCACTGGAATAAATTCAATTCGCATTTATTCCCCTGTAAAGCAAGCGCAAGACCAAGATCCTCGTGGTGAATTTATTCGTAAGTATGTTCCTGAGCTTTCACAGGTTGACTTGAGTGATCTGTTTGAGCCTCATAAAATGCCGCCATTCTTACAAATCGCAAACGGATTTATATTAGATAAAAGCTACCCAAGCCCTATTGTGGACCCTGTAATCAGTTATCAAGAAGCAAAGAAAAAAATTTTCGAATGGAAAAACAAATCTGAAGTTAAACAACAATCTGAAGCTGTTTTACAAAAACACGGTAGCCGTAAACAACGACATTTTCCTTCGCAAAAAAGGTAATTCTTAGTGAAAAATTTCAGAATATCTGTGGAAAAAGCTGTTGAAAAGTAGTTTAACTAGCCTTAAACTACTTAAGGTGCAGATTTTGGACTTACATTTAGATGATGTTTTCAAAGAATTAATCAATCAACTTCATCAAGGGGTTGTTCAGAGTAAACATCCTTTTCATATCACACAGCTAGCAACTGTTAAAAAAACAGCGCTAAGCTATGAGCCTGAAGTACGAAGTGTGGTGTTTAAAGAATTTAGACCAGAAAGTTTTAGTTTTGTTTTTCACACAGACGCGCGATCGCCAAAGTTTGTACAGATCAAAGAAAATCAGAATGTCTGTTTACATTTTTATGATTCGACGCAGAAGCATCAGGTGCGTGTTAAAGGAATAGCAGAGATCTCAAAGAGAAATTCAGAGCTGTATTTAAATCACAAAAAGAATTTATCGCTATCAGGTTTACGCTGTTACATGGGCCCTTATCCTCCATCAGCTGATATTTCAGAATACCACAGTAACATTCAGGATCAGTGGTTACTTAAAGCACCATCAATTGAGGATGTGCCCGAAGAGTTAGAAAATTTTGAAGTCATTAGTGTTAAAGCCAAACAAATAGAATATCTTCGCCTTCGCGCCCAAGGTCATATTCGTTGCAAGTTTACAATCAATGAAGGCTGTCTTATCCAGTCGCAGTGGGTAGCGCCGTAAGTCTTATAATAGACTTACAATATCTTTTTCCGTTTCTTTCGGTGTGACTGAGGATTCGAATCTTTTTACCAAAAGACCTTTTTTATCAATTAAAAACTTGTTGAAATTCCAGGTCACAGGCCCGTTGAAAGATTTTTGGTTGGTTAGCCACTTGAAGATCTCAGAGGCTTCCGGGCCGTTAACTTTTATTTTGGCCATAACTGGAAACGTCACTCCATAATTAAGTTTACAAAATTTCTGGATTTCTTGGTTTGTCCCTGGCTCTTGCTGCCCAAACTCATTTGAGGGAAAACCCAGAATGACAAAGCCTTTATTTTTGTACTTTTCAAAGAGCTTTTGAAGATCAGCATATTGAGATGTATATCCGCAACGGCTGGCGACGTTGACGACCATCAAAACTTTATTTTTGTATGCCGAAAGTGAAATCTTATTTCCACTCGTATCAAGCGCGCTCAAATCGTAAAACGATGACGCTTGGGCCTGGTTTAAGCAAAAAAAGGCCAACAAGCAGGTATAGCTTAGAGTTTTCAGCAGTGTTTTCATATAAACACCCTAAATCATATTCTTTGCTTTGAAAAGTAGTTTAAAGGGTGTTAAACTAAAAAGCATGAGGGATTTAGACTGTATTATTCTAGGTGGCGGTGCAGCGGGACTATCTTGTGCTTTGACACTTCAAAAAAATAACGCAAGTTTTTTACTGCTCGAGGCCGGAAAGTCGGTTGGCGGGCGTATCAAAACACGAACACACAAAGACGGCTTCATTCTCGATGAAGGTTTTCAGGTCTTGCTGGATTCCTACCCAGAATTGCCAGGTGTTGTTGATTTACAAAAGCTTAAGTTACACAAGTTTAACTCGGGGGCCTTGATCTATGATGGTCAAAAGCTACGATGTCTTGCAAACCCCCTGGTTCATCCCAACTATGCGGCCAACGGTCTGTTTGAAGACTTGATTTCTCTAAAAGATAAAATGTTAACTCTTAAACTGATTTTCAGTGCGCGATGTGAAAGTGATGACATGCTGAGATCAGGCGTATCGACCCATCAGTTTTTGCGTGATTTTGGGTTTAGTCAAGAGTTCATTCAAATGTTTTGGTTACCTTTTTTGACGGGTGTTTTTTTAGATCCTGAACTGAAAGCTGACTCTTCTTTTTTGAAGTTTTTAGTTTCTTACTTCAGCACAGGTCGAGTTTCTCTTCCGCAGGAGGGGATGCAAGATCTTCCTCTGCAAATGGCAAAAAGACTTCCCGCTGAGTGCATCCAAACAGAAGTTGCTGTGACCTCTTATGATCAAACTTCAGTGACATTGAAATCTGGCGAAATTTTAAAGGCTAAGCATGTGATTGTGGCTTACGATCATTCTCAAAAAGCCGCTGATAGTTGCGACTATTACTCGGTCACGACCTACTACTTTACGGGTGTGGCACTTAAAGAATTGGACTGGGATAAATGGCTGGTTCTTATTCCAAAGCACTTAGGTTACCTTATTGATCACATGTGTATCTTAAGTAATGTGAACCCATCTTATGCTCTTGGTAAAAAATTATTGAGTGTTAGTGTAGTGGGGGATTTAGATGTGGACGCTGCGGTTGTTTTAAAAGAGGTAGAAAAAATAGCGCAGCGACATCTAGATTTATCTTTAGTTGAACGTATTAAAGTACGACGAGCTCTGCCGAAAATTAAAGAAAGTGCTGTGGGATACGAGGTCGAAAATGATGTGGTTTACTGTGGTGATCGTTTTGCATCGCCGTCGATTAATGGGGCTATTAAATCAGGGCGTTTAGCAGCTGAGTATATTTTAAAAGGAATTAAAAATGTTTAAAATTATTTTTATGTGGGGGCTTATGCTTTTTACTTCTTGCAGCAGTGTTCCGAAATATGAAACCAAAATTACCAACGTGAATTTACAAAAGTTTATGGGGCCTTGGTACGTTATGGCGGGTCGATTTACCCCATTAGAAAAAGATGTATATAACGCCATAGAAACTTACGAGTACGATAAAGAAAACGATAAAATTAAAATCGGTTTTAAGTATAATAAGGGCGGATTCAATGGCCCCGAGAAAAATCTGCCGCAGACTGGGTGGGTGTACAACCAAACCACCAATGCTCATTGGAAAGTTTCGCCGTTATGGCCATTGAAATTCAACTATCTGATCGTGGGTTTAGCTGATGACTATAGCTGGACGGTTATTGGAGTCCCGGATCAAAATTATGTCTGGATCATGGCCCGAGATTACAATATTACCGAAGCACAGCTAGCAAAGATTATTCAAGAAATGAAAAACAAAAATTACAACATGGATAATTTAGTTTTTGTAAAGCACAAGCACTAACTAAAAGCTTTAATAAATAAACGGTGAACCGCTTTGTCGTGGTATTGATCATCGCTTTCTTTTAGGTCTTCATCACTATAACCAGTGCGAATTCCTAAGATCGCGACGGTGTCGTCTTGTACGACAAAATCAATTCTCCAAGTGCGGTAAGCTAAGGTCCAGTAGGACTGGTTAAATTCAACGCGCTTTTTTTTATCGTTGGTCGGATCGTATTCAAGCTGACGGTAGATAAAGGATTTAAGCTGCGCTAAGTCTGAATTCTGGTTTTCTAAAAAATCCAGTTGTTCTTCGGCAAGCGGAGAAAAGGTGATGTTTTTTTTATCAGCTAAGCTTGATTCAAGCCATTCGATATGCGCATCTGAGGCGATATCTGACTCGGGATGGTAAGGTTTAATGTCTAACACCGGGGTGCCGTCTAAAATATCGTTCGGTCCGATATGGATACTTAAGCCTTCAATTTTTTCAAGTTTTACGAGCGACATACCAATCGGGTTTGGGCGATACGGGGCGCGGGTGGCGAACACGCCGATTTTTCGGTTCGAGCGTGGCGTTTGTACGAGGGGTTTCCAGTTTTCGTTTTTATGAAAGGCGTAGATGATCCATAGATGCGAACAACCTGCTAAATCGGTCAGGGCCTGTTCGAAATTCTGTCCCGGGTTTAGTTTAATGACGGCGTCTGCTGATAATCCGTCCGGCTGGCGTGAAGCCTGATAAGGTTCGACCTGATCTGATTTTACGACTCCAATTGGATTAAAAGTTAGCGGAGCCAATGCCGACATTTACACCTTGATCTGTTGTTCGTTAAACTGTTTACGCCATTCGTAGCCGGCAATCGCCGCTGCCACACCGGCATTGAGCGAATTTTTAATACCGAATGTCGGGATTTTACGAATTTCGGTTGCGATTTCTAACTGGTCTTTATCTAAACCAAAACGTTCGTTACCGATCAAAAATGCTGTCGGCTTTTCGAAGTTAAAATCAACCGAGATATCCAGCGCCTGAGGAGAAGTTTCAAGGGCGATGATCTGATAATTTTCTTTGATCAGCTGGTTTACACATTCGGTAAAGTTTTTTTGCTCCCACGCCACCACAAACGCGGCGCCCAGAGCGGCACGTTCGACTTGTGGCTGGTGCGGGGTAGGTGTGTAGCCGGTAAGCCAGATTTTTTGCGCACCTAAAGTATCTGCAGTTCTGAAGATTGAACCGACATTAAATGCCGAGCGCATGTTATCAACAATAAAATGTAGCGGCACCCGGGGTGTGACCAGATGATCACGATCGGTATTGGTTACCAAAAATTCGTCATCGGCCATTCCCTTTTTAAGGTAACGTTCAAACGGCACCGCTATTGTTGTCAAATGGCGGATCGTCATGGTCGGTGTTAGCGAATCTTTATATTTAGAAAGTTTTTGTAAAATAGGGTCTGTTGAGTTTGCAAGAGCACCGATCTGCGTGATCAGTTCCTGTAAAAACATCTGGTCATACTTGCCATCTGTAGAATCCTGTTCGATGCCGACAAATAATCTATGAATTTCTTCGACTTTTTTCTTGTCGTTATTTTTTACATCATCACTCACAAAAAGTTCCTTATAACTATTTTAACTGTAGCGAAAAAGGCCTGGCACCTATTTTACGGGTTGTCCTGTTTTTGCGCCGGCATCCGGAGATAATACAAATAAATCGGCTCCGCCTTCACCGGCACAAAGAACCATGCCCTCAGACATACCGAATTTCATTTTTCTTGGAGCAAGGTTTGCCACGATTAAAACCTGGCGGCCGACTAATTTTGCCGGATCGTACGCAAGCCTAATACCTGAAATAATCTGACGGGTATTACCCGGTTCTACTTCAACTTTGAGACGTAATAGTTTATCGGCTTCAGCAATAGCTTCAGCTTCTAAAACCGTGGCCACGCGCAAATCGACCTTGTTAAAGTCTTCAATGCTGATCACACCGGTCGGTGCAGCAGGGGGTAAAGCCGCTCCAGCTACTGCGGCTTTTTTGGGTTTGGCCGCTTGGATAGCTTCAAAGTTTGCCTTTTCTTCTGCGATCATGGCTTTAACTTTATCCGCATCTACGCGCTGTACGAGATGCACATACTGATTGATCGGTCTGTCAGTTAAAATTTTAGTAATATCTGACCACTGGTATTCAGGCTCTTTTAAAAGTTCGCATACTTTAGTGGCAAGCATCGGTAATACCGGCTTTAAATAGATCGCCAAAATTCTGAACGCGTTTAATGTTGTGGTTAGCACACGTTTTACTTCAGCTTCATCGGTAGATTTCCAAGGTGCTTTTTCGTCGAAGTATTTATTTACTGAATCAGCCAGTTCGCGGATCAGCGTAGTGGCTTTGGCGAAATCTCGCTCGTCGTAGTGTTTTGCGATCTGCGCCTGTTTAGATTGTAGTTCTTTAATGATATCTGTTGATGGATCAAGGTCGTAGAGTGCCGAGCCGAATTTTTTATTCAGCATCTGCGCACCACGAGACCCAAGATTTACTATTTTTCCGACCAAATCAGAGTTTACGCGTGACTGGAAGTCTTCTAAATTTAAATCCATATCATCGACTGAACCGTTGATTTTGGTTGCGTAATAATAGCGTAAAAACTGCGGATCTAGGTGTTTTAAATAAGTTCTGGCGTTGATGAATGTACCTTTAGATTTAGACATTTTTTCACCGTTGACCATGACGTGACCGTGCACGTTGACCGCAGTCGGTGTTCTGAAATCAGCGCCCTGTAAAAGCGCAGGCCAGAACAAAGTGTGAAAGTAGACGATATCTTTACCGATAAAATGGTAACATTCAGCCTGTGAGTCTTTACCCCAGAATTCATCAAGGCTGCGGCCTTGTTTGCTTAAATACTGCTGAGCCGCTGAAACATATCCCATCGGAGCATCAACCCAGACGTAGAAGTATTTTCCGGGCTCACCCGGAATCTGAAACCCGAAGTATGGTTCGTCGCGTGAAATATCCCAGTCGCGCAAATCTTCGTTAAACCACTCCATCATTTTTTTAGAAACTTCAGGGGCTGTATGGTGTGGAAGCCATTTTTTAAGTTCTTCTTTGAAATTATTAAGTTTGAAGAAAATATGATCTGATTCTTTTTTTACCGGCGGTGTACCGCAGATCGAACAACCCGGATTGATTAACTCACTCGGGCTGTAAGTAGAGGCACAAACATCGCACGAATCACCGTATTGGCCAGGGGCCTTACACTTAGGACACGTGCCTTTAACAAAGCGATCCGGTAAGAACATTTTATCGTGGTTGCAATAAAGCTGCTCAATCGGCTTTTTATGGATGTGGCCTTTGGCCTTTAAGCGTTCAAAGAAAACCTCGGACAGTTTTTTATTTTCTTCTGAGTGAGTTGAGCCATAGTGATCAAAACCAATGGCAAAATCGGCAAAGTCTTTGGTGTGGTCTTTAAAGCTTTGCGCTACATAGTCTTCAGGTTTGATTCCCAGTTCACGCGCTTTGATCATGATCGGCGTGCCATGGGTATCATCGGCACATAAGAAAATACATTCGTGACCGCTCATCTTCTGAAAGCGGGCATAAATATCAGCCTCAATGTGCTCTAACATATGGCCTAAGTGGATCGGACCGTTGGCATAGGGTAGAGCGCAGGTCATGATGATTTTTCGTTTTGTATTTTCGGTGTGTAACATAAAACCTTTTGTAAAAAACTTGTTTTCAACAAGATAACTAAACTTGTAATTGAATTTTTTCTAATAAATCTGGATCAGAAAGAACCATCTCGCCGCCAACCGCAATAGCGGTTAGGGGATTTTCCGCCACGCGCACCGGAATGCGCACTTCGGCTTCGATCTTATTGGCTAATTCTTTAATTAAAGCGCCGCCGCCGGCTAACATAATGCCGGTCTCAATCACATCAGAGACTAACTCCGGCGGGGTTTTCTCTAGGGCATTTAAAATGCCGTGAATGATAAGTTGAATCGAATCAGACAGTGCGTTACCGATATCTTCTGAAGTGATTGTTTCGGTTCGTAAAAAGCCCGAGTCTAAATCGTGACCTTGAATTTCAAGTTTCTGAATATTTTTTTTCGGTAACGCTGTGCCAAGATTTACTTTTAAGTGTTCGGCCTGTTGGTCTGAAACAACCAGTTTTTTGGTATCTTTTAAATAACGGATGATATCTTCATCGAATTTGTGACCGCCAAGGCGTAGGGGTTCGCAGTAGACGATATCGGCAAGAGCAATAACCGCAATTTCTGTAGAGCCACCACCGATATCGATCACCATGTGGCCTTTGGCTTCGCGCACGTTAATGCCGGCGCCGATCGCTGCGGCCATTGGTTCGTCAATTAATAAAGTTTTTGAAGCACCCGCTGAACGGCAGGCTTCTACGATGGCCTTTTTTTCTACCTCGGTAACGCCGTAAGGAAGTGATACGACGACTTTCGGGCGTTGTTTATTTGAAGCTTTGATTGCTTTCATTAAAAAGTGACGTAACATCACACGGGCCGCATCGAAATCCGCGATCACGCCGTCTTTAACCGGTTTAATCACCACGATGTGGCCTGGATTTTTCTTTAGAATTTCTAATCCCTCAAGGCCGATACCTAAAATTTTTCTTTTCTTTGGATCAATGCTTGAAACCATAACCTGGCTTGGTTCATTTAAAACCATGCCCTTGTTCTGGATAGAGATCAGCGTATTTGCTGTTCCTAAATCTACATAGATGTCTGCGCCTGCTGTGGTGGAACCAAATAACCATTCAAACATATATTTTAATACCTAAAAACCTTAAGGTTTAATACTTTTTGTAGCCAGTTGATCCTTCAAACGGGAAGCTGAAGTAAACAGATACGCTTGAAAGTGAGTTGTCTAAGTTTAAATTAAATTCGGCACCGACGTGTTTATCTTCAACAGGAAACCATTCGGCACCCACCGTAAACTGCGAAGCTGTGTAGTTTCTGTGTTTACCGGTGAACATCGTGATCGGAAGGCCTACATACGGAATCATGTTGCCGTAACGGGTGTCAGCTTTTTTAGAAAAAATAGGGGTGATCTGTAAACCGGTGTAGTTATGGTCTTCGTCACGGGCGAAGATAATCGCCGCACGTCCACCCATGGCCGGTTGTTTTTCAACATCTGGAAACGGAACCCATTTAACAGAAGCTTGTGCCCAGAAATCAGTTTCACCGCCGCCCATAGTGATACGACCGTCTAAATCATCGTCGATATGGGCATCGGCAAAAACGCCCAGGTTAAAACCGCCGCCGTCATCAACAATTAACTGCGGAGCCACGCCTAAGCGGTAGTAGTTCTCCGGTAGAATTTCGGCGGTTTCGTTTAAGGTTAAAAACGCATGGCTGTAACGCGAAAGCATGAAAGCCGAAGCAAAAATAGAAATGATCTGGATCCACTTGAAAAATTTGTTTTTTGTCATAGATAGTATGGTAACCACCCAGACTTTAGGTTGGCAAGCGTTACACTTTGACTTTGTGGTAAAAAAACGCTGACATGAACTCGTGCCTATTTCAGCTGTGATCATCTGCAAAAATGAACAAGAAAATATTGAGCGCTGCTTAAAGTCGCTCAATTGGGTTGATGAAATTGTTGTCTATGACTCTGGATCGACCGACAACACCATTAACATTGCGCAGAAATTGGGCGCTAAAGTTCATCAAGGCCCGTGGCTGGGATTCGGGCCGACCAAAAACGAAGCCACCAAACGCGCATCGCATGACTGGATTCTATCTCTGGATGCCGACGAAGAAGTATCGGATCATTTACGCCAGGAAATTCAGGCAAAATTTGCAACTTTAGATGCTGATTACATCTACAAAATCCCGCGGGTTTCTTTTTATCTCGGACGATGGATTAAACATGGCGGCTGGTACCCGGATTACCAAATTCGTTTATTTAACCGCAGTACACATCAATGGAACAACGCTGAGATTCATGAGCGGGTCGTGCCGGTAAAAGGAAATCTTGAGCATATCGCTGAGCTTGAAAATGATTTACATCATTACGTTTTTAAAAATATCGAGCACCAAGTGCAGACAAACAACAGATATTCTACGCTACAGGCACAAGCAATGTATAAAAACGGAAAACGTTTTAGTTACTTTCACTTCTTTACCAAACCTTACGTAAAGTTTATCGAGTGTTACTTAGTAAAACTTGGTTTTTTAGATGGTTGGGCAGGGTATGCCATTGCAAGAAATGCGGCTTACTCTGCGCTGTTAAAATGGTTAAAACTTAAGGAGATTTATGATTTGCAAAAAAAATAACTTCTTAATCGCCTTAGTTTTTTTCTGTGCGCCGAGTTTGATGGCCGGTATCCCGACCCTTAATAGTTTTGTTGGCCGTCCGCTGATTAAGCTGACCGATGGCAATGTTGAAGTGAAACCTGCCAAGGGAAAAATCATCGAGCAGAGTTTTTCGGTCAAAACCGCAGCCAAAGAGCAGATAAAAATCCAGTTAGGAAAAGATTTCTATTTTATCGTGTTTCCTGAATCAAGTGCCAAAGTCGAAGGTTTTTACATCACCAAAAAAGACTTTAAAGTTAAATCGGTAAGTCTTGACTATGGCCGTTTTTATTTCAAAAACGGGTCAAATCTTGAAGAAGACCTGACGGTGATTTACCAGTCGGATTTTTTTATCTGGAAGAACTCAGAAAAAAACAATCAGCGTGAGTTTTTTGTCGAATTAAACCCGGCAATCGCTCAGGCGCGCTTTTGCGCCGGGAGCCAGGGGATTGCAGCTGCTCTTTTTGACCATGAGACCGTAAAAAAACTTAAATATCAGGAAGGCGCTTCGTTTCAGGGCGTTTTGAAAAACGGCGAGCTTGAATTTGATCTGTTGTTAGAGGGGCGAAAAGTACCTAAAGGGGAATGGAAAGAAGCGTTTACCTGCGATTTCAAACAAATTCTTAAGGAAATGAATGACCTTGAAGCGGCCGAAATTGCGCGCCTAAAAAAATCTGAACAACTCCGCAAAGCCGAAGAGAAAAGACGCCAAATCGAGTACGATAAATCGCTCTGCCATGAGCCAAACGGTCAATTCAACGAATGTTTGTGGAAGTGGGAAGATAAAGCCTGCATCCGCTACCGTTGTGATGGTCAGGGGCACTGGCAAGACCGCCGGCAGTTGCCGAAAAACCAGTATTATCAATGTGAGACAAAGGCAAAAGTAGGCAAATGTGACTACTAGAGTTGGATAGGTGGGCGGGGGGGGGTTTGTGGCGGGGGGCGCTGCACCCCCTTTTACCCGTTTGCCCGAAAACACCACGATTTATTTTTTACTTAAAAAAAATAATTTTTAAATTT
>NZ_JBJKJG010000011.1:0-232412 GCF_056175625.1 Bdellovibrio sp. SBM16 | reverse complement strand
AAACATCCTTAGAATTTAATTTTCTGCGCACACGGATCGCTAAACATTCACGCGTATATTCATCAATCACATTAAACATTCTAAACTTTCTTCCATCATGTGTTTTATCTTCGACAAAATCATAACTCCAAACATGGTTTCTATATTCTGGACGAAGCCTAATGCAAGAACCATCATTCAACCACAGTCTTGCCTTTTTGGGTTGTTTGCTAGGAACTTTCAATCCCTCCTGGCGCCATATTCGGTAGATACGTTTTACGTTCACATGAAAACCTTCAGTTTTAAGTAGTGCCCAGATTCTTCGATAACCATAGCGACCATATTTCTTTGCTAAAGCAAGCACACGTTGTCTGATTAAAATCGAATCTTGCGATTCATCAGCTGACTTATGTCTTTGTGTGGATCTTGGTTGATTAATCGCCCGACAAGCTCTTCGTTCAGAAACGTGGTAATTTTTCTTTAGACTTTCTACAGCCTGACGTTTTCTTACCGGGCTTAGAAGTTTCCCGATGCAACATCGCGAAGCATGGCATTGTCCAACGCTTGATCAGCAACCAAACGCTTTAATCGTGCGTTTTCGCGCTCTAGTTCTTTTAGCTTTTTAGCTTGGTCGATTTCCAATCCGCCATATTCTTTACGCCAGCGATAAAAACTTTGCGTTGAAATTTGAAGTTTTTTACAAACTTCTTCGATTGATCCGCCTTTGGCTAAATCAACCTCTGCTAGACGTAGTTTTGATACGATTTCTTCGGCTCCGACTCGTTTTCCTTTTGGCATATTTGCCCCTTTCTTAGCACCATTAGAACTTATCACATGGCGCGGTTTAAGGGGAGCAGGTCAAACGCTGGTTTGTCTCTTGAGTGATCGATTCCCGAAGAATCACATTAGCCTTTTTAAGTTCCGACCTAATCTTGGTTTTAGAGCATCCCAATAGCTTTGCTATCTGGCGTAGAGAACTGCCATTTTGGTACTTTTCGGCGATCAATATACTCGCTTCAGAGGAAATTCGATTGCGCCGAATAAAGGAATATGGTTTAAAATCAAGCAGTTGGTGACGTTTGTCCAATGGTGGACTGAGTTCACCAATTTTTAGGTAACAGTTCCCTTTTAGATAGGCACCGCATAAGATTTTTCTAATGAAAGTTTTAAAAGGCCACAATCTCCAACATCAACAGTTAAAATCTTCTAAAACGAATGAATCTTATTCGCTATCTGCTGTTCTATCCTCTGCACTAGAAACTAAAGACTTTTTTATCCATCACGACGTTGTTAAACCCGGCTCCCGTACCTCAGCTCCACATTATCACGAGCAAACTGATGAGTTTGTTTATGTTATAAAGGGCCAGTTATTTGCGATTGAGGGGGTTACAGAGTGCGAGTTAACGGCAGGAGACAGCATTTGCTTTTCTGCTAATTCAAAGCTTCTTCACCACATGGAGAATCGCTCAAATTCTGAGGCTGAGATTCTGGTTATCAATAGGCAACTACTCCAAACTGATGTCAAATTTCAAGCAGAGCTTTAACAAGTTCGATACTCATCAATCCGGAATCACCATGTTTACCAGTTCTTACAATTTCTGAATCTGATCAATCAAAATAAAAGCACCCATAATTAACACGAAATAACCAAATCCTTTTTTTAGCCCTTTTTCAGAAACCTTTTTAGATAAAGTCATACCGATAAATAAGCCAATCACGGCAATACCTGTGATTGTAAACAAAAGCTTCCAGTCAATCTGTGCATGATGCTGTAAATCTCCGGTAAATCCAATCAGTGATTTAGCGGCGATAATAAATAGCGATGTGCCCACGGCCATTTTCATCGGCATACCAACCAGAACCACCAGTGCCGGGATAATTAAAAATCCGCCGCCAGCGCCGACAAACCCAGTCACCGCGCCGACAATCAGACCTTCGCCGGCGATCAATAAAAATTTTGACGTTGGCGACAAATCAGCTTTTTTAGCTTCTGATTTTTTTGTCTTAATCATTGAAGCTGAGGCTGCCACCATAAGCACTGCAAAAACCAACATGATAAGCAGTGGCTTTGAAAACACAAATGTTCCCAATGAAAAAACCGGATCCGGAAGTGCTGGTACAACATAAGCCCTTGTTAAATAAACCCCAATAAAACTGGGAACCGCAAAAATAAATCCGGTTTTAAGATCGACTTCACCTTTTTTAAGGTACGATACTCCTCCGACCAGGGCCGTCGTGCCGACGATAAAAAGTGAATAGGCCGTTGCCGTGATCGGATTGGTGCTAAATAAGTACACCAGTATTGGCACCGTTAAAATTGAACCGCCGCCACCGATCATCCCTAGAGATAATCCCATAAATATCGAGGCGATATAACCTACAGTTTCCATAAACAACTCACTTCTGAAATTTAAAAACCTTATCTACCTGTCTAAATAAAAACATTCCGACAAGCATACTTACCACGAACTGAAAAACTTTAATGTCGAAACTAGCCAGTGATGTCACTGCTGGTCCCGGGCAAAAGCCACCTAAGGCCCAACCCACACCAAAAATAAATGAACCCACAATTAAAGCCGGTGTGATTTCTTTTTTAGTAGGAACGTGCCACTGCGTTGAAAGCAGTGGTGAGTTTCTTCTTCTAATTAGCTTATAGGTCACAAAGTGAACCAAAATTGCTCCCACCATAACAAAAATCAGCGAAGGATCCCAGTTGCCGAATAAATCTAAAAAGCCAATCACCTTTTGGGGCTGGGTCATACCCGAAATACCTAGACCAATCGCAAAAACAAAACCTACAACTAATGCAGCTAATGCGTTTTTCATTTTACACTCCTAATGTTCTGAACAAATAAACAGAGATAATTCCAGCCACCATAAAGACAACTGTGGCAACGATTGATCGTGGCGACATTCTGCTTATACCACACACACCATGACCACTGGTGCAGCCGCTTCCCATGATGGTTCCGAAACCCACCAACAAACCTGCAACGATAGGCGTCCATGCAGCCTGAGTTAAAGTATTTTCAAAAACTCCGGGATCAAGCTGACGCATAACCAATCCACCCAAAAAAAGGCCTGCAATGAAAAGAACTCTCCATAGGGTATCGCCTTTGGGCACAGAAAAAACGCCGTTGATGATGCCACTGATTCCGGTTACACGCCCATTCCATAACAACATCAATGAAACCGACGTGCCGATCAAAACTCCGCCTATTAAGGCATTAATCCATTCCATTTTCATTTTAACATCCTTTCGATTTTAGTTTTTAACCGTTGCAAATTTATTTTCATTCCAGCGAATCATGCCGCCAACCATATTAGCTGTGAATTTATATCCCAACTTAAGGCTTTCGTTCGTCGCTGTTGCCGAGCGAGCACCGCTGCGGCAGACAAAAACAATTTCTTCACTGCGATCGCCACGCTCTAAATACTGCGTAAGCTCTGCTCCCAATGTCACTAACGCGGCCCCCTCGATGTGGCCAAGCTCGTTATTGAACTCGTCGGGTCTACGCACATCAATGATTTTTATTTTTCGCTTTTGAACATCACTTAAATGCGCATGCAATTCTTCGGTCGACACCTCAGGCACACCATCCACTACTTTTGGATGTAGCGAGCGCGCATCTTTCACGATTCCGCATGCCAAATTTGCCGGCACGGCTTCATGGATTTTTTTCGGATCCGCGAGCTTTAATTCTGACATAATTTTTTTATACCCTTCTAAGTCAATTGATTCATTTAGTCTTGCGTTGAACTGCCTTTCGGTGGCTATCGTTGAAGATGTATGTCCACGGTAGTCGTGTGCGGGGTACACCACAGTTTCTCCAGGCAGTTTAAATAGTTTTTCTCTGACACTATGAAATAGTTTATCAGAACTTCCCTGTTGAAAATCAGTTCGTCCACAACTACGGATCAACAAGGCATCACCGGTAAAAATCATGCCCTCAAAGTAATAACTCAGACAGGTGTTCGTATGCCCTGGCGTTGCAATGACTTTTATTTTTTTATCACCTAAAAGCAGCTCTTGCCCATGTTCGAGCGCGACATCGGCACATTCAACGGCAGCTGCCTGGCTTACAGCTGTTTTAAGACCAAGTCTTTTTCTAAGTTCGCCAGCGCCCGTAATATGATCTGCGTGAATATGCGTGTCTAAAGCATAGATAACCCGAAGACCCAACTCATCAATCAGTTTAATATCGCGATCGACTGTTTCTAAGACCGGATCTATGATAGCTGCTTCTTTCGTCTTTTTATCCGCAATAATATACGTGTAAGTTGATGACTCAGCGTCAAAAAGCTGTTGAAAAATAATATCGCTTTTCATATTTAGTCCTTTTCTGTGCACGAAGTTAAAATTTTTTGATTCAAAGTCGGATGTCAGCGGAAAATTTAATTCACTCCAACGATGACAGTCTGTTAATAAAACAAAATTATCAAAACTCGACAGTGTCTCAGCTATTTTATTCTTATCTTCAGGACTTACAATCAGAACTGCCAGTTTTTGGCTTAAGCCTGATAAGATTTTGGAAAGCTCTGAACCCAGAGTATGCACTGCCCCTGGAATATGTGCTTCGACATACTCCTCGTTAGATCTGCAGTCGTACAGTTTTAAAACCTCTGGTTCTGATAACCAGATATTGTAGACTTGCTCGCAGCTTAATTCTGTTAGTTTTGACTTTGGCTCCATGTCGACATAATGACATACCTAAGAACCGGCGCAATATGTGCTGGCACACAATTTACGCGTTTATTATTAAATTTCGTCCTGCATTGAGATTAGCTTAGCACGGTCTAAAATCTTTATTGAGCGGCCGTCTTGCGCAATTAGCCCAGAAGCCTCCAATTCAGACAGCGCTTTAATAACGGTTGACACCGTGCTTGCACAAAAATTTGCGATCTCTTGTCTGGTCCAGTTGTGCTCGGGATGAAGATCTTTCAGAAAAATGAGGCTTTGAGCGACGCGAATGCCGATCTGATTATCCAAAATTAAGACATGCTGGTTTTCACACTGTCTTAGTTCACGCGATAGCACGCGCACAATATCTTTTAAGAACTGCGGATGTGCGTCTAAAATCTTAAACACGGTTTCTTTTGGGACAAACTTTAACTTAGTTGCCTCAAGGGCGATCGTAGAGGCATGGTACACTTCATCAGAAAACAAAGTTCGGTGCCCGAAGAACTGGCCTTTGATAAAAAACCTAAGCAAATGCTCTTTACCACTCGAACCCAGCTTGGTTAACCCAACTAGCCCTTCTTTAACGAAATACAAACCTTGGGGTTTTTCGCCTTGGCGATAGACTAAATCGCCACGTTTAACGTTTAACACCGTAGATTGCGACTCTAACTGCCAACGAATTTCTTGCGGTAAGTTAGACCATAACTCGTTAATTTCCATAACAAAATACTAATTAGTTTTTCATAAAATGCAACGCAGGATCGGCTGCACCTTTGATGTTATGCGTTTTTTTAAAGGTAATTATGATCTAGCACATAATTACTATCCCACCAATAGACTATATTATTAAGTAACTAAGGTTACATTATGTCTAAATCTAACCGGGAGTATCTATGAAACCACAGGTAAAAGCCTTCTTCGATAAAGCCACCTGGACAATGACTTACGTCGTTCAGGATCCGGCAACCAAAGATGCCATTATCATTGACCCTGTTTGGGATTACGACCCAGCCGCCTCAAAGATGAGCCAAAAATCAGCCGAGGAAGTGCTGAACTACGTCCAGGCAAACAACCTCAAAATTCATTACATTTTGGAAACTCATGCTCATGCAGACCATGTTTCAGGCTCTCAGATTTTAAAGAGTAAAATTCCTGGTGCAAAAGTCGGAATCGGCGCCAAAATCACTGAAGTTCAGAAAGTTTTTAAAAATGTCTTCAATCTGGATCCTGATTTCAAAACAGATGGCAGTCAGTTCGACCTTTTACTTGAAGAAGGAAAACCACTGATGGCTGGCTCATTAAAAATCGACACAATCTACACCCCAGGCCACACGCCAGCCTGTGGCACCTATATTATCGGCGATGCCGTTTTTACCGGCGATGCGCTATTTATGCCTGACTACGGCACCGGCCGCTGTGATTTCCCGGCCGGAAGCGCCGATGATCTTTACAATTCTGTGCATGAAAAGATTTATAAATTACCTGACCACTACAGGGTTTTTGTCGGGCATGACTACCTTCCAAATGGCAGAGATTTAGCATTTGAGTCAACAATTGCCGAAGAAAAAGAAAAAAATATTCAACTTAAAGCCAAGACAACCAAAAACGAATTTGTCGAATTTAGAAATACCCGCGATAAAACATTGGCAGCACCACGACTGCTGCTACCAAGCGTGCAGGTTAATATTGATGCCGGTCACTTACCGAAGGCAGAAAATAATGGCACCAAATATTTAAAAATTCCGATCAGAGAATAAAATTTTGTGCTGCTTATTTTGAATTAAGAATTTCTTTGCTGACATTGACCCAATTGATAAACTATCCTATACGTACAGATAGCTAAGGATTTGATATGACTGCCTCTGTAAACCACAAAGCTGAACTGACCAAAATTACACAACTCCTTTTGCGCGTGCATAAATCTTTATTACAGTTTCAAAAAGAAAAATACGAAGCTCAGAACAACAAGCAGTTATCGCCGTACGATGTCTTGCATTTGTCGATGTCACACGAAGATTTTGATTGGTTAAAAAAAATCACCAGCCTTGTGGTACGCATGGATGAATCGCTGGATGATGAAAATACAGTCGTTGCGGAGCTGCACCAATCTGTGCTCACCGAAGTGCACTCGCTGTTTGATCAATCCGAAATGTATGCTGATTTTAAATCTAAACTGATGGTGGCGCAGAGCCGCGACCCAATGCTTGTGACTCAGGTTTTAGAACTTAAAAAATTTATCGGCACTCCGAAACTTAGCTCTTAAAACGACGATTATTTTCCGAAAGACCAGGCCGCGCCACGAAACGAATTGTCGTAGGCCCCGATGGCGACAATCGGAAGAAACCGCGCCCTGGCGCAGTCAGGCCGCTTAAAGATGACCGGCTTTATAGCGTGGATAGCGTGGTTTTTTATTCACATTTTATACCTTGTCGGGTTTAAAAACCGTGTTGCGGTCATGACCCAGTGGGCGTGGAGTTACCTTTTTTCAAAACGTGGGGCCCGTCTGATCACCTCTAACGAATGGCGCTTGAAAGACTGACTGTTTCAATTGTATAAACGGCTCTATGAAATTTGAAAAATTCCACCTCTCAGATGACCTGGTTAAAAACCTTAATAACCTGGGTTTCTTCCGCACCACTGATATCCAATACAAAGTCATCCCTTCGGTTCTAAAAGGTGAAGATGTCTTAGCTATCGCGCAGACCGGCACCGGCAAAACGGCAGCCTTTGCGATTCCAATCGTTCACATGTTGCATTCGGATAAATTCAGCAAACGTAACCGCGGCATTAAGTGTCTGATTATGGTTCCTACCCGCGAGCTGGCACAACAGATTGGCGAGGTTTTTAATAGCCTGTGCAAACACACCAAAGTAAAAGCCTTTGCTGTCTACGGTGGCGTTGAGCAGGATAGACAAATCACTAAACTTCAGGACGGCGTGGACATTTTAATTACCACTCCCGGACGAATGTTCGATCTGATCAGCCAGGGATTTATCAACGTGAACCCGGTTGAAATTTTAGTTTTGGACGAAGCTGATCACATGCTTGATTTAGGCTTCATCGACGATATCGAAGATATCAAACGTAAACTTCACCCGCAGCACCAAACGTTGTTCTTTTCAGCCACGATCAACCCAAAAATTAAAAAACTGGCTTACTCACAGGTGCGCAGCAATGCCATCCGTATCCAGATTTCTCCGGAAGACCCGGTTTCAAAAAACGTATCCCACGCGGTGATGTTTGTTGAGATGGATGACAAACGTTTTTTCTTACGCGAGTACTTAAACCAGAATCCCGAAGGTAAATTTGTCGTGTTCGTGCGTACGCGTGTGCGTGCCGAGCGTGTAGCCAAAGCCATGGAAAAGTTTGAAATCGAAACCTTGACCTTACACGGCGAAAAAGATCAGGCAGACCGCACAGAGGTATTAAAAAAGTTTCGCCAGAGTAAGTGCAACGTGCTCATCGCAACCGACGTAAGTGCCCGCGGCATCGATATTCCCGATGTGACCCATGTGATCAATTATGATCTGCCTGAAAAGCCGGAAAACTACGTTCACCGCATCGGTCGTACCGGCCGCGGCTTTAATAAAGGCCTGGCGGTTTCTTTCTGCGCGAGTGAAGAGCGCAAGCTATTCTTGGATATTGAAGAGTTCTTAGGTAAACCGATCGAGGTTCTGAAAGTCAGCAAGCGTGTTTACGACAGCGTGATGATGGCGCCGCCACAGAAAGATGTAAGTTTTTCTGAAATGATCGCCATCGAAGAAAAAGCACAGAAACAAGTACGCCGCCGGAAAAAATAATGACCATGAAGCAAAAGATTTATCCGCAGGGTTATGAACCATGGCTGCAAGAGCGTCTCACCGCACTTAAATCTGAATCTTTAGCTACCTGTGATAACTGTGCGATGGTTAAACCTACCGGGCTTACCCGCGATGCCGGTCCATTTTTAAACAACCTTAAGTGCTGCACCTATTTTCCCTATCTTCCAAATTTTAGTTTAGGTGCATTGACTGCAGCTGATCTGGAGAAATCTGAACCGCGCGGACTCTTGCTGCCGGTAGGTCTTTTTCCTTCGAGCACAGAACAATTAAAAATTGCAAGCTATGGCGCCGAGGGCTTTGGTCAGCAATCCGAGTTACTGTGTCCGTTTTTTGATAGTCAAAAAAACCAGTGTTCGATCTGGCAATACCGTCCCGGTGTGTGCACGTCGTATTTCTGCAAAAGTGATCAGGGTCAACGAGGCCTTGATTACTGGAAAGATGTCGAAAAATATTTAAACCACTTTGAATGGCAGCTGGCCTGTGCCGTCATCGATAAAATGGGTTTAAATGAAAATGTCTTAAGTTACTGTCAGGCGGCGATTGATCCAAACACCGAAGATGACGAGCGCGACTACTTTATTGCAGCCGCCTGGGAGAAGTGGGCCACCCGCAAATTAGAGTTCTACCAAGAAGCCAGAAAAATCGCGTTAACCATCCCGTCGGCAGCACTTGATTCGCTACTCGCGCCAGAGTTTCTGCAGTTGGAAAAAAGTCAGTTAAACTTAACGGTTTAGCTGAACAAATTTAGCTAAAAAAAATCTGACTCTGGCCAGACCTAAGCAGAGACTACATCATAGTAGGAGACAGCCTTGCCTCTGTTTAGTTAGAATGCTATGTAAGCGCTGTGAAATTACGCCGGTTATTTTTTCAATTTATCTTTCTATTTTTTGTCAGCACGATTGGCACCGTGATCTTTTACCGTTTTGTTCCGGTTCAGTATACACCACTGATGGTCTGGCGCTCAGTCGCATCTTTGTTTCAGGATAAATTTGTCGGTATCGAACATACCTGGGTACCTCTGGAAGATATCGCCCCGTCGATGCAAAAAGCCGTGCTTAAGGCCGAAGATTATAAATTTTTTGATCACTACGGTTTTGATTTTGATGCTATCGAAAAAGCGATGAAATACAACGCCACTCACAAAAGAAAAAAAGGCGCCAGCACGATCAGCCAACAAACAGCCAAAAATGTGTTTTTATGGCCTGCCAGAGACTGGGTTCGTAAAGGTTTAGAAGCTTACTTTACGATATTGATCGAAACATTCTGGTCTAAAGAACGCATTTTAGAAGTCTATTTAAATGTGGTCGAATTAGGTTCTGGTGTTTACGGCGTCGAGGCAGCCTCTAACAAGTATTTTAAAAAATCTGCTAAAGCACTTAATCCGGCCCAGGCTTCGCTGATGGCGGCGGTTCTTCCTAATCCGCGCAGGTTCCGCATTGACCGCCCATCTAACTACGTGACCAACCGTCAGCATAAAATATTATTTCGCGTATCGCCTCAGATCCCTAAACCGGAAGATGATTCAAGTATCTCAGATTTCTTTGATCTTAAATTCGATTCTGATGAAGACGAAAAAGAAAACTAATCATGTCAGCCGGTGATTGGAAAGAACTCTTTAAGGCAGCCGCAACCGGAGATTTATCGCTGGTTCAGTACCATATCGGTAACGGGGTTAACCCGAATTACCAACATCCAGAAATTCACTCACTACCACTGGTCGCAGCGATCTGCGAAGGCCATATTGCGGTAGCCAAGTATCTCTTGGCCAATGGCGCAGACCCACATTTAACCTCTGAATTCGACAACCTGACAGCCTATGAAGCAGCCAAGCGCCTTAAGCAAACGGAGCTCTTGGCCTTAATGCCTCCCCGGCCCACAAAACCACACTGGCTAAAAAAAATTCTAAATCTTTTTCGATTTCGCTAACGAAATATAATTCTATATTTGTTGTCAAACACCAGAGCCTAATTCTCACCTTAGGATTTTTTGACGAATTCAGATTTTAAGTTGATCGACCCCAGACCATCGATCTTGCAGGCGATGTTATGCCCGTCACCGGCATCCGTCAGGCGGATATTACGCACTTTAGTGCCACCCTTTACCACACTGGATGAACCTTTGATTTTTAAATCTTTCATAACGATCACAGAATCACCATCGGCCAGCACATTACCGTTGGCATCACGGATAGCGGTATCAGCTTCGGCGATATTCGCGGCGTCTGGGGCTTTATCCCCTTCGAGCCACTCATGGGCACACTCGGGGCAAACCCACAGGTTTCCGTCTTGGTAGATATTTTCTGATTGGCATTTTGGACAACGGTTTTGCATCAGCATATTAAACAAAGCTTAACCACTTTTGTCATTAAAATCGTAATATGATTTTTTTTGCGGCGATAGGCCACGGGCAATCAACGACAGCGCACCACTTTCAGAAAAACGTAAGACAAACACCAGAAACTGAAATAATAGGCGCGGCAGCAAAAAACCCTTAAGCTTGCGCAGGCGCGCATTAAATACGTACAACTCATACTTATGCTTAAGAAGTGTGATCGAACTTAGGGCAAAGAGCAGCGGATAAACAAACATCACCGAAATACGGTTTTTCTGCGCCAGCGCAAGCAGCACGACTTCAATGCGGATCACCGTAAGAGCGCAGACTGAAATCGTCGAAACAAAAAACAAACGTTGAAAAACCGTAAACTCTTTACTGGTAAAAAAATCGACACTGCTAAATACAGCTAACAGCTGCTTACCGTAAAAGAAACTGTCTCCTCCCGGAAACAACAACATCATCAACAGATAAAAAGCCGCAAAGCCCAAAGTATAAATAACGACTTTTAAAAAATGCAAAAGTGATAGACCCAAATAAAAAAAATAGCCACAAGTAAGTGCAAATGTCGTTAAAAATACCAAGGTGTGGCCGGCTATAAACATCATTGCCAGAGACAGAACAACAACATACAGACTTGTCAGCGAATGAATTTTTTCCGGGTACAAGGACCGGTAACTAAGTTTCTGCAAGCTGCCCTCCGCGCAGTTCATAGGTGCGATCAGCAATCCAGCCAGCAAAGGTGTCGTCGTGGGTGACTACGATCTGTAAAATATTTTTTTCTTTGTATTTTAATATACTTTCAGCCACCAGACGTTTGTTTTTTTCATCCAATCCGAAGGTCGGCTCATCATAGAGAATAACTTTTTTCTCACTGTTTAGATGCACCAGCAGTGATAAACGGCGTTTCTCTCCTTCCGAGAGCGAATACGGCGATACATTTAGATTTCTACCATTAAAAAAACGTTGCACCACTTCAGGATCAGTTCGCTCTACTTCTTCAGCCGCCGTGTCGTATAAAAAATTATCTTCCGGGTTTTGCATCACATAGCCGACTGTTTTAACCCAGTTGCGGCGCTTAGCTTCAGAGTGAGTGATGGTTCCTTTTTGCGGTTTTAAAAATCCGGCCAGCAGTTTTAAAAACGTACTTTTGCCGGAACCATTTGCTCCGCGGATTACCACCACATCTGGGCTTTGGGCACGAAAGCAGATATTCTGCAAACCTGGCAGGCCTTGTCGGTAAGAAAAATTCACCTGCGAAAATTCAATACGGTACGGCTCAGAGCTTTCAAGCGGCAAAGACTTAGCAATATCAGGCTTAAGCGATGGCAGTTGCGTCAGAAAAGCTGTATCTTTTATTTGCACACAGCCATCTTCTCCAACCGCAAGCACATGATCTGCATAACCGCTGACTTCACTTAAGTGATGATCGACCAACAGAATAAGATAGCGCGTTTTGAGTTCTTGCAAATGCGCGTAAAAGAGTTGGCGCGCGGGCTGATCCATAAAAGCTGTGGGTTCATCCAAAAGCAAAACCTGCGGCCGACTTGCTAAAAGCGAGGCCAGCAATAAGCGCTGGGCTTCGCCTAAGGAGAGTTCGAAAGTTTTTTTATTCCATAGCGCACTCAGTGCAAACTCTTCAGTGAGACGCTTTTTTTCTTGGGCAAAGACTTCGTATTCCAGCTGTTGGCTCTCGGCGGTAAAACAAAACTCAAGCTGCGTGTTCTGGTGAATCATTTGTTGCTGCGGATTTTGAAACAGGTAAACCACTTCGTTTTGCGTGGCGCGAACAAACTCCTGATCAACCAAATGATCCTTATAATGGATTTTACCGACAAAGTGTCCGGGAATAGAGTACGGAGCTAAACCTTTTATTAACGCCAATAGCGTACTTTTTCCCGAGCCCGATGGCCCAGTGATCAAGTAAAGCCCGCGCTGCGCAAAATCAATCTGGCTTTCAGAAAAAAGCTGCGGTTGTTTTTGCGCTGAACCGGAGTAATAAAACTTAAACGGACTAAGTCGCAGCACGCGCGGCTAAAAAGCGTTTTAACAGATTTAATTTATTTAATCGTTCAACAAGCACATAGGCCAACACTCCGGCTAACAGCGCTGCCGAAATCACAAACGATAAATACTGCGTAAGCTGAAGTCTGACCGCAAGCTGCGCATAACCGTAGTAAAAATAGTCTAACACATAGCTTGCGGTTGACGACATGACCGCTGCGAACAATAAAACTTTAAATGACCATTTACGGTAGCCGGTAGCTGCAAATACAGCTTCAGCCCCCAGCCCCTGCACCAAGCCCCACACTAAGGCCATCACGCCCCAATGAGTGATAACACCTTCAACACCGGCCGCAATGACAGAAGCAATCACCGCCACCAAAGGCCTGCGGATTATCGCCGGGACAAACACCGAAGCAAAAATCCAAAAGCCAGCCGCTAAATAGTTTAAGCCGACAAGTTTTAAAGCGGGCTTGGTGATTTCATAGGCGAAGGTCCAACCCCAGAACGCAACTCCGAGGGCTACAGAAACGACACACAGAAACACTACTTCAAAAATAGTGTACTGGCTGGTTAATTGTTTGATTGATAAATTAGACGCGATTGCGCGCACTGATGACGACATCGTTACCTTCCCTTCGCAAGCATTATCTTGACAGGTTATTAGGGTTTAATCTCAGGCTGTTTTATAACAACCACCCCTAGTTTTTTTGATACAACTAACATAAAGTTATTCTTAGACACAACACTTTTTTAAAAAGGCATTGCCATGAGTGATAAAGCTATTTTAGTAGGCCCCTGCACCGACCGCCGCAAACTTTCTTACACGGCTGATACCCCGATCGTCTTTATCGACGGCGGTTTAAAATATAAAAAATCGCATTTCAACAAAAATACAAACTGGCAGAGCATCGGCGATCAGGATTCAGCCCGCTTTAAACCGCAGATCAAACTGCCAAAGAAAAAAAATGAATCTGACCTGCATCACGCTTTAAAACTGTTGCCGAAAGATATTCACTGGGTTGAGGCCTTTGGACTGTTTCCGGATTTGAAAAACGAATACCGCTTGGATCACCGCCTTTTTAATCTGGGAGAAATTTATGACTTTGTAGTTAATGCCGGTATTTCCGTGATCTTAAATGACGACGAAGTGTTAATCCCAGCAGGTAAAAACCAGTTAGACTGGATAGGTGGGTTTTCACTGGTAGCCTTTGAAAATGTAAAATTAAAAATCACAGGCAAAGTGGCCTACCCGTTAAAACGCTTAACACAAATCAAACGCCTGTCTTCACACACCCTGTCTAACAATGCCCTTGGCGAACTTACGATCGAATGCAGTCATCCGCTCCTGATGTATTCGACATCGCAAAAAAAAGCTCACTTAAAAAATAAGTGAGCTTTTTTCTTAACATAAACAAACGTAATAAATTATTTAGCGTCGATTAATACAACATCTTCGTCTTCAAGCTGACTCACCGGAGTTACGATAATTTCTTCCGGATCAAGCTCGCGGCCAGTATCGGTTAGACGTTTTTTGATTAACGCCTGAGTTAATGGCCCATCTAAGCGCATCTCTTTCATTTTCTGGATACGGCCTAACTCAAAGCCGGTGACATCTTTCATTAAGTGATAGGTTAATTCAGAGCAATAGATACGCTCTTCGGTCCACTCAAAATAAATATCATAGGGCTTATTGTATTTTGGCAGGCGCGCTTTTAATGCTGATGTCATTCTTTCAGGATCAAAGTGTTTATAGCGAACAACACGGTAAGATTTATTTTTTGAACGCGCGATAAAATCAGCAAGCGGTGTTTCTTTTAAAGGTCCAACAGCTTCAGCCACAACCCACTTGCCGCTGCGTAATAGCAGTAAACCCACATGTGTCCAGACCGAACCGGTGGATTCACGTAAGGCCGCTGCTTGCTGCGTCTGGCTCTGGATGAAGATGATATCACCTTCTTTGTATTTACTTGCCGGTGCTGGCGTTGGTGCCGGTTCTGCTGGTTTTCCGCGGCCCATAGCTAAAGCTTGGCTTGTTGTTAGTGATAAAGCGATGACTGATGCTAATAAAAGTAATTTTGTTTTCATATCTACCAGTATCGACATGATTACTTTTTAAGCATAACTTGGAACAGCATTTTAGGACTAAGGTTTTGTTTAATCTGGTCCTAAGCTCCGTAAACAAAATCTATTTCTGACTCATTTCGGCCAGCAAATCCCAGCCGAACTTCTCAAGCTTGGCCTCACCGATCCCGTAAATCTGTTTGAGTTCTTCTAGGCTCTGTGGATTTTTTTTCGCGATTTCAAGCAGGGTTTTATCTCCGAAAACCACAAATGCCGGTATATCCAGTTCATCCGCTTTAGTCTTACGCCATTTACGTAAAACCTGAAAACGCGCATCTTCTAATGCAGATAACTGCGTCTCGGTGATTTTTTTTGCCGACGATTTTTTTGGAACAGCGGCCACCGCCGCCGGTTTTTGCACCCGACGCGCTGATTGCGGATCACAGACATCACAGTGACCACAGGCCTTAAGCCTTTGCGAATCTTTGTAGTAAGTCAAAATTTCAGCGTGGCGGCATTCAGTAGCTTCGCAGTACGCAACTAAGGCTTCTAAATTTCTCCAGCGCAGATCTTTGATTGCCTTGATCGCCGTCGAATTCTGAATAAAAAATGACTGCAGACCTTTATCTTTTTTTGCATACAACAACAAACAAGTTGATGGCTTCTCGTCACGACCGGCACGTCCCATCTCCTGATAGAGTGAATCGATATTGGCCGGCATTTGAAAATGCACGACAAGTCTTACATCAGGCTGGTCGATTCCCATCCCGAAGGCATTTGTCGCCACCAAGATACGCAATTTTCCCGAAGCATAATCAGTCTGCACACGCGTGCGCTCGGCCTGGCTTAAGCCCGCGTGATAAAAACCCACTTGCGAAATTTCGCCTTGTAAAAACTGGGCGACTTCTTCAGTAATTTTGCGGGTACCGCAATAAATGATCACCCGCCCATCTGGATGTTGCCGTAAAGCCTGCAGCAACATCTGTGATTTTTCTTGGTCGCCAGCACACGGAGAAACCTGATAATAAAGATTTGAGCGGTAAAATCCGTGCACTAAGCGCTCAGGATTTTTTAATTCTAAGTTTTTGGCGATATCATCTAAAACAGTCGGCGTGGCCGAAGCGGTCAACGCCAGTACCGGCACATCCGGACGTAGTTTTTTTAAGATGCGAAGTTCTGCGTACTCTTCGCGAAAATCATGCCCCCATTGCGATACGCAGTGAGCTTCATCAACCGCAAACAGCGCAATATCACGGTTTATAATCCAGTCCTGAAAACCCTGCTTTTGCACGCGTTCAGGCGAAAGATACAGAATGTAACAACCGCCCTCGTTAATCTGTGAAAAAATTATTCGCTTTTCGGCATCATCTTGTCCGGCATACAGACAGCCGGCTTTAACAGATTTTGCACCGAGATTCATAACCTGATCCTTCATCAAAGCGACCAGAGGTGAGACCACGACAACCAGCTTGTTATGATAAGTTGCGGGAAACTGGTAACACAAAGATTTACCGCCGCCTGTGGGTAAAACCGCCAAGGCGTCTTTTTTTGCCAGAACGGCCGCGATAATTTCTTTTTGTCCACGGCGAAATTGCGGTAAATTAAATGCGTTTTGCAGATGTTTTTCTAACATAAATTCTCTCGCTATTATTAAGTTTCAGTCGGAAGATTGCAAAGAGAATGCAAAGATTATTCCTGTAATTTTAATTGCTATTTAACCATTTTTTGACTCGATAAAAATATGTTTATTTCGCTCTGGACATGCGTGATAAATGTGCGGTATTGCCTTGAATCTACACGAGGTTTTGTGAACTCTAATAGTTTAGCGTTTTTTACGCCGTCGCAATTCACTGCTTTGGCGAACTCTGTTCCGCAATTAGGCTGGATCACCGATCCGCAGGGCGAACTATTATGGTTTAATCAGCGCTGGTGCGATTACACCGGCCTGACCGCCGAGCAATCGCTAAACGGTGGCTGGCTTAAAGCGCATCATCCCGAAAATTTAGAAATCATGCAGCCCCTCTGGCAGGACGCTGTAACCAATGGCAAGGTCTACGAGGTTACCCACCGGCTTCGCAGATTTGATGGCGTATACCGCTGGTTTTTAACCCGCGCCGCTCCTTCCTTTGACGAGCATGGCACGATCACTTCCTGGGTCGGCACCTGCACCGATATTGATGCGACCAAACAATCACAGCACGAAATTGCCGACGTGATTGAAAACATTGATGAAGGCTTTATCGCTATCGACAAAGATTGGAAGATCACTCAGGTTAACAGCTATCACGAAAACATTTCGCGCATCGTAAGACACCAGCAGGTCGGAAAAAACTTTTTAGAAACTTTTTTTCCGGATGAAGAGGCCAAAAAAACTTTATTCTTTCAAAGTTACCAAAAAGTGATGCAAGAACGTGTGCCGGTTAAATTTGAAGATTTTTATGCGCCCTTAGACGTCTATGCTTTTGTTAATGTTTACCCGAAACCAGATGGCGGGATAGCTGTTTTTTACCGCGATATATCTCACAAAAAAAGGCCCAGGATGAGCTGATCCGCGCCAAAGAAGAATCCGAACGCGCCAATCAGCTTAAGACAGCGTTTTTAGCCAATATGTCTCACGAAATCAGAACCCCACTGGCTTCGATAATGGGTTTTGCGGAACTGATCAAAGAACAAAATCCGAGCGAAGAAGATAAAGACCGTTTTTTACAGATGATCATTAAAAACGGTGCAAGTCTTTCGCGAATTATTGACGATATTTTAGATTTATCCAAAGTAGAATCCGGCCATCTGGAAGTAGAAAACAGTGAAATGGCCTTTGATCATCTGCTTTATGAAGTGATTTCTATCTTTCGCGAAAAATGTAATGCCAAAAATATTTCGCTGAGCCTGAATCTGGATGGACACATCCCTACACGTATTAAATCCGACTCAACCCGCGTGCGCCAGATCCTGGTAAATCTGATCGGTAACGCTGTCAAATTTACCAAAGACGGCGGCGTTGAAATCGATGTGCAGGGGCAAACCTTACCCGGTGGCCGCTTTCAATATCAGATTTTTGTCCGTGACACCGGCATTGGCCTGACGGCATGCCAATCTGAAAAACTGTTTCGCCCGTTTACTCAGGCCGACAACAGCACTACCCGTAAATACGGGGGCACCGGACTTGGGCTTACGCTTTCAAAACGTTTAGCCCAGGCCCTGGGTGGTGATATTCAGTTGCTCACTACGGTAGCCGGCCAAGGTTCGGTTTTTTCATTTACTTTTATTGCCGACATCACGACCGAGGAAAACCGCTGTCAGATTCCTGAAAACACCCATCCGCCGGTGGCCATTAACTTAGATCATGTTCGAATTTTATTGGCTGAAGATTCTCCGGACAGCCAAGAGCTGATCAATCACGTACTGACCAGCCACGGTGCCGAAGTTACGCTGGCCAACAACGGTGCCGAAGCTTTACATCTGGCACTTGCCGGAAAGTTTGATGTCATTTTGATGGATATTCAGATGCCGGAGCTTGACGGCTATGAAGTAACCCGTAGGTTACGTGCGAATAACTTTAAAAAACCAATTATTGCCTTAACGGCGCACGCCATGCTCGAAGAGCGTCAGCGCAGCAGACTGGCCGGCTGTGATGCCCACATCACCAAACCATTAAACTTCAGACAGCTGTTGTCGACAGTTTATTATATTATCCAGTCTGCGCAAAAACGACACCTTCACTAGCGCGGTATCGAGATCAATTAGTAACCAGATCTTTTCTTGTAGTAGCTGTTTAATGTCCAGATCAGTGTTCTGAAGCCGCGGTCTTTCATTTCTTTATACGCGGTTTTAGCATGCCAGCCGTCAACTTCAACGCGATACAAACCCATGATCATACCGGTACGGTCACGGCCATGTTTACAGTGTAAGTAGATTGGCCCTAAGCTTCTGTCCTGTAACAGTTTAAGCGTCTCATCAACTTTGGCATCAACCGGTTTTTTCCATGTGTCAAATTTAATCGAAATCCAGCGCAAACCAACGGCCTGAGCCATTTTTTTATCAGCGGCAATAGCTTCTTCATCATTTTCAATATTGATTACTGTTTCGATTCCCATTTTTTTAAGCTGCTTCATGCCGGCCAATGTCGGACGTCCGCCACGGTAAACGTTATCATTCATTTTGAACATATTTGGCAAATCTTCGACTTCCGATTTTGCTTCTGCTCTCTGAAATGAAAAATTAATTGTTAAGGCTAATGCGAATAAAAATGCGGTAATATTTGTTTTTGTCATGTTGTGTTCTCCTAGACTATGGAACGGATCGGAGAACGCAGGACTGGACTGAAGGAAGGTCTGGATAAACTGGACTTACGCCCAAGGTTTCAGGACCTTGGGCTTATAATTACTGCCTACCAAGTAGCATAAATATACGGAGGCTCGACGCGAAAGTTTTCTGGAGGAAGCTTCTTTTTTAATTGTTTCATCACGATGTCTGTTACCCCGATAAAACCAAGCTTTACCTGATCAATACGGATGACGGCACGCTTGTTATTCATATCGGCTTTGATATTGCCCTCAGATTTTACCTTTACCAGCGGGATACCTTTAACTTTTAAACTCAGGTTATAGTTTCCTTTAACGATATCAAGTTCCAGATCTTTAAGTGTCTGCAGGACATCTGTTTCAGGTTTGATCGGTACATCGATAAACGATTCGATGAAAAATGATTCGGCATCCGGCACTTCAAAAACCTCGGCGCGCAAAGACGACTTAACTAGACACTCATCAACAAGCATCGAAAAGCTGACCGGTGTTCCTTTTTTATGTTGGCATGTCATCGCTAACCCTTCAGCGTGCACAATCCCTGTTGAAGCATGGTTTAAATCAAGAAGTCCTGCCGTAAACTGGTGTAAGCCGCCGTTGGCCAGTTCAACATTTAACTTTTGCACCTGTGCTGTTTCTAACTTAAATAGCAGATCACTGGCATTTTTCATGGTAAAGTTTAATGCAGCCATACCGAATTTAACGGTTTTGCCACTTCTGGAAATTTCAAACTTACTTGCAGCCTGGGCCATCGGAGCCGGCGTATAATTTTGTTCAAGACCGCCATCGGTCTCGACCGATAAATTCTGCAGAACACCAGAACCTTTGCTGTTGCTAAAACTAAGCTGCGGCAAATGCAGTTGCACTTTATTGATATCAAGCGCATGCGAATTAAAGGCAAATACTGATAATCCAATTACAGTGACAAGCGTAGTGGTTAAGTTCCTCACAATGACCTCTTTTGTTGGTTTATAACTGTATCGTTGCGCAGCCTGGCGTTCTTTACAGTTAACAGTGTAAATACAGACCTTGATCTGCAAATACACGGCCTTAGAAGAGGTCTATGTCCATTGTTCGATAACCAAAGATAGATCTGAGATCGTAATAGGTTTGGTCACGTAATCATTCATGCCCGCCTCGAGGCACCTTTCACGGTCACCCTTCATGGCATTGGCTGTCATTGCCACGATCGGAATATTGCTGAACGACTCGTTCAGCAAACGAATCGTGCGCGTGGCTTCATAGCCATCCATTTCCGGCATCTGACAATCCATCAACACCAGATCATAGGTAATATGGCGTAGTGCTTCGATCGCTTCTTTACCGTTAGCAACGACATCACACTGACAGCCCAATTTTTCCAGCTGCTTGATGGCCACCATCTGATTAATCTGATTATCTTCGGCCAATAAGATTTTCAAGCCATACGTTTTCTGACCCACTTCCTTAGAATCATCACGACGAAGTTCTGATAAAGTCGTGCGGCCTTCGATCAACGGAATTTCAAACCAGAATGTAGAACCTTCGTTAACGCGACTGTACACACCGATTTGTCCACCCATCAGCTCTACGAGCGACTTACAGATCGATAATCCTAAACCGGTGCCACCGTATTTACGAGACGTCGAAGTGTCGGCCTGGTCGAAGGGTAAAAAAATCTTTTCCAGCACCGCATCGTTAATACCGATACCGGTATCTTTAACTTCAAAGCGGTAAAACCGCATCTCTCCTTGGCTTCTGAGCAGCATCACCTTAATTTGGATGTGGCCGGTCGAAGTAAATTTAACCGCGTTATTCAAAAGATTAACGATAATCTGGGCAAGGCGGCCTGGATCACCGCGCAGTGATTGAAGCGGCATATCACTTAGATCAAGTTTGATCGGCAGGTTTTTTCTCTTGGCGATATAATCAACTGATTTAAGCGCATCACGCACTGTGCGCTCCAGGTCAAAATCAATAACTTCTAAGGATAGTTTGCCGGCTTCAACTTTAGAAAAATCCAAAATATCGTTGATTAACCCAAGCAATGAACTTGCTGAAGTTGAAATGTTATCGACGTACTCGCGCTGCTCGCTATCAAGCTTAGTATTGCGCAGTAATCCAGTCATGCCGACCACACCGTTGATGGGGGTACGGATTTCATGTGACATATTCGCAAGAAAGGCCGATTTAAGTTTGGCTAATTTTTCCAGTTCAGCATTGGCCTGCGATAGCTCCATGGTTTTTTTATCGACCAGACGTTCAACTGTTGCGGTACGGCCGATAATAACCATCATCAGGCTCTGTAGCAGGATAACCACGAACAAACCACCCAGCAACATAGACCAGGCGGTCAAATCCGCATGTGATGAAATAAACTGTTTAGACGGAAACAGTTCAATCTGCCACTGGCGACCGGCCACGTCCAGCACGTGCACAATATTCAGAGAGCGCGGGCGGTTTTTTTCAATTTCCTCTTCGTTCGCGTACAGACTTTCTTCTTCTTTTACGATTTTTGAGAATAAAATTTCTTTCTTTCCATCTGTGATATCAAAGATAAAAAAATTCAGGCCTTCCATGGTTGCACCGCTGATTGCGGCTTGAATAAGATCGCTGATATTAAAGACTCCGACGACCAATCCGCCGTTTCCGTTTTTCATTTTTACCGGCTGGTACATGGCTATACCTGGCGAAAAATTATCCTGGATCAGCTGGATTTTCGGTGAAATAACAATTTTGTTCTCAGAAACAGCTTTGATAATGGCATTACGCCGGTCTTCAGAAGAATACGGATCAAACCCTAATGCTTCAGAATTGCCAGCCAAAGGTTCGACATAAAAAATAGGATAATATAGCTCACGGTTTTTTGCCCGCTGAACTTCCATATCTTGAAGGTCTAAAATTTCAAAATGGCCCAACCCCTCAGACTCACCGCGCTTTTCAAGGCGCAGACGATCCGCGCTTTTAACCAGCGGATTCCAGGAAATAGCTTTAATCCCCGGATAGCTTTTAATTGTTTCGGATAAAAAATCCCTGTACTCCTTGCGTGACACGAATTCAGAAGATGCAAACAATCTTTCAACACCTGACAGAATGACCTTGTAACGGTCCATGGCCTCGCCGATGCGCTGGGCATTCCGGTCGCCTTCGGTTTGCAGCTGACTTTTAAATTTTTCTGAAAGTTGCGAACTGCTAAAAAAGAAAAACCAAATCACAAAGCTGAATAACAGCAGCGATGGCAAGACCACCAGTTTCTTTTTGGCCGTCCACTTAAAACGAGGCTGTTCTGCAGCCGCCAGGATCAACGGCGTAAAAACCATGGCGCCGATCGCATCGCCGACCAGCCACATCCCCCAGTTATAAAAATAACTGGCCCCACTCACAACACCGAAAAAAGCCAGCGCCGAAACGCTAAAGGTTGCATTGACCACACACCCGACCGGACCGGCAAGAAGCAAAAAACTTAAGATGTTTTTTTCTTCGCTAAGCGATGCAAAACCCGGCACATACCTGCGAATCAAAACTTCGCCCGTGATGGCCTGTAATGCCGCCCCGATACCGATAAACACAGCGATCACAATAGCAGACTGGCTAAGTGTGCCGCTTTGGTACGAAACAAAAATGTTCATTAACGTTGAACCGAACAAGACGGCCGGCCAATACTGACGGCCCAGCAGCAGCAGGCCAGCTAATGCGATACCCGATGAGGGAAAGACCGCAGTCGCATACCCAGGCGGCACGGCGAGTTTTAAACCCAGCACTCCACAAACCGCATAGACCAGCGCGAGTAAGATTGAAAGCAGAAAGTAGTTCTTCACCACTAATTTATCGGAGATATTGATATACACAGCAAGGCCTTAGAACCGATATGTAGAAAACTACACAACCAAATACGCTATGTTAGTTTATAAAAAAACCGCCTACATAAATAGGCAGTTTTTTATTTATGTTACACGGGCCAACTAGCGGCTTTGGCGGGCATTTGGATTTGCTCCCGACTCGCGCTCGGTGCCTTGCGAAGTGCGTGAACCTCCTCCGCGGGCTGAAGTATCTGCTTGACGCGAGCCACCTCTTCTAGTGCTGCGATTTGAGCTTTGTGATTTTTTCATAACTTATTCCTTTCCTTAGAATGTTTTTGTTGTTGCTAATAGCGATTTTCATTGTAGCGCTCACGGTAACCGTATTCGCTGTCAATATCGTCATTGCGATTATCATAATTATTCATCCATCTTTCATCGGGGTCGCGGTAGCTACCATAACGGGCTTCGCGGCTGAGATCGCTCTCGTCATTGTAGCTGTGTGAGCTGGCATAGCGGCTGCCGCGCGGATTTACGCGCTCGTCATCGTAGTCAAATTCAGTATAGCCTCTACCCTGCCCGCGATAATTCTGACTGCGCGCAGACCGACGAGAAGAATTGTCTCTTTCACTTTCATAGGTGTCTCGCCACGGGCTGCGGCCTGCATTTCCTTCATAAAACTCTTGCTCAGGACCTGAAGAGTATTCTCTGCTACGACCAGCGCGTGAAAATCCTCTTTCACTGTCACGATCAGATTGCCAGTCGCGGGAACTTCCACTGTCGTCTTCGAAATAAGAATAACGGCCTGAGATTGTTCGCATGCCCTCTCGGTTGTAGTCACTACGTCCGTAGTCTCCGCCACCGTAGTCACTGCCACTGCGGCCGAATTCCATACGTTCGTAATCGCTGCGAGCAGATCTTGATCCCATGCGGTCTCCAGGGGCTCCGTAGCGGACTTCATCATCTCTAAAATCTCGGTAGTTCCGCACGTCTCTGCTTCGTGCATCACTTGTTCCTGAAGCTGATCGTCCTGGACTTGTGCGTCTTTTGCTCCTCGAGGAACTTTTACTTTTTCGCATGCGCCTTCTCCTTTACAATAAGTGTTATAGCGATATTAATAATTTGCTGTTTGCAAATAGCTGTATGAATCAATTGCGGTTGCAACTCTAAGACCAGATTTTAAGGTAGGTGATTGCCACAGGCGATGTGACCCATGAACAGGAATTTTTGGTACAATGAAGCTGACGTCATGTGAAACGTCAGCTTCATTGTTAACAGTGTTATTTGTTATTTACGATTCTTATTTGGCGCATTTGCGTCGTGTTTGTGGTCACCGGCATGTTCTAACTTATCGCCCATTCTTGAAATGAACGATCCTACTTTTGTAGCGCCAGCGTTAGAAATTTTTTGTCCGGCTTTTTCGATTTTTTCACCCACTTTTTTGCTAAGGGGTGTGTTATCTTGATCGTGTTTCATAAACATCTCCTTTTTTAGGGGGTACTGTTTATCAATAGAGGCTTCAACATCTGTTCCACGGCCAGAGCGCCACAGCAATAAAGCTATGCTAGTTTGCTCCGGATATGGAGGCCGCTGCATTTTGTCCCGTTAGTGCAGCCGCTGGCAAGCGCAGATCTCAGTTTCGGCGCCTTGCTCCTGCAGGGTTGCAACTTGCTCCTGAGCCGCTTCGACTTGCGAAGCAACAACAGCTAACTCAGTCACGAAATCCATCAATGTCGAATAATCAACAACGAATTTCTGATCTTTAACACCGATGACGGCAGTGTCGTCATCAATCGCATAACATGTTAATTCACTATTATTTAATTTCGTTGCCATAAAGATTATGCCTTCGAGTAGTAAGAAGTTACCAAGGCTTCGTCGAATGCAAATGGAACTGCGGCTAAATCTGGTTCATCTTTTAAAGTTACAGAAGCTGCAGTGTCAGACACATTTTTATCCAACCAGTCAGGCATTTGTAATCTTGGATTAACTTTAGCCTGTAAGAAAATTTGGTTATTTAAACCTTTCGTCGTAATTGAAATCACATCGCCTACTTTAAGCTTTTGCGAGCGAATATTTACTTTTTTGCCATTCACCTGCACCTGGCCATGAGAGATCATTTGCGAAGCTGAACGCATACTCGGAGCAAAACCGGCACGAAACACGATATTATCAATACGTTTTTCTAGAATATTAATCAGCGAGCTGATCCATTTGCCGCCAGATTTGTCTTTTTTCGCCAATTTTACCAAACGGATTAACTGTTCTTCCCGCACATTGTAATGTACGCGGATTTTTTGTTTTTCTTCGAGTTGTAAACGGTAGTCAGAGTACTTAATACGTTTACCGCCGTGTTGACCCGGAGGATATGGTCTGCGCTCAAGGGCACCTGCTTTACCCAAGCCAGGAAGTTCAGTTAATAGACGACGTTGTAATTTGTAGCGTGCAGTTTTGCCTGTTTTTTTCATAAGACAAAGGGATAAAACCGGCGAAAGAAAAACTCAAACGAATGTGACTTAATCTTTCATTTTGCAAACCCAGTGAAAATGAAAGTTTATTGATTATGAAAGCCAAATGAAAACATTATTCACCATCGTAATCAAAGGGCACAAGTTCCTTAAAGTAATCTGGTACTTTAGCTTTAACCAACACCCGCTTTTTACTGAATGGATGGGTAAACTCTAGACTCGCCGAATGTAAGACCAGATTCTTATACCTGGTTGTGTTTTTGCCGTACTTGCTGTCGCCAACGATCGCATGCCCGAGTTCAGCCATATGCACACGGATCTGATTTTTTTTGCCCGTCAATAAGTTGATTTTGACTAAGCTAAAAGACGCGGTCTCTTTAACTACCTCAAACTCAGTCTGCGCTAAGACACCTTTGCTGTTATCTTTGCTTGAGTGCACATGATACTCATCATCTTCTGTCAGGTAACTTTCATAGATACCGGCTTTTTTTGCCAAATGCCCGTGTACAATCGCGTAATAGGTTTTGACCGTCGATTTCCAGTTATTTTTTAAATACTGCTGCACTTCTTCGGTTTTGGCAAAAATCAGCGCTCCCGATGTTGCCTGATCCAGACGATGAACGACAAACACGCAGGCGCGCGATCGCGTATTGCCTTTGCGGATATACTGATTCAACAGATTGTGCACAGTATTTTCTTTTTCCCACAGCGCTCCGACGGTAAGCAGGCCCGCACTTTTATTGCCGACAATAACGTCACGGTCTTCATGTAAAATATGAAAACCTTTGGGCTGGTATTTACGTGGGACTTTTTTCATGACTAGGATCTACACTATTGTTTGGTCACTGCCAAACACAGACTATAACCCGGCTCTTTAATTAAACCGCAGTTTTTATCTAAGATCGCTTTGCAGGTCATAAAGTATTCTTGTCCGGCTAACCCGCAGTTTTTAGCCGTGACTGCTTTACACTTCATAAAATCGCCTTTGGCTGCCAGTCCACAGTTGTCTTTGGCTATGGCATTACAGAGAGAAAAATCAGTTCCCCCCACTAAAGTACACTGGGCCGCCTGCGTCACCGACACAAGTAAAGATATCGCAACAATAGCAAGGAGACTCAAAAGGCATTTTTTCATAATCTAATATTAGTCTAACACAAGTTTCAAAATAAGCTATAGCCCATTATGGGACAGCAACTTTAAGCACTTAATTTTTCGTTGGTCATTTTCAGGCGTTTTGACAGGGTTACAAACAGTGCCCGCGACCATGACGGTTTAGAGAATAAAATCGGATCTAAACTTCCAAAAGGAATCTCAATCAATTCACACTCTGTGACCGCCGTTACGGTTGCCGAACGCGGTTCCCGGTTGATATGCGCCATTTCACCGACAAATTCGCCGGCTTTAATACGGCCAAGCTCTACATCCTGACCTTTATGAAATTTAGACGCCGCAAGCTCGCCGCGTTTAACTAAAAAAGCACTGGTCCCGATTACACCCTCTTTAAAGAGCTGTTCATTCGGCTTCATGTAGCGCAAAGTAAATTCGTTTTTTTTATCCTGATCTAAACGGCTTAACGCTTTGGTTAAACACTGGGTAAACCAGGCTTCATCACGGTAGTTAGTTAAAAACTGCACTTGTCCGTTAACAACCTGGTCAATAAACAATTCATCATCCGGCAGCTCTGAAGTAAAAATAACTGAAAACTGGTTGTCCTCGCCTTTTAATAAATCACTAATCATCTGGGCACCGGAGAACTTGGCGATCTCTAAATCTAAGATAATAACGTGCGGCACTTTATTACGAAATTTAAAAAATGCTTCGTGCACATCATAAGCTTCAAATATCGTCGGCTTAGTGACATGCGCACGCACAGTTTTAGTGAGCGCCTGCATTTTAGCTTTATCTTCGGTAATAATCAGAAATACTTTTTTATCTTCAATTTGAGGGTCAACCATGTGAGCTTTTTCGGAAGGAAAAGTTTGAAATTTTAATAAAATCTGAGAGCCGGCATACTCTGTCTCAAAGTAAGCCAGCTCTGTTTAACAAAACATTTATTTACACATCTTTAACGCTTTACTCCAGGCAACAATCGACTTGTAAGAAGTTTTGTCACCCTCACGTAAAACTGACCAGTATCTTGCGCCACCGCGCCATTTCGCATCCACTTTACCGGCGATGCGGCCATCGCGGCCTACCCAACGGTCTAAGATTCTAACGCCGCAGCTTAAGTTTTTAAGCGGGTTATGCAGCTCCTGGGCATCAGACATACCGCAATCATAGCCTTTAGAACTTTCAATCGAGATTTGTAATAGACCGCGGCTGATCACGTTATTACCAGAGCTGTCATTAAAATCTTCTTTAAAAGATGTGTTGGTATTAAAACCAGATTCGAACTTCGTCATTGCCGAGATAATATAGATCCAGTACTTTTTACGATTTTCGTACGATAGATTTTTGTAGTTCGGGCAAAACGTTGCCGTATCTGCCGGAATTACGTCTAATAGATCCTGACCGATACGATCAAGTTCAGAGTATAAGTGGTTAGACCAATCACGGCTACCCGCCACCTTGGCTTCCCAAAGCGGAGTGGCATCCGAGGTATCAACCACTGGGGCTGGGGCTGGTGTTGGGGCCGGCGTGACCACTGGCGGCTTCGGTGTTGGTGCTGGCGCTGGGGCCGGGGCTGGTGTCGGCGCTGGTGGCTTTGGCGTTGGGGCCGGCGTGACCACTGGCGGCTTCGGTGTTGGTTTAGGCTCTTGCGGTTTACCGCGTCCCATTGCATGGGCTGTCGTCATGGTGAAGGTTGCTAATACTGTGGCTACTAAGATATTTGCTGTTTGTGTTTTCATGCCCAAAGATTCGGGCAATTTTTTCCCAGACTTTAATCCTAATTATACTGTCGACATTTTTGCCACTTAAACTGAACTTTCGAGTATTACGTTGCACAAATCAGGGGGGCACCGCCCCTTCGCCTTCAACAAAATAATGGCGGCAAACAAAACATGAACCTACGAAGTGTTTTTCACTTTAATATCAGATGCACGGTACGAGCGGCTCTTTCTCGGTTGATATGGAATAAGCTTCAGCGCTTCCAAAGTATTCTGAATGACATACTTTTTAACGTGGCGAAACTCACGTCCCCAACCTGAAAGTAATCTTGAAAAGATCAAAGCCTGCCAAAACTTATACTGATTCTTTGGATGTTTACATTTATTCTCAGCGACCTTGGGGGCACCGCCCGCATCAAAACGGCGGTTCAGTAGTTTCGTCGCTAACCGCTCGCTCGAACGGATCGGATACAAAAGCAAAATTTTCTGAGCAATATGACCCGCTACAACCCGAAAAAAATTTTGCAAATCTATCCGTCTTCTTCCGCGAACTAGTAAATGAATATGATTTCCACAAATCGCCCGTTCATAAATCGAAATTTTAAAGCGCTTCGAAGCTTTACGAAGAATTGCATAAATGAGTTTATGGTGCTTCATAAGGCACCGCCCGCCGTAGGCAAAGTCAGAACGTAAAGTAACATGAATCGGAAACTTCGTCGTCAGAGGTCTGCGCGCACGACGGCGCCCAATGGAAGAGCCGCCACCATGAATTTTAGTAGCTGGCTGATTTTTAAAAAAGGATGATTGCTGCATAGTTTTAAGTAGGTGCAACGCCTTGCGCAGGGGCGGTGCCCCTTGAATCGAAAATGAGAGAAAACGGGAATCCAGAATCCGGATTGCGTAGATGGAACTCGCTCTCAGATCCGACCAGCTTGACAAAGTTTTTTCTGAACTAATTGTTGTATGCGACAAGAAGGTAAATAAAAAATGACGATCAAACCTAAAAACGTTTTAAGAAATCTCTTTTACGTTATAACTGCCATGTTCTTTATTCTTGTTGCGTTAGACGCTCCACAAAATTCGAAGGAGGATTCTACGAACGAGAACAGCGTAGCCACCTTGACAGAAAAAAACGAGAACTCAAATTTTAATTAAGAAGGATTAACCAGCTTATAGGGCTGAAAATTTATGGAGGATTATATGAGAACACTTACACCGTTCTTTACCAGCAGAAACCTAACGAGAGATTTATGGAGTGAAATGGATCGTATGTTCGATCATTTCGCTACACCGGGTCTTCCGGTTTACGATGAGCGCGAATTCACACCGGCTTCAGAATTAACCGAAGAAGAAAATCATTACATGCTAAGCATTGATTTACCCGGCATGAAAAAAGAAGATATTAAAATCGAAGTTGCTGACGGTACGTTAGTTATTTCGGGTGAACGCAAACATGAGAAAAGAAACGACGCAAATCAAGTGCATCGCTTTGAAAAGACTTACGGTATGTTCAAACGAAGCTTCGTATTACCGAACACGATCAGTGCGGACAAAGTAGAAGCCCGCTATGAAAATGGTGTCTTAGAGCTTTACTTACCGAAAACTGCCGTGGCTCAGACCAGAAAGATTGAAATCCAATCCGGCAAGAGCAGCTTCTTCGATCGTTTAACGAACAAACAGGCACAAGGTGATAATACGGACGTGCCTGTTTCCGGAAAAGATACCAAAGCTTAACGTCAGTGCCCTTGAAGTGGACCGCAAACACAGACGTCGACACGGACGTTAAATCGTTGCCCCAGTTATATAATTAACCCGCGAGGGTTTGGTCTGAGGCAAGCAAGGGGCAGAAACGTGCCCCTTGCTTTTTTTTAAGGAGAGATTATGTCAATGCCAATCGGAGCTATCCCCGTTTTACCACTCAAGAACACTGTGCTCTATCCGGGTATTACACAAACCTTGCGCGTCGGCCGCGATAAAAGTTTGAAAGCAGTCGATGCCGCAATGCTAAAAGACAACTGGATCATTACGCTGGCCCAACGTCATCCGGATAAACCCATCGAAAATCCCGACGAGTTATTTCACTGGGGAACCTTAGCAAAAATTGAATCGATCAAAGGCACGCATGAACAGGGCTACTTTGTAACTTTACGCGGCTATCACCGCATGAAGGTAAACTCATTTAAAACCGACACTGAAATTTATGAAGCCTACACTGAGCGAGTGGACGATAACTTAGATGTCGATGTCTCTACCGAGGGCGCCCTCTTACAATCATTACGCCAGATCAGTATCGAAGTCTTACAGCTGGTTCCCGGTAACACCGAGCAGGCCCAAGAGTTAGTAATGGCCATCGAGGATGTCGGCTTACTTTCTTACCTCGCTGCGGCCAATATCGAAATTACTCTTGATGAAAGACAGCACCTGCTGGAAATGGTTTCGATCAAAGAGCGTATCATGCATTTACTGACTTTGATGCACCAACAAAAAGACAATCTACAGGTGCGGCAGGATATCCGCCAGAAATTGGGTACAAAATTAGGTCAGACACAGCGTGAACATATCTTACGTGAACAACTCAAAACCATTCGCGAAGAGTTAGGTGAAGGTGATGAAAGCTCGCTGGTCGACGACTACCTTAAAAAAATTAAAGACGCCGAAATGCCTAAAGAGGCCAACGACCTGGCTATGCAACAGTTGAAAAAACTGGAAAATTCTGGCCAGCAGTCTCCCGAACACCAGATGCTCAGATCACATTTGGATTTAATGGTTTCTTTGCCGTGGAATAAATCTTCGCCGCAAAAAGATTTTAATCTCGATGAAGCCGAAAGTGTGCTGCACGCGGATCACTATGGTTTAGATAAAATTAAAAAAAGAATTCTTCAGCACCTGGCCGTCTTAAAACTTAAAAAAGAAAAACGTGGTTCGATTCTACTTTTTATCGGTCCTCCAGGGGTCGGTAAAACCTCTCTGGGGCAAAGTATTGCCCGCGCCTTAGGTAAAAAATACCAGCGCATCTCGCTGGGCGGGGTTCGCGATGAATCCGAAATCCGCGGTCACAGACGTACGTATATCGGTTCGCTTCCGGGTCGAATTATTTCGGCTCTGAAAAAGGCCGGTGAAAATGATGCGCTGTTTTTACTGGATGAGGTCGACAAAATGTCACGCAGCTTTTCCGGAGATCCTGCTTCAGCCATGCTGGAAGTTTTAGATCCGGAACAAAACACCACTTTCACTGATCACTACCTCGATACGGCATTTGATTTGTCGAATATCTTCTTTATTGCCACGGCGAATAGCCTTGAAGGTATTCCACTGCCCTTGCTTGATCGTATGGAAGTGATTGATTTGTCGGGATACACGATCGCCGAAAAGTTTCATATTGCCAAAACGCATTTGATCCCGAAACAAATCAAAGAACATGGCCTGACGCCAGACCAGATCGAGATCACGGACGAGGCTCTGTTTAAAACGATTTCACATTATACCCGTGAAGCCGGCGTGCGTGAACTGCAGCGTAAGATTGCCGAAATGGCCAGATATGCGTCTGAAAAAATCTTACGCGGCGAAAGCAAAGTCACAGTCGAACTGCAAAATCTCGAGGATATCCTTGGTCCTGAACGTTTTCAAAACGAAGTGGCCGATGTGGTGGCGACACCTGGTGTGGTCACGGGTCTTGCGTGGACACCGGTCGGCGGCGATATCTTATTTATTGAAACGGCCTTAGTTCCGGGCAAAGGTGAAATGATCGTTACCGGACAACTCGGTGACGTTATGAAAGAGTCGGCGCAAATTGCCAAATCCCTGGTAAAAGCCCGCTTACAGACCTTAGCTCCGACTTTTGATTTTAATAAGTTTGATATCCATTTGCATGTGCCATCAGGAGGAATTCCGAAAGACGGCCCGTCCGCTGGTATTGCCCTACTTACATCGCTTGCCTCCCTTATCTCCCGCCGCGTGGTAAACCCAAAACTGGCCATGACCGGCGAGATCAGTTTGCGGGGTAAAGTGATGCCGGTTGGCGGAATCAAAGAAAAAATTATTGCCGCCCACCGGGCAGGAATCAGCGAAGTGATCATGTCAGATCGAAACGAAAAGGATTTAAAAGATGTGCCTGAAGATGTCAGATCACAGATGAAAATCCATTTGGTTCAACATATCAATCAGGTATTAACCATTGCCCTTGGTATTGATCTGTCAGACTGGAGCGATGATCTTCTGTATCATCGTGACAGCCACGACGCAAACCTACCCTCCGCAATGAGCAACTAAACAGTTGCACATTGAAGCAGTCCCAGATTTCCCAGACAGTTAATCAAAGCCGATACGTTGAACTACGTATCGGCAAAGACCTTGCTCATAATTTTTAATAGCAATGAGGAGGTCGATATGCGTTCTAAAAACACCAAAGAAAGAAATATCCACGGTCCCCGTTCCCACAAAACTTCTGCCACCTTACATGATAATGCCATGAAAGATTCAAGCGAATACACTGAAGGCGCCCATGATGTGGTCGGCGAAAACGCACGCAAGTCGCGCGATAAGGCGCGAAGACATAACGAAAAACTAATTTAACCGGAGTTCAGCTATGGCGCGCGGCATATGGAGCGGAGCGATCAGCTTCGGACTACTAAATATCCCGATTTCAGTGATGACCGCAAAAGAAGAAGAGCGGATCAGCTTTCGCATGCTGGATAAGCGGGATAATTCGCCCATCGGGTACAAACAGTACTCAAAATCCACAGGTAAAGAGATCGAGCGCAAAAATATCATCAAGGCCTACGAATACGATAAAAACCAGTTTGTTGCAATTACGGAAGAAGACTTTAAAAAAGCCAACCCAAAAGCCACCCAGACGATTGATATTGAAGACTTTGTTAATCTAAAGGATGTGGACTTTTTACTTTTTGAAAAGCCGTATTACCTGGTACCTGGTAAAAATGGCGAAAAAGGTTATGTGCTTTTACGCAATATTTTAGAAGAAACAAAAAAAGCGGCGGTAGCGAAGTTTGTCTTACGCAACCGCCAGCATCTGGTTGCAATTATTCCCCGGGCTGACTACTTGATCTTAGAGGTTCTGCGTTTCGCCCATGAGGTGACCGAAATCAAACAGGCTAAATTTCTGGATGATTATGATCTTACACAGGTACGGATCTCACCGCGCGAAATGAAGGCGGCCAAAGCGCTGGTCGATGAAATGACCGAAAAATGGAAACCCGAAAAATACAAAGACACTTACCAGGACGAACTGATCAAATACATCGAACAAAAAGTAAAATCCGGTAAGGTGCGCGCAGCCGCTGCATACGAAGAATCGCCAAAAAGTACGAACACCAATCAGGCTGACTTGATGGCGTTATTACAACAAAGCCTACGCAAAGGAAAACCAACACGTGAAAAACAATCAGACATGGCGCATTTATTATCTCGAAAGAAATCAAGTGTGCATAAAAAATCAAAGACCTCACATCGAGTTCATCACTAGAAAAACATGGGTTTACAAGAATACCGCCATAAGCGCGACTTCAAAAAAACTTTAGAACCCAAAGGCAGAAAATCAGCTTCCCAGCAAAAGCTTATTTTTGTCGTGCAAAAACACGCAGCCTCGCACCTGCATTACGATTTACGCCTGGAATTTGACGGTGTCTTAAAAAGCTGGGCCGTTCCCAAAGGCCCCTCGCTTAACCCCGTTGAAAAACGCCTGGCCATCGAAGTGGAGGATCACCCGCTTGATTACGCCGATTTTGAAGGGCATATTCCAGAAGGACAGTACGGTGCCGGTGATGTGATCGTCTGGGATCGCGGCGAATGGATTGCCCCGAAAGATCCCGGCGCTGCTTTTAGCAAAGGGCATATTGAGTTTGAACTGCGCGGGCAGAAATTATCCGGTAAATGGGATCTGGTGCGCACCCGCCGGAGCACGGGCAAAAAAAACCAGTGGCTTTTATTCAAACGAAATGACCAGTTTGCCGATCCCGAACATGACATTTTAGACCAAGATAAAAGTGTTATTACCGGCCTCAGACTACCCGAAAAAAGTACACACCGGCGCAAAAAGCCAAAGCTTAAAAAAATCCGCAAAACCAAACTTCCTGATTTTATCGCCCCACAGCTGGCCTTACAGTCTGAAATTCCGCCGAGCGGAAAGGACTGGCTGCACGAAATTAAATTTGATGGCTACCGCACGCTTTGTCACAAAAATAAATCCCAGATAAAACTCTTAACCCGCTCCGGTCTTGACTGGAGCCATAAGTATAAATGCATAAAACAAGAATGCGCTAAAATTCCGGCCGACACGGCACTGTTAGATGGAGAAATCGTCTGGGTCGATAATAAGGGCGTGAGCCACTTTCAGGGGTTGCAGAATTCTCTCGACTCGCAGAGAAGTGATGATCTGTTATATTATGTTTTTGACCTCTTACATTTAAACGGCGAAGACTTACGCGCTATCCCGCTGCTGAAACGAAAAAACCTTTTGTCGGAACTGATCACAAAAACCGGCTCGAAAAAAATTCTTTTGAGTGACCACTGGCAGGGAAACGGCTCTGAAATTTTAGCCTCTGCCTGCTCACTGCACCTGGAAGGAATTGTTTCAAAAAACACCCACGCTCCTTACGAGTCCGGGCGCGGTAAAAACTGGGTTAAAAGTAAATGTGCAAAACTGCAGGAGTTCGTCATCGGCGGCTACACTCTGCAGGATAATAATAAATCGCTGGGGGCTCTGCTGATGGGAGCTTATAACCCGCAGGGAGAATTTCAGTACATCGGCCGTGTCGGCACAGGTTTTTCCGCAAAAGAAAGCACGCAACTCTTGGCAAAACTAAAAAAATACAAATCAGGCAAAAGTTTCTTTACCGCAAAATCCCCGCAACTCTCAGCCCATGATCAACGCCGCAGCCTGACCTTTGTAAAACCGGAGCTCGTGGCCCAGATTGAATTTGGCGCCTGGACGGATGAAAAAATACTGCGGCATGCAGCATTTAAAGGCTTACGTCTCGATAAACAGGCCAAGTCAGTCCGGCTTGAAGAAAGCCAGCTCATCGCCCTCACCAACCCGGATAAAATACTTTTTCCCAGAGCCAAACTTACAAAAAAGCAGCTGGCCGATTATTACAGCACCATCCAGCAATGGATTCTCCCGTATATCAAAAACCGGCCGCTGGCGCTGCTACGCTGCCCACACGGTGTTGGCCGCAGCTGTTTTTTTCAGAAACACCACGAAACCGGCGGCCCGGGCCTGTTATCGCAACAAGTGCATTCGCAGTTAAAAAACAAATCTGACGAAGTCTTATATATTGATTCGCCGGCCGGGCTTTTCGAACTGGTGCAACTGGGCACTTTAGAAATTCATGCCCGCGGGTGTTTGATCTATCAGATCGATTATCCAAACCTTATCGTCTTTGATTTAGACCCGGATCCCGGTGTTAACTTCGCAGAGGTAAAAAAGGCAGCTCTGTTGCTTAAAAATCTTCTGCAGCGGCTCAGTTTAAAAAGTTTTGTTCTGGTCAGCGGCAACAAAGGTTTACATCTTCACGTACCGATCGCCGCAAAGTACAGCTTCGATGATGTTAAAAAATTTTCGAAAGCCGTCTGCGAACAGCTTGCAAAAGAAAATCCGGGCAAGTTCACCACCGAAATAGCAAAATCCAAAAGAACAAATAAAATATTTCTGGATTACCTGCGCAACGGTTTTGGCGCCACCGCGATAGTACCGTATTCGGTGCGCGCCCAGAGCGAAGCCAGTGTCGCGCTTCCGGTCAGTTGGCAGAGCTTAAACAAAGTAAAATCGGCCAAAGACTTTAGCGTTGATCGCGTACTGAAGCTTTTAAAGCGAGCGCGCAATCCATGGGCCGGCTATTTTAATTTAGAACAAAAACTTTTTATTCTAGACCAGCTTAAAAAGCTAAACTAATTTTTTGGCATGCGTGACATAGTCTTTGAGCAAACGTTCAAGATTGGCCTGCAGTTTTGCATCGGCTAAAGTTTTATCGGCCGTTATATTTTCATGAGCTTTCGCAACACCCATCATCTCTGGATAAAGCTGCACACCCAAAACCTCAAACGGCTGGCGCGAATGCCATAGCGAACGCACACCACCTAAAGCGCCGGGTGATGCTGCCAGCAGCAGTGCCGGTTTTCCGCTTAACGACACCGGTTTTTGACGTGATAGCCAGTCGATGACGTTTTTTAACACTCCCGGGATTGATCCGTTGTACTCTGGCATGCAGACAATCAGGGCATGGGCTTCCGAAATTTTTTTACCCAGCTCCTGCACTCCCGCCGGTATGCCTGCCGATGATTCGGTATCACCGTCGTAAACAGGAATATTCAGTGGCTGCAGATCGACAAACTCGATCTCAGCGTAATTGTTTTTCTTGACGATCTCAGCTACCACTGCGCAAAGTTTTTTATTTAATGAGTCTTTTCGTAACGAACCGGCAAACGTAAGAATTTTCATGTAATACCTCTAAAGAAAAAATTATTTCTAAATGTTAACAATTGCGCAAGTCCCAACATTCCTTCTACACTTACAGTCATGGAAGTTTTAACAATCGATACCTTTAAAGAAAAAATATTTGATTTTACCGTTAACAAAGAGTGGGCCTTTAAAGGCGAAAAGCCGGCTGTGATTGACTTCTACGCCGACTGGTGTGGCCCCTGCCATCAATTAAATCCTATTTTACAGGACACCGCCGAAGCTTTTAAGGATCAGGTAAATTTTTACAAAGTGAACACCGAAGAATCGCCGGAACTAGGTGCCCTATTTGAAGTCCGCTCGATCCCTAGCCTGCTTTTTATTCCACTTGGCGAAGAACCAGCCATGGCCTCGGGAGTAATTCCTCGGGAAAAATTGGCCGAGGCCATCCGAGAAATTTTTGCCTTAAAATAGTGATGTTTTTAGGCCTCATTTTTGCCTTATTTTTCTGCCTGTAAAAGCTGCATTTGCGAGTCAAAAGTAAGCCAGTCCTTGCACTCACCATCCTATCGGTTTAGAACGTGTCATCCAAAAAATGAGTCCTAACGACAGGGAGCTGAAATGCAGATCAATAATCAAGATCTTATTAACTGGGTTAACGAAATCGCGACTTTAACAAAGCCAACAAATATCCACTGGTGCGATGGATCTGATGCTGAAAACCAAAAGCTCATCGACATGATGATTGCTTCTGGCACGTTAAAAAAATTAAACGAAACACTACGTCCGAATTCTTACCTGGCCTTATCTAATCCTGCTGACGTTGCCCGCGTCGAGGACAGAACTTTTATCTGCTCGGAAAAACAGGAAGACGCAGGGCCGACCAATAACTGGATGGCACCGGCGCAAATGCAAGAAACTTTAGGAAAACTTTTCGACGGCTGTATGCAAGGCCGTACAATGTACGTAATCCCTTTCTGCATGGGCCCGTTAGGATCACCAATTTCTAAAATCGGTTTTGAAATCACAGATTCTCCATATGTTGTCATCAACATGCGCGTAATGACCCGCATGGGCGCTAACGTGATGGCGTTAGTCAATGACGACACAGACTTTGTAAAATGCGTTCACTCAGTAGGTGCTCCATTACAACCTGGTCAAAAAGACGTTAGCTGGCCGTGCAACGCCGACACAAAATACATCGTTCACTACCCAGAACAAAAATCAATCTGGTCATTCGGTTCTGGCTACGGCGGAAACGCATTACTTGGCAAAAAATGTTTCGCTTTACGTATCGCTTCAACCCTAGGGCGCGAAGAAGGCTGGTTAGCCGAACACATGTTAATTTTAGGTGTTGAAAATGCCAAACAAGAGAAAAAATACGTCGCTGCGGCTTTCCCATCTGCGTGCGGTAAAACAAACTTTGCAATGTTAATCCCGCCCAAAGATTTACAGGACTGGAAAATCACTACCGTTGGCGATGATATCGCGTGGATCAAACCTGATCTTAACGGCCAATTACGTGCGATCAACCCTGAAGCGGGTTTCTTCGGTGTGGCTCCAGGCACAAGCTTTAAAACCAATCCAAACGCGATGTTAACAATCGCCAAAAACACGATTTTCACAAACGTAGCTCTAACACCAGAAGGCGATGTTTGGTGGGAAGGTATGACGGATACTCCGCCGGCAAAATTAACTGACTGGCAAGGTAATGAGTGGACTCCGGGTTGTGGCCGACTCGCTGCTCACCCGAACGCTCGCTTCACAGTGCCTGCGTCGCAATGCCCTTCGGCAGATGCCAATATGGAAAACCCGGCGGGCGTTCCGATTGAAGCATTTATCTTCGGCGGTCGCCGTGCAGATACAATTCCACTGGTTTCTCAGGCTAAAGACTGGAACACCGGCGTATACTTCGCTTCAACTGTGGGTTCAGAAACCACAGCCGCTGCAACCGGCGCAGTAGGTGTTGTTCGCCGTGACCCGATGGCTATGTTACCGTTCTGCGGTTACAACATCGGTGACTACTTCAAACACTGGTTAAAAATGCCAAACCGTATCGCGAAAACCCCAGAGATCTTTATCGTGAACTGGTTCCGTAAAAACGAGCAAGGCAAGTTCATGTGGCCAGGATACGGCGACAATATGCGCGTATTAAAATGGATGTTCGAACGTATCGAAGGTCGTGCGCACGCTATAGAAACAGAGTTAGGCTATGCTCCGCAGTACAAAGACTTAGACTGGTCAGGTTTAGATTTTTCTAACGAGCAATTCAATGCGGCGATGAAAATCGACAATGAAAAATGGCAGATGGAATTAGCAATGCATAAAGAATTTTTCTTAACGTTAAAAAACTCTCTGCCAACAGAGTTCATTAACATTCAGGAAACAAAAGCGATGAGCTTTAAAAAAGCCGGAACCCCGGCTTCAGAAGCTACAATGTAGTTATTAGAAAATTAAAATTGTCCGGTGGTTAATAACACCAGAGTGCAGGCATGGATCGTATCTATGCCTGTTTTTTTTAGATCAAAGGCAATGGCCGGGTTCTCAGTGCCGGGATTAAAGATCACCCGTCTTGGTTTTAAGTTAATAATCTTATCTTTCATCGTTACACTGATGCGCGGGTTGACGTACATAGTTATGGTATCTATCGGGTGATTTATCGAACTTAGGTCAGCATGCACACTATGGCCGGCAATTTCTTTTAGAGTCGGATGCACCAGGATCGGTTCGTGCCCGTGTTCTTTCAACATCATCATCGCCTTATAAGAAAAACGATCCGGTTTATCAGAGGCACCCAGAATAACAACTTTTTCGGCCATACGGCGTTCCGCCTTTCAGTATGATCTGCCTTCGGCAGACCCTATTTCAGTATGATCTGCCTTCGGCAGACCCTATTCTAAAGAGATCACTTGGTGATCCTTTGGTAAATAAATTTAACCCTAGTCTTTAGCGTATAAAATTATTTTCTTTTTTCCCACCCCGGTTTTAGGGGTCTGTCTCGCGTCACTGTTAAATCCGGATACCTGTTTTTCGCCAGCAAAAAATCGACCATATCCTTTGCCGGGGCACGCATACTCAACCAGGATTTGCCGTCGGCAAAATCCAGGAATATCGGCGTGCGGTCGTGGCCATTTGCCAGAACAAAGGGTGAGGGTTCGGTGGTAAGAATGGTACAGGAAAAAAGTTGCTTATTGCCTTCAGGATTAACCCAAACATCAAAAAGCCCTGCCGCAAACATCAATGAAGTTTCAGAATTAAATGCAATCACATGCCCGGCATGCGGTCCCTCGTAAACGGATTCGTAAAAACAGGTCATCGGGATCATACAGTGACGGTTTAAAAACGGATCGCGCCATGCCGGTTTTTCGGTTACGGTTTCGATGCGCGCGTTATGCGTGGCAAACTTTACTTTAGGTTCTTTTGACCACGCCGGCACCAACGAAAAATTCATCGGCGTAAGCTTTAACCCCTGCGGAGTCGTCACAATAACCGGCACCGCAGTGTACGGCAGCGCCCGCAGCGACACGTCATCCTGCAAATTGCCAGTATCGATGCCTAGATTTTTTAGCTGATCGGCACGGGTGGTAAAACCAAACTGCGAGCACATGGCTTTAATCCAGAAAAATATTTAACCGCAGCTTGAGAAGCGGACTTAATCCCACCGAAAACCAGTTGATAGTTCTATCGGCATTTAAAAAGACCACCGTCGGTGTGCCCTGCACCCCGAACTTCTGTGCTACTTCACCGGAAAAATCATAACCTACCGGAAACTGGTACCCGCGTTCAGCGGTAACTTTATCGACCAGGGCTTTTTCTTCACCCATAGAAACCGCGAGAACATCCTCTGCGGAAATTCTTTTTTCTATAACTAGTCCGTTGATGCGTGAAAGCTCCAATTCACAGGGCGGACACCAGGTGGCCCAGAAAACCAAAACCTTTTTCGCGTGCAGGTCTTTCGAATCAAAAGTTAACCCACTGTTGGTCAGAAGTGAAAACTCCGGGGCCTGGCCGCCTTCACTTTTAAAGTTGGCGTAGATACCGGGAATTTTCGTGGCCAGTAAAGCCAGAATCACAACCGTAAAGATGATATTAAGCACGCGGGCGACAGATTTAAATGTCATTTTAAAACTCACTCAATGCCAACTTCTTTGAGTTCATCACGAACACCCCATAATTTCTTAAGAAGGTGCGGTGCATGTGAACCGACGTAAGCCATTATGATAAACTTTAAAGTACGCCCTGCCAGCGAAACCAAAAAAATCTGCACTAACGGAATCCCGGCAAGAACCGCCAGGATAATCGCCGGCTGTTGGGTAAAAGGTGTCGCAGCCACGGCAAATAACAACCATAGACCGTACTCATCAAAAAACTTTTGCGTGCGGATCCACGCCGAACTGCTTTGAATATCGGGAAACATGGTTTCTACAACCTGAATTCCGTAAAGCTGGATAATATAAGCTAAGATTAATGCGCCGATAGCCGAGCCAATTCCGACAAACAATGAGAAGTACAACCACTTATGTGGTTTTAACATCGAGCTGGAAATTAATATACCGTCGGTCGGAATAACCACCAGAAAGTTATCTAATATCGCCAAAAGCGATAACAGCGGTAAATACCAGATGCGATCAATATAATATTGGAGAAGCTTTACCGCGTGGGTAATAAATCGTTTTATTTTATCCATTACCAAAAGCGTAACACTACACTTTTAAGGATTCTATCTTTTGCGCAACTGTCAAAGCTTCGCTAAATGCACATTCAAAGGCAGGATTTGCCCAATTATCTTGATTTGCGAAGAAAATCTTGTTGTTTACCGGCCTAGTGAGCTTTTCAACCGTACCAGCGGCAATGATGCCTTTGTTAGCCAGCGGCAATGAATGCCCCCAGCGTGTCAAACGATAGCCTTTGATTTTGCTTGCATCGATCTTTACAGCTTTACAAAACTCAGCGATTTCGTTTTGCGAAGCCACTAAGTGTTTTTGATGCGCAAACGGGCTAAATAAGAACTGTCTTGCACCATCAAACGGCAGCGGACGGTACATGGTTAATACCGAATGATTGACCTCATCGTTTTGCGCCCAAGAACCAAAGCACACATCTGTCATTAAATTTTTTGGTGGCTTCAGCGCTGATGGCGCTGGCTGCATTTTGCCGTTTAACGTAAACACATCAAACCCGGGCGATGGCACTGCCCCATCCATGATCACATTCGTCACGATGTACCCGCGCCACATTAAATCCTGCATCGCTTTTAACTGGTCTTCAGGCAGATTTACGATCACACGTTCAGCAACAAATTTCGGAAAGGCACAAACCACAAAATCGGTTTCGATGGTGATTAACTGGCCGTCTTTAGATTCGTAAGTGACCCAGACTTTGCCGTCGGCTTTTTCTTCAATACGTAAAACAAATGCACCCGACAAAACATGACCTTCCGGTAAAGTCTTTTGTAAATGCTGGTAAACCACCTGCGTGATGTACGCATTACCGCCCGGTAACGCCAGCACACCATCGACTTCTGCAGTTACGAAGTTTAATACCTGGGCCGCAGATAATTCGTCGATTGAACCACCGAATGAAGACCAGCAATACGCTTGAAAATACTCTGAAATATGCGGATGCACATCAATGAAGGTTTCTGATAACCACTGTGCAAAAGTCATATTATCTAAACGGCAAAGCTCTTCATACGAAACGGCCGAGTCTTCAAACCACGGAATATCCGGGTAAGCTTCGTTGTAAATACGGCGCATCTCTGCTTCAACCTTAATGAACTGCCCAGCGTTTTTAGGATCAGATGCGCCTTTCCAGAAATCCCGCATTAAAGCGTTTTTAAAATTAACGGAAGTTTCAGTGTCAGATTCTAATTTTAATTTATCGGCGATGCCGGTTGCTTTAAAGAACACATCGATATCGGAACCTTCATCCGGAATCGTGACGTACGCGGCACCGATTGAGTAGAATGAGCCGTCAAAGTTTTCACCTTTAGAGTTACCGCCAAACACCTGATCCTGCTCTAATAACATCGGGCTTAATCCCTGTAAGTGGTAGGCCGACAACAGTCCTGCCATACCGCCACCCGCTACTACAACTTTTGTTGATTTGCTCGGGGCCGGAATACCGCCTTTTTTCGCCACGTAACCATCTATGTTCCATAAGATATCGTGTGGGCGATTGATATTATCACCGTTAAAATCCAAGCTTGAAGACTCACTGTAAGGAACATGTTGAATAGGATTATCATTTGCATTTTCATTGCGTGGTTTGCCAGGTGCCTGACCCAACATTAAACCAGTTGATGCCTTAGAATTTACGGCATAGCCAAGAACGAAACTTGCAAAACTAACGTAAGATGACGACTTAATGAATTGACGACGATTAACTGACATAGGTGCACTCACTTACCCGAGGCCATCCCGTATTACAATGAAATGCCCTTTATTTATCATTGGACTTTCAGGCTATTTTCATTTAGCTTTCATTTATGGGGTATTTTTGCCCAAAACGATTATATTATATTTGAAAACAATTTAAGCATTCTGAAGGAGCAGCTTATGGGTTTAAAAAATGAGAAAAAAGTCATCGAGGCATTAAACAAAATTTTAGAAGCCGAGCTAGCTGGCGTTGTCCGTTACACGCACTACTCGTTAATGGTGTTCGGTCACAACCGTATTCCAATCATCAAGTGGTTCCGCGATCAAGCGACAGAATCATTAGCCCACGCCTCACAAGCCGGCGAACACATCACAACTCTTGGTGGCCACCCGTCATTAAAAATCGGTCCCTTACTAGAGACACACAAACACTCATTAAACGATATTTTAAAAGAAAGCCTGGATCACGAAATGGCGCAGCTTAAAAACTTACACAGCTTATTAAAGCTGGTTGAAGGCCAATCGGTATTCTTAGAAGAGTACGCTCGCCAAATGATTTACGACGAAGAAATGCACGTTTCTGAAGTAAACAAAATGTTACGCGCCCAACCGAAATAGTCCTTTTACAAATTTTAGATACAAAAAAAGCTAACTCCTTAAAGAGTTAGCTTTTTTTATTTCTGAATGTAATTAAAAAATTACTTTGTCGTGTTGAAAGTAAACACGCTTACACGGTCTACTAACTCCGGAAAATCGATGAACGGATTACGGTTACCCTGTAGATCTTCAATCTGGTCATTTCTTAATTGCTCAGCGGCATCTACCGGATCTTCATGATTCCACTTTCTTAAGGTGGCTTCCTGAGCGCCGCCGACTTTCATTTTGTAGCGGGCTGCGAAGTAAAAAATAGCGCGCGCGACGTTACCACGGTGAGCTACCGGTGGTTCAAATACCACGCCGCCTTTACCGCTGGCTTCATGACCTAAACGGTTTTGCGAACATTTTAATTTTTCGGCGTCTTTACCGACTTCGCCAAACTGCAAAGAGCTTCTGTGGCTGTTCATCTGTGAATCTGTCGGATATAAGTGGTGTAAATCAGATTTCTGCATTTCTGCCGGAAAACGGCTGGTAAAACGGCTTTGTGGCCAGGTGTGTTCACAGTTTAAAATTGAACCATTTGACGGAATCATGCCCGGGCCGATGTTGCCTGTTTTACCGAAGTCTTCATCGGTAAAATATTTTTCGCAATAAACATCTTTAACAGTGTATTCGCCGCGAGTGTTGGTCTCTAGGTGTAATTTACCAAACATATGTTTTCTGGCACGGTCGTAACCTAAAGCCTGGTGCTGAATGCAGGATTGATTTTCTTCTAATTCTACTGACTCGCAGTCGGGAGCTAAGGTATCTGGCTGGCCTTTGGTTTTTATATGAGCATCTGCAGATACGTGATAAATGGCTTCGAGAAGTTCGGCGTCTTTAAGTTGGCCTGATTGGACTTGGGAAATAAACTCTTTTCCGTAGTAATAGTTTTTCTGTGAGACAAAGGCATTGGCTAAGCTTGCGGTTAAAGTTAAACACCAAACGGCAGCAATCGTTCTCGTAAAATTCCAATACATGTATCCCCCCCCAAATCCTTAGGAAACAAATTGAATCAGTAGTTGTTGGCAAAAAGCTAACAACACTTTTGCGGTATTTCACCAAATTTATTGTCAGGATTAGGTTTTTGAAACGCCGTGCTAAAATGTGAATTTTCGCAGCATCTCCGAATGAAAGGTGCTTAAATCCATCGTATGTCTAAATTAATCTTTGCTGTTTTTATTATGTTGAGTTCTTTAAATGCTTTGGCCGAATATAAAGCAGAAAACCGTTGGAAATCTGTAAGTGGTGTCAAAGTAGGCGCTAAATTTTTTTCCATCTGGGAATCGCGCGGAGTGATTCAATATAACGATTTTCAACTCTTACCCGTGGTTGCGGTTTTTATGTTTGAAGACCGATTTGAGTTTTTGACCAGCTCTGTCAGCTACCGTGATTTTATCTATCAAGATAAAATCCGTTTTCGCACCCGCGTGCAGGCGATCAGTGATAATCCGATTTTTCCCAAGCATGACAGCATTGCCGATATCTACCCTGACCGCGAAGACTCGTGGGAGTGGGTAAACAGACTTGAGTTTTTTATTCCGGGCTACAACGAAGACTATATTTCAGAGATCGACTTTGGCCTTAATAAGGACTTAAAAGCCCACAACGGCCTTTACGCCGAGCTGATCGGCAAGGTAAAGCTGTTTTCTTTCTTAAATACTTTTGTAAAAACCTCGATGGTTGAACCGAATTTAGTACTTACACTGGGCTACGGCGATAAACGCCACAATGAATTTTACTACGGCGCGGTCGACTCAGACGGCTTAAATAATCTTTCGTATGGCCTGTGGTTTCATTTTAATGATTTAGCCGACCGCAATAATCCGGTGATTACGGTTAAACACTTTGAAGTGTTGGGTGAAAAAAATAAAAACGGAATCTTAGCGCGTGACCGCAACGAAGGCTGGGCTGCGACTTTTACTTACACACATGATTTGTTAAAATAATTTTTTACATGAAAAAACCATTTTACCTTATTAAATCGTTAGGCACCTTTGGCATCACCGCCTACTGGCTGGGTTTAAGTTATATTCAACCCAAAAAAGTTACTCACTACAAAAAGCGCTGGGCTGAAAGTGTGATGAACTATATTGGCTACACGGTTCATCATCAGGGTGATTTTTCGCACGAGGGCCCACGCATCTATGTCGGCAATCACGTCAGCTACTTAGATATTTTGCTGTTAATGGCCGTAAATCCGAATATTGCCTTTTTAGCCAAAAAAGAAGTGCGCCGCTGGCCGATTTTAGGCTTGGCAGCAGTTCGTGTCGGCACTTTATTTGTCGATCGTGAATCCAAACATGACCGCGAAAGACTGCGGACCCAACTGGGCGAACAACTTGTTAATAAAAAATCACAACTGGTAATTTTTCCGTCAGGAACGACAACCCTAAAAGAAGAAAAGATGTGGAAAAAAGGAATTTTTGAAATTGCCCAACACTACAATATTCCGGTGCAGTTATTTAAAATTGACTACCACCCCTACCGCGAATCATCGTTTATCGATGACGACAGCATGATCGGTAAAATGATCGAACAGTTCAGTCTGCCAGAGAAAAAAGCGCACGTGACCTGGCTTGACAGCATTTTCGTATCACACCCGGAAAATGACGCCGAAAATTTGCGTCAGAAAGTTAAGAGAGAGTAATGCTACCAACACATATCATGTACGGACTTATTATCGGCTTGGTCGCGGGCCTTTCTTCGGGGCTGTTCGGTATCGGCGGCGGTGTTATTATTGTGCCCTTATTGATTTATATTTTTAATTTTCAGCAACAGACAGCCACGGCAACTTCACTGGTGGCGCTGTTGTTACCAGTCGGTGTCCTCGGGGTATGGAACTACTATCGCGCCGGCGCTATACAAATGGATAATATTAAACTGGGGCTGGTGATTGCGTCGGCGATGTTTATCGGCACGTTATTTGGTTCAAAAATCGCCGTCGGTCTTCAGTCATTAACTCTAACCCGGATGTTTTCGGTGTTTTTAGTGATCGTGGCTGTGCGCCTTTGGTTTACGGCGAGATAATTATGATGACGAATAAGCTTTTTATAAAATATTTTCTTCTGTTTTTCTCGGGTCTGCTTTTGGGAAGCCTTGGGGTATACAGTTATTTCAATCACTTTGCTGCACAAAGCGAATCCAAAAGCAGCAAAGCTTACGAAGTGCACTTGGGACAAAAAGAATTTGTTAACCCACTGGTTGATTGCAATCAATGGAGCGATCAACTTCCCCCGAAAGCCAATGCTCTTAAAGAAAAAATAGAAAACTACATCAACACTTCAAAAAATAACAAAAATACAGAGCAAATCAGTGTTTTTTACAGAGACTTACTTAACGGCCCTCAGATTGAGATAGACGCAAATGAAAAATTTGCTGCCGCAAGCCTGCTAAAAGTTCCGATATTAATTTACTATATGAAGCTGGCCGAAAAAAACCCTGAGATACTTAAAAAGAAAATTAAATTTAGCCTAAAAGACAGTAAGGTCACCTTTGCCGTACAAAAAATTACCCCACCCCTTACCTTACAAGACGGTCAGGAATACTTAGTCGACGAACTGTTATCCCGAATGATTACTTTTTCTGATAATTATTCTGCTGAAATGTTATTGCGAGAAAGACCTGAACTAAATATTTCACAACTTCTTACTGACATGGGAATAACCCTGGATAATATAGCTAACGATTACTGGATTACCGTACGCGGGTATTCGTCGATTTTCCGCATATTGTATAATGCGACTTACTTAAGTACGACAATGTCTAATGCCTCACTTCAGCTTCTCAGCTTCAGCGAATTCAGAGTCGGGCTACGGGCGCCATTGCCAGAAAACATTAAGGTATCCAGCAAGTTTGGCGAACGCAATTCAGAAAACCTGGCGCAACTCCACGACTGCGGTATCGTGTACCACCCCCAGCGTCCGTATATTTTGTGTGTTATGACCCGAGGTCAGGATACTGATAAATTGATCGCTGCGATTAGCGATGTATCAAAAATTGTTTGGCATGATGTGAATAAAAAAGAACCCTAAAGCATTGCACCTTTGATCCGACTCGCAGAAGCTTCTACTTCTTAGGCCTTTCGCAGACATTTGGTATGTTATTTTTTTGAATCTATTATTTTTTCCAGATGCTCAAGACGTTTTTGCAGCTTGAGATTTTCTTGCTTTTGTAACTCATAGGCGAGCTTAAGTTTTTCGATTTCTGCTTTATCAGCTTTTGATTCTGCAAGCGATGCTACTTGCCGGCTCTGCTGAATCATGTATTTATAAAGATCTTTAATCGCGTTAATAATGACATAAGTAAATGCCCCGTAATCAACTACTTTAATTTCTGTTTTATCCTTATCACTTGCATTTAACTGCACTAATTGCTTTTTAACCAGCTCAGGTGCTGCATGTTCGACATCCTGAGCGATCACCCCCAATTGCTCTTTGCCATCATTTTTAAAACCTGCAAGACCATTATACTTAAATTTAACCGGATTGATTTTAAGGAGTGCCTCTAAACCTAAATCAAAACCAATTATGTCTTTTTTAAGTCTTGCATCCGAGGCACAGGTGCCCAGTGAGGAACTTGCATAATACAAGCAACCACTGGTTTGAATATTACCCACAACATCAAGGGCCTGTGTTGGTGATGATGTGGCGATACCCACCATGCCTGTACTATCAATAATAATAGCATCTTTAACTACACTTCCCACAGTCGTGGCTTGTAGGATAACTTTTTTATTGGCAGAGCGATTACTGATATACAGGTGCCCAGCATTATTATTCTGGTATGAATCAAGGTATATTAATGCCGCTTGATTAGGCCCACCACTGGCTTCAGAGTTATTCTCTAGACGAACGCCTACTTTAGGATTTGTCGCACCTACATGGTTTCTGTCATGCTGTATATTCAAGTACAACGAACTATCCGCACTCGACCTTAAGTCCAGGTTCATTTCAGGGTTGGCTGTGCCAAGTCCGACATAACCGGATTCTGTGATTATCATTCGACGATTTGCCGATGATGATCCACCACTAAAAAAATTAATATCGCCGCTATGTGCATGTAAAATTAGGCCACCGCTGTCGAAACCTGATAATGTTGTTGTTAATGGCGCATAGGCAGTGCCAGAAGTTCCATATCCAGGACCAAACGAATGCAAAGCTGTGCCACTCGCATTTGCACCATAAAAATTATTCAGTCTTAAAACGGCATAGCCATTAGTATTGGTATTTTGAATATACTGGGCAACTTCACCAGTAGACGAGCCCAATATATTTAATTTTGCAGTCATGCTAGTGGCCGTCGTCGTACCAAGGCCCACATTGCCCCCAAAACTAGTGTTACCTGCTTCAACCCACAATGCTAATGGTGAACTGGCGGTCAGTGCACCAGATACAGTTGGTGCATTATCTATTTTTAAAGTTACAAGCCGGTTTACAGTTGTAGATGCAGAAGCTTGAAATCTAGCACCTATAATGTGATCTAGTAATACATCACCACTAAGATTATCAATCGATATTAAATTTGAATTTGAATATCCGGTCGTAAATCGAACATTATTATCAGTAGCAGTTTTTGGTGAATAAATTTGAACATGACCGGCGGGTGAGATTCTAAATTTTTCTGATTCAGAGGCTCCATCCCAAGTGGAAAATCCTAAGCCCGCTCGATTGTAATCACCGCCATGAAAAGTTCTGATTGAAGGTCCACTTGTAGGGCCACCCCAGCCAAATGTCAAACCTGATCCTAAAGTGCCAATAGCTGGATTCGAAACACTCTTTGTTGATATGAATTGCTGTGTTAATCCACCAGCTGAGGTATCCACAACAAATTTTTCTAATAAATTTATTGTTCCAGTCCCCAGCCCTAGATAGCCCTTTGAATTCAACCTCATAGCCTCAAAATATCCTGCAGCTGTTTGGCTACCAGGATAAAAAACTATTGATGTTGGTGTAGATGATGTTGTGTATGTAGCTTCTGATATGAATTGCAATCTAGAAACCTGATGACTATTAATGCCATCATGACCACTTCCAATGAGTGACATAATAACACGGCTTCCTGGCGTCGCAGATGGCGTTCCTGATGCACCACCGAAATTGGATTGACTCATGTATGGATGACCACCAGTCGATCCCATATAATTTATTACACTAAGCCCTGGATACCTTAAAGAATTACTACTTAAATTCTCAATCGCTAAGTTAATGCTTTTATCATGTTTTGCAATGTGTAAGTCTGAACTAGGATTTAATATTCCTATACCTACCGGGCTATCCACAGGATTTAAGGTCAAGCTCGGAACACCTTGAATCACTGGCGTCGCAATTCCACTTGTGGCTGTGATACTTGCCCCTTGAATATTTCCTGAAGTTAAAATTGAACCACTGACATTTAAATTACCAGCTATACCTGCACCGCCTCTAACAACTAATGCCCCCGTGTTCGCATCAGCACTGGCTGTTGTTGAAGAAACAATTACACTGCCAGCCGTGCTATTTGGTGCTAGCGTAATATTGCCTGAATCGTTTGAAATTGTGTTTGTATTATCAAATGATCCTTGCGACTGAGTCGTAGCGATAGATCTTCGTGTATTTGTGCCGTCAGTTAAATAAAAATTATCTCCGTCATATTCTATAGTTCCGCTTTGTGGTAAAGACAGTAGCATGCCTGATGTTAACTTCAGGGGAGCATTTGATGACGTTCCTGCTGCGATTTGCAAACGTGCTTCCGGTGTAGTAGTACCAATACCCACATTTCCTGCATTGGTTACATTAAAACTTTTTCCACCACCTGTGGATGCTGTTTGAAATACAAAGCTTGCATTGGCAGAACCACTGTTTTCTACAAAAAGACCTGATACATTTAATGGCAACTGACCTGAGTCTGAATGCCGAACATGAAATGTCGTTGCGGGTGCAGATACACCAACACCTGTTTTAGTAGAGGTTTGTACGATGTTTGAATTTGGAAAAGCCGAGTAAACTGTTGGATCAGACCCAGTGCCCATTAATTCATTAAATGTAGCATTCATATGTCCACGTTGTTGAATGCTGATGCTTGCAGTACCGCCAGTAGAGCCCAGAACTCGTTTTAGTCTTAATGTGAGTTCACCCGAATTAACTCGAGCTTCTAAAACAATGTCGTTTCCTGAGTATGGGCCACCTTCAACGATAGGTAATACAGTTCGCCAACTTCCCGAAGTAGCATTCCAGTTGGCTGCAATGAAATATCTTTTCGCCAGAGAAAAACCAGCACTATTTACAGTGATCGAAACATCCAATGAGTGTGAACCGCTAGAAAGGCTCCAAACCCCAATTTCAATATAATCATCAATTGTGGTAGGTACTGTTCGACTGATAATGTGATGATTTAAATTATTGGCTTTGATATCACCATTAACTTCCAGTTTTTGCGTTGGATTGTTTGTCCCAATCCCGACGTTACCGTCATTTTTAATTACCATTTTTTGCGTACGGTTGGTTGTACCAGATGCAGCAGTTTCAAACGTGATGGAAGTTGGAGTCGAGCTGACTGCAAAACTGCCATCAGCTTTGATGTGAACTGCCCCAACATAAGCTGAAAAATCAGATCCATTATAACCAGCACCATACAAAGAGGCAAGACGATCACCGGATACAACTGCCAAAGGTGTTTCTGAAGTTCCACGAGCTTTACGCCCGCCAACATCAAACCCTGCACTAACATTAGAATAGTTATCGGCCTTAAAGTAACCCATTGCTCCGCTATAACTTAAGTGCAATAAATTTTGTGGGCTACTTGTTCCAATACCAACGTTACCATTGCTGTAAGAGATATCCGTTCCACTCGTGACCCACTGCGAACTGGTGATCGCCGCAAAACTTGCTGCGACTGTGTTTGTTAACGAAGTTAAACTTACACTGTTGGCCGGTTCATACCCCAATGTATTAATAATCTGTGTACTGCTGGCTGAAAGTTTTGCTTTAAATTCAGCATAATCTAAGGCGGTTAAATATCCATCTTGTGATAAACTCACGGCTTGAATACCAATCACCGGTGCTGATGCAGTGCCTGCTGTTGTCAGCACACTGCCACTGGTGGTTACACTTGTAATGCCACCACCGCCGCCACCTGATCCCACAGGGATACAGCTAAAGCTTACGCCGTTAAACGTAATGGCATGAGTAGCCGAATTACAGTTAAGCGATGCCAGTGTAGCGTATTCAACAAAAGCTGTGTCGGCTTTATTGTTCAATGTTGTAGCGACGTTCGCTTTATCGGCATACATTGCATAAGGCACAGAGTTGATGGTCATGGCCGGCAATGTTTGCCAGCCAGAGCCATCGTTAAACTGCATTACGATTCTACGTGTGTCGTTAAGTGTGGGATTATAAATACCTGCATTTTGACAAGGAAATGAGGCTACCGAATTATCAAAAATATTTTGAAATGTCTGGGGTGTACCACTGGTCGGAAACGAACGTGCGCCATTGCCAAGAGCAAAAGAGATCAATCCCCGCGTATCCTGCATATTTACCACAGCATAATCTTCAACATACAAAACACAACTACCCACAGTATCCAGAACACTAAAACGAAAGTGAACGTTAGCCGCTTCAAGCGGATACCCATCAGGTTTTACAATCTTAGCTTGATAGGTGGTTCGCCCGTTCATGGCAAACACCAAATGCGATAAAAGCAAAATGCCGAGTAATACTAACCGTTGCAGCATAGCTAACTTATCGGAATTTCAATAAAAATCTGTTAACTTAAGTTAACGAATTTGATTCAAATTTAAAGGCTGAATCAGACCTAGTGCACATTAAATTTCATCACAAAAAGTGCTTTTCATCTCATTCTGAAACGAAAGGTGTTTTTTATAAAATATGCTTTTTGCTTTGCGTACGAGGTAGAGGTACATGTTGTTATTCATGTGAGTGGGAGTATTTAACTAATTACAAAAATCAGCTTGTGGATCTTTAGCACATAAATATTTAATTAGCTGTTCATTTTGCTTTTTAATTTCTACATTTTCTTGCTTCAGTTGCTCAACTTCCGACTTTTCAGCTTTAGATTGAGCAAGTGAAGCAACCTCTCGGCGCATTTGTTCTTCTATCGCAACAACGCGGCTATAAAGTGATTTAACCGCTTCAACAAGAGGGGCTACTAGATGCGAATAGTTAACAGATTTCATTCCTTGATTATCAGTTTCAACCAGCTCTGGAAATACCGTTTCAAGTTGTTGCGCAATAAAACCAATTTGTTTTTTAGGCATCGACTTATCTTTCCAGTGATAAGCCACACCATCAACTTGCAGTATTTTTTCTAAGCTCTGCTCTAAAGGCTGAATACTTTCTTTCAGGCGAATATCTGAACTGTCGGTGATTCCAAAACCTCTGATTGTACCATTTACATCAAGCTTGTGGCTTGGGTTAGTTGTGCCGATACCCACGTTACCACTTTGACTAATCATCATTCTCTCGGCATAACTACCACCAATACCATAATCATTTGTCCAAAAATGAAGTGAACCACTTTGAGCAAGCTCGCCAGCTTCATCCGTTTGGGCTTGAGCTACAATTTTTGCAAGCGGTTGGTTTGCATCTACGTCTCGATATCCTCTAAATTCTAGTTGAGGAGAGGTTTGAGATGCAACATTGTGGTATTGTTGTAGAATCAAAAGCGGTTCGCTTGCTACTCCAGTTTGACTTATATGCATCTTGCCTTTTGGAGCTGACGTTCCTACGCCGACGTTGCCTGGAGCCGTAATAACTACTTTATCAGAAGCAATCGATCCAGAGTTTCGGGTTCCTAAATGTAAAGACCAGCCATTTGTTACATCGTAGCGAGAATCAATATAAGCATTTTGATTTGTTGACTGATAAAAACCAATTTTATTCGATAAATTTGGCCCAGTAGCTGCGTTATTTAATGTTAATAATTCTGCTGAAGCAGCAGATGCGGCTAAAGTTAATAGACTCGAAGGACTCGTCGTCCCGATGCCGACATTTCCATTAAGAAAAAATGCATCACCACTAGTTGCGTTACCTAGAATTGATGCAACATTTACTGATGAGCTAGCAGCTCCTGGATCGGCTGAACCGAAAACTACATCGTTTTGCCAAGACGAACTTAAATCAGTTTCAACTGTAAAGAAGCTACCATCGCCCGTAAACGGCTGCATAAAAGCAAATACATCATAACTTGTTGCAGAACAACCAGGTAAATTGGAGACAACTTTAACACTCGTGATAAATGAATTAGCACCTTGCAATTTATATGTCGATGCCGCACAAAAACCATTTGCATTAACTGACGATGCATTACTTGTGCGAATTCTAATTTCTGCCGAACCCATTTGGTTAGTTATAGCATTGTATCCAGTTCCAGCTTCAATTCGTATTAGTAAATTTCGCCCCTGCTGTCCGGTCGTCCACTTGCCTAGCTTGACCCACTGTCCAGTAGCGCCTGTATTACCGATGCCTGATCTAAACATAGCACCTCTCGTTGCGAGGCTACCGTTTATGTCAAGCCGTGCAATTGGTGAAGTCGTGCCAATACCGACATCTCCATCGCGTAAGACAGTTACTGACTCAGTTGGAGTATTTCCGTTTTTGTTAGTCCAAATTCCAAGACCTTGATTAGCGCCAGTTGCAACAGAGTATAAACCTAACCCTCGGTTATTTTGCGCCCATAGTCCGTATGCCAAACCAACAGGCGGACTAGCCTGATTAACACCTGAGATTTGCACTTGTCCAGCAATATCTAAATGCGTGCTGGGATTAATAACCCCTATACCGACTCGACCAGCCAATGAAAGTTCTCCGTCAACATGAAATCTTGTGAAGTAACTATTAGCACCACCACCATAAGCACTAGCAACGCGTGCTGAGTTTGCATTTGAACTTTCTAAATACAGAACTTTTGAACCATTCGAATCTAATCTAAATTGAGGCCCACCGTGGCCATGTGTATGAAAGGCCAAAGTAGCCGCCTTTGTTGGATCAGAACCGTTATTATTTACGATCTCAATGCTGTTAGTTGTAAATGCCGCATTAACCCAAGAATATCCATTCATAACTTGATTGCCAAAGCTAGCCCAAAGCTTGTCATTTACACTTGCAGTCCCTGATACTTGCAGTTTGTATTCAGGCGTTATAGTTCCAATCCCGACAGCACCCGACGAAGCAATATAAAGCTTATCAGCCGCACCCGTATGAAAACTTATACTATTCCAGTCCCCACTTCCAACCACAAGTTGATCGTTTACATCAGTGCGTAGAGCATTTGTAACAACACCACTAGCAGATTTTAGTCTAAGTCCGTAAGCGTTATCTAAAAGTAACCATCCATTCGATAAATGAAATTTTTCTTCAGGTACTATTGTTCCCACACCTACGTTGCCACCATTCGAATTCAAAATTAGATTATTGTTGCTTATGCCATTTAATGTCGACTGAATTAGAGTGCCTGTATTAGTTAAACTCTGAACATATAAACCTTGCCAGTTAGTTTCGGTTGTTCCAAAGCGAGCAATCACGTTGTTGCCTGCCACCGTTCCGTTTGCAACTGCCAGCTTCTGATTAGGCGAAGTCGTACCAATACCCACATTGCCACCATTAGGATTTAGCAATAAGTTCATGTTTCCCTGAATTAAACTAGTTGATACACCACCCGTTGCCGTCAGTGTTCCTGAGGTGTTAATATTACCACTTACGCCAACTCCACCTTTTACAACTAGGGCTCCCGTACTTGAATCAATTGAAGCCGTCGGTGCAGACACAACAACACTGCCCGCCGAACTGTTGGGATATAAAATAATATTACCCGAAGAATTTGAAATTGAATTAGTATTTTCAAAGCTTCCAGGATTTATAGTGCTTGCTAGCGATCGACGAGTGTTTGAGCCGTCTGTGAAATATAGCTGAGATCCATCATACTCAACTGTTCCTGATTGTGGTGATGAGAGCAGTGTTCCTGAGGTAAATTTTAAGGGAGCAACTGAGTTCGTACCCGCTGCGATATTTAGTTTTGCTGTCGGGTTTATCATATCTACGCCGATATTACCGCTATTAGTACCAGTTAATACTGCTCTCCCAAATCCGCCACCAGGTGATCCTGCTAAAGAGTTGAGTCCGATTCTAAACTCTGTAGTTGTTCCATCGGGGGTCATAAATCGAAGGCCAGCAGCATCACGAAAATGAGAACCTGTGGTGTCAGTGGCGCGCGCTAAATAGGCTCCGAAATAATCTCCGGCAACCATTGGTGTTGATCTGAAAGTTTGCATTAAAATAGATGGTGGAGAATTTATAGATGCTACTGCCGATGAGGCAATACTTGATGTCATGAAAATAAAATTATCTGAACCGGTGCTGTTTTCAGTGTAAGTTTCCATAACTGCTCGTTCACTGTTGGAACGATTGGCCACTACTTTAATCACAGCATTATAATCCAAATTACCCGTTAAATCTTTTACTTCTAACATTGAACTTGGACTACTTACACCAATACCAACGTTACCATTGTTGTAGGTGATATCGGTTCCGCTGGTGACCCACTGTGAACTGGTGATCGCCGCAAAGCTTGCTGCTGTCGACGCAGTTAAAGTTGACACTGTCGATGCCAGCATAGTTACGCTGACCGCAGCTGCGGGCGTATAACCTAATACACTCACCACCGCAGCACTTGTTGCATTAAGTTTGTTAGTAAAGCTGATGTAATCTGCATTAGAAATTAAACCCGCAGTTGTTGTGCCTGCTGAAGCTAGCGGAATATTCAACGTGTGCACACCGTTGGCCGTAGAAAATGTCGGCGCAGGGCCGGCAGTACCCACTGCAAATGTTTGTGTGGCTGATGTAGATCCATTAAAAGACTGTAGACCTGCACCGCTTATGCCGAGCGCAGCCCACGTTGAGCCGTTACAAAACTCGACTGCACCGGCATTGTAGCGAAGTGTACCCGCATAGCTGACAGCACAGGTTGCCGATTCCATACTAATGCGAATCCCGCCCGATACATCAAGCTTTGTGACTGGCGCTAAAACACCAAGCCCAAGATTACCTTCTAAATAACTATTGATGTTTGAACCGGCCTGATAAATCGCCCACTTGTTGGCTGCATTAGTTGTTAGATTTTCGATCTTTAATCCATACAAATTAGTAATTAATCCCGGGCTGCTTGGCGCAAAAACTCTAAGGGCCGAAGCCTCATTGATGGTGCCGCTGGCCATGTTTTTAACACCGGCAGTAATTGCCGCAACTTTATTGATATTACCCGAACCTAAATGTGTTACCAGGCCTTCAATACCAGTTAACGATGGATTACCAGATGATAAATTCCCCGTACTTGATGCACTTATCGTAACGCCAGTTCTTATACCCCAAACCCGCGTACCACCACTTACGCTCGGATCAATATCCAGATTAGATGAAATTCCGTTATAAGTAGAAGACTGACTATCGAGAATTTTTGCAATACTTAGCAAGGCTGTTGGATCACTGGTGCCGATACCAACGTTACCAGCCGTATAACTGATTGTAGTGCCGCTGGTTTCCCACTGCGAACTGGTGATCGCCGCAAAGCTTGCTGCGACTGTGTTGCTTAACGAAGTTAAACTTACACTCTTTGCAGGCTCATACCCCAATGTATTGATGATCTGTGTGCTGCTGGCTGATAGCTTTGCTTTAAATTCAGCGTAGTCAACGGCCGTTAAATATCCATCTTGCGATAGACTCACCGCTTGAATACCAATCACCGGTGCTGATGCAGTACCCGTTGTCGTCAGAACACTGCCACTGGTGGTAACACTACTAATACCACCACCGCCGCCACCTGATCCCACAGGAATACAGCTAAAGCTTACGCCGTTAAATGTGATGGCATGGGTAGCCGGATTACAATTAAGCGAAGCCAGTGTTGCATATTCGACAAAAGCTGTGTCGGCTTTGTTGTTTAAGGCCCTTGCGTTATTCGCCTTATCGGCATACATCGCGTAAGGTACGGCATTGATGGTCATCGCGGGCAGTGTCTGCCAACCAGTGCCATCGTTAAACTGCATTACGACTCGACGTGTATCGTTTGAGATCGGATTATAGATACCGGCATTCTGACAAGAAAATGATGAAACTGAATTATCAAAGACACTTTGAAATGTCTGAGGGGTACCACTGGTCGGAAACGAGCGTGCGCCATTTCCCAAAGCAAACGATATTAACCCGCCACTATCCTGCATGTTTACTGCAGCGTAATCTTCAACATACAAAATACAACTGCCAACGGTATCTAAAACTGTAAAACGAAAATTCACGTTAGCTGCTTCAAGTGGGTAACCATCAGGCTTAACAATCTTAGCCTGATAAGTCGTTCGCCCGTTCATGGCAAAAACTGAATGCGAAAGGATAAAAATGCCGAGTAGTACTAGCCGTTGCAGCATAGCTAACTTATCGGAATTTCAGCAAAAAGCCGTTAACTTGAGCTAACGAATTTGATTCAAATTTAAAGTCTGAATCAGCTCAATGTATCAATATGAGACACAACGCTTATTCTTACTTACAGACAACCGCTGCAGGATCTTTACTACAGAGATAATCTTTTAAAGCTTTATTCTCTTTTTCGAGCTGTAAAATACGACTATTTGTTTCTTCGCGATCAGCTTTGGTTTCATGGACTGAGGCGATCTTTCGGTCTTGTTCACTGAGCCGGTTATAAATCTCTTTGACCGCTTGAATAAGAGGAGCCACAAGCACTGCATAATCAACTTTTTTGTAGCCATCATCACCGGTACTAACAGCTGTTGGAAAAACTTTTTCAACATCTTGGGCAATAACACCAATGTCTTTACGACCAAAACTATTTGAAAGAGCATTCCACTCAAACTCAACCCCGCGAAGTGAATTTATTTTATCTAATGCAAATGGTATTGGTTTTATATTTTCTTTAAGGCGCACATCCGAAGAACAGCTGGTTCCGCCGGACCCGTTACCAATGTAACAATCTGTGACCGAACCCTGGATACGAGCATCTCCCACTAAGTGCAATTTCTGCGATGGAGACGTGGTGCCGATACCGACACGGCCAGAGCTGTTTCCAGTTTGCATAAAAACATGTCGTGTACCACTGGTGTAGTGATTAATATATGTATCAAAACCATTTTTTGGTTCTAAGTGCAAATTACCATTAGTTGCGCCAATAGTTGCCGACTGCACACCCGTTGCCGCTAACGAACCCTCGATACCAACCACTAAACTTTCGCTCCAAGCCGAATTGGGCCCAAAAATAGCGCGCCCATCAACTGATAATTTTTCGCTTGGCGTAGTTGTACCGATACCGACGTTGCCCGACTCATCTTCAACAACTAATCTTCTAAATCCGCGAGAATCCCAATTGGTTGTGCTGTCACGAGCAGCTCTAAAATAAAGCTCATCAGCGTAATTCGCCATCAATTGAAATCGCGGCGTGCTACCGCCACCGGTATAAAAGTCAACGACAGCTGTTGAATAGCCTGGATAGCTAACACCATAAATACCTGGCTCACGATCTAGATCTAAAACTGTGTTTGAAATGAATCCTTTAGTTGTTAAGGAGTTCGTCGCACGATAGGTTCCACTAACTTCCAACAAATGTGAAGGTGTTACTGTACCTATCCCAACTCTGCCATTATTTTTTATAATCATTTGCGTGTTTGCACTCGTGTTTGCAGAAAAATGAATATCTCCACCTGTTGTATATAGTCCAACATCGTTGCCGTTACCTAAATAATTTCTGGCAATACCATGATTGCTGTTACCTAAATGAAGTGCCCCTTGAAGCAAATCTGATGTTCCCACCCGAATAATAGGATTTGCCGAAATGATATCTAGTGAAGTTGCCGGAGCGCTGGTTCCAATACCGACACGACCACCGTTCGGATTTAATCCAATATCTACAAAGCTACGACTATAAGTATTATTAAAATAAATTAACGACTGATCTGTCGTATTTGCTACTCCAGTGCCAAATGACGGGCGCATAGTGAACTCATAGTAATCAGCAGCACCGCTGATATTGCCTGGCCCTACTTTTAGTTTAAAACCGGCATAATCTGTGCTTCCGCCCCTTGCATGAATTAGCGTCGAGCTTGCCGCACCCTTAATTTGCAATAGTCCTTCGATAGCCGTGTTGCCTGAGCCACCGGATAAGTTAGCAGTACCTATTCCCACTATACCTTCTGATGTTACACGCATTTTTTCTGTCGCATTTGTAAAAATTCGGAAATCCCGCAGAGTTCCTGTGCTTGGGGTATATACGAATGCCCCGAATGAATCTGCACCTACTCTTAACTCACTGCTGTGACCCGTTTTAAATACGGCCTCTGCGACTGAATTGCCGGTTGAACCATTATTTTCCAGAATAATTCTTCGATTGGTATTTTCAGCAGTACCAGAAACGTGAAGCAAGGCCGCAGGCGTTGTTGTGCCGATACCGACATTGCCGTTGTTTTTAATAGTCATGACAGATTCAGCCAGCACTACCGCCGAGGCATTTGCCGTCGTGTTCTGTAAAAAATGAAAATCTCCACGCCCAAAAGAACCTTTTCTTTCGTAAAAAATCGCACCCTTAGAAATATCTGCCGCAAATGATAGACCAACGCCACTACCACCACCGTCTTGCAAACCGCCGATCGGGTTAGCCAGTTTAAGTGGTATAAACGTAGAGTTTACAACTGGTGTTGCAGTTTTGACCTCGAGCAGAGCTGATGGAGCTGTTGTGCCGATACCGACATTACCTCCGCTTGGGTTTAATGCTAAATTAGCGGTTCCAAAAATAGCCGGTGTTGTGATTCCGCTTGTCGCCGTGAGATTGGCGCCCTGTATATTTGCTGAGGTCAAAATTGATCCACTGACATTCAAATTTCCTGCAATGCCCGCACCGCCTTTAACTACTAAGGCCCCTGTACTCGCATCAGTGCTTGTTGTCGTCGCAGAAACAACAACACTGCCCGTTGAATTGTTTGGTGATAATATAATATTTCCTGAATTGTTTGAAATTAAATTGGTATTATCAAAGCTTCCTTGATCTTGAACAGTCGCAATGAATCTACGTGTGTTTGTACCGTCTGTTACGTAAAAGTTACTTCCATCGTATTCAATAACACCAGATTGTGGTGTTGTTAATAATGTTCCAGATGTCAGCTTCAAAGAAGCCGTTGCCGATGTACCGGCAGCAAGGTGCATAAGAGCAGATGGATTATTCACACCTAAACCTAATGTGCCGCTAGTGCTAATTCTCATAACTTCATTACTGGCTATACGCCAACGAAAATAGCCGTTGGCTGCATTAATATTTGATTCGATGATGTTGTAAACTGATCCCGACTGTTTACCTAAGAACAGCGACTGATTAGCGACGACCCCATCAATATTTAAACCGGCAGATGTCTGCTGAATGTGAGCACGCTTACCAAAAGTATTTGATGACCACAAATAAATAGATCGATCAACAAATTCATTATCATATCCAACTTCTAAATTACCGCCACCGATTGATAATCTTTGCGCCGGACTACTTGTACCAATACCCAGGCGCTTATTACTGTTATCCCAAAAAAACTGCGAATTATCTTCTGCTAATGCTCCATTTGAGTTTACAAACGGCACACTGCCTGATGTAAAAGAAGATACATTAGCTGGCGCATAACCTAAAGTAGCAATAATCGCAGCGCTTGTGGCTTGTTGTTTATTGTTAAAGGTATTCCAGTCAGCTGATGACAAGTACCCATCGGCACCTGATGTTGCTTGTGTAATTGAGATAACTGGCGTTACTCCGCCTGTTGATGCCATTGGCGCTGTAGCACTCACACTGACAACCGATCCCGTTGATGGATTTATCCATGATAAATTACCCGATCCATCGGTTGATAACACTTGGCCGGTAGTACCGGATGTTGATGGCAAGTTTAGAATGTAATTTGTATTTAAGCTTGTTGGAGCTTGAAGTCTGATATTAAAACTTGTCGTTGGTTTATAGATATCGACGTAGTTTAAATTTGCCGTAACCGCACTTACCCCGGAGAACGAAGAGTTGCCAGAAGCATCACGCTTAACTATTCGAGATGCCGTTGCACTTGGCGTAGCAGCAAGCGTGTCGTCAACACTGGTCGCAATTTGCGCTGACGATTTACCACCAACGGTAGAAACTGTATTACTGCCAGGACTACCGCCAACATCTCCAGCTAAAGTGGTACTGGCAATTTGTGAGACTACAGCCGCACCACTTACCGGCATAAAACCTAGCGTATTAGCAATTTCTGTAGCACTGGCCGAAAGTTTAGCTTTAAACTCAGCGTAATCCAGCGAAGTTAAATATCCATCCTGCGAAATAGTTGCCGCCTGAATACTGATAACAGGCGCAGATGCCGTGCCACCAGTTACAAGAACACTTCCACTAGTTGTTACACTCGAGATACCGCTGCTTGAGACTCCTAAAGCTACGCAGCTAAAACTAACACCATTAAACGTAATGGCTTCTGTTAAAGCATTGCAATTTAAGCTAGCGAGTGATGAGTATTCGACAAAAGCAGAATCGGCTTTGCCATTAAGTGTTTTGGCTTCGTTTGCCTTTGAGGCATACATTGCGTAAGGCACATCGTTAATAGTCATTGCTGGTAAAGTTTGCCAGCCAGTGCCATCGTTAAATTGCATAACAATTCGTCGTGAGTCGTTAGCTTGTGGATTATATATGCCTGGCGCTTGGCAAGGCATAGAGGTAATTGAATTATCAAATACATTTGCAAAAACAGCTGTCGTACCACTGACTGGAAAATCCCTAACTCCGTTTCCGAGTGCAAACGAAATTAATCCCCCGGTTGATCGCATATCAATATTTGAATAATTTTCTGAATATAGAACACAAGAAGCTGCTGCATCTAAAACAGTAAATTTAAAATTAACCACAGGAGCTTCAAGCGGGTAACCATCAGGCTTTACAATCTTAGCTTGATAAGTCGTTCGCCCGTTCATGGCAAAAACTGAATGCGAAAGAATAAAAATGCCGAGTAGTACTAGCCGTTGCAGCATAGCTAACTTATCGGAAATTCAACAAAAAGCCGTTAACTTGAACTAACGAATTTGATTCAAATTTAAAGACTGAATCAGCTCGGAATATCAATATGAGACACTAAACCTAGATCTAATATTCACACTCAAGATAGAGCGTTTGATAGTTACTGCCGCCATTAACCTTATTAAAGGCAGATACCATGCCAAAAATTCCAGAGCGGTGGTAGACATAACCTCCGATATAGCAGTTTTGCTGCTCTTTACTCGACAGGATATCACCTAAGTTAAAACCAAGCCCTACACCTAGATAATTTAATAATTTTGAATCTCGACCTTCATTTTTTTCGCGCACGCTTAAACCTTCTTCGTAAGGCACACGTGTTGAATAATTTAACCCTTCGGCAAACTCAAATTTAGTGCGCACGTGCTTCGACCACGGAAACTTATACCATTCAAACTTAATCATACCCGCTACAGCGTTGCTGTCTTTTTGTAAGCCCTCATCGTTATGCTGATAAATCCCCAACTGAGTAACAATATTCGCTGGCCAACCTCTAAACCCGTGCACCACGACCTTGCCGACTTCCAGACCACTTACACCGGTACCATTTGCCGACGGCTCACCTAAATCTCCGCGAATAATTTCATTTAGCTTTTTATCAACATAATACCCATTTAATTTACGTACCCTGATCTTTTCGTCTTTTTCTTCTATGATAAAGCGGCTGGTCGTAACATTTACGCCCTTACTATTAAAGTAGATAACATCAAAACCGTTACTCTTATCCCCGTTTGCCGTTACAACGGCCGTTAACTTTTCTGGGGCCTGATAATCAGGAAAACTCTGCTTTACCATTAACTCGGTATTGCTCATATTAAGGACTTCATTTCTAATGGCTTCGGCATTATCAGCGGCTGCATGGGCCAATAATGACAAATAACTGATGAATAAAAACAATAACGTCGCTTTTCCTGATTTTTTCTTTTTCATGACATACTCCGTTTAACGGACTCTATTAATGCAAGATAAGAACTAACCACGGAGCAATAAATTGCTGCTGACTTTTATTATTTGGGCAAGTGACGACAAATGACGGCTTTGTGATTCAAGATTAAAACTGAATCACTAAGCATAAAAAAAGGAGAGTTAAGCAAATAACTCCCCTTAGTGTGAAGGGCGCTGGCACGCCGTTATATTAATGTATATCTCTCTTCGGTCAACCGAGCCTTTACTAAAGTCAAAAGCCTACAATATTTAAGAAAGTGATTTAAATGAAAAAGTGAATCACTTTACGCAGAAAGCAGCCTTGTTATCTTTCTGACAAAGATAATCTTTTAATATCTTATTTTCATTTCTTAACAGTTCAACTTCAACAACTTTTTCTTTAAGTGCTGAAATTTCTCTTTTTTGCAGTTCGTATTCTTGCTTTAAACCGCTGAGTTGAGCATAAAGTTCCCTAATGGCTTCAATTATCGGGGCAATTAAAATGCTATATACAACTGATTTATAACCTTCAGTATCTGTGCGCACTGCTTCAGGAAAAACCTTTTCTACTTCTTGGGCAATCACACCTATATCGCGGTCAGTTTTAAAATTTTTGTCCGGAAACTCACTGGTTCGCCAATCAAACGTGACACCATGAATCTGTAGAATTTTGTGTAAGGACTCAGGAATAATTTCAATATTTTTTTTAGTGCGAATATCTGACCAAGCCGCCACACTACCAGTTGCGCGCACGTCACCAGAGACATCTAGTTTATACGATGGGCTAATGTTGCCAATACCTACGTTTCCAGAGCCTGCAATCGAAAGAGCTCTGATTGCAGTCCCAATATCATCATCAGTGCCACCAACCCTAAGGCTCAAACCATTAGTTGAAGCTGCATCATCGTATTCAATCCACGCAGATTTATTTTCTCCACCAGTTCCTTTTAACTGAATAGCTGGATGAGAAGCCTGCAACCGCATAGTTCGGTTCCACCCACCTGACATAATCGCTCCACCGCGGATCTCGATAGGTGAAATCGGAGATGTAGTTCCGATCCCGATGTTGCCTAAAGGCGTAATTCTCATTCTTTCTACTTCAGTACCATAGGCAGAAAAAAATGCAATGGCCCCTGCATCTTGGTAATGAGTGTCTGGCTGGATAAATTTTATAGAACCGACATTATAGTTACTACCATTGGTTTGAGCACCTATAGTTGAATAAATTCTGTCCCCACCACTGTTATTCTGTGTTACGATGTTGCTACCTAACGTTAAATTTTTATTCGGACTAGTTGTCCCAATCCCAACATTGCCAGAACTGTTAACTAAAACGACTGGATCTGCGATATTAGGATTACCACTCATTAATGCATTGGTTAAGTTTTGACCGATAAAACCATCTTCTGTGAGCCAAGTTGTCACAACAGCATAAGAAGAATCAGCGTCACCACTTTGTAAAATTTCATAAGCCTGCCGACCAACTTCTGTGTTATTTGTAGATGTTCCCGCTCCATAAAAAATTGCCGCATACGGCGCACGGTACTCTGTAGAAGCGGCCAATTTATAAAGCCCTAATCTTCTAGCTGCCGCTCTTAAATTTGCAGTCAAATTACCTTCCCAGGAGTCAAAACTTGAAAGAATTCCGATTCTATCTCGAGTCAAATTATTTAATGCTGACGCTAAGTTATCACTTTCTGTTGCACTTCCATACACATCATAATTCATCGAACTTACGTGATTGTGAGTACTAGCTTCAATAATCGTTAACATCAAACCACGCGCATTGCTACTAACTAAAGTTTGATTTCCTAATTTTACTAAACGTGAAGCGCTATTATTCAATCCTGTTCCGCGAATATAGAGTAATTCAGTACCAACGGAGAGGGCGCTCGTTTTAAATCCATGGGCTTTTACAAATCCATTAACTTCAAGTTTTTCTGTAGGTGTTGTTATACCAATACCTACGTTACCCGAAGGCTTAATCGAGACCATGGTAGTACTGCTAGTACCTAAGGTTAGATCATCATTTTTGTAGTTATAAATACCAAAGCCATTAGCACCATTACTGTCACCAAAGCCAACATAACCGGTGTCAGCACCAGCATGACGAAACATTAACAATGGATGCGTATTAATATTTGTAGTTTCAAGCTTTAAGACGGAATTCCAACCCGTAACCCCACCAGTAGATATGTGCAATGGAGTGACTGGAGCTGTAGTACCAATTCCGACGTTTCCAGTTGAACCTTGAAAAGTTGCTAGAGCACTTTGTTTGCCGTTGTATACGGTAAATGTTCTAAATCGACTTGTACCTGCCTGATATCCAACATAATTCACAGCTACTTCAGCGCCGTCGTGATCATACTTATGGTTCTCAATTGAATTATCCCGAATAGCAAAATCATTTACACTACCCGCATCGACGACTAATTTAGCACTTGGTGCAGTAGTTCCGATGCCGACGTTACCATTAGCAAGGAATGTTGCGGCCGTAATCGTTGATGCTCCGTTTTGAACCCAGATATCTCCTCGACCGACTGAGTTTGGATAGGCTCCGGTACCTACAACTTCACCAGTAAAGCCGGCTAAAACACCACCGGCTGCATTTCCTATAGCTAAACCGCCGCGATTCCCAATAATATCAGGAAGTGATACAGTTGCAACAGCAGCAGCAACGCCAGTTGTTGCTGGACCTCGAATATCCAATTTAAATGCAGGATTGCTGGTTCCAACACCAACGTTTCCGTTGTTTTGAATTCGAAATAATGTGTTAACAGTTGTACCGGTGTCTGGAGTTGTTCTAACCCAAAAAGCAGGATTTGCAGTCGGAGTTGCTTCCGAAGTTTGAACATTTATACCATATGGACTTAGTGAGTTTGCAGTGAGCGCATATCCGCTTCCAATATTTGAACCAATCGAAAGGTTAGATTGGGGCGTTGTTGTGCCAATTCCTACGTTACCGTAGTTTGTAACATTGAAAATTGGAGCATTGTCATTGACACTTCCGTCACTTGGGTCACGTGCTAAAAATAGATTTCCTGAAATAGGATGCACATGAAATTCCCAATCACTACCTGTTGAAGAATTTGTGCCACCACGAAGAATAAGTTGCGGATTGGCTGCAAATCTTTCGATAAGTTGCGAACCCAAAACATGCAGGGTCCGTGTTGGACTACTTGTACCAATACCAACATATCCATCTCTTCTCAGAGTTAACTGATTAGCACCCATCGCTGAATTGTAAATTCCGAATAGATCATTATCTGGTCCATCAGTCAGCTGATTTCGTATCGACCATGTCGCGAAGTTACCAGGAAAGATGATTGATGAGCTACCGGTTCCATCAGAAGTTTCTAAAGTTAGAGATGGATTTTGTCCTTTTACAGATAAAAGTGAAACAGGATTATTTGTACCTAGTCCTAATCGTTTAGTTGCTCCGTCCCAGAATAAACTAGCATTATCTTGTGAAACAACTCCACCAGCTCCTGCAAACAAAAGACTACCAGATGTCATTTGTGATAAAGCTAACGATTGTCCAATTGTCGCTGAACCTGTTAGATTTAAATTTCCACCTGCGCTGATATTGCCAGCAATGCCAACACCACCATTAACTACTAACGCACCTGTCCCTGAGCTAATTGAAGCAGCTGAGGAGTTAACAATTACACTGCCAGTAATGTTGTTTGGCGATAAAGTAATATGACCAGAGGTATTTGAAATTGAACTCGTGTTGTCAAAACTTCCAGGACTTGAATTGGATGCCAATGCACGGCGAATGTTTCCACCATCGGTGAAATAAAGTTGTGTACCGTCATATTCGATGGTTCCTGATTCTGGCGATGTTAATAGCGTACCTGATGTGAACTTTAACGAGGCACTTGTACTTGTCCCTTGTGCTAAATTGAGTATGCCATTCATACTATCACCCGTTTTTTGTATAAAACTAGCAGCCAATGTTGTGGATGTTGCTGGAGTATAACCTAGTGCTGCCGTTACATCGCCTGATGACAACTGTGCACCACTTGTTACGCGTCCTTTTCCATCGACAGTAACTTTTATATACTGAGTGCCGCTTATCACGTTTAATTGATTTTTCAATCGTTCTTCTGCTACTATTCCAGTCGCACTAGCGCTTCCTAAATCAATAGTTGAAGCTGTCGCAAAAGATCCAAGGCCTAAATTAGTTCTGGCTTGAAGAATGTTTGTTAAATCAGATAGGTTACTTGCCTTTTGGACATAAGTACCACTAACCGCTTCATCTGCTGGTATAAATCCAAGAGTTGCAATAATTGCAGCACTAGTTGCAATTTGCTTATTATTAAATGTATTCCAGTCGTCCGACGACAGATAACCATCTCTGGAAGAATCAGCCTGAGTAATTGAAATTATGGGATTTGCCCCACCTGTTGCTACCAGTGGCGCCACAGCACTTACACTGACTACTGACCCTGTAGATGGATTAATCCATGTTAGATTACCATTTCCGTCCGTGGATAACACCTGCCCTATTGTTCCAGATGTCGATGGTAAATTTAAAATATAATTCGTATTTAAACTTGTTGGCGATTGTAGTCTTATACTAAAACTTGTGCTTGGCTTATATATCTCAATGTAATTTATTTTTGCGGTGTTTGCGTATATCTCATTTAGTCTGATACTTCCAGATTCATCACGCTTTACTAAAGTATTAGCTGTGGCACTTGCTGTAGCTGATTCACCTAACGTGTTTATTATTTCTGTACCGCTCGCTGAAAGTTTAGCTTTAAATTCAGCGTAATCAAGCGAAGTAAGATAACCATCTTGTGATAAAGTCGCTGCCTGAATACTAATAACTGGCGCGGATGCTGTTCCTCCAATTGTCAAAACACTACCACTTGTTGTCAAACTTGTGATACCGCCACTTGCCGTAGCTGGCACTTCAATGCAGGAAAATGTAGCATTGTTAAATTTAATAGCTTGCGTAGCTGTGCAATTTAGCCCCGCAAGGGTTGAGGCTTCGACAAATGCAGAATCAGTTTTACCGTTTAAAGTTTTTGAGTCATCAGATCTGCTCGCAAACATTGCATAGGGTACAGCATTGATAGTCATAGCAGGTAGGGTTTGCCACCCATTACCATCATTAAATTGCATAACGATTTTACGAGTATCATTAGGGCCAGGATTATAAATACCAGGAGTTTGACAAGAAAATGCGGGCACCGAGTTATCAAAAGTATTATGAAATGTCATTGATGAACCACTGGCAGGAAATGTGCGGTTTCCATTTCCCAGAGAAAAAGAAATTAACCCAGTGGATTGATTCATATTAACTGCTGCATAATCTTCAACATAAAGCACACAGCTACCGACGCTATCCAAGACTGTAAAACGAAAACTTACGCTTGAAGCTTCTAACGGATATCCGTCGGGCTTGATTATTTTTGCCTGATAGGTAGTACGACCATTTGAAGCGAAAGCCGAAAGTGAAGTGGTCAATACATAAAAAATAAATAAGATTTTTGTCGCAAATCCAAACATTAATTTATTTAAATTATTTTGGATTAATTCAACACTGACCTTCATGATAAACTTATCGACAAAAAACAGAATTTACTGTTGCATTCAGGAAACAATCTGATTCAACAATTTACGCTGAATCAGGTTGCTTCCTTATCGTATCATTTTGAAACGAAAAAATAAGCTAACATACCTGCTAACTTATTTGCAAATAGCCGCGGCAGGATCTTTGGCGCAAAGATATGCCTTAAGAGCCTTAATTTCCTTGGCCTTCGCGGCGTTGTCTGCCTTTAATTTTTCGATTTCGGATTTATCAACCTTAGAAATGGTAATTGAAGCCAGTTGCCTATCCTGCTTCTCAAAACGTTCCATCACAAGACTGTAAAACTCTTTAATTGCTTGTATCAGTGGTGCCACAAGTACTGCGTAGTCTACTTTTTTATATCCACTCGATGAATCTGTAACTACAGCTGACGGAAAAACTTTTTCGACATCTTGAGCTATTACGCCAATATCGTGCCGCCCAAAAGCAACTGAGTTTTTATTCCAATCGAATTCTATGCCTTGCATTGATTTAATTTTCTCCAAAGCATACGAAATTGGTTTAACATTTTCTTTTAACCTGATGTCCGAAGAACAATTTGTACCACCAGCCCCATTACCCAGTATACAATCTGTCGAACCTTGCACGCGCACATTACCTACCACATGTAGTTTTTCAGAAGGAGCGTGCGTACCAATGCCTACATTTCCGGAAGGCGTTATAAAAAGCCTTGAAACGCTGTTAGTTACCAGAGCTAAGCTCGTTGTTGTCCCAATAGCACCATACTCCATTTGATCATAAGGACTAAAGTTATAGTAGTTAGCATAACCTTTTTGATTTGCAAAGTATGTTGCACCTGCAATGTCAAGCTTTGCCCCTGGATTTGTGGTGCCGATACCAACGTTACCACCACCATATTGTGCATTTAAAATAATATTTGCTCCTGATTCAGAACCATTTAGACCTTGAATATTTATACCATTAACACCAGCACCTGATTGAATAAATCCATACCTACTAAAACTTCCGCCAGCTACTGTCTGATGCATAAAGCTTAAATAAGGAGCCTCGTTGTTTGCTGGAGTAAATGCTTTTATGAAATTAGCTACACCACCGAATGCTGTATTCCGTACAACTTCAAGTGGAGCTCCAGGAGTGGCTGTCCCGATACCTAGATTACCGTTGGGTGTTAACCGCATGAGCTCACCAGTTGATTCATTCATCTGCGTTCCAATAGGTGATGAAGCAACATTGTGAAATGTAAAGCCTCTAATATAATTTATAGATAGCCACTTTGATCCATCGATTGAATTGGCACTAACCTGAACTGTGTTGTCACTGCCATTTGTTACTTTAATATTATTCCCAAGAATTGTTGTTGCACCACTGTCAGTCTCACCAAGCGACATATAGTCTTGAGAAATATTAAAACCTCTTTTGTCGTTGCCACCCATTTTAATATCACCTGAAACTTGTAATTTTGATGTAGGATTTGATACACCTATCCCCAAATTGCCTATCGTATCAATACGCACTAAATCTACAAAAGTTAACCCATCGCCACTTGGATTATTTTGAAACTGAAAACCCGCTGTCGTAAAATTATTTCTTATAAAACTTGGACCGCCTGATAGTGCAGGTAATAACTGTAACTGGCGACCATCTACTGGCTCACGTAAAGTTAAATTACCATCAACCTGCAATTTTGATGAGGGCGTCGTTGTTCCAATTCCCACTTTTCCTGACGAATCTACGCGCATTCTTTCTTGACCATTAGTACCTATTTTAACAGAATGAGATGCTATTGTTCCAATAGCGAACGCGCCGCTATCATTGTAAATAAAAGAATCGTCTACATCAGTAGAGTTAAATGCATCACCAATATTATTTGCAATACCCGACTTAATTGAGCCTGATAAACTGCTGCGCGATATTCTAAATCCAGCATCACTATCTGAATTAACATGAAGTTTAAAGTTTGGTGACACAACTCCTACTCCAACATTTCCCGATGAATCGATCGCTAGCCGATGAGCTGCAGATGCTGCATCGTAAATAGAAAACTTTCCCTGGCCCGCACCTGCTGCACCTCCTGTTGAAACTAAATCATATTGTCGACCGCCTGTACCGGCATTCGACAGAGTAAGCTGAACATTATCTTGCGTACCTCTTAACCGAAGCCCATCAAAGTTGGCTGTCATATTATCAACATCAAAACGCTTACCTGGCACCGTCGTACCTATCCCAACATTGCCTGAAGCAGTTAACGTCATCGCGACATTGCCGTTAGGTTGTAATCTTATACCGCTGCCTGGACCGTTTGAATCTAAGTAGGTCGTGCCTGATAAGCCCATAATAAGAAGTTGTCGCCCACCGCTTCTTAGCACAGAGTTGTTGGCCATATTGATATCGCCGCCCACATCTAATCGTGAAGTTGGCGAGCTGACACCGACTCCGACATTTCCGCCGCTAGGATTTAACAACAAATCAGTCGTGCCATTGATAATTGAAGTAACGATGTTACTCGTAGCCATCGTGCCGCTGACATTTAAATTTCCTGAAACACCGACGCCACCTTTGACAACGAGGGCCCCTGTGTTTGCATTTGTTGATGCTGTTGTTGCCGAAACAACAACACTTCCGGTCGTGTTGTTCGGCGAAAGTGTGATGTTACCTGCGCTATTTGAAATTGTATTGGCGTTATCAAAAGAGCCTGGGCTGGCAACCGTTGCGATAGATCGGCGCGTGTTGGTATCATCGGTGAGATAAAAGTTTACCCCATCATATTCGATGGCACCGGCTTGCGCCGATGATAACAATGTACCAGAATTTATTTTTAATGGAGCGATAGATGTTGAGCCAGATGCAATTTGTAATCTGGCCGATGGAGACGAAATTCCTACACCCAACTTGGCCAATAAATTTATGTCTCCGTAGACAGTGCCACCATCTCTTCTTAAAACCCACTGGTAAGGGGTCGAATTACGGCCGATGACACCGACAGTTTTAAGCCAGGTGCCCGGTGACATAGCCGAAAAGGTAAAACGTGCTCCGCGTAACCCACCGGCACTCATACTGAACTTTTTTAAAACATAGGCGGCAGTCGGGCCCTCGTAAGCGGTCTCCCAAGCCAGTGAACTGCTCATCACTTCTAATTTAACATTTCCTGTAGGGTTTGAGTGAAACGCCACAAATGGCCACATATTGTTATGCGAAGTATTTCCGATCGACACGCCTGTGACTTCGATGACCACATCAGCACCCGCATTGACATCGTATAAATTAACCCCGCCATCGTTGATGTTAAATAATTTTTGCGCATTAAAAACCGGCGTGGTGGTAACCGTTGCCCATTTATCAGCATACGCCAGCACGTTTTGATCAAAGCGAAAAATAACCGGGTTTTGGTTAACGTTACCGCCCGGTAGCACAACTGCCCCGTTTAACGAACCAGAAACAGTGGCCACACCAGAAAAGAAAGCCGTACCACTTACTGATAAATTGTGAGCTGGGTCACTTAGGCCAATTCCTACAAAACCCTGCTCGTAACTGATCGACGTACCATTAGAGACCCATTGCGAACTGACCACTGAGCCGCTTGCTACCGGTTCATAACCTAAAGTGGCCATGATGGCCGCACTGGTCGCCTGTTGTTTGTTATTAAATGTGTTCCAGTCAGCGGATGACAAATAGCCATCAGTGCCTGAGGTTGCCTGGCTGATTGAAATTGTTGGTGTTGTGCCACCGGTAGATGCTAATGGCGCTGTCGCACTGACACTGACGACAGATCCTGTGGATGGATTAATCCACGATAAATTGCCGGCGCCATCTGTCGACAGTACCTGCCCGGCAGTACCTGAGGTTGTTGGTAAATTTAAAACATAGCTGGCGTTTAAACTTGTCGGTGCCTGCAGTCGCACATTAAAACTCGTCGTTGGTTTATAAATATCGACGTAGTTGATCTTTGCCGCACTAGCGTACAGATCATTAAGTGTCGCATTACCAGAAATATCTCGTTTTACTAACGTACCAGCCGTAGCACTGGCCGTTGCCGCTGAGGTATCATCAACGCTGGCTGAAACCTGTGCGGCTGTTTTACCACCAACAGAGCTAACAATATTATTGCCCGGAGTTCCAGAAACATCGCCGGCTAAAGTGCTGCTGGCAATTTGCGAAGCCACCGTTGAACTGCTCACCGGTGTAAAACCCAAAGTATTAATAATTTGCGTCGCACTTGCAGAAAGCTTTGCTTTAAACTCGGCATAATCAAGCGAAGTCAAATACCCGTCTTGTGATAAAGTTGCAGCTTGAATACTAATTACCGGAGCCGATGCCGTACCACCTGTGACCAGCACAGAACCACTGGTAGTTACGCTTGAAATCCCCCCGCTGCCGGAAGCTGGAACATCAATACATGAAAACGTTGCATTGTTAAATTTAATGGCTTGGTTTACACCGCAGTTTAAACCCGCCAAAGTCGACACTTCAACAAAATCGGAATCCGCTTTGCCGTTAAGTGCTTTGGCATTGCTTGCCTGGTCTGCGTACATCGCATAAGGCACAGAGTTAATGGTCATGGCCGGCAGTGTTTGCCATCCGGTGCCATCATTAAACTGCATCACTATTTTACGGGTATCATTAGGGCCCGGATTATAGATACCAGGCGCCTGACAAGGCATTGAAGTAATTGAATTATCAAAAACTTTAGCAAATACAGCCGTAGTTCCACTGGCCGGAAAATCACGAACACCATTACCCAACGCAAAAGAAATCAAACCACCGGTTGAGCGCATATCCACAGCTGAATACAATTCTGAATAAAGAACACAAGCGCCTACTGTATCTAATACAGTAAATTTAAATGTTACATTGGCAGCTTCCAGCGGATAGCCATCGGGTTTTACGATCTTAGCTTGATAAGTTGTTTTTCCATTCGAGGCAAAGACAGAAAAAGAAAGTAGCAAAACTCCAAATAGCGCAAGCCATTTAGATCTCAGATATTTAAAAATGTAAACACGCCCCAGCACAGTGAGTTCCACAGCTAACTGATCGACATTTAGACGAAAAAGCTTAACTTTCAGGGGGGTATACTGTTCCAGCTTTTAACCTGAAACATAGGAGGGAATAGGGATGATCTCATAGTCTTATTTTGAGACAGCTACTTGCAAATCGGCGCCGCTGGGTCTTTTTGACAGAAATACACTTTAAACGCTTCAAATTCTTGGGCTTTCTTTTTAAGTTCGGCATTTTCAACCTCAAGCGATGCCAACCGACGCTCTTGTTCTGTCGAGCGTGACTCAAGGCGAATGATACGGCCGTAAAGAGTTTTAATAGCTTCTATGATAGGTGCCACAAGATGTGAATAATTCACTGACTTCATGCCGAATTGATCAGTCTCTACAAGTTCCGGATAAATTTTTTCTAACTGCTGGGCGATAAAACCAATTTGTTTTTTAGGTAGTGCCGCATCCTTCCAGTGGTAAGAAACACCATTTACCTGTAATAATTTTTCTAAGCTAAAATCTAGCGGCTTAATATCTTTTTTCAAGCGGATATCCGATGAATCCGTAATACCAAAACCTCTGATCGTTCCCGATACATCTAATTTGTAGGAAGGAGTTGTTGTGCCGATACCGACGTTGCCAGATCTGGTTTCAAACATTTGATAACCAGTTCTTTGAAATGATTGAAATACGGAAATGTCTGAACAATCAGCCGCTGGAACGATCGTAGGCATTGAACTGTTGATATTATTCCAAATAGAACCTCTGAAAGTAAATTGATGTGAAGATCCAGACACTTCACTAATCCGAAGCGCTAGATATTTGATTCCTCCATGTGTAACTGTGTAAATGTTAGGTTGTCCGGCAGCAGCACCAATTGGAAACATATTGATTGCAGATCTATCCCAAGCCGTTTGGGTTGTCAGATACCACTCTTGTGCACTATTAAATGTGCCTCCTGAACCTCTGTAAGCTGAAAGTACACCACTTAGACCCGCTGATTGCCAGCCAGTCACAGGTGTACCAGTATAGGCTGGCGTTAGAAGTACGTATTGATCAGGCTGTCCGCCTCCCACATCATTGCCATAGCCAATATGATAATAATTATAATAATGGCCAGATATCTGTTCATTAGGGCTTCCATGAGACTTGATCGGCCCAGCTACTTCTAATTTATAAATTGGCGAAGTAACTCCAATACCCACATTACCATTTCCCTTAATAATCATGCGTGTTGATAATAAAGTTGAACTGGCCACTGACTCGAATGATCCACTGATTGCATTTGGACTAGTAAAAGTATCAAAGACAATGTTTGAAGCAGCCATTCTAATTCGATCCGGACCTGATGAGTTATCAGAATCATTCCCTTTAAACAAAAACAGCTCTGAAGCTTCCCCCGGAGCATAGAAACGTTCACCGATATATGTATGGTTGTACAAGCCAGGCCCATCACCTGAAGTTCCTCTAAAGGCTATATAGTTGGAATCTGAATTACCAACTCGCATATTACCCGCGACATCTAGTCTTTCACCTGGCGCGGATGTTCCTATTCCGACGCTACCATCTGTTGCAATTGTTAAGCGTGCTGTGTTTGAAGTTGCGAGTTGTATTGGAGAACTTACAGAATTTAAAATAAAACTGTTTGCGCCAACATTTGCCATGGTTAAATTAAATGCTGAATTAGCGTTGCCGCTAAATCCTAAAAAACCGTGAATTAAATCGCCGTCTTGTTTGAAGTGAATAAACGGATTATCCCCTTCATTATTGTCATCGGTGTCTGCTTCTAGAATTAATTCCGCATCACCATTTACACCGGCATTTATTTCTAATATCGAAGTTGGCGTGCTAGTACCGATCCCCACATGGCCGTTAGTTCGATTCACCGTAAGAGCAGGCACACCTTCTACAGAGTTTTCGTGTCTTGCAAGATGAAATTGGTTTAACTGGGCATCATGATAAAGACTAAAGCCAAAACTGTCGCCGCCACCGCTGTCTTCCATTAAACGTACTGATGAATCTGCCGAACCCGAGGCTCCACCAAGTCTAAGTACGGAATGACCACCCGAACTATTAATATCTAACATATAGGCCGGAGCATTCGTACCAAGACCCATTCTTCCGCTTGGTAGTATTCGCAGTGATTCTACAAAATTACCTGAATTGCGATGACCCATGACAATGGTTCCGCCGGTTCCAGTATTATTAGAAATAGAACCAATGTAGGACTGATTAGTTACGCCCGCATCATTTCGCGTCGTGAGCTTTATCCCTGCATAGGATGAATCAAGCTGCGCATCATTACGAATATGCAGAACCGTTCCGCTCGGAGAACTGGTCGCTGCTGCTGTCGTATACGAAACCCCCACGTTTTGTGATAAGTGCAAACGACTATCTGGACTAGCTGTACCAATACCCACATACCCATCTGAAGTGATGCGCATCAGTTCTGGCGGCATGGTCGACAGTGCATGCGCAGCAAAGATAAGCCCGCCGCCCTCGGCGTGACGAATATCGGTTCGCGCTGTGGCTGAAGCATCTAAAAAAGTTAAACCTGGTTTTGAATTCGGTGTAGACACACTGACTGACCCGCGAAATACATTAGCCGCATCTTTAAGATACCAAGTTTGTATACCCCGATCAGTCAGCACTGTTCGCGAAACGAGGTCGGAATCAAGAGCGGTAAAAATATCACCGCCACCATCTTTGGTCGCAGCAAAAATAGTTAATTGATTTGCTACAGCTGCACCACTGACATTTAAATTTCCGGAAACACCAACGCCACCCTTAACAACTAAGGCCCCGGTACTCGCGTTAGAACTTGCCGTCGTCGCTGAGACTACAACACTTCCGGTGGTCGCATGCGGTAACAAAGTGATATTACCCGAGGTATTGGAAATGGTCTGCGTATTATCTAAAGTACCTTGACTTTGCACCATTGCAATCGAGCGGCGAACATTGGCATTATCGGTAAGATAAAAATACGATCCATCAAATTCAACAGCCCCAGGCTGCGGAGCTGCCAGTAACGAGCCCGAGGTAAATCGTAACGGAGCCACCGTCGTTGAGCCCGAAGTAATATGAATTTTCGCTAAAGGATTTTTAATTTCAATACCTAAGTTTTTGTTACTTTGTGTAAGCACGGTCGAGTGCAAAAACAACGCGGGAGCAACATCAGTTGCTGAAACAGCCGTTGAAATAAAGTTTGTCGCGGCATACCCATTTTGCTGCAGAAGAATATTAACACCAAGATTTGAAGCACCAGCCGTTCGGCGTAAGCGTAAGTAGGCCTTAGGGTCTGCAAACGTTCCCGGCATCACATCAAGATCGAAGTCATTACTACCATGAATTGACTGCGCCACCGGCAGCGCCGTAAACCAGGCTGTTGAAGCTTCATATCGAATAGGCAAAATATATTTCTTGATAATACTCCAACCAGGTCCGTCAGTTGAAACAGATAACTCTAAATTAAAAGTTCGGTTTGAATACTGCAAACTTCCGATTTCAACCGTATCACCGATGACCGCCGTCAGCGTTCGGCTTAAAGCATAGGTTTTAAAGTTATTGGCCAAAATATTACCGTTAACTTCAAGTTTTTCAGATGGCGATATGACACCGATCCCCACACTGCCGTCATCAAGAACTGTAAATCTTGACGATCCACTATTGCTAGCAAAATTAACTAACCGTGTAGCACTAGTTGTTCCGTTACCGACAATCGACAATTTTGCAGATGGTGTACTGGTACCTATACCCACATTGCCACCATCTGATAACGTCATCCATCTTGAAACCGTAGGGCTACTTACGAAAAAATCAGAACTATACTCAAAATACATATTAGCATTTTCAGCGCGTATACGAACGTCACTTACACCGCCACTTAAATCTTTAAAGCTCAGCGTCGGTTGATAGTTAGCAATTAGAATTCCATCGTCATCGTCTTCCAAATCGGGTGATTGCCCAGCTTGTACGGTTAGCGGTGCGACCGGGACAGATGCTCCTATCCCAACATTTCCACCGCTTGGATTTAACAATAAATTCATATTGCCCTGAATTACGTTGGTTGAAACACCACTTGTTGCCGTAATGGATGTGGCTTGCATATTTGAAGATGTTACAATTGTGCCGCTGGTATTGATGTTACCGCCCACACCTAAACCACCTGATACAACAAGCGCACCGGTTGTACTATTTGTTGATGATGTGTTGTTCGCTACATTTAACTGGCCTGTGTAAGTCTGATTTCCCGAAAACGATTGGCTCCCGCTCACACTTGCCAAAGCTCGCCGCGTATTGGTGCTATCAGTATAATATAAATACGTGCCATCGTACTCTATTGCGCCGTTAGAAGCGCTAGAAAGTAATGCACCACTAGTCAGCTTAAGCGGAGCTGTCGTTGAGGTTCCTGAGGTAAGATGAAGTTTAGCTGTTGGTGCTGTTACGCCTACACCGACATTGGAATCTCCATTTTTTGCTTTTAAAATAATATGCCCCGAACCGTACTGCGCATTCGGTTCGAGATAGTAGTTGTAACCAGAAACATAAAACGCGCCTCGATCACCAGCTCCGCGAAAACGAATACCCGTCTGATGATTGTTGTTTGATGAAATACGTAAGTAAGAATCGGTATCGTTGTGTACTTCAACCACTGCCGGAAGTGTTTGGCTGATCGTATTATCTCTGATTGGCAAGCCATTACCGAGAAAGAGTTCGCCTGTACCCATGGCAAGAAGTTGCGGGTAATTACCGGCATTATTTACTACTAAGCTGGCTAAAGTGACCGCATCACCATCGGTAAAACTGCGGGCAATGCGACCAAACTGGGCGCGCTGCAAACCATCGAATGAATTTCCCGTGCGGCTACTGTATTTGACAGCTTCTATAGAACCTGAAACGCTTCGTAAAATCAAAATACCTTGCTGTGGAAACCCCGTGGCATCGTTAACTGTAAGCACGGTCGCACTGACATCAAAACTTCCGACCACACTCACTTGGCTGACTGATTGATTTAGCTTTACAGACAAATTACCACTTACCTGCAAACTTGACTCAGGTGCTGCTGTCCCAATTCCCACATTGCCGTTGAGATAGCTAATGGCATTGCCAGAACTTATCCACTGCGAACTAACAACCGACCCACTGGCCGCAGGCTCATAACCAAGCGTTGCTATAATAGCTGCGCTGGTTGCTTGCTGTTTATTATTAAAAGTGTTCCAGTCAGCTGATGATAAATAACCATCGGTACTAGAGGTTGCCTGCGTGATTGAAATGAGAGGTGTTGCTCCGCCGGTTGACGCCAGCGGCGCTGTGGCACTTACACTGACCACTGAACCAGTTGACGGATTGATCCATGATAGGTTGCCGGCTCCATCTGTTGCCAGCACCTGACCAACTGTTCCTGATGTGGTTGGTAAATTTAAGATATAATTTGCCGTTAGCGCTGTGGGCGCTTGCAAGCGAATGTTAAAACTGGTGTTCGGCTTGTAAAGATCAACATAACTTATTTTAGCCGCATTTGCATAAAGATCATTAACAGTGATGTTGGCTAATGCATCTCTTTTTACAATCGTATCTGCCGTAGCACTTGATGTTGCAGCTAAGGTAGTATCAACACTGGCAGCAATCTGTGCTGCGCTCTTTCCGCCCACGCTCGCGACAGTGGTGCTGCCCGGGTTTCCGGTGACATCGCCAGATAATGTCGAACTTGCGATCTGTAAAGCCACCGCTGCGCTGGTGACTTTCGCTTTAAACTCAGCATAATCAAGTGAAGTTAAATACCCGTCTTGCGACATTGTTGCAGCCGTAATACTAATGACCGGCGCCGATGCTGTTCCGCCAATCGCTAGCACCGATCCCGAAGCTGTAACACTGGTGATGCCACCGCCGCCGCCAGAGCCTACCGCTATACAGCTAAAGCTTACGCCGTTAAATTTGATCGCTTCGTTGGCCTGACAGTTTAAACTTGCAAGACTAGAGTACTCAACAAAGTCAGTATCAGCTTTGTTATTTAACTTTAAAGAGTTTTCGGATTTACCCGCATACATCGCATACGGCACAGCATTGATCGTCATCGCGGGCAAGGTCTGCCAACCGCCGCCATCGTTAAACTGCATGACAATCGTACGGCCATGCTCAGGCTGGGGGGTATAAATACCAGGCGACTTACACGGCATTGAAAAAATAGAATTATCGAAAACATTTGCAAAAATGGCTGTCGTTCCACTTACCGGAAAATCACGAACACCATTACCTAATGCAAAAGAAATAAGGCCACCAGTTGACCTCATGTCAACGGCAGCATAATTTTCAGAATATAGAATACAGGAAGCAGCAGGGTCTAGAATTGTAAACTTAAAGTTCACATTTGCGGCTTCTAGAGGATAGCCATCGGGCTTAACTATTTTAGCCTGATAGGTTGTACGGCTAGAAATGGCGTAAGCCTGGCTGTTAGCGCCTAATATTACTGCCAAAAAAAGCAGGATTAAACCTGCATAAATACGCCGAAGCCCCATCCATAAGCTGATCGGTAGTTATACAAAATACTTAAATTAATGACAGCTCAAGTGTTTCAAATTTGAGACTGGATCACCTGTGCCATCTTGAGACAAATCAGCTTAAGCTGATTGGCATTGGCATTCATGTTCAGTGGCTAGTTCCAAATTTTAATCTGAATCATTTTCTAAGCTGTGTGCCTTTAGTAAACTTTTATCTGACCCGAATAATTAGTTACATTCTTATAGCCTACGGCCAACGTACGCTCACACACTATGGGCTAACTCTTAAAAAAGTTAGCCTATTTTTTTGCCTTCGCTAAGCTTCTCAAAAACTGTCACTTCCGCAAACTGTAATACAGTCATACACGCCGAGGACGATTGTAGCTCAAGGAAACTTGGCACAAATGTAGCTAATTAGTTCAATATGCAAAAAGTAAATTTTAAACCTAAAACTAACATGTTTCTTTTTATCACTACCTTGTTGCTGGCCTACGCCCAAGCAAATGCAGCGACGACCTATGCGGGACAAATCACCGACGCTGTTGGTTTAAATCACACTCTTAACGGTCGAAGCTGTACAATTCAAGTAAACAACATCAACGAAAAACATATTGAAGGCACTTTGATTGTCGGTCAGTCTGATTCAGAAAAAGCCGCTGCGGCTCTCAATTTTAATCTCGATTCAAAAAAGCTCTACCCACTGGATAAAGTTTTTGGGTACGACTATGGACGACAAGAGTTTCGCGTTTCTAAAGATTTTCGCTATACATTAGTTAAAAAACTAAAAGTCGGCAAAGATAGTTTAAAATATACTCAAGAGTACATCGTCAAAAGTGAAGACCTGATTCAAACAAACGGAGAATACGGCAAGTTTACCTGCGAGGCAAAAATACGCTAATTCAAAAAACTATCACCATGAATGCGGCACAATAACTAGATCTTTAGTGTTGTAACCGATTTTATCAAGTTGCTCGATAGCTTTTTTAACCACCGACTCCTGATTCTTCCAATCACGGGCCATAATCCACAAGTATTTCTGATCCGGCACACCGATGGCCGTCCAACCGTAATCTTCATCTAAGGCAACTATCAGGTAATTAAACTTCAGTGGCCAAAACGGGCTTACTTTCCAGTGCGCGTTGGTCTCGGTGTTATAGATCCAGCCTTTTTGCGGGATTGATTTGCGTTCTCCGGTTAAACTTCCTTTATTATAGGTAAAGCCAATATCTATGCGCTGTTCTTTTTCGTTCCACGTGTAAGACTCTAAACCGTTATGAACATCGACTTCAAAAGGCGTAAACCGACCGGCTAGAACGTACCAATCTCCCATAAAACGTTTGATATCGACGCTACTTACTGTTTTCATTCTTGTCTTCGATGCGCAAGACGTTAACAGCAACGACAAAAGAAGAACTGACAGTCTTTTCATAAAACTCACCTTCTGAATTTTTTAGACACGACATAATAAAATACTCTGGGAAAATACTTTACAAGAAACAGTCCAATAGCGCTAACTCCCGTTGGCCAAAGGTATTTTTGCCCCGACTCAATCGCATCGCAAACACGTTCAGCATATACTTCTGCTGGCATTGAGTCTTTCGGAGTTTCTAAGTTTTTCGAATATTTAATGTCAATTTCATCAAACATCCGGGTTTTTACGCCCGGAGTAATCAGCGCAAGTGTATTGACATGCGTGCCTTGAAGCTCGTTCTGCAGACAATTATTAAATGCAAGCACCGCCGCTTTAGTCGCCGAATAGGTCGTGGCCGCCGGAAAATGCATGAGCGCAGAAACGCTCGAGTGATTTACAATTAGGCCTTTTTTCTGCTGAATCATCTTAGGCACGATCGCTTTTGTCAGCTGAATCAGCGACAACACATTCACCTGAAATACCTGGTAGATTTCGTCGTCACTTTGCTCTTCGATAAGACCACCGGTCAGCACACCTGCATTATTAAATAAGATATCGACTCGCTGCTGACTTAACTTTTCAAGTAACTGTTCTACTCCGGATCGGCTTGCCAAATCTGCAACGATTGTCTGCACACTCGAAGCTCCGGCATCAAGAAGATTCTTTTCCAATTGCTGGTCGCTGTTTCTAATGACCAGAATCAAATGTGCTCCCCGAGAAGCGGCACAGAGTGCCACAGCTCTTCCGATTCCTCTATTTGCACCAGTTATTAGAAAAAAATTACCTTTGATATTCATTATTTAAAATTCATAAAACGATCGAGAGCTTCTTTTAGTTCGCGACGATGAATAAGTTCGTTAGGTTGCTTGAGGTATCTGTAGGTGGCATCTTCTAGGGCCAGCATTTTTTCGTAGGCCTTTAACTCGAGAGCATTTTTATTTTCGTATCGTTCAAGTGAAAATTTAGCCAGCCAAAAAAGCTCATGAAATAAAATTATTTTTTGATCAAAATAACTTAGCTTTAAAAATTCCGGATAAAGGAATGTCTTTTTTTTATCTGGATCGGTAAAAGCAAAAACCACAATCTGATTTTTATCATAACGGGTTAATTGCGAATAAAGTCTTTTATGCTTTAATGCTTGCGTCTTAAAATAGGCATTGTTTGCGTTGAATGCGTTTAAAACCAGATATCTGCCGGAAGATTTATTGCATAAATTGGTTCGCAACAGACTTAAATATTTCGCGGGTAGAAAGCCATACATGCTATCTATATCTCTTCTGATTGAATCAAAGATTTCAGAAGTGCAATTCTCAAGCTGGTCTTTCATAACAAATGAAGGCTGATACTCCGCTGAAAGATAAGCAACCGAACTAAAAGTTGCGTAATGATCCGGGGCCAACAGTACGCCGCCGCCCCCGTTTCCCACTTTATTGTGGGCCAAAGAGGTGTGTGGAATGAAAAGTGCCGCAACGAGAAGAATAAAACTAGAACCTAAATACCTAAAGTTAATTTTCATGAAAAATCAGCCTTCTCTGGATTGTTTGATCTTTGTCAGAGGGTAAAAATAAATCGACATTCTATAGACCTCATCTGAATGGCCATCCTCTAAAAGAGTTGCCACTTGATCCTGAAACTTTCTTATCATATTTTTTAACTTAGGAATATTTTTAACGTTAACCGCATAAGTGCAAGATGTAAAGTCCCTGTGTTCTAAGGGAAGATCTTGCCTAATGGCTTTATCGATTAAATTTAAATCCTTTAAATGCGACTCTTTAACGGCCGCGGAAATAATATTGTCCGGTGCTTTTACACCTTCATTTTTAAGAACAATATCACCTTTATTTTCGATTGAGATTAGATTCAAGTGCAGCAGGCGTTCAACCGTCTCTTGGGCCTGTTGTTTAGTTATGCCTAACCGCTGAGCGATCCAGGTCACATCACTTTTGAAATCGATAGTCTCAACAAGCGAAAGCAATGCAAAATTATGCCAACCAGCTATCACCTTAAATTGGTCTTCTTCCAGGCGGTACAGGTTTTTATCCCGTCTTTTTTTTCGGATACCCAGGTCATGCAGTCGTTTGCTTTGCTCTAAAAACTCAGGATTTCGGCGCCCGAGCAGCTTATAAAGGCTAATTATCAAACGTGAACTTGGCTTTCGCTTGCCATTAATCACTTCGCTGAGCTCACCCTGACTTACATCGAGCTTTTTAGCAAAAGACCTCATAGAAAACCCCGGGGATTTTTGCTGAATCCGTCTAAGTTCTTCGACGAGCAATTCTCTCACTTTTTGAACTATTTGGTTCTTGTCTTGTGCCATTATTTTCATCTCAGCATAAAATATTAGAATATTTAAACTCAATCAAAGTCAGCGATTTGTAACAGTACCTTATAGTGATCCAAATTAAATTATGGATCACTTCCCGATATGGGCCTTTAAAAACCCGATGCCTTTTTCTTCTGATTTCTCAGGAAAGTAATAAAGACTGATATGGCCACGGTTTTCAACGCGGTAAACTTCATGTTGAACCCGGAACTTTTTTAATTTCTCTTCAAAAACCACGGCCTCATTAAAAGTAACTAAAGCATCGTCCACCGCGTGATAAACAAAGGTCGGAGGCGTAGCTTCTGAGACAAAACTTACGGGTGACGCCGCAACCCAGGCCTGCGGATCTTCAGTATATTTTTTACCAATCAACGGAATAATCAGCGGCGACTCAGGAAAATTCGGCAAGTAAGCCGGCATTCCACCTACCACTATTGCGCCAAATTTGATACCAAGCTCTTTCTGGTTAGCGAGTAAAAACGCCAGATGCGCGCCGGCAGAATAACCCCAGACCGCAATTTTTTGGCCATTAAGATTATATTTTTCTGCGTTTTTTAAAATCCATGGAATCGCGGCTTTGACGTCGTTAAGCTGCACCGGAAAGCGGTGCTCAGGCGCAAAGCGATAAGTAATGTTTAGTGCCGCAAAGCCATTTTCCGTGAGCACTTCGCATACACCTTGCATATCACCCGAGCGGTTTCGCCAACCGCCACCATGAATCACCACCACTAAGGGGATAGGCTCTGACGACTTAACTGTGGGTAAATACAGATCCGCCTTTAAGGTGTGTTGGTCTGTAGTCACGTATTCAACCGGAACAGATTTGCTGGCACAAGAAAAAAGTCCAGACAGAAAAAACGGAACCAAAAGTTTACTTTTTAAGTTCATAGTATATATCTCCGTCGAAAGGTTCTAAACGGCCGTTTTTAGCAATGCGCACAGGGGTGCGCCCGCGGTAACGGCGTAGCATTCCCGTATCGGGATCAACTTCTAAGTAAAGTGAATCAACAAACAGTGAAAGCAGACTGCTCAGTTCCATCTTAAGCGGGATTAGCTGCTGTTCGCCGGCAAATTGCTTTTCTGTTTTTTTTACATCAAAGGAAATCGCTTTTTGTAATTCAAAAATGCCAAAATCAAACTTAACCTTTTTTGCAGACTGAAGATTATCTAGATTTTTTAACAGTAAAACCTCAAGACTTGGACCGGTATAAAACTGCGCGCCGATTTTCACGGTTTTCGTTTCTAGAAGTTTTGGCTTTTCAGGTATTTGAGTTGAAAACGTTTCAAAAGTGGCTTTGTTATTTTCTACTTTTAAGACGTACTTCTCTTTAATCTGCAGCTGCTCCATAACCTGTGACACCACTAAGCCGTTTTTAATTTCGGCGGTTTCGCGCATAAGCTCCTGTCCTTGGTCATCCCAGATAGTCGATACACTGCTTCGGTTAACGGGGTCAGTTATCGTTACTTTAGTCTCTTGCTTAAACAGGTATTTTTCAGTTTTTTTACCTACTTCATAAAAAAGTCCGATGCGCACCTGTGTTTCGCCACGGGCAAAAAAACCTGCACAGATTATAAAAATAAAAAATAGCTTTTTCATTCGCGCTACCTCTTCGGAAACCAAGGCACAAACACCGATGTTCGTCTTTGGTACTCACGGTAAGCTTCTCCCCGACTTTTTAGTGACTGCGCCTCTGAAGGCGGAACACCGGTGACTTTAACCAGCAGCAGTAGAATTGTTAGCGGCGCATAGACCGCCCACCATAACCCTGGCGTGGCCACGGTAAAAATAAAATAGCCCCACCAGATTACACTTTCGAAAAAATAATTCGGATGGCGGGAGTAATTCCATAAGCCCACGTTACAGACCTTGCCCTTGTTTTCAGGCTTTGAACGAAAGGCCTGCATCTGATAGTCGGCTAAAGATTCTCCGAGTACACCCACGATAAAGACAGCAAAACCAGTCCATTCAAGATAACTTAATTCTGAGGTCGTATTCTTAAAAACAAAAATAAATGGCAATGTCAGCACCGAAACACTGATCGCCTGATAAAAATAGAACAATAAAAATCTAAGTTTATAATTATGGCCGTAATCGCCGCGCAGTTTTATATAACGGGTATCTTCAGCGGGATGGTGTGAGGCAATGCGCTTAGCCAGAAAAAGACCTAACCGCCCCCCCCAGAAGGCAAGCATGATAAGCAATAAGGTTTTTCGCTGGCCAAAACCTTCGCCGAACAGATTAAATACTGCGCCCTGTACGACAAAGCAAAAGGCCCAAACCGCGTCAATTATACTGAAGTTTTCAATTTTAACAGCATAAAGCCATGTTAAAAACATGATCATTGCGGTAACTGCAAAAGCACTTAAAAATATCTGAAAGGTTAGCATCTATTTTTCCTTTAAATTTTTGAGCCGCATTATCAGCGGTAAAAATAGTTTTTGTAAAATCACAACCAGGATCAAGCTTATCGCAAGCCACAGAATAACAGCATACAAACCGACTAGAGCATAGGTTTTGACAAACCCGACCCAGTCGTTTGCAAACGCACTGACGATGAGATCAGGTCTTACTGGAACATTTCCCACGTCGGTGATCATACTGATCACTTTGATATAAACAGGAATTAAAATAATCTGCACCGGATACATCAGGTAATTCGCCGTCTGCGTGACAATATGATTTAGCTTAAAAATCACTCCGGCAATTGCCGCCAAACCCGTTGTAAAGCCTATCAACGGAAAACATCCAAGCAAAATACCCACAGACAAACTCTGGGCCAGTTTTTCCGGCGTGGCCCCTTGGGTGAGCTGATCTTTAAGCGTATTTTTAATTCTTTTAAACATTTTTTGAAATTAAAAATTTTTCTGTTGTGAAGCCTTCTTTCAGGCGGCGAATTTCTTTAAGTGCATATGCGGCCATGGCAAAATTTCCGAGCAGCATAATTGCAATAAACCAAACCACTCGTTTACCGGCACTTTCCTCTTTATAACAGACCCACAAAAAAAACGTTAAAAATCCGAAATAGGCATCAAACAAGGTTGCCACCACCCAGGGTTCATTAACAAGTCTCAGGGTAGCTGAGATGACATTTTCAAAGCCGCTGGCCCAAGTTGTCACAGCAAACATGGCCAAGATAACAGTCACAAAAAAAAGAATCAGATTTCGTTTCATATCTATTTCCTACCTCTTCAGTAAATAATGCGTAACTGCCCACTCTTCACCTTTGTTGAACCCAAAAAGTTCTGAGCAGGCCATATAAAACACCCGCCAGCGGTTTACCCAGATTTCAACATTATCCGCACCATAAGCCTTTTGAAAAAGCAGACGCACTTTTTCTTCGTTCTGATCCATCTTGTCTAACCAGGCTTCGAGAGTTTTCTGGTAGTGTGTGCCGTTCCAGTCCCATTTAGCTTCAACCTTGAGATCGCGGTTAAACTGTTCAAATAAATCACGCGCCGGCATCTGGCCACCTGAGAAAAAGTATTTTCCCATCCAGTTATCTTCGCCTTCGGTCTCAAAAAAATAAGGCGTGGTTTTATGGGTAAAAATATGCACAAACATTTTTGCATCACTGGCCATTACACCGGCCACAAGTGAAAAAAACTTTTCGTAGTTTCTTATATGCTCCATCATTTCAATACTCATGACACGGTCAAATTTTTCCGGACCGAAATCGTAGTTTTCTTCTTTACCAAGGTCGCGGGTCAATACACGCAGATTTGTAAATCCGCGTTTATGCGCCTGAGTTTCAATAAACTGTCTTTGCGTAGCGGAGTTTGAAACCACTGTCACTTCAGAGCGCGGAAAACGGCGCGCCAGTTCTAATGATAGCGACCCCCAGCCGCATCCCAGTTCTAAAATGCGCATGCCATCCTGGATTTCTGCACGCGCGATAGAGATATCTAAGGCGTTTTGTTCAGCCTGTTCGAGTTCTACGGTATTTTCATCCCAAAAACAGGCACTGTATTTTTTATGTTTACCCAAACAAAGCTCGTAAAATTCGGTCGGCACTTCATAGTGTTGTTCGTTAGCCTGTTTGGTCATGATCGCCAGCGGCGACTGTCGTAAAAGATTTGCATGCGCTTTGATAAATTCACCGTTGGCGCTGACTTCCTGCAGACGCATATCATGCAGGCGCTGCTTTAACAACCGACGGATTCCGAAGCGGATCAACGGATCTGGAACCAATCCCTGTTCCATGCCGCGCACAAATAATTTAACCACTGGTTCTAGCTGCATAATTTACACCCTCTCAATCATATACTGGCCCACGTTAATCCGGCCGGCGCGGAACGCACCTTCACAGTAAGATAGATACAAGTTCCACATTCTGATAAAGCGTTCATCAAAACCCATAGCGCGTACTTTCGGTAACGCTTCATTAAAACGCTCCCGCCAGATTTTTAAAGTATCAGCATACGAAATACCGAATTCATACTGGTTAGTCAGCTTCATGCCGTTTTCCTGGCTTTTGCGATCAAAGATACTGTTGGCTAAAAGCATCCCACCCGGAAAAATATAGTTCTGAATGAAATCAGTCTTTTGACGGTAGCTATAAAACAAATCGTCGTGAATGGTGATTCCCTGAATGATCGCTGATCCTTTGGCCTTGACTGAGCTTGCCACTTTTTGAAAATAGTTATCCCAGTACTGCTCGCCCACAGCTTCAATCATTTCAATCGAGACAACTTTATCGTAAGTACCTTTGATATCACGATAATCAATTTCCTGAAGATTTACATTGTGACTTAACCCGCGCTCTTTAATCATGGCACGGTTGTGTGCGGCCTGACTGGGTGAATTCATCACGGCAGTTACATTGCAGCCGGTGCGCTCGACGGCGCGGCTAAAAAACCCGCCCCAACCACAACCGATTTCTAAAATATGATCAGAAGGTTTGATATTTAACATATCAATCATGCGGTCGTACTTGTTTAACTGGGCCTGCTCTAGGGTTTCGTGCGGATTATTAAATAACGCCGATGAATATGACATCGTCGGATCCAACCACAGGCGGTAAAAGTCGTTTCCCAGATCGTAATGGGCTACGATATTTTTTTTGGCCTGGCTTTTAGAGTTGCGCGTGAGTAAGCGCTTAAGCTGGTACAGCAAGGTTCCCATCAGGGTGCCGTGTAAAGCTTGCCCCAGGGATTGATCATTGCGGCAGGCCCACTCAATAAGTGCAGCTTCATTGTCGACTTCAAGATCACCTTCGATGATGGCTTCAGCCAAACCCAAATCCCCTTTGTTTACTAACTGATCGATCGCGCCCCAGTTTTTTACCTGAACATGGGCTTTGTAATCGCCTTCACCGTACAGTTCTGATTTACCGTCCGGGAATGTCACGCGAATCGTGCCATGCCGCGAGTTTTTTAAGACCTGAATAAAAAATTTAGCGGCCCAGGAAGCTTGTGCCATGAGTAATCTCCTTTATCGGTGGCGTCGGTTTTTTATAGAATCGAACACGTTTAAAAAATAGTTTTATTGCCTGAAAATGAATACGAAACACCACAAGCGGGGTCAGCCAGCCGTAGCGCCACAGTAGTTTGAAAAAACTTACCTGCTCAAGAGGCGTTAAGTTACCTTGTACCCAGGTGCGTAACTTTAAGCTGCCATCAGCATTTAAAAAATGAATATCGACATGCAGTGATTTTTTTGATGGCACGAACCTGAAACGGTATTCACCTTCGATAGCAAAAAACGGAGAAACGTGAAAACGTTTTTCAGCCGTTAACCATTTGTTATTGAGCTCTTCACCTTGTTGGTAAAGCCAGTAGTAATGGGTTTCGCCGAAGGTGTTATTAACTTCACATAAGACTGCATCTAATTTTTCACCGCGGTAACAGTACCAGAAATTAACTGGATTAAACGCGTAACCGAACATGCGCGGAATCGTCTGCAAATAAACCTGTTCCGCCTGGTAAGAAAAATTAGTTTTTAAAAAATGGGTACACTTTTCGCTCAAAGTCGATTTGTCATCCGTCAGATAATCGCTGCCTCTAAAACTTAAAAAGCTTTTAAATTTTTTACGTAACAGCGCTTGCAACTCTTTGGTCTGTGCGACCTGATAATACACATTAAAAATTGGATACTTAAAACTGTTGTTCGCAGTTTCTGAGCGGGAATGATATACATGTCCTTGCATCAGGTACATTGCCATCAGTCAACCTTCCACGGAGGATTTATGTCAAAGTAGCGGGCCACATTAACCGCGCTGCGCAGGCCATCTTCGTGAAAGCCGTAGCCAGTCCACGCACCAGCAAAATACACGCCGTCTTTTCCCTGGAGGTGAGGGATTTCTTTTTGCGCATCGATCGCCTGCTGGTCAAATTTCGGATGCTCATAATGAGCTTCAAAGATCATGTCTTTCGGTGGGCGTGCAGGGTTAAGAGTCAGAAGCAACTTATTCACCGTATCCATCGGCTGCAGGCGATTTAGTAAATAAGTGAGCGAGACTTTGTCAGAATGTTCTGTCGTTAACTGCGCTTGCACATTCCACGAAGCCCAGCAGCGGTTTTTGCGTGGCAAAAACGAAGTATCTTCGTGCAACAATGCCCTATTTGGGATCGTTGAAAAACTTTTAATTATTCTTTCCTGCTGTTGGTTTTTGAATTTGTAGATTTTGGCCGTAACCGGAGCATGCGTCGCAAAGATCACCTTATCAAACTGATAACTGTGCAAAGCGGTCTGCACTTTTAATTTATCATCGATGTGCTCAACGTTCTGAACAGCTTCGCCAAGATGAACATGCGGCAGGCGGCTTGCGATCTGTTGAACATAGTTTTTTGAGCCCCCCTTAACAGTGCGCCAAACCGGGCGGTCATTTACCTGCAATAGCTTGTGATTGATAAAAAATGTAAGAAACGTTTCCGCAGGAAAATCTAACATGCCCTTTTCGGGTGTAGACCAAATCGCTGCCACCATCGGCAGCACGTACCATTCTAACAATTCGCGTGGGTAATTTTGTTTAAGCAGTAACTCGCCAATAGTCCATTTGTGTTGCCGCGCCAGCTCACGGTTTTTTTCAGCCTGGCGGTGAAATGCCAGAATCGAAAGCAGCAGGCGGTGAAATCGCGGATTAAACAAATTCTGTCGCTGCGAAAAAACAGTATTAAGATTATCCCCAGCCCATTCGAGCCCGGCCTGCGGCACCTGAATTGATAGCGACATATCCGAAGCTACTGTCTCAGTTTGCAAGTAGCTAAACAAGGCTTTCAAATGTGGATAAGTCAGATCGTTATAAACAAGGAAACCTGTGTCAATATTATTTTGTTTACCTAACCTACTGACTACGCTAGTGTGGGCATGTCCACCTAAGCGATTATCTGCTTCAAAAAGATGAACTTCATGCTTTTGATTTAATATCAAAGCTGTACCTAACCCACTAATACCCGACCCGACCACTGCAACTTTCATAATTTCTTCATATTATATTAGTGGCATTGAATATGCTATTAATTTTTTCAATTGCACACACAGCGTCTTATTCCTATACTCTAACCAGTATGAAACGCACGAAATCGGCAAAGGCCACAAAAAAGAGCAAAAAAGTAAGAAAATACGATAACAGTTCACGTTTGGAAAAATCGAACCACAACCGTCAGAAAATTATCGAAAACTACGTCGATCTTTTAGTTGAAAGACGCGGCGACGAAATTTCATTAGAAGAACTTGCTGATCGCGCAGGGCTATCAACACGCACTTTATTCCGTTTTTTTGGCGATAAAAAATCGTTGACCCGCGAACTGGAAACTTATCTTGAAGCTTATGTCACCCGCGTGGCGAGCAACCTGCAAACCATGACTGTAGAGGAATTCGCGGAGTTTGCGTTTCAGGTCTTTGATAAATACGAAAGCTTATTGCTGGCTTATTTATACACAAATTTCGGCCAGCAATCGCGCGTACTATTCCGCAAAAAATTTAATGCATTAGTAATGGAAAAAATCAAAGCCCAGATTCCGACAACAAACAACAAAGTAGAACAACAGAGAATTCAAGTTATCATCACATTGATCAACGCCAACATCTGGAGTGATTTACGTAATGTGTACAACGAATCCGGTGCTGACCAGGGTAAAACCATGAAATGGGCCGTAGGAACTTTACTGCGTAATCTGAACAACTAATCACAAATATCCACCGCCTATAGCCCTGTTATTGGCGCGATGCGCTTTGTAAATAATTATTTATTCATATATTGTTTTTTGGGTAAACACTCGATCCAACAACTCTCAATCGTGAGGTTTCAAACGATCCAACTAGGGGGCCGGGCCAAGGTCAATTCGCCTATCCGAATTTATGCCGGGATGTATTAGATTTTCTAAAATTCAGAGATTACCAGAATTTTAAGATCGCACTTCGAATTGGCACAACCAGTTCCACGATCTACGATGTAATCATGAAATAATTGTGAAGTGTGGCGGCAAACTTTTAAGATTATTAACCTAACATTTATGATCTAGACCACAGGCCGTGTCAGCCGCATCCCCGATTTCAATCTGGATTGTAACGTGATTGATAGCAAACTTCTGACAAAGATCCTGATTCAGTTTATTAAGAAATAAATCACCGGGATGTTTTTGTTCTTTCATTTTGATATGCGCAGTTAACGCCACTTCCGACGAACTCAACGACCAGATATGCAGATCATGAATTTCAGAAACTTCTGGGTTAGATAGAATCTGTTCACGCACTTTTTCGCTGCTGATCGCAAGCGGAACACCTCCCACCAACAAGACAAACGATTCATGTAAAAGTGCGATTGAACCTTTGGCGATAAAAATCACAATCAAGCAGGCCGCAATCGGATCGAGAATCGTCCAGCCGGTAAACTTAATAGCCAGACCGGCTACGACAACACCTACAGAAATAAACGCATCCATCATCAAATGCAGGTAAGCTCCCTTTACATTTACGTCATTCTGGTTTTTTCTGAATAAGAAAGCTGAAAGAAAATTAACCGCAATACCAAGTCCTGCGACTAAAATAATTTTATCCTCGGCGATCGGTTGTGGGGTGATAATGCGCTGATATGCCTCATAGAGAATATAAAACAAACTTAAAATCAGAGTGATCGAATTAACAAACGTTATCACCAACGACATTTTTTTTAGGCCGTAAGTAAACTGCGGTGATGGTTTAGATTTATTCAGTTTAAAACCGATCCACGATAAAAACAGCGCTACGACATCAGAAAAGTTGTGAACCGCGTCGGCAATCAAAGATACAGAGCCGGTAATAAACCCCAACGTTAGTTCAAAAACCACAAACACCAGATTTAAGATGCCGCCGATAACAAAAGCATTGGAAATATCGGCATCACTTTTAATTTCGATGTGGTGATGGTGGTGGTGACCATGCCCATGGTGATGGCCGTGATCATGGTTATGATCATGGCTATGATCGTGGCTGCAGCCGTGGCCATCATGCGAATGATCGTGTTTTTTACTTCTTAACAGCTTTAGCATCGATAGTTTCCAGTTGCGTGGCAAAACTTTTATCTGAAAGATACACTAAGGCATGATCTGCCCGTTCATATAAAAACGCATGTCTGGTGCGGACTTTCAGATTTTCGAGATTTTTACGCACTAATTTTTTGTCAGCAAAATGGGTTAAGCCTTCGATGGCCTGTGCCCGTAATGCGATTTCAAAATCTACATCGGCCCGCGGCCCGAACTTCTCGTTCTGAATAAATTCATTTAAGATGTTGTGGCAGTTAAAATCCTGATTCATCACCATCAGCTCTAAGGCCAGAGTACGTTCGTTTTTTCTGTTGTCGCTGTCTTTAAGCACGTCGGCTAATGCGATATTATCTGCAGGTTTTACGGTTTGAGCGTACTGGTTTAATAACTCTTCACTTTTTTCCGGGTCATCTGAGACGACATTCATTTGTGAAACAAAATTCTTAAAACCCGCAAGAAAACGCGAACGCTGTTCAACCTCAGAAACTTCAACTTGTTGTGCCGGGGATACCGCTTCGAAGTTGTTAAAACGTGTCTGTGCTGTTTTGATCACGTAATCGCGGCGTAAACTATAGTCCATCATCAGAAAGCCCAGAACGGCTAGCAAGAATCCGGCAAAATAAAGAATTGAACGATTACGCATAGATTAATGCTAGCGTGTGCAGGCCTAGACTCAATCAAATAGAGCCTTTGCTGCTAATCGTTAATAAACAATTACTCAAATGAGATTTCGGTGATAGTCACGATTTCATCACCGGCTGGTTTATGAATTTTAACTTCTTCATCCAGTTTTTTCCCTAACAGGGCACGTGCGACCGGCGATTTCCAGGATATTTTGTTTTGTTTAATGTCGAGCTCGTCTTCGCCGACGATCTGATAAGTGTAAGACTCACCGTCTTCGTTTTCGATTGTCACCGTAGCTCCGAAAATCACCTTATCTGATTTCAGAGTTTTGGGATCAATAACCTCAGCCGCCTCGATGCGCTTTTGTAAAAAGTGAAGCCGACCGTCGATCTGGCGTAGACGGCGCTTACCGTACTGGTAATCGGCGTTTTCCGAACGATCGCCGTTACTCGCGGCCCAGGCCACCGTTTCGACAACCCTGGGGCGCTCAACATTTAACAGTTCGTGATACTCACTTTTAAGTTTTGCGATACCTTTCGGCGTAATATAGTTTTTCGAATTGTCCATTACTTAACCGCAAGACCATCTTTTAGTGATCTGTTTTTAAAAACCATAATCGGTACCAACGCAAACACTAAACCCACCACCACCGTCGTAACCATCATGGCGATATCGGTGGCCGAAAACCAAGCACCGGCAAAATATAATCCGAATTTTTTTGCCATGAATGGCGAAAGCGCAGTTTCAAGCAGCACTTTTACGACTGCACTGGTGCCAACGGCCAGCGCTAAGATAAAAAAGACTTCTAAAAATACCAGCTGTGCCAGATGTGAAAAACCCGCTCCAAGCGAGCGTAAAATCGCCATTTCCCGGCGACGTTCGTTAAGACTGGTCATCAGGGCGATAATCATGCCGACTAACCCCACAACCATGACCAGAGCCGAAATTAGCTTTAACACAAATTCGATCAGCGAAAGACTCTGCCACAGATCACTTAAAACTGCGCCCGGGATAACTGCCAACAGCGCCTCATCTTTATTTTCGGTAATTTCACGCTGCATCGGCAAGATTTTGGTTTTGCTTTTCAGTTTTACAAAAAATGAAGTAATTGCTTCCGGCTTAGGCTGGTGTTCGTGGGCTGGCTCATCTTCCTGCTTGGGGTCTGCATGCATGTGATCCATCGCTGCCAGCGTAATATACACTGAACGATCTACCGCCGTGCCAGTCGACTCTAAAATTCCGGCTACGGTTAATGGCTGTTCAGCATGTTCTTCAAAAGATTCGCCGGTCGTACTCCCGTGGGCGACCACAATCTTATCCCCTAATTTATATTTAAGTGTCTGCGCCACTTCGGCCCCGAGCACCACTTCATTATCTTTGGCAAAAGGCCCGCCAGAAATAATTTTTAAATGCTCCTGCGAACGCACCTGATAATGCTCGAAAAACTGAGTGGTGGTGGCAACAACGCGAAAGCCCTTATGACCATCACCAAGACTGATCGGAATCGTCCACTCGACATCCGGGTGCTGGCTGATTTTTTCATAACTTTGATAGGTGATATTATTGGTAACCTGGCCGATATTAAAAACCGAGAACAACACCAGCTGCAGCGAGCCGGTGCGTGCCCCGACCAACAGATCAACCCCAGATACTGTCTGAGTGAAGCTATCCTGAACTGAGCGGCGCACCCGCTCAACTGAAAAAAGCAATAACAAACTTAACGCCACTGAAAACACGGTGGCCGTTGTGGCAAATGAGCGGTGACGAATAGATTTAAAAGCTAATTTAGATAAATTCATACTACACCTTCACCGCATTCACGTCAGTTAAACTTAAATGCCGGTCAAACAGTTTCTGAATCGAACGGTCATGGCTTACAAAAATCAGCGTCGACCCTTGCGCCTTAACCAGAGAAAATAAAATCTTTAAGAAATTTTCACGATGATCGTAATCAAGGGCTGAAGTCGGCTCGTCGGCTAAAATAATTTCCGGCTTAATAATCAAGGCACGGGCTGCGGCTACCCGCTGCTGCTGGCCAACGGATAATTGTGAGGCCAGTTTTTCGACATGGTCAAACAAGCCTAACTCTTCAATCACGCGGTCATATAAAGCCTGATCAAAGTTTTTACCACTGAAGGTAAACGGCAATAAGATATTTTCTTTTACCGTTAAATACGGAATTAAATTAAACTGCTGAAATATATACCCGATATGCTTCGAGCGAAACTGGTCACGCTCGGATAAACTCATGCTTTGAGTTTTTTTACCCAGCATCTCGACATCGCCGCTTTGTCCGGTGATCACACCGGCCAAGATTTCTAACAACGTGGTTTTACCGCTGCCGCTCGGGCCGAATAGAAATACCGTTTCATTTTTATCAATCGTTAAATGCGGGATTTGTAATACTGGCTTTGCATCCGCACCGCCGTAGGCAAACGATAAATCTTTAATCTGAATAACTGCAGACATGACATTCCCCGTTTATTGATAAGGTTCAACGTAATCGCCGATGAGTTCAAAAGAGGCTTCGCCGTACTGCGATTCTTTGAGAGTGATTTCAAAATCACCGTACACCCAGATCGGGCCATCGGCTGCAGGCACACCTTTTTTCATTTTAACATAAACCATCTGGTTCGGCGGAGGTGCTGGTAAGTGAATACACGCCTGCGGGCTCGGCACTAATAAAAACTCAGTCACTTGGCGCTGGTTGTCTTCAAGAGGCACCATAAAGCCCGGAATCTTTACGCGGGTCTTATTAACTTTTTCTAGTTCCGGCGGAGCTTTTTTGTTCACATAGTCCATCTGATCAAGGGCGCGCCAGTCCAACTCAGTGGCAGGACCACCGCCTCCACGTCCCATAAAGTACAACGCAACACCGACGGCTAAAGAAAACGCAAAAATTCCTGCTAAAATCCATTTCATCATAATGGCAATTACGATATGCTCATCCCATCTATGAGTAAATACCAAAGCGTGCGCGGCACGAGAGATTTATTACCGGCCCTGAAAAAGACTTTTCGAGCGATTGAAGCCAAAGCTTACAATGCTGCCCAAAATTATGGCTTTAAAGAAATTGAAACGCCGATTTTTGAGTTTTCTGACGTTTTTCACCGCTCCTTAGGCGAAACTTCAGACGCTGTTAGCAAAGAAACCTATACTTTTGCAGACCGCGGCGGCGATTCGATCACTTTACGCCCCGAAGGCACGGCCGGCGTGGTGCGTGCCTACGTCTCTGAGGGTTTGGCCCAGCATAACCCAAACAAACTTTACTACTACGGGCCGATGTTTCGCTATGAACGTCCGCAAAAAGGCCGTTACCGCCAATTTTACCAATTCGGCGTTGAAGTGCTTGGCTTAGAAAACCCACAGGCCGATGTAGAAGTGTTAGATCTAGCCTGGAGAATTTTAAACGAAATTGGTTTAGGCGGCAAAGTTACGTTAGAGATTAACACCCTGGGGGATCAGGTCGACCGCAAAGCCTACCGCGATGCTTTGGTGCAGTATTTAACACCGCTGAAAGACCAGTTATCCGAAGATTCAAAAGTACGCTTAGAAAAAAATCCGATGCGTATTTTGGATTCAAAAGATGAAGGCGATAAAAAATTAGTCGCCGGGGCGCCGAAAATGGATGCGTTCTTATCAGAAACTTCAAAAGCGTTTTTTAAAGCGGTAACTGACGGTTTAAGCGAATTAAAAATCCCATTTCAAATCAATCCAAAACTGGTGCGTGGCCTTGATTACTATTGCCACACGGTTTTTGAATTTGTAACCACTGAACTTGGCGCCCAAGGCACCGTGTTGGCCGGCGGCAGATACGATGGTTTAGTTGAAACTCTGGGCGGACAAAAAACCCCGGGTGTTGGCTGGGCTTCTGGCGTTGACCGTTTGGCTGATCTGTGTGAGTTAAATAAGGCGTTAGAAACGCCGGCAAAAAACCCGATTGCGGTGATCACGTTAGGTGATAAAGCTTTAGTTTCAGGATTAAAAATCGCCAGTGCTTTGCGCGCACAGGATAAATACTGCGAAGTCTTTATGACCGGTAATTTCAAAAAGAAACTAGAAAAAGCGAATAAATTAAATACTGAAAAAGCAGTTTTGTTATTCGAACAAGAAAACGGCGAAATTGAATACAAAATCAAAGACTTCAAAACCGGCGAGGAAAAACCTGCCAGCTTTGAAGAGTGTACTAAAATCTAAGGTGCCAGGCCTTTTTCACTACAGTTATAGTGGCGCTAAAAATGAAAAAGCTGTTAGGCGGTAGCCTAGCAGCTTTTTAGTTTCGTCTGACTTCCAGCTTTCGGATTTAACGGATCCGGAAAGGAGGTGCCGATGAACAAATCCAGTTATTTGAGATATCGGCGTCTACTTAGCATTTCTAAAGAAGTCCTAAGATTATTTTTGATGTTTCTCGGAATCATCATAGTAATTCGAAGTATTTAGCGATCTAGCTTGCAGCACGTTTGTTCTTAGATCTTGATTTACAATCAAGACCATTGTCCTGCGACAATGGCATCCTACGGACATGGGATTTAAAATCCTTCGGAGTGCGCAGACGTTACAGGGACACTGAGCAGCTAGCGCTACCGCTTATAATTTCCAGTTTTCCGGTTTTGCCATGCCGGTGCCGGTCGCACTCTGAACCACACCGGTAAGTGCTTTCGGAAGCACGATCGCTTCACGGCGGTGATACACCGGAATCACCGCTTTTTGGGTCATTAAAATTTCGTCGATTTTTTGCATCATCTGTACACGTTTATTTTGCGACCATTCTTTGTCGTATTTCTCTAACAGCTGATCCATTTCTTTGGATTTAAAACGCAAGATGTTGCCGCCGGCCCAGGCATTTTTCTCTGTCGGAATATCGTTTGAGTGATAAAGACCTTTAAGCGAGGTATCCGGATACGTTGTGTTACCGAACAGCGCAATCTGGAAATTTCCTTTCGGCACCGAATCCCCTAGCAATACACGCGGCGGTTCGTTTTTGATTTTGCAGAGCACACCGACCCGTTTGAAGTATTCGCAAATTGAAACCTGCAGGGTCTCGTAAAGTTTAATACCCGCCGAAGTTTTAAATTCGATTTCTAAAGGTTTACCGTTTTTCTTTCTGATCCCGGTCGTATCTTTTACCCAGCCGTTTTTATCGAGCAACGCTTCGGCCTGTTTCGGGTTATAGCTAGCAGGTCTGGCGCTAAAAGCCAGATCGTTTTCAGAAATAATGGTTTCTGCCGGATTTAATTTTCCGGCCAAGAACGCCTTGGTTAATTCTTTTTTATTAATCGCTAATGCCAGCGCTTCACGTACGTAGTGGTTTTTCATCAACTCATCTTCGTTGTTGATAAATAAGCCCTGAAAAATCGGGCCGTTATTAAAGTGTACGGTAAAACCCTTTAGCGAACTATCAGCCGCAAAATCCAGAGCTAAATCCGGCGGGAATCCCACCGCCGAAATGCCGCCGATTTCTTTACTTAACAGATAACTTTTAAGAGTCGCCGTCGAAGCCACATGTTTGATGATGATTTTTTTTATCTCAGGTTTTTTACCGAAGAAGTGTGGGTTTTCTTCAAAGATAATATGGCTTCCGATTTTATATTCGGTCACCTGATAGGGACCCGAATACAGGCCTTTAAGCGTCGGGTTTTTTACGTAATTAGAATTCTGTTCGTAAGCTCCAACCTTGGTGTTGGTTGTGGTAAAGATCTGTTTTTCCAGATGGCTCGGCAACACCGGCGGCAGATCACGGTCATACGTCCACTCATCGGTCGCATAAGTGACGGTGCACTTTTTCGGAGACTTTGCATCCCACTGAAGTTTGGTGATTTTTGAATAAATATTTTTTTCGGTTTTACTGACGAAATCACTTAAACCCACTTGCCACCCCAGGTGCCAATCGGCACAGGTTATTGCCGTACCGTCAGACCACTTCGCATTTTCCTGTAAAGTCCATACAGCTTGTTTGTTTTTTAGTTTCGGAATACTGACAGCCAGATTTGGCAAAATTTTACCTGAGGCATCACGGTAGACGATATCACGGTACATAAACTGTAAGATCGACTCAGTCGCTGCGGTCTGGTAACTCACCGGATGTAACGTATCCCACTCCTGAATAATTCCGATTTGTAATGGGCTCTGCGCAGCCCAAAGTGAAAATGAAAATAACATCACGGATACAAACAATTTCATGACTACTCCTGAGATAAAAAAAGAGCCAGGCTTTAGCTGGCTCTTTACTAAAAAAATTTAACTATTTATTTTCTCGAACCTAATTTCACATTCTCACCGCGCATCCAGCCGTGCACGGTTTGTGTTTGTGTGCGGCTCCAGTAGAACAGCATCAACACCCCAAAGATAAACATGGCAACGCTTAACCACTGACCGCGCGTTAAACCAAGAGCCTGAAACCCGATCTGAATATCAGGCTCACGGAACATTTCATTAACGATACGAACAATCGCGTAACAGACAATAAAGCTTCCGGCGATAACACCCGGACGGCGTGATTTGCGCGCTAAGAAAAATAAAACTAAAAACGTAAATAAACCTTCACTAAGACCGGCAAATAACTGCGACGGATAACGGTAATCCAATAAAGGCCCGATCGCATCACGTAAAGCGGTGTCGCCATTTTGGATTTTATTAATGATTGAATATAGCGCGTTGTAAAGTTCGTCTTTGGCCGATGATGAACTTTGCGAGTCTCTGACAATTTCTGACCAGCGGGTCGGATTGATTCCCAGTTTTTCGACCACTGGCGACAACGTTGGCAGGCGGTCGTACTCGTACTGTGGCCAGTTTAAAATATCTGAGGGGAAACGCACACCTAATGGAAATTCTTTCGGCGCAATACGGCCGACTAATTCACCGTTAATAAAATTGGCGATACGGCCAAAGAACACCCCGATCGGTCCGACAATTGAAACCACATCTAACAAGTACACCGGGTTTAAATGGTGTTTACGGGCATATAAAAAACACGCCACAACGATACCGATAATACCGCCGTGTGAAGCCATACCACCTTCGTTAACCGCAAGCACACCCCAGAACGGAAGCGACGGTCTGAAGCTCCAAAGTAAAGACTGGTCGTAGAATAAACAGTAACCTAAACGTCCGCCAATTAAAGTACCGAAAGCAGCGTAGGTCACAAAATCAGAAACCATCTCGCCTTGCAGATCAGAATTTTGTCTCTCGGCAAGCCATTTGATAACCAAATAAGCACATAAAAAACCCAGCAAATACGCAAAGCCGTACCAGCGTGGCCCAAAGGTTTCAGTGATGCGAAATATAAATGGATTTAAATCATGAACCATAGTTTTTACCTCGGATAGGGTTATCATCCATTAGACACTGGCCTTGGTCAATGTTAGTCTCGGCGGATGCCAAAGAGGCGCCAGCTGAATTACGCGAGGTAAATATGAGCACTAAAAAAGTTTCTGATATTTTTGATTCGACCCAATGGGATGAAGTTCAAGGTTTCGATTTTACCGATATCACCTACCATAGAGCCAAAGCCCACGGCACTGTTCGTATCGCCTTCAATAGACCCGAAGTACGCAATGCTTTCCGTCCGCGCACCGTTGATGAGCTGTATACGGCCCTTGAACACGCCCGTATTTCGGCTGACGTCGGAGTTGTCTTAATCACAGGCAATGGACCTTCACCTAAAGATGGCGGTTGGGCGTTCTGCTCTGGCGGCGACCAGCGTATCCGCGGTAAAGATGGTTACAAATACGAAGGCGCCGACAACAACGGCACCGGCGAAATGAACAAAGTCGATTTAGCCAAACTTGGCCGTTTACATATTTTAGAAGTTCAGCGCATGATCCGCTTTATGCCAAAGGTTGTCATTGCCGTAGTCCCTGGTTGGGCGGTGGGCGGCGGCCACTCGTTACATGTGGTGTGCGACATGACGATCGCTTCAAAAGAACATGCGATTTTCAAACAGACTGATGCTGACGTGGCCAGTTTTGATTCGGGCTACGGCTCAGCTTACCTCGCGCGCCAGGTGGGTCAAAAAAAAGCACGTGAGATTTTCTTTATCGGCCGCAACTACAACGCCGAAACGGCCTTTAACATGGGTATGGTCAATGAAGTCGCACCTCATGCTGATCTAGAAAAAGTGGCGCTAGAATGGGCGCGTGAAATCAATACCAAATCACCGACCGCCATCCGCATGTTAAAATATGGTTTTAATCTTATTGATGACGGTCTGGTCGGCCAGCAATTATTTGCCGGTGAAGCCACCCGCTTAGCCTACGGCACTGATGAGGCCCGCGAAGGCCGCGACGCGTTCTTGCAAAAACGTGAACGCGATTTTGATAAATTTCCTTGGCATTACTAGAATAAAAAAATAGGCCGGCCGAAGGCCCGAGACATTATTTTCTTACAGGTGATATTTTTTTCTCAGTCTTTCGGCGCGCTCACGCACCATCGGCACCGGAAAAACCTCGGCTTGCTTTAAGGTGGCCAGCACCCCGGCCCGCAAACTCGGATCGTTGAGTAACGCGGGGTTGGCCGTAAGCTGGGTGTCTAGCTGGTAAAGCGCGACTAACTGCGGGTAATTCATCGTTGTCTGATCAACTCCGCTGTTATGTGGGTTATCCTCTCTGGCTATGGTTGTACAGTCTGACAAACTTAAACATGGTGATTCACGGTACACCTGCTGCAGAAACTCGAGATCAGCTGCTGTCTGCAGATTTTTAGCGATCAGAAATACGATAAAGCCGCGGCCATTACGGTCTTCCATTTTTAGCGACGCATATTTATCTTTGAGGGCCTTATTAAAATCAGGGCTTAGGCGGATCAGCTGGCTAACCCGTGGATCACTGTCATTCTTTGATAGTAAAATTTCTTCGAAAGTCGCCCACAGCTGCTGTTCGCGCTCAGACAAAGTTGCCGGCACAGATTCAGCATCGCTACTGTTATCTGCCGATTGGGCTTTAGTTTCAGTATTATTTTTAGCCTGAGCAGGCTCCTGCAACTGATTACTTTGTGAAAAATCGAGCTGACTGGGCTTGATAAGCTTTGGCGATTTTACCGCCTCACGGCCCAGAAAGTAATAGAGCCCTGCACACAGCAGAGCTCCAGTGATTAAAACTGAAAATAATTTCTTAGTTCGCTGCAAAGTCGTTTAACATTTGCTGTTTAACAGCCGGTTTGGAAATACGACCTAACTGGTCAGTTGCATAGATATCGGCATCCATTTTAACTTTGTCGTTACAGTTAGTGCAGAATTTGCTGATGTTTTTTAACATGATCGTCGAAGAACCGTATGAACCTTGGTATTTCACATCACAAGCCGCTTCGCCTTCAAGTTTGGCGCCGGTCCAGATGCTGGTTTTGTCTTTGCCGTTTTCATCCAGGAAAGGTCGCGGACAGCTGGCGTGCATCCAGTTTCCGTTTTTAGTCTCCGAGTGACGGGCCTCATGGTAAACCACCATGGCACGCGCCACTTGCGGGTGAGAAAAGTTAATATAATTTTTAGTTAACCACATTTTATTTGGATCAAAGAATGGTTGAACGCAGGCAACGGCAGCACCACCGCCACAGGCATCAACGCCCACCGAGAAAATACGGGCATCAAAAAATGTTTGATAGGCTTTACCGCTAACTTCGGTAAAAATTTCTTTATGAAACGGCGTTTGACCGCTGCCCGTGATCTGCGCCATAAAAGCAAGATCGCCAACGATCTGTGTCTGGATATTTTTAGGAACATCTGAATCAAATTTTAATGCACCCAATGCTGTCGTGACTGTCGTGCTCATTAATATTAGAGCTACTAGTTGTTTCTTCATGGCTTTCCCCCTCTTGATCGACACGAATAATGTGCAAAAATCTTTGCGCGCTTTTCATCCCCCGGCAAGCAAAGAAAAGGCAGGCCATTACTTTTTGGAAAGCGGCGTGTCGAATCGGGATTCCTTGCTTAAGACAGATTGTTCTTAAAAAGCCACTTACAACCGTACCACCCTGATACGGATTTCGCTTTTTTCAAATTCGAAGTTTAGAGATGGTAAAATAAGGGTATGAAACAGCTACTTTTGATCGTTTCGCTTCTCACTATGATTCAGTTTTTCCACGAAATCGCTGAAGCCCAGGATTCAAGTGGTGCTAGTGGCAGACCGTGGCTATTATCGCGCGGCTCGGCCGCAAGAGAAGCAAAACGCTTTAATTTATATGATTGGATGGAGCAGAAAAACCGCAATCAGGTTATGGATATGTGGTTATCAATAAATACTCCATCCCCTTACGAATTCATGTTGGGGATTAACATGAATCAGTACAGCACGGACGACGGGACAACTTCGGCTAAGTATAAAAGCTATGAGGGAGAGCTTTCGGCCTATGCCTTATTGGTGGGGCTTACCGGAGAATACCAGAACAACACAGAAGAACATTTCAGGGATACGACAGGAATGTTTAACTTAAGATTATTCGGTCACACGCTGCAAGGAACGCATTTGACTGTTCACTACGGTTTGCGCACGCGCGAGGATAGCGCGGGCAGCTACCGCCTGAACCAGCAATTCGCAGCAGGGACGCTGCAACTTTATCTGTTCAAGTACTTCGGCATCGTTGGTAATTACCGCAAATTTATCCCGGTCAGCGAAGATTTTTTTGGCGAGACCGACGGCACCCAGCAAAGCGCCGGTGTGTTTATCGATTTTGCCTCGTTACGCGTAATGGGCTCGTATTTTAAAGAACAACAGAAGTCGCTTAAAAACCAAGTCGAGACCAACACCAACCGCGAGGGATCAAAAGTTACCCTGCAGCTTTATTTCTAATGCGCCAACTGGTACATGACGGCGAACAGGCCGCCGGATATTAACGTCGGTAGCGCAAACGCATCATAACCCCATGCTGAAAAACAAAAAACGCCGATCAATGAACCTAATACAAAAAAAGCAATAATTCCAAAACGCATGAGATTGGCTTTATGCTCTTCTTCGAGAACCGCCGCACTTAATTTATTGCGATTTAATATGCGCACCAAACCGATTCCTAAATCAGTTGTCAGTCCGGTTAAATGTGAAGTTCTTACCACCGAACGCGAAACCGAAGTTATTGTCGCATTCTGGATACCACAGGCAAAACACAGCAAAATCAACAAGGCATAATCTTTAGATACCTCGATAGGCTGGCCAAACGGGCTGAAAAAATTAAAATGTCCGGCAACTAAAATCGTCGCAATAATTAAAAAGATAATTCCGAAGGTAAAATAATATTTCGGCTTGAGGTTAAGTTTAAGACGGATATCCACTAACTGTCCGCTTAACATGGCCCCCAACAAAAAAAACAGGGGCACCACCAACATACCTAAGGCGTGTGAATAATTACCGGCGGCAGAATCGGCCGCAAAAAACGTGGCAAAACCAGTGACGTGCGAGACAAAACGGTGTGACGCCATAAAGCCGCCAACGTTTAAAAGCCCTGCCTGAAAGGCCATCAGTAACCAGACAATGACATTGCTTTTATTATAAGTAGCTATCGACGAATTTCCAAAGATCATAACTGTTATCCAGTATATAAACCCCGTAAATACCTGTATAACGAAAACTCATCGATCCGCCCCTTTGATACGCTGTGACGACAGCAATTAACCGGACCAAAGCGTGTGATGCTGCGGAAAAGTTGCTTCGGCCTTCGGTTAAGAGTACAGTCTAAAAAAATCAAACCAGGAGAACACAATGGCTTCTTTATCTTTCAAAGGCACACCAGCAAATACAAACGGTAATTTACCCGCAGTTGGACAAAAAGTATCTTTCTCAAAACTGATCAAAAGCGATTTATCAGAAGCTAGCAATGCAACTTACGCCGGTAAAAGAAAAGTATTAAATATTTTTCCTTCAATTGACACTGGCACCTGTGCGGCCTCAGTTCGCCAGTTTAACAAATTAGCGGCCGATATGAACAACACGGTCGTGCTGAATGTTTCTTTAGATTTACCATTTGCGCAGGCTCGTTTTTGCGGTGCTGAAGGCATCAAAAACTGTGAAAGCTTATCAGGCTTTAAATCTAGCTTTGGAGCTGACTGGGGCTTAATGTTGCAAGACACTGTTTTGTCGGGCTTATATGCGCGTGCGGTTGTGGTGTTATCAGAAGACGATAAAGTTCTTCACACTGAATTAGTTTCAGATATCGTGAACGAACCAAATTACCAAGCGGCTTTAAAAGTTTTAGCTTAATGCGCGACTCGGTTTACGAATTACCCGCAAATCTTCCGCAACCTGTCGATGACGGCGCCTGTGACCACTTACGTGGTCACGCAATTCCGAATATCCGCTTACATGCTACGACAGGCCAGGAACTGGTGCTGACCGAAATTTTCGCTAAACCGAGTGTTCTGTTTATTTACCCGCGTGCCGGTTCACCACTGGAACCAAACACCAACCCAGAGCTTTGGGATACCATTCCCGGAGCCCGCGGCTGCACGCCACAATCCTGTAAATTTCGTGATTTATACTCTGAATTTCAGAAACTCGGCGTTGCCGTTTTTGGTGCCAGCATTCAAACGCCAGTGGTGCAAAAAGAATTCGTCGAGAGAAATCACATTCCCTACCCGATCTTAAGTGATGCCGACTACAAACTGACCAATGAATTAAATCTGCCGACTTTTGTTTTTGATAACGAACACTTAATCAAACGTATGGCTTTTTATATCGATGAAAATAAAATTAAGAAAGTTTTCTACCCGGTGTTTCCGCCGGATAAAAACGCTGACGAAGTTTTGGCGTGGCTTAAAAGCTCAACCTAATTTTTTTTGAATATCGTCGCAGCAGTTAACCAATACGTCTTCATAGCACGAATCGTCGCTCACGATCATATGCGCGTGCCGTTTAGATGGTTCTACGAATAAATCATGCATCGGCTTGACCTGGTTATTAAACTGCGCCCGCACCCCTTCAGGCGTTCTTCCGCGTTCTTTCACGTCACGCTGCAAACGGCGCTCAAAGCGTAAATCTTCCGAAGTATCAAAGAACACCAGATAATCGAACACCGCACGCACGTTTTCGGGATGAAAAATCAAAATACCGTCAACGACGATAATCGGCTTGGCCTTGATATTTAGTTTTTCTTTGGCGCGCCTATGGGTTTTAAAATCATAAATAGGGATATCCGTGTCTTTTCCTGATTTTAACTGGATTAAACAATCGGCCAAAAGCGAAAAATCAATACTGTCGGGATGGTCAAAATTAACCGCACCGCCGTCTTTATCAAACTTGTGCGATTGATCTATGTAGAAATTATCCTGAAAGACAATCTCGGCCAGATGGTGACCCAGCTTAAGCTGCAGGTCTTTGGCGAAATAGGTTTTTCCTGAACCACTTCCGCCGGCTACCCCGATAATTAATGATCTATTTCGTTTGGAAAAGTCTGTCACCAGCATCTCCCAAACCCGGAACCAGATATCCGTGCTCATTAACTTCTTTTTCGATATTTAAAGTCATGATTTCGACATCCGGATGAAGCGAATGAATTCTCTGGATCGCATATTCGCTGATTAAAATCGAAAGAATACGGATTTTATCCACTTCATAGCTTTTTAAACGCTCGATTGCAGCAATCATGGTATCAGCTGTCGCAATCAACGGATCACAAAGAATGGCTAATTTACCTTTGATGTCCTGAGGCATTTTAAAATAGTATTCGACCGTGTTATTCACAAAACGGTCACGGTAAATCCCGATAAAACCTGCAGATGCAAACGGAATCATTGATAAAACCGCATCTAACATGCCATTACCGGCGCGCATGATTGAAACCACCACTGGCGTGTTGTGGATACGCTTAACTTGCGTTTTGGTGATAGGCGTTTCGATATCAACAGTTTTCATATCCTTCCAGTCACGCATGACTTCAAAAGCTAAGATCCGGCTGATTTCTTTGGTTAATTCGCGAAACTCACCAGAACCCGTCTCTTTATCGCGTAAGTAACCTAATTTGTGCACTAACAATGGATGATCTAAAACAACTACTTTATTATTCATATATACCTTTCTGTCTGGCCACGGCTTTTCGCCTGCCGGCTCTTAAAATACAGTTCCATCACTTTGGATGTTTAATGGCGGATTACCGCCGGCTCGTTTTTCCTGGGCGATAAATCTTCCCGCCCACCAAGTTCCGCCTTCTAAAATTTTAGCCAACGGAAAATCCTGTGGCGATTTATTTAGTGATTTTTGGATTTCGGCGCCGATTTGATCTAAAAGATATACTGTTAACGACCGCCATTCGATAATTAAATCAGAATCCGGCGTCCACGTTTTTGCCATATTCGCCTGATCCTTCATTGTTAACAGACCAGAATCAATCAGAAGGCCACCGTTACGGTATTCAGCAAGGCCGGTTAAACCTTCAACACCGTCAACATCAAAGCCGGCTTCCATGATCGGTTCTAACAATGAATAGGTCATCCATTGCGACAACTTATGAATAGGAACTAAATTCAATTTTGAGTGCTGCCAAACATCACCAAGATTGACATCTCCTGCTGAAATACGGCCTGGCCAGATCTCGCCAAGACCATCTAAAACAGCACGCAATACCGCTGTGGCCGGAATTTTACTGCCGTGCTTTTCAATTAAGTGATCGATAATATTGCCCGGACGGTTTCCCTTCTTAAAAACAGGATTATGGGCACAGGCTTTACCTAAGTTATTTAATAACTTCACACGGCCTTCAACACCTACAAGTGGATTGTCATTGGTCACCTGAAAATGTTTTTCCAATTCTGCCGCCGTCACTGATTGCAGCCCCTGGGCATCCGCTTTCCAGGATTTTTTATCAGACGACATCGCGCCAGCTTTAAACATGTAAAGTGAAGCCACACCTAAACCTTCTGAACGGTTAAAGTGTTTGCCAGAAGATTCTTCTAAATACTTCCAGGCAGGGCCTGCACCGGCATCAAGCAGAACAGAGGTAATGACCAAGTCTAACTTAATACGCGCCAGTTCTAATTTATCAGTCGTTGTTTCAAACTGTTTCGAGCGGTCAGTCCCACCGACACGAAAATGTCCCCAGCGCGAATGAAACGGAATTTTTAAATCCGGATAATTCTTTCTGATCACATCTAAAACGTAATTCACGGTCGGCTGAAGTTTTTCAGCGTTAAAAGTAAAATAACCATCACCTGCGACCGTCATATCGAATACTTTTTTTGACTGATCACGAATCGCTTGCGGCGATAAGATATAATTAATTTCCTGGTTAGATAATGAAACTTGCTTACTCAATGTCGCGTCCTTTAACTTTTTTAAGTCCTTCAATGTCTTTCGCGCCGTCAGCCGAAAAGTAACCCGCTGCTTTTTTCGCTTCGATTTCGACCTGAGCATCCGCCGGGATTAATTCTGGCGGAATCGAAATACGGTTTACAACTTCGATACCGCTTTTGACGATCGAGTCGTACTTCATGTTACTCATAGAGTGTAAATTATGGATTTTTTTAATACCGAAGAAATGAAGTGCATCCGGCATAAACTCCTGAAAACGCGCATCTTCAGTACCCGCTACACACTCGGTACGTTTAAAATATGTCGCGGCTGTATCCCCGCCCACTTGGCGTTTACGGGCGTTGTAAACTAAAAACTTTGTCACTTCACCTAAAGCACGGCCTTCTTTTCTGTAGTACACGATAATACCTACACCGCCACGTTGAGCTGTGCGGGCCGCATCCTCGATCCCGTACATTAAGTACGGACGGCAGGTACAGATATCAGAACCGAATACATCTGAACCGTTGCATTCATCGTGCACACGGCAAGTCAGTTCTACATTTGTATCAGCTAAGTGTCTTGGGTCACCGAAGATATAAGCGGTCGAAGAACCGATTGGCGGTAACCAAACTTTTAAATCACGACGGGTGATAAATTCCGGGTACATACCGCCAGTTTCCTGAAATAAAATCTGGCGTAATTCACCTTCGGTTACTTTCAGACGTTCAGCAATACCCGGCAAATACCAAACCGGCTCTAACGCGACTTTAGTTACGCGGATATCGCCGTTTTCTTTAATGATTTTTCCGTCTGGTTTTAAACGGCCGGCTTTAATCGCTTCGTAGACTTCAGGCAATTGCAGGTGCGCCTGAGTCATCGCAATCGTCGGACGGATATCGTAACCTTTTTCAAAAAGTTCTTTAAAATGAATCTGCGGATCTAATCCCCAAGGATCAAGAGTAACGATCTTAGTCGGATCTTGCCATTGCGGGTACGGACCGATCGGCGTAGGCGCCTCTGTGTTATGCAGATCTGGCTTATGCACCGGAGAGAATTTTCCGCTCGCGATCGATAAGGCGCGGTAGACTGTGTAGCTACCTGAGTGCGCCCCAATCGCATTTCTGGTTTTAGAATTCGTCAGTGATGCGACAACCGGGCCGCGCTGCAACGCTGTTGTTGCCCCCCAGTTTACCGGCAGAGTTTCTTTGAATTTAAGATTCGTGTGCGACGCTAAAATAATATGATTCGATTTTTTACCTGTAGGTGTAGTCATATTCTTTTCTTCTTTCTTTACGACATCCAGTTAGAGTCGCTTTGCATTTCCCACTTAGTAGTGATTTTTTTAAAATTAGACCAAAAATTTAAGCTTTGCTCGCCGGTAATATCACCGTGACCAAATTTTGATTCCATCGTCCCTCCGAAAGAGAATGGCTCACGCGGAACCGGAACTCCCACATTTACCCCCACCATGCCGGCGTGTGATTCTTTCGCTACACGTTCAGCCAATGCCCCGTTTGAGGTAAATACCGAACACGCATTACCGTATTCACTGTCGTTGGCGATACTCATGGCCTGTGAAATGTCTTTACAGCGGATGATTGACAACACCGGACCGAATAACTCTAATTTCGAAGCTTCAGAACCGGGCTGAACGTTATCTAAGATAGTTGGCCCAATCCAGTTGCCGCCTTCCATGCCCGCTGGTGCTTTAGCCTTACGGCCATCAAGAATAATTTTTGCCCCGGCTTTTTCAGCAGTGGTAATGGCATTATGTAAAAACTGAACTTGTTCTTTAGTGATAATGGCACCCATCTGTTTACCGAGCTCCAGGCTGGATGCACGTTTTACGATTTGTTCGATGTGGCCGTTGGTTTCGCCCACAGCCAACAATACCGAAGCGGCCATACAACGCTGACCTGCGCAACCGGTGAATGAATCAGAAATACCCACACCGCTGATTTCAAGACTTGCATCCGGAAGTAACACGATATGATTTTTTGCGCCACCTAAGGCAAGAACACGCTTACCTAAGTTGGTTCCGCGCTGGTAAACGATCTTCGCTACTTTGGTAGAACCTACAAAGCCGATGGCTTTAACCGCCGGGTGATCAATGATCGCATTCACTGTTTCAGTGCCACCTTGTAAAACCGTAAATACGCCGTCAGGTAAGCCTGCTTCTTTTAATGCTTCAGCAATGAAGTAAGACGTTAACGGTGTTTTTTCAGAAGGCTTCCAGACGTATGAATTTCCTAAAGCAATGGCAATTGGGATTGTCCACATCGGAACCATCGCCGGAAAGTTAAACGGCGTAATATTAGCCACGACACCTAAAGGCTCACGACGAAATTCGCACGATACCCCGCGCGATACTTCAGCTTTTCCGCCGGTATCTAAATTTTGGATTGAAAGAGCGTACTCTAAAACTTCGATGCCTTTCATAAGGCCGGCTCTGGCTTCATCGGTTGTTTTACCGCACTCAGAACCTTTTAGTTTTGAAATTTTATCCAGATCACGCAGTAAAATATTACGAAAGTTAAATAAAACTTTGCTGCGCTCTTTGATCGGTAAACGGCCCCACGCTTTTTGCGCCTCTTGCGCCTGAGCGATAGCCTGATTGATTTGTTCAGTTGATGGAACCGAAAATGTTCCGATTTTTTCGCCATTATACGGCGATACAATCGACTCTACGCCTTTGGCGCCGACGATCCATTTTCCGGCAATGAGATTATTTGCTGATACCATGGTAACCCTACCTTTTAGTCAAAAGATAAGATTAGAACATTTGCACTACAATTCAAAGAATTTATCTCAGAGTAACGCGTAGTGAATATACTTTTGGTCTACGATTTCTTTTCTAAAAGCGCAGCATAGAAGCCATCAAAGTTATCTTTGTGTGGCCATAGGCGGATTTCTTTTTTAAAGTTCCACTTCTGCCCCTCGGGAGACTCTAAAAACCATTTTACTTGATTCTCGTTTTCCTGATTTAAAATGCTGCAGGTTGCGTAAACCATAAGTCCTGCAGGTTTACACATTTTTGAATACTCGGTGATGATTTCACGCTGCAGTTGAATCAGACGCTCGATCTCATCAGGGCTTAACTTCCATTTGGTATCTGGGTTACGGCGGATTACACCCCAACCGGTACACGGCACATCCAACAAAACTCTGTCAAAAGAACCTTCCAAACGCTTGATAGTTTTGCTGCCCTCGATGAGTTTCGCTTCGATGATATCTACTTTATTTCGGGCGGCGCGCTTTTTAAGTTCGCCCAGTTTCCATTCGTGAATATCCATGGCGATGATCTTGCCTTTGTTCTTCATTAACGAAGCCATGTGCAGTGATTTACCACCGGCACCGGCACAGGCATCGACGACACGCAGGCCCGGTTTTAAATCCAGCAACGGCGCAATAAACTGCGAAGCTGCATCCTGAACCTCGAAATAGCCGTTTTTAAAACTCTGGGTAGCAAAGACGTTCTTACGTTCAATTAGGCGTAAACATTCCGGTAAGCCCTCAACTTTTTCCGTGATGATCTCTTCTTTTTCTAATTCCTTCATCAGCGCTTCACGTTCGATACGCAGTGTATTTGTGCGTAAGTACACATCTGCCGGGCGATTAAGTGCGTGCATGATCTGTTTCCACTCATCAGCGCCGAATTCTTTTTCACCCAGTTCACACATCCAGTCAGGAAACGATTCTGTGACAGCCAGCGGATATTTTTTCTTAAGATTTGTCTTAATGGCATCAATATCAATCGGATACTCATCCTGAAACTCTTCGGTATCCAAGCCGTTTTTTACTAAATGCACACCCAGCAAATTATACGACTCATTTGACTCGGCCACGGTCTGGTAGAATCTGTGATAGCGGACGATTTCATAAATGGTTTCAGCGATAAAACGGCGGTCGCGGGAACCTAGCTTTTTGTTTCCTTTGAAAAGCTTTTCGATCACTTTATCCGCGTATTTTTTGTTTTCAAAAATATCGTGTAAAGCTTCTGCGATCTTTTTTAAGATGTGAAAATGCAATCTCATGGTGAAACTCCTTAAAGTCGTTCGCGACCAAGAAGTCTCTTGAATCTTTAGAACGTAAAAATAGCGCCGGCAGAAATATAAGTGCCGTTAAGCTGGCCATCGCTTGTTAAATGCAGATGGTTTTTTATACCACCTTCAACAAAAAAACCAGTGCTCTCGAATAAATTAAACAGACGAAGCCCTAAAAACATCTGATAATCGAGGGCCACGGTCGATTCACCGTCCAACTGATTGAAAAAAATTCCAGGCCCCGCCGTGATCCCGAAATACAGAGGAAATTTCGAGGTCGCATCCGGAAACGTAATCCCGTACATAAAACTCATTTTCGCCGCTTTTTGGTTGGCCGGACGATAGGTGTTGTAACTCACTCGGATGATCTCATCGAACAATTCATAATCCTGAGTCAAACGGTAGGTCATATCCAAACCTGTTTTTGCCACATCCTGTTCGTTGCGAGCGCCCCACTTGTAGGCTTTTGAACTGGTGTAGGTCGAAACCCCTAAGGCCATAAAGTGATCTTCAGCACCCAATGATTCAATTGAAGACGGATAACGTGGCGGCTGCGCGGCTTCATAACTCGAATCGCCCTTAGCCTGAAAATATTTCGCGGCGGCCTTTTTGCCCACTAACGGAGCTGCCTGCGCAAAACCCTGTGAAATCACGATGCTAAACCCAATAAGAATTATGTTAAGTTTGTTCATAGAAATAAGGATAGATTTACGCTTACAATTTGACCACAGTTTCTAGACTAACGCTATGCAAAAATCGAGTCCAGTTCTTAAGCCTATTGACCCGCTTCCTAGCCTTGCTTAGGTTACCAGTGAGTAAGGACTTACGACCATGAAGTGCCCATTTTGCGGGAATGAAGACGACAAAGTATTAGATACACGCGTACAGAAAGATGGGGGCATCCGCCGCCGTCGCGAATGTTTATCGTGTAAGTCGCGCTATTCGACTTTAGAAACTGTGGTTTTAAGCTACCCGTTCGTCATCAAAAAAGACGGACGCCGCGAGCCGTTTTCAAAAGAAAAATTATTACGTGGTCTTTCTTACGCCTGCAACAAACGCCCGGTTTCAACGGCAGCACTCGATGCGATCGTTGAACGAATTGCTTCGTGGGTTATTACCCGCGGTGAAGGCGAAATTTCGGCGCGCGTGATCGGCCGTCGTGTAATGGCTGAATTAAAACAACTGGATGACGTGGCCTATGTTAGATTTGCCAGCGTTTATAAAACCTTTAAAGACGTCCAGGATTTCGTGGAAAAACTTGAAGGTGACGAGCTCATCGATATGATTGATACAGCGGGCCCGCAATTAAGTCTAACAACACAATTACAACCGCAACCGAAACAACAAGAATTGAAAGACACTAACAATGAGAAGACAATCAAGGGAACTCGCACTCCAGATCCTATTCCAAACTGAATTTGCCCCACAGATGTCTCTTTCTGATTTAGCTACGGTCTTTGATAAAACTTTCGAAGAGCCCGTTCTTAAATACACTTACGAGATTGTAAAAGCTGTGCAAGCGAACAAAGAAAAAATCGACGCAAAAATCCAGGAGGCTTCGCGCCACTGGAAGATTGACCGGATGGCTTCTGTTGACCGCAACATCATCCGCATCGCGGTTTGCGAAATCTTTTTCACCTCTGAATTAATTGAACCAAAAATCGCCATGAACGAAGCGATTGAAATTGCAAAACAATACGGAACCCAGGAAGCGGCTTCATTTGTAAATGGTATCATTGATCAGGTGATCAGAAATGAAAGACGTTAATCTGACGGCTACAACCTGCAAACTATGGGTCTTAATCGAAGACCCACAAAGCCCGTGGTGGCAAAAAATTAATTTTAATTCTGGCTTTTTACTTTCAGAAATTCACCGCCATAGAAAAACCTCACAACCGTCTGAACTGACTCACTTAGTTCATGAAGTCGGTTTTCCGATGCGGCCCGCGCCACTAAAAAAACCGTGGACTCTGGTCGGCGTGAAGAATCACTTCGATGCTGACTGGTTATTTTTAATTCACGACCTTAAAGAATTCAAAAGCCAGGATTTGGAGCAAATCGTTGAACAATTACAGATCAAAAATATGCGCTGTTTTACGCCGTTTGAACCGGCACCTGGCCTTAAAGCCAGATTAGAGCATTGCGACCTGGTAACAGGCTCAACAAACTAAGTTTATTCCTTCAAGATGAAGTGATGACGAAGAGCTTTATCTCGAAGATTGAAAAATTCCTGGATCACGAAGAACATTTTGACGTGATTAACTTTCCGCAAGATTCAAAATTTCAGATTGAATCAAATCACAAGTTATTAGAACAAATGCAGTTTATTTCCGGCGACAAACAATGGGAGATCTTTTTCTCGCGCTTAACGGCATTTTTTGAAATGGGTTTATTAATTGAAGGTTCAGAAATCCAGAAGATGTTTTTCTTTGGCCAGAATATTGAAAAGAAATTGCCGAAAATTCATTTTCGCCTGCCGGCTTCACCCTACTTTAATATTTTAAAAACCCGTGCCTCGCTTTTTTTGAATAAAATCGGGTTCAACCACCTTCCCGATGCAGCTAAAATGGTTTGTTTATTGATCAGGGTCGAAGAAAATCGATATATTGTGCTTATGACCAAGCAAGCCGAACCGTGGTTGAGTTTACGCTGCGAGAGCCTGAAAAACGCGATCACCAATCATGACTACTACACCTAACGTTCACACTATTTTTATTTTATCAGATGGTACCGGCGAAACCGCCGCAACCATGGTGCGTGCCGCCCTGGTGCAATACGCTGAACAAGAAATTAATATTATCCGCAGTAAAAACCTGCGTACCGAAGAACAGGTCTTGCGTGTGATCGATGATTGTTTCGATAAACGCGGCATGGTGGCCTACACGTTTGCATCTTCGGTGATCAGAAAAAAAATTGCTGAAGTCTGTATTGAAAAAGCGATTCCGGCGATTGATCTGCTTGGGCCATTGATCGCAACTTTAGATGATTTTTTCGGTGTGGCTGCAACCAGCCAGACCGGTCTTTTACGTCAGACCAATGATCATTACTATAAGCGCATCGAAGCTATCGAATACACAGTCAGAAACGATGACGGTAAAGTGTCAACCGAACTGGATAAAGCCGACATCGTGTTAGTCGGCATCAGCCGCACCAGCAAAACCCCGCTGTCAATTTTTCTAAGCCACAAAGGCTGGAAAGTGGCCAACATCCCGCTCGTACCCGGCACTCCGGTGCCACCGCAGCTCTTTGAAATCGACCAGCGCAAAATTGTCGGTTTGATTATTGATATAGATTCACTGCAAAGGATCAGAAAAAACCGTTTAGAAAAATTCGGCCAGGACACCGGTGGCGACTACGCCTCGACCCAGCAGATTTTAAAAGAAATCGAATACGCCGAAAATTTATTTAAACAGAACAAACGCTGGCCGGTCTTTAACGTGACCGAACGTGCGTTAGAAGAAACCGCTTCTGAAATTGTGCGCCTGATCGCCGCCCGCATGGGTCTTCCGGATTCGGTGTTGTTTTAAAAACTTAATTACTACCTTAGCCGGATGTTTACCGTCGTCACAGTGTGCCAACGGTAAACTTGCGGCTCGAGAAGTTTTCTTAAAATTCAATGGCATAATTTAAAATAACTCCTTCATTGTTGGTAAAATAATTGGAGAAGATAAATACATGCCGTAATCTTTATAGCTCCAAATACAAGATTCAATTACCTGAGCCAATCGCGAAACAATCAGAATCTTTTCAGCAGCCTTTCGGCGCGCAGTTTCCGTTCAATGAATATACAATTACAATGAAGCTATTGAGATTTTTGATTGATAAAGAAAAACACGCCTACACTACAAAAACAACTAATTGCACCCAAAGTGCTACGATAGCTATCCAACCGATAAAAAATGAAACCATTCTAAATCTGACATCATTACTGCCTAAGTGAATAAACGTGTGCACCAGACGGCTAACCACAAATATCCACATTAAACTTAAGGTTACGTTGTTGGCAGCGCCTAGAGCAAAGTGCATTACACCCGTAGAAAAAAACAGCGTTGGCAGTTCAAACTGGTTTTCGTAATGGCGTTCAGCCACACGAGCATATTCAGGCAGTGTCGTATCTGTGTACGCTTTAAAGTATTTAAAATTTATCTCGCGACTTTTAACACCTTTTACACGTGTGCGTAATAAATTGAGCGCCACACCAAACATCCAAAAAGCATAGAAGGCCATCGGATAAATCAGTAAATTTTTTTCCACTAACTTCTCTCCTGGTCGCCGGTCATGGCCTGAAATAAAATCTCAGCGGTTTTTGCCGAAGGCCCCTTTTCACGACGGTAGTAAATAAATTCTGTCTTGTATTCGAAATCTAAAGTCTGGATTTTATTTAAACGCCCACCGCGAATCTGTTTTTTTACCGAATGGGCCGGTAAAAATCCGATACCTAAGCCGTTTTCGATCACGCGCTTTAATGTTCCGACGTTTGACGATTCAAATACCGCCGGTACGGTGCCTAATTTTTCGTTTAACATCTTATCAAAGTGCGGAAACTCGTTGGCAAAATGCACATACGGGATTTTGGCGATGTCTTTCATGCTCACCGTCGAGGGATAAAATTCATCTTTACCCGATCCCACTAACCACATCTCTTCTTTTAAAAGAACATGCGAAGCTGTTTCTTTAAGAGTTTTACCGTAATTCATCTGCACATCCGGTAACACCACTACATCCAGTTCATTTTTTTCATAGGCAGCGATTAAATCTTCGCCCTTGGCGTAATCGACCTTGATTTTAAAATCCGGGTTAAATTTTAATAACCGGCTGACCACCGGGCTCATTAAGTGCAGACCGATGGTGTTCAGCGTACCAATCCGTAACTGGCCACGTAATTGTGCGCCGACTGATTTGATTGAAATTTCAGCCTGCTGCGCAAGGCTTAAAATCTTCTTTGCATGCTCGTACAACACCTCGCCCTGTGCTGTCGTTTTGATTTGTTTAGAACCGCGTACGACCAGTTCAACACCTAGCTCATCCTCCAGGTTTTTCATCTGTTGGCTTACTGCAGGCTGAGTCAAAAACAGCTTGTCGGCGGCGGCAGTCATGCTGCCTTCAGAGACGACCATGACGAAGGTCTGGAGTTGCGAAAGATTTAACATAAATTACCTCACTGGGTGTCGAACCGATTTTACAGAGAACAAATTATTAGTTACACTGTTTTCTACATCACAATTGTAGATGGAATTCAACAAGCGAGGCAACATGAGATCATACACTTTTAGACTCTTACCGTTAGTTTTTTTACTTATCGGTTCTATGTCTGAAGCCCGAACTTTTAAAAATGCTTATATCTCTTTTGAGATGTTAGATAATTGGAAATGTAAATTAGAGCAAACTGAATGGGTGTGCCGTGCCGAAGATCCACAAGAATCAAAGGAAGCGGTCATTATCTTAACAGCGAAAGAAAAGGGTCCAACTGATAACTTCCCGATTTACTTAGACCATATGGCAAAGCCAATGACGTTAAATTTACGTACCGGTGGCACTGCCCAGTCGACAGTGACCATGCCGCCGCGTGAAGAGATGATTAACGATCAAAAATGGTTAGACAGCTTACACGCCAACTCTGAAGTTCAACACTACTACACCCGCTACTTAGCAACGATCAAAGATCAAATCGCGATCTTAGTCACTTTCTCGGTTCATAATAAATACTACTCAAAGCACGTATCTCACTTCATGAACACGGTTAAATCACTACGTGTTATCGCGACCAAAGATCTATTATCACGTCCTGATCTGGGCCCGATCCGTGGTTCTGGTGAAGTTTTAGGTGCCGGCATCGGTCAAGCCATGCCTGGTGACTTATTGGCAGCCGAAGACGAAAACGGCTTAGCCGGTGACGAGAAAAAAGGTTTATTACAAAACGAAATGGTTCTTGGCGGCGGATTACTGTTGTTAGTGATTCTTGCTTACGTCGGAATAAAAATGTACCAAAAAAGAAATGGCTAATTTCATGATGAAATTTATCGCACCCCTGGCTCTTTGGTTTTCCGTACTGCCTGCAACGGCAGCCACAGAAAGAATGACATGCAACGAACGTCAGTCTTCATTCAGTTGTTTAGTTTGCAATTGTTACCACGAAAGCCGCGGCGAACCCCGCGAAGATATGATGGCTGTTGCCAAGACAGTTTTATCGCGTAAAGAAAGTGACTCATACCCGGACACAGTTTGTGCCGTCGTTTACCAACCTTCGCAATTCAGCTGGACCGCCGATAGCTACAGCAACAATATCAGCGCTAGCGAAACTGATGACATCAGAGCTTTACAAACTTGTCGTGACGTTGCAGATCAAGCTATTAACGAAGGGGCAAATGGCTTGTTATCTTTTTATAATCCCCGCAAAGTAACTCCTAGTTGGGCCAAAAAAATGACCCCTTGTGGTCGCGCTGACGGCGGAGCACATGTTTTCTTAGTACCGCGCGGCGCACGTTGCCCGACTCATTTAGGGGCTAACAGATCAGCTGCGACAAGCCCACGACCACAACCGAGACCAACCGGTGGAGATAAAGCAAGATGATCAAATTAACACTTTTTACTTTCTTAATTACTACAGCAGCTGGTTCTTTGGCCTATTCAGCGCCGATTGTATCATCAAAAACAAATGTTTTAGAAATCAAAGTAAATAACAACGAAGTTGAAATTCAATTACCGACAACAGCGTTTCAGGTTCTAAAAAAATGGAACCCTGAATTCGTGATCTTCGGCAAAAAAGATTACAGCCCTTCAATCTTAGAAATGTTTAAAGACATGGGCGAGAGTCAATTGCCGATGGCCTTTATCGAAGACTTGGATGGCAACGAGAAAAAAGATATCGTCTTATTGGGGTCAGATTTAAACAATCAATATGTCGTAGCTCTTCTACAAAGAGATAAAAAGTGGACATTGGTAAAAATCGCCCAATGGTCACTTCAGAACATCAAAAACACAGTTATTCCACCGACGACAGTAGCTTCAGCGACAGCAACAACTTCAGCGACTGCTCAAGTTAAAGAAACTGGCGTACCTCTTTATGTTTTACCTGCAATTGGCGAACACGCTGACAAACTTAAAGAAAAGAAAAAAATCGGTATCCAGGTTGAAACTTATCTTGGTGATGGCGATGTTTATGAAATCAAAGGCACTAAAGCCGTTAAATTCACGCTTTAGTGATAATGAATTAATACTAGCGAACTACGAAATCTGTAAAATACACATCTTTAACAAGTCCTACGCGTAGGACTTTGTTAACTTCTTCAACGATCTTATCTTTTAAGAATAATTTTCCCTGAATAGTTTCGATATCTGAATACGATTTATCATTTAGTAAACGGATAATACTGTCACGGGCACGCGCTGTTTTATCGGCATCCATAATCTCGGTAAAAGACTGCGCATTTAACATATCCAAATTAACCTGTAGTAAGATCTGTCTTTGTGGCTGGCCACTTAAGTTAACTAAAAACTTATCCATCGTATAAACGTTCAAACCCTTTTCAACGGTGTCAGGAAGACTTGCTGGTTTTCTTAAAGTCTCTTCAACGATATAGGGAGATTCGTAACCGATTGTTGATGCATAAACCCAGTATGCACCAGTGACCAATCCGCAAAGATTTAAGAGGATCAAGAGACTATTCAAGATTAGTTGCAGCTTTTGTTTCATACTGATGTTATCGGAGCGCCACACTTTGGTCTTAAGACCAAAGATGTGCAAAATGTTAAAAATCTGTTATCATAAGTCGTAATACGGCTGCCTAAGAGTTGTCTGATGTCTCAGAATAGGACAAGATGATTTTTACGAGAATGAAACTGAATAAGACTTCTGCATTTTTGCGTATATTTACTTTCGCCGCCCTAACTCTTGCGAAAGTAAATGTTATTGCCCAGACCGGCTCTGGCACGGCAGTGTTATTGCCAAATGAAATTCTGCAGCTGTCTGATGATCCGGCGATCAAATCCTCAATCATGATCGCCGATAAATCCGAGCGCAAACTTTACTTCTTCGAGTCAGAAGAGTCGCTAACTGCGCCGGTTTCTTTTGAAATAGATATCGGCAAAAAAGACGGTAACAAAACCAAACGTAACGACAAAAAAACGCCGGAAGGTATTTACCTCTTACAGAAAAAACTCACACAGCCGGAGATCCCTTTTGACCAGTACGGTTCATTGGCTTTTACTACCGACTACCCTAACGTTTTTGACAAGTTCGAAAATAAAACCGGCGACGGCATCTGGCTTCACTCAATACCGGACTCTGTTCCGCTTAACCGCGGTTCCAAGGGCTGTGTGGTATTACGCAACGAAAACATCCAGAAACTGGCAGATCAGATTGCCTTAAACAAAAGCCATATCATCATCAATGCCAAAACAAACTGGGTTGATAGCATCACCCACGAAGCCAAGCGTAACAAAGTAAAAGCCTGGTTAGCGACCTGGAAAGACTACTGGCAAAAGCAGGATCTGGATAATTATATCAAACTTTATTCAGACGATTTTTCGGCACCGAGCTTTAATAAAAAATCGTGGTTAAAACACAAAGAAAAATTAAAAGGCATCTACAAAACAATCACTATCGATTTTTCTAAACCGAGCATTTTACATACGCAGAACCAGTACATCATTAAATTCGTTCAAAACTACTCATCTGAGCTGCATCAGGATACCGGCATTAAAACCCTCTATCTGATAGAAAAAGGCGACGATCTGCAGATCTTACGCGAAGAGTGGTCTAAGTTATAAACTAAGATACCACTCCTTAGATGTGAGCACCTTGCCGTTTACCTGAATCTGAAGTTTATGTAGACCAGCGTAATGTTTGCGGGTGGTCACTGGTTTAAGAGAATGATTTTTCTTTACCGTAAAAACTTCTTTAGGATTTAACTCGATCACTTTTAGCTTAAAAACTTTCGGTGAAAGTTTACCGCCCGCCTTTTGGTAATGAATAATATAGTCAATGGCCAAGGTCTGCGCTTTTGAACTGCGCGATGTTATTTGCAGCTCAAAGGCCAGCACATCACTTTCGGTGAATCTTTTCTTATTTAATTTCAGTTCACCTAAACGCACCTGGGCTTTTTTGCCAAATCCCATCACATCGAGTGCGGGCGCATACCCCTGCTTGATCAGCGTGCGCAGCGCTTGTTTGGTGATCCAGGCAAGCTTGGCCTTGTCACTTACTTTTGCTTTCTTCTGCCAGGCCTTAAGGGTCGCAATCACCAGATCCGGATGATCTTTAGCGATATCATTTAAATGATTGGCAATACTCTTGCGCACGTACAGTGAATCATCGAACTTTAATTTTTCTAAAATCTCTAAGCCCGGCTTTGGATCAACGATTGAAGCATGCAGCTTTAATCCCCATGGCAGGCGCGGCCGGGTACCTTCGCTGGTCCAGCGGCGCACATGTTCGTTTTTATCAGTGCTCCATTTTTTTAACGTGGCAAAAGTTTTTTTCGGGTGCTGCACCAGAAACGGACGTACCGCAAACTCAGCCGTGAATCTCGATGTTAAATGATAAAGTGCGTTTAACGACTCTTCGACATGTTCTAACCCATGCTGTTGGATAAATTCGGTATAAGGCCAGAGGTCAAAACCTTTCAGGTTTCCGACATCGGCTGATTTTAGCAAGATTGCAACTGCTTGCAGATAGTCGTCCGGAAGCTCGGCTTTCATCGCATCGCGGATTAAATGCACACGCGGCTTCATTTCAAACGCTGGAAGTTTATGAGCCACTTGCATAAAACTTTTCACATTAAATTCGGGATAGGATTTTTTTAAACTGTCTGCAAGACGCTTTACCAAGGCTTCGTTGAACCAGTGTTTAAATGCAGATGGATTTTCTTTTTTCTCGACGGCCGGCATGACTTAATGTTGTGACATATCCGGTATTTCAAATACGCGGGTCTTTAGCGCTGCCGGTCTTTGCATTAGGCGTTGCATATAGGCTTTGATAGCTGGATTAGGTTCTACAAGGTATTCCCAGGCCCCCGGCATCACCGCAGCCAGCATAATATCAGCGGCCGAAAATCCTGATTTTAAAATGTACTCTTGTTTTTCTAAAAGCGGATTGAGGGCCCGTTCAAAGACCGCACATTGTTTTTTTACAAACGCATGGGTTTCGGCTTTTTCGGCTTCGGTACTCACGTGGGTAAACATACGTGCAATAACACACTCTAGGCTTGCCACCGACCACACCATCCATTGCAGGTAATCGGCACGATCGATAGCATCTAAGGCCGGGGCCAATGCTTTTTTGTCGCGGTACTTGTCGGCCAGATAAAGGCAAATAGCACCAGATTCAAAAACGACTTTACCGTTGTCGACAATAGTTGGAACGCGGCCTGTGGGATTAAGCGCTAAGTAGCGCGGAGAATTTAGATCACCATTTTTTCGCTTTAAATAGTGATCACGGTATTCAAGACCTATTTCTTCGATGAGCCAGCGCACACGATCACTGCGGTCTTGGTTGGCCATGCAGTAAATGTCGATAGGTTGGTTCGGTAGCATGTAAAAAGAATTTTAGCTTACTAGTTGTTTTCTGATTTTTCAGAATCTAGATCTAATTGCTCAACTTGCGATTGAAGATCTTCTAAAGAAGCGACGTTTTTTTCGACTTCTTCTTTTGTGATACGACCTAAACGTAAATTTAACTCAGTTAATCTTTTATCGAATTTTAAATCTTCTAAAGCTTTATTTAATGACATAGGTACCTCTAGTTCCAGTATTTAGGATTATTATCCTTAGTAGACTTATCATTATCGACCACAAGGCGCAAGTTCGACGACTTTTTCTTAAGCTTGCTCTTGGACTGGTAGTTCTTATATTGGACATGACCGCGCAAAATCAGAAAACCTGAGGCAATGCCTCCTAAATGGGCTAAATACGCCACTTCCCCGCCGGCAAAGCCAGTTCCCATCAGGGACATTAAATCCATTGCTCCGGCAAGCATGACAAAATACTTCGCTTTCAGCGGAAAGAACCCCATAAAATAGATTTCGCGGTCAGCAAAGATAATCCCGTACGCTACTAACAAACCAAATAATGAACCCGAAGCGCCCATGACCGGGGTCAACAACACCGGTTTAAATCCGCTGACGGCGGCATAAATGCCCACACCGATGCAATAGATAATTGCAGCCCCGGCTCCGGACGCCAGGTAATAAAAGGTAAAAAACTTACTGCCCCAGCGGCGCTCCAGCTCAGAGCCAAAGAACCACAGCATCAGCATATTAAACAATAAGTGAAAGGGCGAAATCGCGTGAAAAAACTGGTAGGTCACCAATTGCCAAATGTAGAATTTTTCAAGCACCAGTTCCGGCGTTAAAATCATTAGGCGCCAGTGGTGAAAGCCAAAAGCCCGATCGAACAGGATCTGAACAACGACCCAGATCGCCACATTGATAATTAATAACTTTTTTACGACCGAAGACATAGGAGCCACAGAAAATGATGTCATAGATACTTTCTCGCCTTAACCGTTCTTCTGAAAATATTTTTTAAGTTTAGTATAGGTTTGCTTCGGATATTCGATAACTAACTTCGTCTCTGCGATTAGCGGAAAAAAGTTAAGATCGCCGTTCCAGCGCGGCACGATGTGGTAGTGCAAATGATCCGGAATCCCCGCGCCGCTGGTCGCGCCGTGGTTCATGCCGATATTTAAACCGTTCGGGTTGTATAAATCTTTAACTGCCTGGATCGACAGGCGTAAGACCTGATGCAAATCCGTGTACTCGGCTTCGGTTAATGTCAGCAGATCACCGGTGTGGCGAAGCGGCAAAACCAAAACATGCCCGTTATTATATGGAAACTTATTAACCACCACTTGTGTATACTGGGTTTTATAAACACAAAGCGTGGCCAGACTTTCTTTCTTCGCTGCTGAAGTACAAAAAACACAACCGCTGGGTTTAATAATCTTACGCACATACTTCATGCGGCCCGGACGATAGAAAATATCGCGCTCGATTGGCCACACTTCTTTATCGACTTTAACCAGAGCAATTTTGTTGTCTTTACCTGCTGCTTTTGACTTACCCGCCATGTGCTTGCTTACTCCCAATATCCCGGCATAAGCAGCATCGGTTGATTAAGAGTTTTCATTTTAAATAAAGTCTTAATGGCCGTCTCAACAGATTTACTTGAAAGCTCACCTTTCATAGCCGCCTGCAGCTCAGATTTAGAAATAGAATTTAAGTCGTCTTCTTCCTGGTCATCCATGATAAAATCCCAGAAGCCCGGATTTTTTTTGCGCGGACGCAAAACATGATAGTCATCTTCTTTTAAATTCGCCTGCTTAGCCGCAAAACGAATGGCATCTTCAAAAGTTCCAATCGAATCAGCAAATTTTAACTCAACAGCTTTGGCACCGGTCATCACACGGCCATCCGCATACTGCGATACAAAGTCTAACGGAAGGTTACGTGCTTCTGAAACTGTTGTTCTGAACTGGTCGTAAACTTCGTTGATCATATCCTGGAATAATTTTCGTTCATCGTCTCGCATCGCACGGTACTCCGAACCTGAGTCTTTAAATTTACCTGAAGTAATGGTGTAACGTTTAACTTTAGCCCAAGAGTATAAATCTTCTAAATTGGCAAATTCCATAATCACACCGATAGAACCAAGCATCGTCCCCGGAGCCACCATCAAATGATCACAGCCCATCGCCGAATAATAACCGCCCGAAGCAATTAAGCCTGTTGATACGCAGACGACTGGTTTTTTAGTTTCGGTTTTGGCCCGTTTGATTTCAAGATAGAGCTCTTGCGAAGGACCAACTGCACCGCCCGGAGAATTAATTTCAATCACGATAGCTTTAACCGCATCTTCATCAGAATAACGCTTTAAGTTTTCTAAAAACTTTTTACCGTTCATGATCACGCCGTTGATCTCTAAGTGCAGAATTTCATTTTTATTTAAACTGATTGAACCTTCGCTCCCAGAACCCGGAAGCCCTGTCGTTGCCACTTTATAACCGCGATAACCGATATATGCCGCAAAACCGATAAATAACCCTAATAGAACCATCTTACGAAAAGACATGTTTTTCATCCAAATCTCCAACCATGGAAAAACCAAACTTCCCAACCCAATCGGTCTGACGGCAGGACGCCGTCAGAAGCCCGCCAAGGATGGTAGCTTCGCAATACCCTATAAATTCTAATGAAAACCAAAAAAAAAGGGAGCAATTTCTTGCTCCCTAAATATGATCGAGTCATTTTTTATTCTGACGGCACGGATGCCGTCAGACAGGCCGTCCAGAAAGGACAACTAGCGCAGCGGCCAAACTAGCCGCATAGCATCGAACTAGTCCTTCTTAAGACCTTTAAACTGGTCTCCGAAAACATCGCCTAAGCTAGTTTTTGAAGTTGCCGTCGCTTTTTTCACGTACTCGTCAACATCGCCTTTTTGTTCGCGAAGTTTAACAAGTTTTGCAGAAAGACCCACTTTACGTGCATCTTTATCGATCGTGATAACTTCAGCTTTGATCTTATCGCCTGGTTTAACAACGTCTTCAACAGAGTTAACTTTATCAGTTGTTAATTCAGAGATATGGATTAAACCTTCGATATCAGTATCTAATTCAACGAAAGCACCGAAATCTACAGTTTTAGTCACTTTCACTTCGTGTTGTGTACCAATACCGTATTTAGTTTCGATTTGTGCCCAAGGATCACCTTCAAGTTGTTTAATACCTAAAGAGAATCTTTCGTTTTCAGTGTCAACGCCAAGAACAACGGCTCTTACTTTTTGACCTTTAGTGAACATTTCTGATGGGTGATTTACACGTTTAGTCCAAGAGAAATCAGAGATGTGAACTAAACCATCGATACCCTCTTCAATACCTACGAACACACCGAAGTCAGTGATAGATTTAACTTCACCTTCAATGATTGTTCCTGGCGGGTATGATTCTTTCATTTCTAACCATGGGTTAGCTTGAAGCTGTTTCATACCTAAAGAGATACGACGATTTTCAGTGTCGATAGCTAAAACCTGTACATCAACTTGTTGGTCAACTTGAACCATTTGGTTGGCGTGTTTTACACGTTTAGTCCATGACATTTCAGAAACGTGGATTAAACCTTCAATACCTTCGCCTAATTCAACAAACGCACCGTACTCAGCAACTGATACGACTTTACCTTTGTGTTTAGAACCGATGGCGTATTGAGAGTGTACGTTAGCCCATGGATCATCAGTTAATTGTTTCATACCTAAAGATACGCGCTCTTTTTCAGTGTCGTATTTTAAGATCTTAACTTTGATTTCATCGCCTACATTGATCATCTCAGATGGGTGTTTGATACGGCCCCATGACATATCAGTGATATGTAATAAACCATCTAAACCACCTAAATCGATGAATGCACCGTAATCAGTGATGTTTTTAACAAGACCAACTACTGTAGCGCCTTCTTTCATTTGATCAGCTGTTTGAGCTTTTAATGAATCGCGCTCTTGTTCAAGAATCGCGCGGCGAGATAATACGATATTGCCACGTTTTTTGTTGAACTTGATAACTTTGAATTTGTACTTCTTGCCTAAGTAAACATCCATGTTACGTACTGGACGTAAATCGATTTGTGAACCAGGTAAGAATGCTTTAACGCCGATATCTACAGATAAGCCGCCTTTTACTTTAGCAACTACTAAACCTTCGATGATTTCTTCGTTCTCAGCAGCTTTAGAAATATCAGACCAAGCACGTAACATGTCAGCTTTATCTTTAGATAAGGCGATCATGCCGTTTTCGTTTTCGATACGGTCGATTAATACTTCTACTTTGTCGCCAGCTTTAACTTGGCGAACACCGTCTACGATACGGAATTCATTGATTGGGATTAAGCCTTCAGATTTGTAGTTGATATCAACTAGTACGTAATCTGACTGTACTTCAACAACTGTTCCAGTGACTACGTCACCTACTTTGAAGTCTTGTTCTTTTGTTGAAGCTTCGAAAAGTTTTTCGAATTCACCAGCTTTGTTTGCACCCGAGTGAATACCTGGGTTCGCTGGAATTTTTGAGTCTTCAGCATCTAGCATCGCTAGGACTGATAGTTTTTCTTTTTGGCTTTTGCTTAACGTTTTGTTCATGTTTTGTTTTTTTCTTTCCTCCCACGCAAAGAATCCTCTTGGAACTCTAAGGTTGAAGAGTCGTTCTACGGGAGTTTATTTACGGGGTCAATGGAGAATTTTGGGACGTCTGGGGCCCAGTTTTCAGAGTGGGTTTCTAGAGGGAAATACGGCTGCGGATATACTGCTCGGCCGTGGCAACGACCTGGGCTAAATCCATACTGGTCGTATCAATCACCAGGGCATCGGCCGGCACCGATAACGGGGCCACTTTGCGGGTCGAATCCTGCTTATCTCGAATCTGTTGCTGCTGAACCAGGGATTTTTCATCCATGCCTAACTCTTGGGCTCTACGCTGGGCGCGGTTTTCCGAGTCAGCGGTTAAATACAACTTAACCTCAGCGTGCGGAAAAACCACGGTCCCACAATCGCGGCCTTCGGCAATCAATCCGTCGTTTACCAGGGCACAATTGCGCTGATGATCCAGCAAAGACTGGCGCACTTCAGGATAATGGCTGATTTTACTGGCAACGTTACCCACCGCTTCTTGGGCGATTTGGTCAGTGACATTTTCGTTTTTAAAATAAACTTGGGTGCGCTCCCAGGCCAGGCGTACTTCCCAGATATTGGAATTGCACAGCTCGGATAAAGCGATCGGGTCAGTCAGATCCGTCTTAAGCTGCAGCGCCGCGTAACCTAGTCCGCGGTAAAATGCACCCGTAGAAACCCACGGACAGCCTAATTTTTTTGAGAGTTCACGACTGAGCGAAGATTTGCCCGAAGCCGCTGGCCCATCGATTGTGATCACATAACCCATGGGACGCTAATCTAGCTTATGAAAAAGAATTTTGTAAACTGCAAAATGTGATTCAAAAATCAGTCACGATGACGTGACTGATTTCTGTTCATTTTATTACTCGGGCTTAGCTTTTTCTAATTTTTCAAGCACTGCTAGGTCGTACATTTTTAGCTCGAAAGCGTAAATTCCGTTCAATTGCGAAAACGGAATCGCATCAACGGCTTTAACCAGTTCGGCATAAGTTAATGATTCTGGAACCGGTTGACCGGCCGCTTTAAGTACAGCCAAAGTGTTGACAACCGCTTCGGCCTTTAACTGCGCCAGCTGTTCTGTTAACGCCGGTCGGATTTCGCTGTGCTTGCTGGCTGGCCAGTTTTCTAACACGAAAGCTTTAATTAAAGCGTCACGTTCATAACCATGACCAAAAAGTCTGACTTCTAACTCCTGACCGTTGACCGTTACTTTTTTTGCCTCACCTTTGCCGCTTAAAACCGCTTTTTTAAATAACGACATTAATTCGTTGGCATCACCCAAATTAATCTCACTACGGTAACGCATGATCGGTGCCTTATACTTTTCAGGATTTTTTTGCGCATCCTGATACTCTTTATGCGAGCTGTAACGGTATTGGCCCGTGTACACCGGCACAAGCTTACTCATCACTTTAGCCAAAAGTTTTTTATCTTCGTCTTTGGCCGAAGCTAACATTTTCTCAGAAACTTTTGCCAGATCGGCTTCGGTTAAACCCGACTGTGCTGCCGTTAATGTTTTGAAAAATTCCTGCACCTGGTTTTCTACAATACGTAAATCATCGACGTTGTTCGACTCTAAATTTAAGACCTGCTTTACTAAGCCGCTCAAACCACCAAAAGCTTTTACATCTTCTTTAAGCTTTGCCTCAATCAAGCCGTCGTATGTCACTTTATTGTCTGTATGATTAAATGAGTACGAGTACTGTTTGATCACAGAATCAATCGACAACATCGACAACGTGTCGGCAGCCTTAAAAAGAACATCTTCAAGCTGACCCAGATCCAGATGCAGATAAATCTGTGCTAACTGCTCGAGGGTTTTCTTCTGCTGGTAAGGGTGATCAGCGGTTTTATCAAAGACAACATCGGCAAAAGTAGATGCCGCAAGCCCTGAGATTTCGGCTTTGATACTTTCTACCATACCCACCGCCGGATTTTTTAAACTGTCAAAACGTTCACAACCGTAGATTGCGGCTTTCTGTTTGTTCGCCAACATAATGTGCTCATCTGAGCAGTAGGTATTGGCGGCCAGTTCGATTTTTTCCTGTTTGTAGCCCCAGCCGATGGCGGCACGGTCATACGGTAACGTCGCATGCTGGATATGCGCACCAAGCAATGCGGTCTCAATACCACCTTCATAATCCATCACCGTAGATGATAACGAAAAGCCCGGGTGTTTTTCATCGGTTAAATAATCTTTTTTTGCTTTTAATAAATCTTTATCACTACCTTCATGATTTAGCGAACCCGAAAAATTATGACGTAAACCCATCACATGACCCATTTCGTGGGCCACCACCATACGAATCACATCCTGGGCATATTTTAATTTCTGGGCTTCAGATAAATTCACCATGCCCGATAGTGTTTTCAACTGACTTTGTTCAAACACACACAGCCCCGCTTTTTTACCCAGCGGTAACTGCGTACTCTTAATAGCACCTTTTAGCCATGACGATGTCATGAAAATCTGTGCGCGCAAAATCTCTCCCGAAAGCGGGTCTGATTGCATTGAAGCGTAAGCAAAACCCGCTGAATCCCACTGCACCCAGCGCACCACGATCATACGATCTGATACACGGTCAGTGGCTTTAAAACCATGGCGGATTTTTAACACTTCACGCCCCACCACTCGGTTCCAGTATGTGACACCTTCTTCGGTGGCCTTAACGATTTCAGCCGGAATATTATTTTCTAAAGCCACTGTGATGGCCTCACGTTCTTCAGATAAATCCCATTTAGCGATTTGCGGTAAGGCTTCGTCTTGTTTAGGTAAAAAGGCAAAGTTGATGAAATAACCGACTCGCTGTTCTTTATCAAAAAGTTGTGACTGGAATTTATCATTCGCCAGGTAAGGCTTAATCTCAATAATCACACGTGCCGTTAATTCGGCTTTTGTCGGATCATTCGGCATCGACTCTTCGTCGTCTTCTTTAGGCGTTTTTTTTGATAAATTGCCAATTCGCACCGCTTGCTCAACGTACATCACGTTGCCATTGATTTCGCTTTTACGGATCATCGCCTCTTTGATATCCATTGTGGTCTCTAAACCCTCGCCGCCTTCGCTGGCGCGCTCAATGGTTTCGCTGTCGACGATACTTAAATGCTCTTCAAGCGCCAGGTTTTTAAAACCTTCGCTGATATCAATACTTAATGTCTCATTAGTTTCTTTAACGATTCGAAAGGTCTGAAGTAACTTATCTGTTGGGATCGTGTCGTAAACATTGTTCGCACTTAAACGAAATAAACCAATGCGCAAAGCCGACCGTTCAAACGATACGATCTGTGGTTTAAAATCGTTAAAGTCCGGCATACGCTTAGAAAAAACCAAAGATGGCGTTAATAAAAAGGCTTTACCTAAGGCGGATTTTTGCAACACGATGGTTCCGGCATCAGCAGTCACCTGCATTGACTCAACTAATTTTTCCGGAGCCTGGCGCTCACGTACAATAGTGGTTTTTTCGTCTTTCGGTGCGCAACCAGAAGCTACAAATCCCGCAATAACAGCCAGAGTCAGGCCTTTAAACCATTTCATATAATATCCCCTTAAATAATTGGCTGATACTATATGAAAGTGGCGTTTTTCGACACTGTCAGAAATCTGGACAGTAAAGACTACAGCTTTGGAACCTCAGTTAACATTTGTTCGATGGCGGCTATGGCTTTTTGGTTTTCATCCGGGCGACCCACGGTCATACGTAAATAATTTGGAAAACCGTAATTACCGACCGGGCGTAAGATAATGCCTTTTTTAAGTAAGTTGGTAAAACAAACCTCGGCGTTTCTTTGTGTGTCGAACAACACAAAATTAGCCTCAGATTTAAAGTACGGAAGTTTTAAACGGGTTAATTCTTTATAGAAGTAATCCAGACCTTCCCACACTGATTTTTGCGATGCCTGCATATACTCAATATCATCAAGCGCAGCAATGCCGGCTACCTGTGCCAGTTCGTTCACATTAAACGGATTTCTTACACGGTTATACAGTTCTAACACAAACTCAGGGGCTAACATCGCGCCTAAACGCAGGCCTGCCAAACCGTAAACTTTAGAGAATGTTTTAATCACGATCACGTTTGAATATTTATTATAGAATGAAGATGCCGCTTTAAAATTAGGATCACGCACATACTCGGTGTAAGCTTCATCAAATACCAGCAAAACATCATCGCGGTTACCAAGACGGGTTAAAAATTCGTCCATCTCGGCCCCTCCGACCGCGGTACCGGTCGGATTATTCGGGTTCGGGATAAAAATTAACTGCGTGCGGGCTGCCGGATTACGGTAAAAATCATCGGCAATCGCCTTTAAATCCATGGTTAAATCCGGGCGCAACGGCACTGATCTGACTTTTACACGGGCTGCCTGGGCGCAAACTTTATAAGCAACAAAAGCCGCTTCAGTTGTCAGAATTGAGTCGCCAGGCTCACAGAAAATACGGATTAAAAGATCGATAATTTCGTTAGAGCCATTACCGATTCCCACTTGGGTTGCGGGCACGATCCATTTTTGTGAGATTTTTTGGATCAGATCATAACATGAAGGATCCGGATATCTGTGCTGTTCTGTCAGGGCTTTTGTAATAGCCTGTACCGCTTTGGGACTTGGACCCAACGGGTTTTCATTGCTAGCCAGTTTATAGACTTCTGTTAAACCGTACTCGCGCTGTGTCTCGGCGATCGGCTTACCTGGTTTATAAGGAACTAGACTTAAAATCTCTGCAGATACTTTCATAGTGATTGACCCTCAATAACAATATCTCTAACATAGACGAACTTATTATGTCCAATGCTTCAAATGCAATTTCTCAAGCTTCGCTTGCCATTTATTTAGGAGAATCCTACGCGGAAATTGAAGCCCGTAGTGTTTCTGCTGCAGATATTCTGCTGAAAAAAACTTTCTTCTTACCGCAGACATCTTTAAAGGCGATATTAAACCAACATGTAAAACCTTTAACGACTGAGCATACAATTTCCAGTGTCTACATCGTCACTAAGTATTTAGACCGGTTAAAATCGTTCCGTCTGGGCGGAAGCGTGATTCAGGTGCTAAACGAAAATCAGGAGAATAACTACACCTTCGAAGATTCAACCTGTCTGTCCCTGGCTGCAGCTGCACTGATCATCCCACTTGGCAAAGCATTCACGCTGGATCAGTTAAAAACTGAGTTGGAGCGCGTAAAAAAAATCAATCCCGAGGCGAACAAAGTGGTGATCAGCCTGAGCCAGTTCAGTGCTGAGCAAATTGCCTCAATTGAAAATTTCTTTCTAGAACAGAACTTTTCAGTGTTTAAAAATCCCGAGCCTGATAATTTACACACTTTACGTAAAACCCTGATTAACGCCGGCTCTGAAGGCACCAAAGAAGAAATCGTCAGTGAACTTAAGGACTGCCTCGGCGATCCAGAAATTCATTTTTGGGTAAAAAATAAATTTCAGAAAGATTTTGAAAACATTGATTTATATTTCAGTGCCGATCAGTTTTTACATAATCTATTTAAAAAGAATAAAAAAGATCTTTTAATTCACACCGACCTCGAACGCTGGATCGTGATGAAAAACAAAATTTCTCCGGTTTGGAACAGTCCGTGGGGAAAAGTGAATTACGAACACATCGAATCCGAAGCCATCGGTATCCACCCGTTTTCTGAAGTTAAAATTCATTCTTCAGGTCACTTGGTGTTTTCTAAAGTTCCTGCCGCGATCGAGCCTGGGCCGATGCTGGCCGGCCGTTCGGTTAAAACCCTGGTGGTCGATGCTTTTTACAAAACGATCTCTCAGGATCCGAACCTGATTCAGTTGTTTCCAAAACTGGCCGAAACCAGCTTATGCGGAAAAATCGAATCACAGTTTAAGGTTCTGGAAAAAGGCCAGGCCCATTATGAAGAGCCGTTTGATCTGAAAATCATCCAGGACTTTGTCGTAAACAAACTTGGTTACGACATTCTTTTGCACAAAGTGAAAGAAGAAAAACTTGAGTGGACAGGCCATTTAAATATTTTATTTAAAAAACTTGATAATGCCGTTAGTCCGTTTTCGTGGACGACAGAAATTTATAAGAGACTGTAAATGTTTGATAATAAAAGTTTGCAATTAGCTTCTTACGGGCACCTGGACTACCACTACTTTCAGAGTTTTCTGAATCATTTTAAAAATGCTTCACTGGTTAACTTAAACGGCGATTTATTATTCTCGCGTGATTCGGAACTGTGCTCAACCACCACCAGCCGCCTGGTCAGCTACCAGATCGTAAAAAAGTATTTAAAACTTAATCCCGGCGATATTTTTATTACCAATGACCCTGAAAACGGCGGCTACAGTTATTCAAAAGTTTTCTTTATTTCGTCTTTGACGACGAATCTGTTTCTGATCTGGAGTGATGATTTAAGCCAGATTCAGTTTAAGATCCCGCTTTCACCGCTGGTCGAAGCGCACAAGAAAAACGCGATGTTATGGTCGATGATGATCGAACCACACCCGCAAAAAACTTTGCTCACTGAATTTTTCGAAGCCCAGATCGAGCATTACACCAGCTGCTTCCGGGCTACACCGTACCTGGATTTTTTAAGTGAGCCTGATTTTCAGCAGATCTGGTTTAAAACCTGTAAAGCCGAGTTTGACCGCCAGTTCGACTTACGCGCCCAAGGACACGGCAATTTAAGTCTTAAATACCAGGATAAACTTTTAAAAGTGTCTTTAGGTATTGAAGAAAAGCAAAACTCACGCACGATCAACATTGATTTTTCAAGCACCCAGTTGGCTGAAAAAATGTGCGCTGCTTCGCATGTGATCGAATCAGCCATGATCCAGGAGTTCGTCTACCACTACAAATTACATCAGTTTTTATCGCAGCCGATTTTAAATCAGATTAAGCTGATTATGCCGCCAAAATCGGTGGTCGCCAAAGCCAGTCCGACCGGCGAATATAACTTTGAATTGCAGGGCGTGATCCGCCAGGTTCTTAAATATCTGCTCCTGCAGCTAAACAGCACCAAAAAATCCGAAAAATTTGCGCTGAAGTCAGAAGCCCAGTTAAACTTTATCGCTGATTCAAATGTACGTGCCGGCTTTTTACTTGATGAAAGTTTTGCCCTGGAAGATTTGTCGCAGTTTTTTAAACCGACGACGATGGCCATGAAAGAAAATAACTTTCACGGCGAGTACACGGTCAAAACACCGCTGACGCTGGATTCTTTTTATCTGTATTCAGAATTTGATCACAACAAGCGCTTTATCAAGATCAATAACAAGTCGATTAAATCCGGCCGTCATCAGTTAAAAGAAAACGACCAGTTATCGATTCACTGGAAGATCAATTAAACGTTAATTTTAGCGCCGGCTTTTTCTAAAGCGGCGATAATACTTTTGATATGTTCATGTGATGTTGTTTCTAACACAAACTCAATGCGGGTTTCTTTTAAATTTAAGCCATGACGGATACGATCATGGTGAACCTCAAGAACATTGGCTTTATGTTCAGCAATTACCTGGGTTAGGCGGCTTAGGCTTCCTGGCACATCCGGAACTGTTACTGATAATTCGCAAAGACGGCCACGCTGAATCTGACCGCGGTTAATGATGTCTGAGACGATGTTTAAATCGATATTGCCGCCACTTACAATCAGGCAAGTACGCTTACCCAGAACTAACTTGCGCGATAAAGCTGCGGCGACGGTCACCGCTCCCGAGCCTTCGGCAACGGTTTTAGCGCGTTCTAATAAAAACACAATCGCTTCGGCGATTTCATCTTCGGTCACAGTGACAACCTCATCGACATTTTTTTCAATGAACGAATGAAACATGACCTCACTTGGTGTTTTTACGGCGATACCATCAGCCAAAGTAGCAACTGGTTTTGTTAACGGCACAAACTTTTTCGTGTGAAACATTTGCGCCATTGTGCTGACCAGTTCTGTTTGCACGCCGATAATTTTAATTTTTGGATTTAATGCTTTGATCGCCGTAGAAATTCCGGAAATCAGTCCCCCACCGCCGATCGGCACAACCACCGTATCAAGAGCCGGGATTTGCTGAAAAATCTCTAGGCCAATTGTGCCTTGACCAGCGATCACCCGCTCATCTTCGTAGGGATGTACGAATACATAGCCGTGTTCTTTTTCCAGTTTAAGTGCGTGTTCTTTGGCCTCATCAAACATAGAGCCATACATGATCACTTCTGCACCATAGCGTTTAGTCGCTTCGATTTTGGCAATCGGTGCATTGACCGGCATAACGATTGTGGATTTTACGTTGTTTAACGCCGAGCTCAGCGCCACCCCTTGTGCGTGGTTACCGGCAGAACAACAGATCACTCCGCGTTTTTTCTCTTCAGCGGTTAAATTAGTGATCTTATTAGATGCCCCGCGGATTTTAAAGCTTCCGGTTTTTTGGGTGTTCTCTAACTTTAAATAAATATCGGACCCCAAAAGATCAGAAAGCGATTTAGAAAAATCGCTTTGTGTGTAGTTAACTAAATTTTCAATGGTCTTCTGGGCCTGCTGGATATCTTCTAAGGTAACTTTCATACTACCAATATACTGTAAGTCCCCAGATTGGTGGATAAATAGTTTCTGTGGCTAGACGGGTTATTTTGATGGTACTGGCACGTTTTGAAGGCTCCTCTTTCGGAGCCTCGTCAGAAACCCCTAAAGCACGCTGCTCATCAAAAAAGACAAACGGAGCCAGCGCTTTATTGCAGCTGCCACAACGATCAACTAATGAGCTGGCACGCTCATTCATAGTGCCGCAGATGTGGCATCTTCTAAAATGAATGTGCTCTGTTTCTGGGGTAGCTGGGTTATTTATTTTCGACATTGGTGGCCTCGCTTACTTTTATAATTCTAGACTTAAGACCATAGGTTGCAAACGTCCGACCAGCGTTTTCTAGCTTTAAGATAATCTAATTGAGGCAGCGACTTTTTCGCATGCCCAATGACTTGACGCGAAAGCGTAATTTGAAGAACAGTGTCCTAAATTGAAACAGTACATATCTTTCCACGCAGTGCCTTTGCAATATTGCAGCTTTAAAAGCGAAGGCATCCAGCGAGTTTCACCAGCGAAACCCGTCGGTGAAGAACAAGCTGCAAAAACTCTAAAACTGAGAATTTTTATTTGTGAAACATTATTGCAAAAGTTTAGTTTTAATCTGTAACAGGTTAGTTTCTGATTTATTTACTTTTGTGACTCTCATCGTGTAGCGGTCGAAAGTGACCAGAAATGCTTCGAAGTTTTTTTCGGTTTTAACGGTATCCATCATCTCTGCTTCGCGAAGGACTTCACTGCGCATGGTGTGCGGGCACACCGATAAAATAACTTCACTTAAAAACGGCAACTCTTTAATCACGGCCGCAAGTTCACGGGTTCTGACCTGCAGGCAGAATTTTCTTAGTTTTTCCGGTGACCAGGTTTTAAGAACATTTACTTCTAGCTGATCTTGCAAAAATACTGCAGCCAGTTCTGGGTTTTCTTTACCCATTTGTTCTAACAATAAAGATTTATCTTTGCGCGGAAGTTGCAGCCAGATTTCTTTAAGGCGTAAGGTCTTTTCGCTGATCGTAGTAACTACAGCTTCAGGAGACTTGCTTTGTTGTGCCTGTTGCCACGCTGTCATCTGGGCTGTAAGTTCTTCGTCGCTGGCTTCCTGCACGCAAGCTGTCTCAGCTAAGATTTTGGCCACTAATTTTTTATCCAAGTGGCTTGTCAGGCGTTGTACGGTCGCGCGCGGGGCTTTCATAAAAAACGCCACTTGTGCCGCTAAATCTAAACTTAAAAACATATCTTTAAAACTTTCGCTATCAAGCTGCTCAGTAAAAGCAAACGGTGACACAACCACTTTTACGTCTTCAATAACATCTTCTGCCTGCTCGGTTTCGATAAATGGTTCAACCGATACGATCGGCTCAATCACCAGGGTTTCAGCGGCAGATACCGGTTCAGCTGTTGTTTCAGCTATCCACTCCGATAACGGCAATTGCTGCACAGGCACGACGTAGACTTTATCTTCATTAATGACTTCAGTTTCGACGACTTCAGAAATTTTACCTTCGATAAACGCAAAACAAAGCTGTTTCGGCGGGCGCGCTTTGATGATTGCCCGGCCCAATAAAAATAACGCCGTCACTAATAGCCCGGTCAAGACAATCAAATCTAACCAAAACGGTGCAACTGTTTGATCAACATTAACACTAATCCACTCAACTTTCGCGCTTCCGCGCACACCATAGGTTTGTTCAACCCATTGGTTTAACCATTTCGTTAACTGTGTACGGTAAGCCGGAGAAAGCTTCTGTGACAGCTGTAGATTAACAGTTACTTTTTTTACTTCTAACGATACCGGCGCAATTTCTGATTGCACCTGCACAGTAAAAAACTGCGGCGAAAGATTTTTTGCCAAGGCTTTAGTGACTTTGGCCGCAACTAAGGCTTCAGACTTTGTTTTTTGATTAAAAATAGAAACATCATTTTGCTTTCCCCATACCACTGAGGTTTGCAAAATGACCGCTGCGATTAAAATGAAAAAAGTGTAACTAAACTTCTTCACATTTTACTTAACGTCACTTTTTGAGAAAAAGTTTAGTTTTGAGACACAAAACTGGACCAAACGTCAGAACTAAACCCGACGTTGGGCTTAAAACCCGTGGGTCATGCGCAGCTACTGGCTGCAGATCTTCATGAAACTTTCTACTTCAAGCGAAGCTCCACCAATTAAGAAACCATCAACATGCGGAACCTGTAGCAATTCTTTGGCATTATCCGGCTTAACGCTACCGCCGTATAACAATTGGTAGTTCGAAAAATTAAGATCGGCCATTTTATGAAATAGCTTTTCATGAATTTCTTTAACCTGCTCAACGGAAGCAACCTTACCGGTGCCGATCGCCCAGACCGGCTCGTAGGCAATGACGATGCGTTTTGACTTATCGATCCCGTTTAACGCCTGAGTAAGCTGTTCGAAACAAACTTTCTCAGTCTCGCCTTTTTCGCGTTCTGCCAGAGTTTCACCGATGCAGAAAACCGGAAGCAAATCCAACTCCTGGCAAAGTTTAACTTTTTTATTTAACGAATCGTGCTGTTCACCGAAATACTGGCGACGTTCACTGTGGCCTAACAAGACGGTTTTTGCCCCCATCTCTTTGGCAAAAGCGGCCGAATTTTCACCGGTAAAAGCGCCGCTTTTTTCAAAATGAATATGCTGCGGCCCCACCATGACCGGCGTATCTTTAGTAGCGTGAATAACCGCATCTAACGAAAAATTTTGCGGAAAAATAAAAATTTCTTTGTGATCCCAGAAATAAGTCTGCGGCATGACCTGGGCGCGAAACACTTCGCAGAACTCTTTAGCCTGTATCGGATTTTTTTGTAATTTCCAGTTTGCCGCAAAAATTTTCTTACTCATTTGACATCCTTAGTTAGATAACTTCTGACTGCTTTCGTGGTCGTAAAATTTCAAGACCCGGAAGTCTTTCGCCCTGTAGGTATTCCAAACTTGCCCCACCACCGGTCGAGATGTGAGTCATTTTGTCGGCAAAACCAGAGGCTTCGGCTGCTGCCGCTGAATCACCACCACCTACAATTTTAAGGCCCGGGTTATTAGCCAAGGCTTCTGCAATGGCAAAAGAGCCCTTGGCAAAAGCCGGAGTCTCAAATACACCCATCGGCCCGTTCCAGAAAATCGTGTTCGCCTTTTCTAGGCACGCGCGGAAATTACGGATCGTCTGTGGTCCGATATCTAAGGCCATACGGTCTTCAGGTATCTCGGCATTAGCTGTCACTTTGATATTTTCAGTGTCGCCAAAACTTAATGTCGTCACGTGGTCAACCGGCAATAAAATAGTTTTATTACGTGCTTCCACACGTTGAATCATCTCTTTGGCGTATTTAATTTTGTCGGTTTCAACCAGTGATTTACCAACCGGAATATCCATCGCTTTTAAGAAGGTGTACGCCATCGCGCCGCCGATCACAAAACCGTCGCAGATATCCATCAGCTTTTCAATCACCGGGATTTTATCAGAAACTTTCGCACCGCCAAGCACGGCGATGTAAGGCTTTTTCGGGCTTTCAAATAAGCCGTCCAACATTTTAATTTCTTTTTCGATCAAGAAACCAATTCCTTTTTGCTTCATGATTTCCGGAAACGCGTGAATCGATGCGTGTGCACGGTGTGAAGCACCAAAAGCGTCATTGATATAGATATCGGTGTATGCCGCCCACTGCTGTGCTAAGTCCATTTTATTTTCTGTTTCACGCTCGTCAAATCGCAGGTTTTCCAAACAGATGATCTGCTTTTTCATGGGCGCCGATAAAAAGTGTTTAACGCCTTCAGAATCCGGCTCATCCATCAATACCACTTCAACATCCAATAGCTCGCCTAAGCGTTTTGCCACCGGCTCCATCGAGTACTGCTTGTCATCTTTTGATTTAGGACGACCTAAGTGCGAAGCCACAATTAATTTGGCACCTTTTTCTAAGGCGTAATTAATTGTCGGAAGCGCTGCTTTAATACGGGTTTCATCCGTGATTTTGTTAGTTTTTTTATCTAACGGCACGTTTAAGTCTAAACGCAAGAACACAGTCTTACCTGTTAATTCAAAATCACGGATTGTCTTAATACCTTTTAAACCTTGTGACATAATCTGGCCTACTTCGACATCATGTGTAGAGCCATATCAACCATGCGGTTAGAAAAGCCTACTTCGTTATCGTACCACGAAAGAACTTTAGCCATTTTACCGCCGGCGCCGGCAATAACCATCGTCGTTTTTGCATCAACGATTGAAGAGTGGGTATTACCGTTGAAATCAACCGATACTAATTCTTTTTCTTCAACCGCAAGTACACCCTTCATGTCACCGTTGGCTGCTTTTCTTAAGGCTGCGTTGATTGAGTCAGCAGTCATTACTGTTTTTGCGTTAAAGGTAAAATCCACAACCGAAACGTTAGGCGTCGGAACACGCACTGACAAACCGTCGATTTTGCCTTTTAAGTTAGGTAAAACCAGACCAACCGCTTTTGCCGCACCAGTCGTTGTCGGAATCATCGACACCGCCGCAGAACGGGCACGACGTAAATCTTTGTGTGAAGAATCTAAAATACGTTGATCATTGGTGTACGAGTGAATCGTCATCATCGTGCCTGACTCGATACCGAACGCTTCATCTAAAACTTTAGCTAACGGTGCTAAGCAGTTCGTTGTGCAAGAGGCATTAGAGATAAAGGTGTGCTTAGTAGCATCATAGTCATTGTGGTTAATACCGTAAACCACCGTCATATCCACGCCGTCGGCCGGAGCAGAGATCATGACTTTTTTAGCACCCGCCGTGATATGCTTTTGATAATCTTCTTTACCTTTTAAAGCTCCGGTACATTCCATAACAAGTTCAACGCCCCAGGCTTTCCAGGGAATTTGTGCCGGATCTTTAGTTTTTGAAACCGGGATTTTTTTACCGTTAACGATCAGATTTTCACCGTCGTGCGTTACGTCAGCATCAAAAATTCCGTGTGCTGAATCGTATTTTAATAAGTGCACTAAACCTTCAATGCTATCTAATGAATTGATACCAGCGATTTCAACTTTATCATAAGCCGCTCTAAAGAAAACTCTGCCAATGCGACCAAAACCGTTAATACCTACTTTTACTTTTGCCATACTCTTTACTCTCCTACTTGTTCTTCTTTTTATTAATTAAATTTAATTTTTTTAAACATCTTTGCCGCATTATCCTGAGTCGCTTTGGCCAGCTCTTCAACGGTTACACCTTTTAATTCGGCGACCAGTTTTGCGGTATGAACCATATATGCCGAGGTGTTAGATTTTCCTCGCATCGGCACCGGCGCTAGAAAAGGCGCATCAGTTTCGACATGAATTCTGTCTAACGGCACCACATCGCGCACGATCGCACGCAATGAATCGGCATTTTTAAATGTTACGACTCCGGAAATCGAAATATTATATCCCAAAGCCAGGGCTTCGCGGGCCAGCCATTCGGTCCCGGTAAAACAGTGAATAACCCCGTTTACCCGACCGTGAAATTCTTTAAGAATGTCGATGGTGTCGGCTTCGGCATCACGGGTGTGAATCTCAACCGGAAGACCAACTTCTTCAGCAATCTTCAATTGCTCACGAAAAGCGTGAATCTGTTCGGCCTTCGGAGATTGGTTGTAGTAATAATCCAGACCGATTTCGCCGATCGCCACCACTTCAGGCTTAGCAGCATTTGCACGCAAAAATTTTCCGACGTCGTCAGTGTACTTAACACCCTCATGCGGATGAACGCCAATGGTGCAATACACTGCCGGGTAGTATTTTTGCGCCAGCTCTAACACCACCGGAAGATCGTCCGGCTCGGTGCCGATCGTGATAAGTTTTTTTACGCCGCTATCCTGCGCAAGTTTAAGTGCGGCTTCGGCGCCGCCTTCTAAACGGTCTAAGTGTGTATGAATATCGATCCAGTTAAGCTCTTGCATGTTTCACCCACAGCGACTCAAACAACAGAGTCAAATCCAGTTTATCAATATCCTGCATGGCTTGTAAGAGCGCCGCTGAGAAATCATAAAGTTTTTCAGGCGGAATAAAGTCTAATTTGATTAATGTAGTAATTTGATCCGAGTTTAAAACCTGCTCACGTGATTGCGGCAGCACAATTAAATCCCGGGTAAACGTGTACCAGTTTTTTAAAACCACCGCTGCCGAAGCACGGTCTTTTACGTACTCTTTAATATCGGTTTCCATCACAAAATTATTGTTCGACCAAAAATGTTCAAAAAAACCCAGATCAGTATTTCTGCGTTCTAAAGATTCACCTTCGGCAAAGCCGGCTAACTTACCCGCCTGACCGCGGGCCGAGCGGTACATCCAGCTCGCAAGCCCCGGATTAATGCGCTGAAGATTCTCTAACGTTAACGCTTTAAAAGAAATGATTTGCGAACGCGAACGAATTGTCGGCATGAGCAGACGAACATCTGTTGTCGTTAAAATAAAAAAGACATCCTGCGGTGGCTCTTCCAGAGTTTTAAGTAATGCATTTGAAGCCTGTGGATTCATCTGATTGGCCTGATCAATAATCACCACCCGATTTTGTGAATCACTGGCTAACGATAAAAAATCCAGAATTTCACGCACCTGCGAAATTTTAATCTGCAAACCGTCAGGGCTTACAACACGCACGCTTTCAGATTGGTTTTTCTCGACACGGATGCAAGCACCGCAGTAACCACAAGCTTTACCACTTGCTGGTACTTCGCAAACCAAACTTTGCGCCAAAGCTAGGGCCAGTTTCATTTTTCCGATACCTGCCGGACCAGAAAAGACCATCGCATGCGGAAGCGAACCGTGCTCAACGGCAGAAAAAAGCATATGCTTTTGTTCTTCGTGACCTATCACCTGTTGCACTAACGCAGCCATTGTTTCTCCGTAAGTTTGGCAATCAGCTGAGTGTACAACTCATCAGGAGTCAGAGCTGCGTTTAACACCAACCAGTTGGTCGGATCAGCATTGGCCTGATCTAAAAATCCTTGGCGCACTTTTTCGTGAAATGAGTCGGCTTCGGCTTCGATACGGTCTTCGGCCACTTCCGTGGTGTTTTCACGGTGTGAGCGGCGTTTTTTTGACTCCTCAACTGATAAATCCAACAGCACGGTTAAGTGCGGCCTAAGCAAATCTGTCGAAAAATCATTCAGCCACTGTACTTGCGCTAAAGAGATACCGCGTCCGCCGCCTTGAAAGGCAATCGAACTTGCGGAAAAGCGGTCACATAATACCCATTTTTTTTGCGCTAAGGCTGGACGGATCACCAGGTCAACATGCTGGGCACGGCTGGCTTGGTATAACAGTAACTCGGTACGAGGCGATGGTGGTTCGGCTTGTTTTTTAAGAATAATCTCGCGGATTTCATCACCGACGGTGGTGCCACCTGGTTCGCGGGTCATAATCAGGTCTTGTTTGAGATTTTTTAAATGGGCTTCAAGCCTCTTCATTAAAGAGGATTTACCGGAGCCATCTAAACCTTCAAAGACCACAAAAAACATCCACTTAGATATGCTCCAAAGCTGCGCCTTTGTCACCTTTAAACGCCGCGTAAAATGAGGCCATGCTGGACTGAATTATGTTGATTCGATAAGTTAACGGTTTGTTTATTAGTTCATACTTGAAGGAGTCTTTCGATGATCACATTTTTAGCCACTGTTCACATCTTAGCGTGTTTAGCCCTAATCGGATTAGTTTTAGTGCAAGACTCTAAAGGTGGCGGCGTATTTACTTCTCAAAGCTCTTCTAACTCGGTTTTAGGCGCTACCGGCGCAACGACCCTGGCTGCAACAATGACTAAAGTTGTATCAGCGATCTTGGTTGTAACTTGTATCGGTCTAGCGATGTTGTCTTCACGCACCCAATCTTCGATCATCGATTCAGCGGTTATCCCGACGACACCGATGAACGCAGCTGGCGCAGTTTCTGAAACAGCGACTGAAGTTCCACCTCCACCGGCACCAGCTTCTGCAACTGAAACTAAATAGTTTTATTTTACACTCATGAAAAACAGAGTCGTCATCGGACTCATCATTATTGGCCTTGTGCTTATTATGGTTTCGGTGTTTGTTCCAACCCGAAACCTTGATTTGTTAGCTTCTAAAGAAATCGCAAAAATCACCGAAATTAACTCTGACAACCCGACCGGTGTTATCACCCGCGGGCTTGATCAGTACGATGATATTCCCGCAAAAAAAGGACTTAAGATCCGCCATCTGGATTTAATTAAAACCGCCCCGTTATCGGATGCGCTGTTAACGTTCAGCCAGACCGGCGGCGAAGTGCGCGTGTTAGAAAATTCTGAAATCTTGGTTGAACAAACCGATGATAAAACCACTCTTGTCACTGTTCGCTCGGGTGATGTATTTATCGAGCGCTTCGGCAAAGAACCCTCGTTCTGGGTGCGCAAAGAAGGCCGTCAGTTAACCGCGATGGATTACGCGCTGTCGAACGAAAAAAACGCCGAAAGCCTGCGCCAGAAAGGTTTAAAAACCGCTTTGCCTGAAGATGTGTTACCGCAGTCTAAAATCGAGGAAATCTTAGCATCTAAAAAGTCTGATTTTTTTCGCTGTTACGGACAGTTGATCCAGAAAACTGAACAGGCGCATGGCCAGGTCCTGATTTCGTTTGAAATTTCTCCGGCGGGCAAAGTGACAAAAGTTGAAATCAACCGTTCGGATATTCAGGATAAGTCTTTTAAAGCCTGTTTATCAGAAGTTGTGGCACGCACGGTGTTCCCGAAATTTTCGGGTAATGCGATCACAACGGTTTTTCCTCTTAAATTTGACTGAGGCTCCGGCTTTAGAAAAAATCATTGCGGTAATTAACATCGGTTCGAACCCAGGGTTCAAACAACCCGTCTAACTGGTAGACGTGACCGTTTTGTACGATCTTTTCTTTGAGCGGCTCAAACTTTGGCGACCATGAAAGAGAAATACGCTTTTTCTCGATCAGGTAGTTCTTGATCATTTCAAACGAGGATAACCCGATCACACGGCGGCGGATTAAGTCTTCAAAGCCGCGCACCAGCTGGGTCGTAGAATAGTTGTATTTTTCTTCTAAGGCCTGAATCACCACACCCAATTCTTCAAGCGATAAACGCTGGTCCTGCACCAGATCAAGCGCCACCTGGAAGGTGTCGTAAGTAGCTAAAGTGCGGCGGCCGAATTTATTGTAGTAATCCGGGTCAGTATCGGTCGCGAGATTGATATAAATTTTTTCGACCGGATCCTGGATCGGCACCAGTGATTGTAATTTTAGAATCTCTTCGATCTGCGCGCGGGTAATACCTAAATCTTCCAACAGCTGCTCTAGTGCCATCGGTGTGTGCCTACGCGCACAGATATCCGAAAATAAATTATAAATAATCGCATCTGATTCTGAGTCATCGCCAAAGCAGATCATGCGCACTTCACTGCTTAAATGACAGCGCAGCTGCATCAGCGCCTGCACTTTATAGCCGATCTGTTTTTTTAAAAATAATAACCGCGACGGTGTCAGGTTTCTTAAGTTGTCTTTATAAAACATGCCTAAGGGCGCGATATCGTCTAGAGCAAATTTTTCGGCGATTTTTGATTCCATCTGCGGCGGTGAAGCCGACACAAAAAACAGCGGAAAATCCGATTCGGTAAAATGCTTTTTACGGGTGCGTGAAATGCTCTTAAGTAACTCAGAGGCCCCCGGCACATTTTTTTTGGTCAGAGATTTTTCGAATATGGTGCGAAACAGACCGCGTAACGAGTCAATCGAGGTATCCAGGTAAGTTTTATCCAGATCCCAGACATAGACTTCTGAGTGCTGAGAAAAGTCATAACCTTGCCTGTAGTTGAAATAAACCACATCTAAGTTGATTTCGGCTGTGCTTTTCCAGCTTTTCATGCCTTTTATTATGCCAAAAAGACGCAAGAGTTTTAAGGCTTTATTGCCAAAAATCTAAAAATGATTTAGCACCTAGACCATGGGTCTAGATCAATTTTTACTAAAAGCCAAAGAATTGGGGTTTTCGCCTCAGGTGGAGCCATGGCTTGAGGCCAAAAAAGTCAAAGCCCAGGATCTGGTGTTTTTGTCGCCGCTTAAATCTGACCTGCAATGGCAGCTATTATTTAAAGCGCTCAGTCAATTAATCGAAGCACGCACTTCGTACACCGATTCATTAAAAAATCTGGAGCTGATCAGTGATCTGATTTTAATGGGTCATGAAGAAACACTGTTTGAACAAGCGCATGACTTTAGCAAGTGGTCACAGCACTTACGCGCTTTACGATATCCGGCAACCACCCAGCGCGATGATGAATTAAAAACCCGCTTAGAAAAACTGCCGTGGCCGTACGGCTCAAAAACCAAATTTGAACGCCGTGGTGACCGCGCTGGCATCGAACTTAAAATGTTTATCACGTCAGAGGCCGATCTGATCAAAGCGATTTCATCGTTAGAGCGCGTGAAGGAGCAGATCAGTGGCAAGTAATACGCTACCTACGTTTAAAAAAATCTATATCGACCGCTGCTCTGAAAATTCAGAGGTGGCCCTTCGCGTGCGCGCACTTTACCCGCCTGAAATTATCGAAGTGGTTGATGCGGGCTTTTTAGAATCACAGCGCGGTCCGATGACCGCTGAAGAATTTAATCTATCAAAGCAGACGTTATTACTGACAGAATTTAAAGGTCAGTTTTTTAAACGCTGTCCGGGTGCTACCCAGAAGAAAACCCTAACCTGCTGTAACTATCACGTTTTAAATCTTGGCAGCCAGTGCAATATGAATTGCAGCTACTGTTATTTACAAAGTTATTTAAATACCAAGATGTCTTTGATCTACACCAATATTGATCAGGCGTTAAATGAACTTAAAGCCATGATCGCTGATTTTCCCAACCACCCGTTTCGCGTCGGTACCGGTGAGATTATTGATTCACTGTCGCTTGATGAAATTACATTGTATTCGCGCAAGCTGATCGAGTTTTTTAAACAGTATCCTAAATGGACTTTAGAATTTAAAACCAAATCAGCGAAAGTCGATCAGTTCCTGGATTTACAAGGCGCAGATAACATCGTGGTCAGCTGGTCGATTAACCCACCGTATGTGATTGACCGTGAAGAGCACGGCACTGCCCGCTTTCACGAGCGTATCGCCGCCGCAAAAAAATGCCGGGATCAGGGTTACAAACTGGCTTTTCATATTGATCCAATGATTTATCACCCTGAATGGAAAGAAAACTACGGCTTTTTAGTTGACGAGATCACCCGCGAATTTACGCCCGAAGACGTTTCGATTATCTCAATCGGCACATTACGCTACCAGCCCGAACAGCGCCATATGATGCGCGATCGTTTCGGCGTGCAGTCGTTAGTCGTTGGGGCCGAGATGTTTCCCTCTGAAGGCAATAAACTCAGATACGACGCCACACTTCGTGGTGAAATGTTATCGTTTGTGTTTAAACGGTTAAAAGCGAAAAACGAAAAATGGAACGCATTTTTCTGTATGGAAACCCCAGAGACCTGGATCAGTGCTTTAGAAAAAGTACCGATGCAAATGCCTGAGCTAAAAGAAATGTTTAAACCTCTGCCGCAAGTCTAGTTTAATGACTGACCGGAGCTGTGATGCTGTAGTCTGCATCCAAGTACTCCATCACCCAACTTGCAGACTTCATATCTTTATCTTCTAAAAAAAGCCCGCGCAGAAGCGGCAAGTAGAAACGTGTGTTCGTTGCTTCCATCGATTTACCCTGCGGCTCTACGACCTGCCATAAACCGGGACTTACTTCTACTTCGTTCCACGCATGCCCGCCTGCTGACTGTTCAGATAATAGAAAACCAACTATAATTCGTGTCGGAATTTTTAACGCACGCGCAATCGCCGTGAAAATCACCGCATAGTGCTGGCATACACCTTTACCGCGGTTTAGCGCCTCTTCTGTGGTCAGCGGGCGCACCACATTGTTTTCGACCATACTGTAATCGTAGACATAGTTTTCTGAGAGATATTTTAAAATTAATTGCACCTGTGCTTTGCGGTTAGTCGGCTCAACGGCCAAAATCGCTTTAGCAGCCTTCTGAATGGCCGGTAGCTCAGTCTGGATGGTGCTATTAGACACTAAATCTAACGCCGTTGCCGTACCGCTGATGGTCGGTACATTTTTTTCGGTTAACACGACAGATTTTTTGCCGTCAGCAGTTACGCGCTCTTCTGATTTTATCCAGTACGCACCGAAATGCTCGTAATCCGGGATTTTGTTACCGCTTAAAGTGATCGAATTATTTGTGGTAAAGTATTTTTCCGGTAATTGAACATCAATTGTCTGATCTAACTCCTGACTACTGCCTAACGATTGTTGCAACCAGAGTGTTTGCGGAATAGTCCATGTGACCTGGCCCGCGGCTTCGCTGTACTTGATGCCGGCCTGTGCATCCTGCCCAATCTGTAAATGCATTTTAAATTCGTCATTTTTAAGCATCGCTGTCGTTACCGCAAAATTTAAATCGAGACCAAATTTTTTCTTCTGCGCCTTGGCTTCGCCGGTGACGATGGCCTGCAGTACCCCTAACCCTTCGCTATAAGTGTACGATTTATCCAGTGCCTGGATATCATTAGAGTCTGCAATAAAATTTGAAAGTTTACCGCCCTCAGGTAAAGTGAAGTTTTCGGTTTTGCGGTCGTCTTCGCCGTTGGCGTAGTAATTAGCCTGTGAGTAGACGTATTTAGAATCTTCAAGTTTTTTAATCGTACTAAAAGATGTTTGTGTATTTCTCAGTTCACAGTTGTCATTGATCATATACTGCTGCGAAAGATTCGAAACCGCATCTACGGTCGTCATCTCATATGTAAGACTTAGATTCATCGGATCTTTTGAGTCTTGGCCGTTTAATGAAAGATCATATTCTAAAGACTGCGTGTAATCTTGGGTCCCATTGGCATAAGCCACCTGGATAGATTTGGTATTGTCGTTTACCTGGGCGATCGAGTATTCGGCTTCGCTCTGCTGGCGTAAAAAATTATTCGCAAAAGACACCTGGGTTGTAAGCTCAGTCACGGCTTCAAACTGCATACCTTTACCCGAAATCATCTGGCGGATTTTTGCTTCACAGGTTATGGTTTTTTCAGAGAGATTCGAGACCCCGGTAAAAGGGCTAACCTTGGCAGGCTTATTATCTTTTTTAGGAGGCTGACAGCCCAAGAATGAGACTGTCAAAATACTAGCCAATAGCGGCCGCAAAAGGCCGACATTATTACTTAAAAAGCTCATATAACCCCCTTAAATTGTAATAGGTTAATAGGCTTTTATAGCTTCCAATTTAAATGCCATTACGGTGCTTACCTGGCGCTGTTTGCGATACCTAATGCGCAGATGATGGCGTTAACAGCCTGTTTGTTATTACGGTCGACTTTATCAAGAGCCGCCTCTAGCTGAGCCACGATTTCAACACGTAACTTTTCACAAACTGCAGCTGTCTCTTGGCAGTTGAAAATATCTGCGCTAAGTGCACTTTTTTGTGAGTAAATTCTGTAAGGGCTTACGTTTAAGCTGTAAGCTTTGCGACCATCAAACATTAACACTAAGCTGTTTTTACTTTTTGATCTCAATTGCAGATTAAAACCGGTATCAAAAAAATTAATCTGAACCGATTTATCGTGAATGACCCCGGTAATATCAAAATGAGCTGATGAGTTCGCTGCCGAGCAAGCCGGACTGGCCAATGCCGCAGATGAAACAAATAATAATAAACCGACAATAACCTTAAACATACACTTCTCCTGACTATTTTTGATTTAAATCACACATGGCTTCAAGCGATTCGTTACGCGTGGGCTTCATCATGTTTTCATGGGCATAATTATCATTCCAGATTTTGACCGCTGTTGATGCGATACCGGTTGGATTTGTTGATAAAGCCACACGCATATCTTTTGACTGAATACCGCGACTTCTGTCGATTAACAACGGCACGTACTCAACACCACGGATCTGCAATTTTTCACCGGGCTTTGCGGTTAATGAAATACTCACCATTAATGACGTGCGCTTTTCAATCGGTGACTGGCCGGCAACAAAATTACCGGTTGAGAAAGCGATAAAACCTTCGCGGCCTGACTTAGTTGTGTATTTCTCCCACGGTTGTACTACGTGCGGGTGGGTACCGATCACCGCAACGGCTCCGGCTTCAATCAGCTCGCGACCCAGTTTAGCCTGTTGGGCGTTGTGCTTTAATTGGTATTCACCGCCCCAGTGTGGCGTCACGATCACCGCATCAATTGACGGGTCCTTGGCTAATTCGTTTACCGTTTTTAACACTAACTCTCTTTGTTCAAAGCACATTAACACTTGCTTTAATTTATCACGGCGTCCGTTAGTCTCATAGGTACAGGCAAGCCAAGCGATGCGGCGGTTTTTGACTTCTGTGATGGTGTGCCAGGTCTCGTTAGCTGCAAATGCTTTGGTTTTTGTGCCTGTATATAACAGACCTTGTTTTTGCAGTTCGGCGATGGTCATATCCACACCAATTGATTCGCGGTCAAAAGAATGGTTATTCGCCGTCGAAACCACATCAATTCCTGAATCAATTAAATCCCTGATTAAATTTTTATGATAATTAAATGCCGGATAACCGCTATAAACCGCGTTATCAAACACAAAACCCGGATCCTGTTGTAACTTACCGCCGCGGATAACACCTTCAGCCACCGTGCCTTCAAGGTTGGCGTAAGCTATATCTGCCTCTTTAAATAAAGGGATGATCGAAGTCCACAGACTCTTAAAACCGGTTTTACTGCGTGAAGCCTGATCCTGTAAGCGATTATGTAATAACAAATCACCCACACCGACAACACGGATGTCATCACCCGATGAACAACCCTGTTTGAACTTTAACACCTCGGCTGAAAAAGCAGAGGCTGTTATCATTTGTGCGGCTAAAAATAGGCTTACAAGCTTTTGTGTTTTCATAGCTGTTAAATATAAAAGATTTAACAGCGGATTTCGCCTGTAATGATTCTGACATTCTGGCGTCGAACTTTCAGACGGTTAAATGAATATAAGCGGCAGCTGGAGGGTCTTTTACGAAAAAAGAGCCCTATTCCGTCACTTCGCTTTAAGCGCCGGCAAAGCTTAAAGATGCAATCAACACATCCGGACAAACGCGCCCAGAGTTACCGTTATTTAACTGATTACTTAAGCCGACTATGTTTTGCAAAGCTTCTAAAATATTTCCTGAAACCACAAATTGATCAATTGCACCTATCAGTTTGCCGTCTTCGTACAACAATCCTTCAGCTGGCATTGAAAATTCGCCTGTCGTTGCATTGTAACCGGCATGAAGTCCACCGGTAAATTCAGTGATCACCACGGTCGTTTTGTTTCTTGCGATCAGGGCTTCAAGTGATTCTTTACCTGCAGGTACTATTAGATTTGTACAACCGATTCCCATGGTGCCCGCTGGTGATCTCGCCGCGTGTGCTGTGTGTGGCAGATTCATTTTATTAGCGTACTCCAGATTGGTGATAAATGTTTTAAACTCGCCATTTTCAATCAGTGTTGTTTTCTGTGAAGGCGCACCTTCTGAATCAAATGGGCGGTAACCGGGTAGATTTTCATCGAGTGGGTTATCAATTAATGTAAATAGCGGGCTTGCGATTTTTTCGCCGATCTTGCCTTTTAAAAGCGATTTTCCTTCAAACACTTGTTTGGCCGAAAAATAACTTTCAAACATATTGATCATCGTCACAAATTCATCGCTTGTTACTACAGTCGCGTAGTTACCCGTTTTCAGAGTTTGTGGGTTTAATTTTTCTTTGGCTCTTTTGACGGCCATCGACGTGATTTCTGAAACTTTAATTTCATTAAAGTTTCTCGTTGAAACCGCCTCGCCGGCCATCTTTTGTGATTCGCCATCTTTGGCCAGAGGATAGGCATAGGCAGAATAATCCTGGTAAGAATACTTACAATCAACACCGGCCGAGTTTAAGACTCGCACCGTACCTTGGCTTTCGCTAAAACCGGCCCAAGGCACCGATTGGATTTTATCCTGCGCCAAACACTGTGCTTCTAATTCTTCGGCCACTTTCTTTTTTTCTTCTATTGGCACCGTCATAAATTTTTGTTCAGTGATATGTAAAGCCTGCGGTTTTACTAATGCTAGTGCTTTGTCACTATTTGCCGATTGTGCGTTTGCCTGCGCATTATTAAACGCTTCGTTAAATGCATTTAGCAGTGACCCTTCCGATAAGTTTTCAGTGTAAGCATAGCCCTGTGACGGCCCCACTAATACACGTAAGCCTGCGATCTGGCTTTGAATTGATTCAAACTTATCTAATTTTTTCTGTTTGTAACCTAATTTTAAAGTTTCAGATTCGGTGTACAAAAGCTCAACCTGAGCTTTTTTCTCGGTCGCTAATTTAGAAATTTTTAAAAAGCTCTCTTTAATTTGATCCATCTTATTTAGCCTTTCCGCCGACCATTAACGACGACACTAACACCTCTGGCTGACCAACGCCGGCCGGAATGCTACCGCTCACCGAGCCACACATACCAGTCGCCATTTTTAAATCGCTCCCGACTTTGACAATTTTTCCCAATGTGTCGATCCCACGCCCGATTAAACAGGCACCTTTTACTGATTCCTCGATACGGCCATTTCTAATCACGTAGGCTTCACGCACCTGAAAATTGTAATCGCCGGTTGAGGTGTTAACCGATCCCCCGCCCATACGCTTGGCAAACAAGCCGTAATCCACATCTTTGATCATATCTTCAAAGGTATCTTTTCCCGGCGCGATAAAGGTATTACGCATACGCGATGCCGGTGCAAACTTATACGATTGTTTGCGGCCACTGCCCGTGGCGGCAAAACCGGTTTTCATAGCACCCACCTGATCGACCAAGAAAGATTTCACCACACCGTTTTCAATCAGCGTGGTTTTTTTCGTTGGCATGCCTTCGTCATCAAAACTAAGTGAGCCCCACTCATTGGCGATCGTGCCGTCATCAATGGCGGTCAAACAGTCGTTACCGATTTTTTGCCCCATCTTATCGGCGAACACCGAATCGCCGGTTTGCACCGAGGTGGTTTCTAAACCATGACCGCAGGCTTCGTGTAAAATCACACCGCCAAACGCATTAGCAATCACCACCGGCATTTCGCCCGCGGGAGCAAAACCTGATTTTGCCAGCACCAACGCGCGGTCAACCGTGTCTTTGGTCATCGCTTTGATATCAAAGCGGTCATAAATTTCAGAAGTCCCCATATGACCATGATTTTCTGCAGAACTTTCTCTAAATCCGTTAGTTTCAACAAAAGTTTCAACATTAAAACGCGAATAAGCGCGTTCATCATAAACTGAAACACCACGAGAATTAACGATTTGTACTTTCTGGAATTTTTCATTTAATGCGGCCTCCACCTGGGTGACATGGGTACTTAGGCTGCGTGCATGTTGATCCGCTGAGTTGAGCCAAGCCATTTTTTTGTCACGGTTAATTTCCCACGGTTTATCACCGAAGGTATGAATTGAATCAAATTGACCAGGATTACTTAAGTGAATCGGCTGGATCATCTTAGATGCATTACCCTTCTGACTTTGCGCCGCGATCAGTGCAGCTTTAAGCAAACCTTTTTCGGATAAGTCAGAAGTGGTTACGTACACCACTTCGGTGCCAAATACCACACGGATGCCGGCGCCGTACAATTGGCCAACGATGGCTTTATCCGGACGTGAGTTTAAAACCGACAGGTTGGATGAGTAGGTATCTTCAACAAAAATATCGGCAAAGTCGGCACCTGTTGAAAGAGCGGCATCCAGTGCTTTTTGTAAAATATGTGTTTGAATAATCATGCGACAAAATCCTTAATCTTTAGACCCTCTAACGGGAATTCAATCCAGTCTTCTCCGGCTGGAAAACCCTTTGGCCTTTTTTCGGTTAAATTGCGGTACTTTAAAAACGCTGTCAGCCCACACATAAAGGCTTCAAAGGCATGATTATTTTCAACCATGTTTTTTGCATCCTGGTGGTAAATGAAAGCGATATTATTATCATTTAATGCCTGAATAAACTGCGCGCGCGATTCATCTCCGCCAAAAGCAGCACGGTGATCGATAAGCTGCGACTTCATCATATTCAAGGCTTTACCCATACGCCATAAAGTTAACTTTGGAAAAGCCTCAATGCACTCTACCGTAAGCCGGCGCTGGATAAACGCGGCGCGCGCCAGTAACGGGGCTGTGTTAGCACCCATCGCATGGTGGAGGTGAAACACCTCTTCAAGTTCTGTGGCAAAATACATTTCCACAGCCCGCTGGGTATACGGCGTAAATAATTTTTTCGGGCGTTTTTTCATTAGCCGGTCTTCCTGATGACGCCACATCCACTCAATATGCGGCTGGTGGCAGTTCTCATAACCAGGGCATTTTAGCTTACAGGTGACACAGTTAGGTAAAGTCCAAGGTGTATCGAACGCGACGTACTTTAACGTGTCGGCATTTTGTAAAATAAGTTCGTGAATCTTTAAATCGCCAGAAATCGTTTCGTCAGACTTAATCTTTTCAAACAGTCTTGATAAAAAAATCTTTTTTTGTTCAGGGTAATATTCAAGAACAGCAACGCATGCCTTATCAGACTTTCCTCCCGCAAGAGAAACGCCGATAAACCGAATCACATTATTTGCTTTAGGATCAGTTACAGTGGATCTTGCAGCGGGCTTACCGGCCTTGCGTTTAGACACTGGAACTTTTCGTTTTCGCATGCGCTGATCACTTTCTGACGGTGCTCAGGCGCTACCCAGACCAGGACACACCCTCCACCACCGGCTCCACATATTTTAACAGCGAGTGCGCCATTTGATAAGCCGATTTGGTGCAGTCTTTCGATTTCAGGACTGGTGAAAGCAGGAGTGAGTTGAATACGTGCGTCATACTCTTCACGAAATAGCTCTGGGAGCTTATCCCACGCCTTGGCCTGAATAGCTTCCCACATATCATCTGCGATTAATTTAATTTTATTCAGTGCAGCCATAACTTTTGGTTCTTGAACGATAGCTGATTTTAAAACTTCAAAATTGTTTAAACCACTGTGGTGACTGCGACCGGTGTAAACCAATAAAAAATTATCGTACAACGGCGACCCCTTTGGATCCGTGATTTTCTGGGTAATACCAAAGGTATCGTAGTTTAAATAATTTAACCCACCGGTGATCGCCGGATAATAATCCTGTGTGCCCGTAGGTGTATTTAAAATTTCGGCTTCTAAGTTATGCGCCCAGTGAACCATCTCATGACTTGAAGAAAATTTTATCCCGGTAAGCGCAGAAAACGCCTTCATGATTGAAATGATTAAACTGCTGCTGCCGCCCAATCCGCCCCCGATCGGGCTTTCTGACTGAGTTGATAACGAAAAACCCTTTTCTACCGCTCCGGCCGCTTTTTTATGGAATTTAGAAATCACACTCTGATACAGGTGTAATTTCGGATCAAGTGTTGTGATAAACTGGTTGTAATTTTCGAAAGTCCATTTCTGCTTTAAATCCAGAGAATGAATTTCAATGCTGTTATCAGAGCGGCCTTCCAGATTTACCTTGGTCCAAATATCGATCGCAAGATTTACCGTACGTGCCGAATTCACAAAGTTATATAATGGCCAAAGATCTAAAGTGCCACCCGCCAGATCGACGCGTGTCGGAGATTTAATTGTAATCATTTTTTCGTTCCTTTTTCTGATGCCGGCACTACAGCAATCTGATCTTTTAAAATTTTTTCTAATGGCAGCTGATCAATGTACGATTTATCTAAACCGAAAATATTTTCAGAGGCCTGGGTGCGCGCCAGAAAATAGTCTTTTTCCAGACCATTGATTTTTTTCCTCTGAAGCGGCCCCCAATTCAGCTGAAATAAAAGCTGGTCTTCAGACGATTTAAGGATAACCATGTCTTTGCCGGAAAACTCTTTACCTTCTTCTTCCGGAATAAAATAGGTGATCTCGAGATCGTGCACCTGATTTACCAGGTCTTCGATTAAAGCTGTGTCGATTTTGATCTTTTCAGCCTCACTGTTGTCCTCCGGACGCCACTTCGAATCTTCTTTGATCAATTGCAGGCTTTTATTGCCGTTTTTGACAAACACCCGGTTGACGGCCTGGATATCAAAACTGAGCAACGACTTACGGTCACGTAATGCATCCAGTGACAGATTTCCGAACAGTTCCCACTGCGACAGATCAAGTTTTACTAAATAGGTGGGCTTTTCAGTTAACGCGTATAAGGCCTTATCCTGCTCACTTAAATTAACGGCCACGGCCCAGCGGCTGTTCTCGGTTTCAAAGACGACTTCGACGTAGTCTTTGGCCAGACCTTTTTCTTTGCGTTCGACATCAGATGGATCGCCTTCACCGATATATTCCTGAATGGTGTTTTCGGCGATGGCTTTAATCATCGCGCGCACTTTACTCTGATCCAAGATGTAGTTATCAAAAATCGGTGAATACCACCCCTTATCACCGTTTACTATGCTAAAATTATCTCCCAAAGACCTGACTGAAATCTTTTTTAACGCCGATATCTGGCCACGGTAAAGACTTTTTTCGCGAAAGTAAGTCAGTTTTTCGGTGGTAAAGTTATACCACATAGGGCTTACCACCAGGATTTTTTCATGGTTATCGATACGGGCGTAATGATTGCCTTCAAAATTTTTTGTCGCACTTAAAAATACTTTTTGTGACTGCCCTAGATTATTTTTGATTACAATCAAAGATTCGGGCGTATCCAGACCGAACTCCGCCCAGTTAATGGCAGCGCCTTCTTTGGCTACGGCCAATTGTTTTTCATTGGTCAGCTGGTTTAGAACTTCGATCAAACGCTGCTGATCGGCGATATCGGTGATCGGTTCTTCGATGTTCCAGCCTTTATCGGTTTTCTGAAATACAAACTTCGAATTTTTATTCTGAATCTCGAGGTAATTAACCTGATCTTTTTGCAGATAGACGATATGCGTTTCTGCGTCTTTCTTTTTTTCAGCCTCGATAACGGTAAAGTAGTACACACCACCGGAAAAGGCGACGGCTAACAAAGCTAAGACTAGGGTTTTATAAAACTTCATGTTGTGTTTCCTAAGCGTGACGGCGTTTTAGCCATAAGACAATGGCAATTCCTAAAAATAAAAATGGTAACGGAAAAAAAACTCCCATCACCACAAACTTGTAAAATTGGCTAAATTCCGGAGGCGACATCGACATCTGCGTGATCGAAACTTCTTTTGGTGAAATCGAAATCAAATCACCGTCTCCCAGTAAATACGACATCGCATTCAAGGCAATATCCCGGTTCACGTTCTGGTAAATCACCCCATTTGATAAAAAGTCAGTATCGGCAGCGATCACGGCTTTAAACGGCTTTTCGGATTTTTCAAGTTTACCGGTCACCTGGGCCATCAGATTAAATGAGCGCGGCTGGCCTTCATAATTTTCGCTGTCCATGTTTACTAGCGCCACCGAAGCCTCCGGCGTACGCACTAACATTTCAGCCTTGATATCCGCACTTACCGGCACATGCACTAAAGAGTTTGGCGCCACAAAAATCGCTTTTTGATTGCTGCTAAAAACCTTAGTGATCGGGCTGGTCGGTGAATAATCCACGGCAACTGTCGGCTCATTAGAGTTGACCACTTGCCCCAGTGGCGAATTAATCACGTTAAACACATAGAGCGGCTCAAGCTTTAAACCGAAAGTATTTAACAATCCACTCAAGCCCGCAGTGTTTTTATCATCAAAGGTTAAAAATAATGAACCACCATTACTTAGGTATTTAGTGATCGCATCGATCTGAAACTTTTGTAAGGCGCTTTGCGGGCCTAAGATCACAAGTGCATTGGCTTCATCAGGAATCGTCGTTGCCTTGATCAGGTTAATTTTTTTAACCGTGTAAGAATTTTTCTCCAGCATCTGCACGAATGAAGAAACACCCCTCTGGTTTTTTTCGTCTTCGATATTGCGCTCTTCGTCACCTTCTACGATATAAACGATTTTTTTCTCTTTACGGCTAACTTTAATAATTGCATTGGTGATTTCCTGCTCGTTGAACTTCTGTCCTTGCGCACCCAAGAACTGGGATTCCACACGGTTTTTCTGGCCTTTATAAGCGACAAAGACTTCACCGATCGGACGGTTAGCACCGTATTCTGCCGTGGTTTTCGGGTTAGAGTTCATTTCGACATAGTCGATTTTTACCTTATTCGAAGCTTCAGCATAACGGCGCGCCACCTGAGCAAACGCTTTACGGTTTGCCTCGACATTCTCAGCACCTTCTTTATAAAAAAACTTCATTTCAATATCGCCCTCAAGCTGGTTTAACACCTGAATTGAAAGCGGCGACAACGTATGCAGGCCAACCGTGGTAAAATCGAATGATTTGTTTTTCTTCGATGATAAAATATTAAGACCAACTAAAAATACCAGCGCAATCAGAACCAGCGCGCCTAAATTTAAACCGTGCTTCGTTGTCTTCATGGTCGCAAGCTCGATCAACAACCTGCGATCCATGTATATCCAACCAACAAAGGCAATGACTGCCGGAGCCAAGATAAACCACATAAACGGCATCCACGCCTGAATGGCAAAGTATAAACCGCCAAACGACAGAAATAAAATGCAGGCAATACCTAGAAGTAAGCGTCCTTTTTTACTCATATTACGATCTCCAGCGGGCTGATTCGACTACCCGTTCGGTCAAAAAGCAGAACAAAAAAATTACACTGGCAAAAAACACCATGCCATTTAGCCGTAAGACACCTTCAACTAAACTCTGCAAATGCTGGTTCAATGAAATCTGGTCAAACACAGCTTTCATGGTGTTGCTTTCAACTAGCTCTGCAAAGCCACCTAAAATCCAGACTGAAATATTAAATACAATACCGACAAAAAATGCGATCATCGTATTTTCGGTCAAGCTTGAAGCAAACAGACTTAGTGCTGAATACACCGCACCGACCAAAAAAATACCGGTCAATGCCAACAGGGCCGGGGCCCAGGCAAAATCAAACATACGGCGGGCCACCAACAGATAGATAAATGCTAATGCCGACAAACCAAAAACCACCGCCAACAGAGATAAATACTTACCCACCACGATTTGCACCGACGAAATCGGTGAGGTCAGCAACAAATCAAACGTGCGGTTTTTCTTTTCTTCTGAAATCAGGCGCATCGCTAATGCCGGCACCATAAACATCAGAATCAAATTTAACAGCGACAGATGCGGCAAAAACACCACATAGTGGATATTCTGCTGCTGGGTGCTGCCTAACCCCATAGCCATCATCGCGTTTGAAATCTGATTGGCAAAATTTAAGATTGAAATTGAAAACGTAACACCTAATAACGACGCCGTTAAAAAAGCGATCAGATAAAACAGCGGTGAAAAAAATAACGCCTTAAATTCTTTTTTGAACAGAGTTAATATTTGTTTCATAAGTTACCGCCATAAGTCAGTTTTAAAAACACATCTTCAAGATTTTCTTTAGCCGGAGTTAGTTCACGAAGCCCTGCACCGGATTTGATAACATGCCCCGCCACCTGGTCCAAAATTTCTTCATCTTTGATCTGCAGTTTAAAGGTCGTTCCCGTAATCGCTTCTACGCTTTCAACGCCAGCGATCTTTTTCAACTCCGCAGCCAAAGCCATTTCTTTTTTGGTTTTGATCACAACCGTGACCAAACCCTGGTTTAATCTTTCGATATTTTCAATACTGTCTTCGGCAACAATACGCCCTTGATGGATAATGATTACGCGGTTACAGGTTGCCTGCACTTCAGGTAAAATGTGTGTCGACAGGATAATCGTGTGCTGGCCTTTCAGTTCTTTAATTAAGTCACGCACTTCGGCCACCTGTTTTGGATCTAACCCGACCGTAGGTTCATCGAGCACCAGCACTTCAGGATCCGACACCAGCGCCTGGGCAATCCCCACGCGCTGGCGAAAACCTTTGGATAAGTTCTTGATCAGGCGGTCTTTTACATCTGTTAACTGGGTTTTTTGTAAAGCCTTTTCGATTAATGCTTTTTTCTTCGTAGCCTCAACCAACTTAAGATCTGCAACAAAATTTAAGTACTCGCCGACGTTCATATCCAGGTAGACCGGCGGAGCTTCTGGCAGGTAGCCGATCCGCTTTTTAACTTCGTAGGGATTTTCGAAGACATCAAATCCACAAACACGGGCCACCCCGGAAGTTGGCGCCATAAAGCCGGTAATGATTTTCATGGTTGTAGATTTGCCAGCACCGTTTGGACCTAACAGTCCAACGACATCGCCGGCAGAAATTGTAAAATTGATATCTTGAATTGCTTTACGCTCTCCGTAGTTCTTACAAAGATTATTAACTTCAATCACGACGCACTCCATGTGTCCGGTGTGTGGCTGAAGCCACACAGATGTCTTGTCTGAAGGTAATTAAAACAAATATTTATACGGTAATCAACATTTCCCGAGGGTGATGATAAGTCACGCGCCCCAGCTTATCACCCTTAATCGGACGCACATGCCGGCACTCAACAATAACCACCGCAAGTTTTGCACCATCCATGTTTTTTTTATTCTTGATCGACTCTTTAACCAGCCATTGCCCGGCCTGAACTAATACCTGATCGGATACGTTTTTATCCTTCTGCTTTTGCAGGATAGCGTAAGCGCTTGGGTAATCTTTTAAGTGCACCCAGAGATCCCAGGCTTTGGCTTGCCGCAGAAGTTTTAAGTTCTCGACAGCGTTTTTTCCCATCAGCACCTGAACCGGGCTCTCGCCTTCGATGGTCAGCTTTCTGAAGTTTCCTTCCGGTGATTTACGCTGCCCTTGTTTAGCTTGCTTTGCCGCTAATTCAGACAGGTGTTTCTGAAAGCGCTCTTCCGAAACATCTTTAGCCACTTCAATTTCAGCAAGAAGCTGCTGCTTGCGAACATCGGCCCCTTGTAATTTGTTGACGACCTGCTTGGCTTTTTCAAAAGCTTTTTCGATATTAAAGGAAGGTTTTTGCTTGTAATCGACAAAACCGGTCCACTCAAGCGGCAGATCCTTAAAGCCATGGGTTTTAAGATGATCGCCGATCGCGGCCCATGGAATCTTTTGTAATTCGGTTTTCTGCTCATCAATCTGCTTTATGGCTTTTTGTTTTTTAAGTAAGTCTTTTTGCCGTTGCTGCACCCAGCGGTCATAAGGTGACATTCCGGATCCGGCAGCAGCCGACTCTTTCATTTTGATCTTCGCCCGGCGATCAAACCACTGGCGAAACAAGAAGGGAATCGATCGGTTTTCAGATTCAAAATTTTCATCAACCGTGGCCTTAACCAGCTCGCGTGGTTTATCCCAGGCTACGGTTTTATCGTCGGCCGCGACAATGATATTGGGTTGTTTCGGAATCAGACGCAGCTGCAAGACCAACTTTTTGTCGGGAAGACTAAAATCAAACTCGGCCACCCGACCAAAGTTTTCAACCACGTGAACATCTTTAAGATGTGTATTTTTAAAATGTGAAGTTAAAAACAGGGCTACCGGCTTAGTTTTTTTAATTCTGAGCCATGGATTCTGTTCATAAAGCCCGACGAAAGGAAATTGTGTGTCCAAATCGAACACCAACCACACGGCTTTCGGCTCAAGTTTGAACCGGTAAAACCCAAGAACAAGGCCGTCTTCCGTCGAGATAACTTCCTGCAACTGACTTCCGATCAGTTCGTCATGCAGATACTGGATAATTGTCTGAAACTCAGAAAAACTAGGCGATTTCACAGTTTAGTTTTACTTCAGGATTCCGAAAAAATCTATATATGAAAAAAATGATTCTGCAAATTATCGAAGAAGAAATCAAAGCCACTCACAATTTATCTGAGACTGCTGACCAATTCGTTGAACGAGTGACTCAACTTTTCGTCGAAGAGTTTCAGCATCTGAAAATGTACGCCCCGTTAGGCCTTGACGTTGAAGTGATCGAAGAGGTTCAGCAGGAGGTTTTAGACCTGTACCGCATCAAAACCTACGGCCACTACAGCTTACAAAGCTACCGCCTTTCTCTGTTACAGCGAAATGACACAACTAGTGAGCCAATTGGCTAGACTCTGGTCCAGAATGCCCGAGTAGTCAGGTATTTGTTTCCCTCGAAATTATATTCAGCTTTTAGATCTTGCGAATAATCGAAAAATACATCGGGCCATAGCCGCCCGAGCGGTCCGGTAAAATCTGATAACCAAATTCAGTTTTTTCTAAAAATGGATATTTTTCTGCCTCAGGAAACGTTAAAAATTCGACTGAGCGTTTTTTATTTAACTTTTTAACCACGTCATCGTTTTCAAGCGGCGAAATCGAGCACGTCGAATACACAATCTGCCCGCCCACACGACAAGCCAGATAAGCAGACGATAACAACGAGTACTGGCGTACGGCCAGATTTTCACTGCGGCGTTTGGTCCATTCAGAAAATTCCTGTGGATTTTCAAGTAAGTGTCTTTCACCGGAGCACGGCACATCGGCCAAGACGCGGTCAAAGACACCGGCCTTATGCATGCCGTAGTAATTACCGTCTTTACCCTGCACAAAAACATTCTGGCGCATTTCATGCGGCAGGTATTCACGAATCACCCGGGTTAGGCGTTCGCGGCGCGCATTTGAATATTCATTGGAAACTAACTGCCCGGTGCCATTTAGTTTTTCAGCTAAGATTAAACTTTTACCGCCCGGCGCTGCGCACATATCTAAAACCAAATCTTCGGGCTGCACATCTAACGCTGTCGCCACCAAAACACTGGCCGGGTCCATTTTATAAAACACCTGAATATCGTTATCGTCGCGCAGGTTGTGCACATTGATCTCTGGGTTTACCTGAAAGCTGTTGGGAAACTGTGACGGCGAAAATTCTTTGGCATCAAAGTCAGCAAAAATATTTTTACGCAACACCTGGGTTTCAGACGATTCTAACGCCTTAAACAAAGTCGGCCAGCGTTCGCCATAGACCGAAGAAAAATAGGTTTCGAATTTTTCGTTAGGTGGCCGCATAGCTACTGCCCGCCCGGAAATTCGCAGGTGAACTGGCAACCCTCACCGACTTCAGATTGTAATGAAATTTGGCCGCCGTGAATCTGCGTGTGGTGTTTTACTAACGCCAACCCAAGACCAGAGCCACCCTGATTGCGGTTACGGCCTTTATCAACGCGGTAAAAGCGCTCAAAGATACGCGACTGATGTTCTTTAGCAATACCCGGGCCTTTATCTTTTACCACTAACTGGGTCATCGATCCGTGTTTTGTCCATTTAAGTTCGATCACTTCAGCACTTTTATCGGCGCCCGAGTACCGGATGGCGTTGACGATCAGATTGCGTAACACCTGGGTAAGACTAGAATAGTCAGCAAAAACAAATTCTTCATTGAAATAACAAATGACCTTTTTGTTATTCATCGCAATGATCGGCTCTAACTCACCTAAAATATCGGCGGTCACTTCTTTTGTACTTAATTTAACTTTTTCGATTTTGTTTAAATTATCCAGACGCGACAGATTTAATAAATCATTTAACAACAAGGTCATGTGATGTGCGCTCTCGACGATCGGGCGCGAAAGTTCGACCAGGCCTGAGTTCTCTTTTTGTAAATTGGCATTTAATAAATCGGCATACCCGCGGATGACCGTCAGCGGCGTGCGTAACTCGTGCGACGCATTGGCGACAAAATCGACCCGGATTTTTTCGGTCTTTTGGATTTCCGACATATCGTAGAATACACCAAGGGCCCAGGTTTTATGATCTTCAACCGACGGTAACAAGCTTGCAAACAGCTGAAAATCGCCGATGTTTCTACGCTCGACCTGATCACCGCTGAAAACTTTTTTAAAAGATTCTAGGATCTCCGGTTCACGGATCACATCCTGCAGGAAATAACTGTGCGTGCCGTTGGCCGGGGCCCATTTAAACTGCTGCATGAACGCCGTATTAAACGAAATAATGCGTAAATCCGGATCAACAGTGACCACAGCTTCGGTCAGGCCGGAGAAGATAGTTTCAAAAACCGCGCGCTCATCAAAGGCGTTCTTCTTTAAACGTAAATACTTACGGCGTAGCGTGTAGGAAGCCCGTTCAAGATCGGCAAAAAAATGACCGTCATCATCTTCATAAGCATCATCCGGGCGGTCTAACTTAAGTTCGTCGGCGCGCATGAGCTGCACCATTTTTTTAGTTTGTGTTCTGATTTTACGGCTGAAAACCGCGTAGGAGATAATCCACGCCAACAATAAGCCTAATGCGAAAAAAACCAGGTACAACAGAGTCATATTGAATAATTGACTCTATACCCGACTCCTCTGATTGTTTCAATGTGTTCAGCCCATTCTAAAAGTTTTTTACGAAGGGCAAAAATATGTGTATCGATGGTGCGACCGGTAACGGTCACATCCTCGCCCTGGATCAAATCTATCAACTGATCGCGTGTTAAAACGCGTCCCTGCGACTTTAACAAAAAGCCCAATAATTTAAACTCTGAAGGTGTTAAATGGATCGGGTTTTGTTTAAGTGTAACTTCTACACGACCGTAATCGTATTTAAGACCATTAAGCTCAACGACTTCGGTCGATCCCAGCACCTGCGGCGGCGGCTCAGCCTGTTTACGGCGCAGCAAATTTTTAACTCTCGCCACCAGAACTCGTGGGTCAAACGGCTTTGAGACGTAATCATCGGCACCGGCTTCAAGCCCGCGCACGATCGATTCGGCATCCGCTTTAGCGGTAATCATCAGAATTAATTGATCGCGGTTTTTGTTTTTAACGGCCGTGACCAGATCAATTCCCTGAAGGCCAGGCAACATCCAGTCAGCCAAAATCAAATCGTAAGCTTTATTCTGCAGCAAAAAAATCGCCTGTTCGGCAGAGAATGTTTTTTCAACCTGTGCATCGAATTCTTTAAGCGTCAGCGCGATAAGTTCTGCAATGGCCGGCTCGTCTTCGATAATTAAGATCTGTGCTTTTTCTTTAATTGGTCCCATGACGGATATCTTTTCCTGTAAAGGCAAAGATCACATCTTCAGCAATGTTCGTTGAGTGATCGCCTAACCGCTCCAGATTACGCGCCACTTGGATAATGTCGAGACAAGTTTCTGTTAGGTTTGCATCGGCTTTAATCATTTTGATGTTCGACGCCGTGATTTCATTCTTTAAGGTATCTACTTCATCGTCCATTTTAAGGATTTTCTCAGCTGCCGCTGCATCCATACGCACGAAACTGTCTAAAGAGCCCTTAACCATAGCACGCGTCGTCGTCGCCATACGTTCGATTTCGTTCACCGGAATATTCTGCGCCGGGCGTTTGATAATATCTTTACCGAGGTAGGCGATATTCACACACTGGTCACCCATACGCTCAAGATCGGTATTGATTTTGATGACCGATAAGATCAAACGTAAATCTTTAGCCACAGGCCCTTGCTTAGCCAAGATGTTTAAGCAAAGGTTATCGATCTTGATCTGCATTTCATTCACATGCTTTTCGATTTCATGGACAGAAGCCAATAACGATAAATCTTTTTTCATAAAACCGTCGATCGCTGTGGCTAAGGCTTTTTCAACAAAGCCTCCCATTTCAAGGATGGTTTTTTTTAAGTCTTCAAGTTGGCTGTCGATTGTTCTTTCCATAGTCGATATTACACCACAGGTCTTACACAACTTGCAATCTGAGAGCGGTCAATTTAGGATAAATTTAAAGGTTAAGGTTATACACTATGCGAGTCAGTTCAATTGACGTAGGTTCAAACGCTATACGCCTCGTCATCATGGAAATTCACGAAAACGGCCAATGGGAACAAATAAAGAAGTTTAGGGCCCCGTTACGCCTTGGAACTGATGTATTTGAGCATAAAAGCTTGCAACCGGAAACTGTCACCGAGCTGCTTGAGGTGTTTAAAAAGATCGCTAAACTTAACAAAAAGCACAAAGTGCAAAAAACCATTGCCCTGGCCACCAGTGCCATGCGCGATGCCAAAAACAACCGTTCAGTTGTAAACCTGATCAAAAAAACCAGTCGAATTAAACTTGATATCATCTCGGGCCAAGAAGAAGCCCGCCTGATCCGTAATGCCATCTTTAAGTCGAAGTCGAATCATTTTCAGAATGCATTATTGATTGATATCGGTGGCGGCAGTGCCGAGCTGACCGGACTGTTTAATGATAAAATTCTTTTTTCAAAAAGTTACCCTTTGGGCGTGGTTCGTTTGTTATCGATTAAAAACAAAAACAAGAACGTGCGCGAATACTGCGAAGGCCATTTAAAAAAAATCAAAAACGGCCGCCATCACTTTGATGTAGCCGTCGGCACCGGTGGAAACTTCGATGCTATCGCCAGACTCAAGATGTCGTTATTAAAACGGGCGCCGCAGACCCACTTAGAAAAGTCTGAACTCTTAAAAATTCAGACCCTTTGGAAAAAACTTTCAAACGAACAGAAGCTCGCCTTAGGCTTACGCCCCGACCGTATCGACGTTCTGGATTTAGCCATGGATTTAATTTTAATGATCATCAAACGCTTTGAAATTACCAAGATCAAAATCCCGATGACAGGCCTTAAAGAAGGCTCGATCCACGATCTGTTAGCCTAATCTTCGTCTTTGACCAGATCATCTTCAGTTAACGTGATTTTCTGTAAAGCTTTCGACATCATATCGGCCTGAACACCGGCAATGTTTTTATGATCGGTAACAGTTTTTTTATGGTAGCTACCATCAGAGCGCATCTGCCAGCTTTGTGCCTGATCTTTCCAGTAAGACTGCAGAATCTCCCATAACTTTTCTTTGGCCTGACGGTCGTAAATCGGCGTGATCGCCTCGACACGGGCGTGAAGATTGCGGTACATCCAGTCAGCCGAACCGATATAAAAATCGCCGTCTAAAGGGTTTTCCTGCCCGTTTCTGAAATAAAATATACGCGAGTGCTCTAAGAAGCGGCCGATCGTTGACTGCACTTCAATTTTTTCGCTCAGCTTTTTTACCCCGGGCTTAATACAGCAGAACCCGCGCACGATCAGTTGCACCGAAGCTCCAGCCTGTGACGCTTCGTAGAGTGCAATCGAAATATCGTTTTCTTCCATGTTGTTGAATTTAGCCATAATGTGGGCCGGGCGTTTGTTCTTGGCATGCTCAGCTTCACGGGCAATAAGTTCTTTAAATTTTGAAAACATATTAATAGGCGCAAGCAACAGGTGCTGGTAATCGGTCTTCATTGACTTGCCCGTTAAAAAATTAAACAACTCAAGTAATTCGGAAGTAATGCGCTCATCAGCAGTTAAGATACCTACATCGGTGTAAAATCTTGACGTTGATTCATTGTAATTTCCGGTTCCGATATGGGCATAGGTGCGTACCGATTTTTCTTCTTTGCGCACCACTAATGAAGTTTTGGCATGTGTTTTAAGGCCGACAAGCCCGTACACCACATGTACACCGGCTGATTCCAGCTCTTGCGCCCAGATAATATTGCGGTGTTCATCAAAACGCGCTTTAAGCTCGATCAGGCACACGACTTGTTTTCCGGCTTCGGCAGCTTCAATTAATGCACGGATAAATGACGAGTTATCACCGGTGCGGTACAAGGTCATCTTAATGGCCAGCACTTGCGGGTCTCTTGCCGCTTCGGAAATAAATCGCTCAACCGTTGCCGAAAAGGATTCAAACGGATGGTGAATAAAAATATCGTGTTTTTTAATCTGATCAAAAATCGAAATCTGCTCAGATAACACCGCCGGCACCACCGGCGACCATGGAGCAAACTTTTCACCCGGAATCGATAACTGGTTCACTAACAGCGGCAGATCACTTAGATCAAACTCGGCCGGCATATCATAGATATCTTCTTCTTTTAACTCGAGTTCACGGATTAAAAATGTTTTTAACCATGGATCGGTACAGTCAGAAAATTCAACACGGACGATTTCTGCAAAACGGCGCTGGCGTAACTCTTCTTCGATCATCGATAATAAATCTTCGGTATCTTCGTCTTCACGGTCTGAATCAGCATTACGCGTGACTTTAAAAACAATCGTGCCTTTGACCTTCATCTGCGGAAAAAGTTCGGCAATGTGGGCTTTAACCACTTCGATAGCATGAATATAACGAGTTGATTCACCGATCTGGATCCACTGATCGACCAGCTTAGGAATCTTTACCCGGGCAAAGATTTTATCTTCGTCAACTGAAGACCCTTGCGCGAGCGAAACACCTAACGACACCGAAAGATTGGAGATAAACGGAAACGGATGTCCGGGATCCACCGAGAGCGGCGTTAAAATCGGAAAAATTTGTTTTGCAAAATACTCTTTTAAAAATTTGCGATCAGCCGGTTTTAAATTTTTATAGGGGACAATCTCACATCCCTTGTGCGCCAGCTCCAGACGAAACTGATCCATCTGCATCGACTGGTGTGCCAGCATCGGCCCCATCACCTTGGCAATCATCTGCAACTGCTTTTTCGGGGTCTGACCGTCTGAGGATTTCGGCGTTAAACCATAGGCGATTTGGCGCTTTAAACCGCCGACACGCTTCATAAAAAATTCATCTAAGTTTGACGAAGAAATGGCCAAAAACTTAAGACGTTCTAAAAGTGGATTTTTCTTATCCTGCGCCTCATGTAAGACACGCAAATTAAACTGCAACCAGCCTAATTCGCGGTTATTAAACATCTCCGCCGAACTCTTGGGATGCTCGATACTTTTAACTTTTCTTTTTTTACGAACTTTTTTTTGCGCCGGACTCATGAGTGTCTCAGTTTAAGACCGAAGAATGTTATGTACAAGTCAAGATCCTGTCTTTAGCGTTCTCCACGACTAGCCGATAAGTAGGTACTATGTCTGGCTCTTTAGCACGCTATCATGCACGATCACCGCGATATATCCTGGATACCCAGGATAATAGTCTGATTCGTTTTTCTGGTGCTGAGCGTTTACCGTGGGAAGAAAAAACTGAATTACGAAATGTTTCTTTAACCGGATTATCGTTTGTTTGTGCAAGCGACCTATCACCGCAGCTGGGCGAAATAATCAAAATCCAGTTCGCTGTGCCCGGCGCCGAATCTATGGCCTGTTATGCAATTGTGATCCGCATTTCTGCCGAAGACCCCCATGCGAATGAAGTCGCTGTGCACTTTTACAAATTAGACCGCATCCAGCGCATTAACCTGGTTCAAGGTCTGGCCAACAAAATGGACACGAAAAAATTTAATCTGGACGGCGATAACGAACGCAAACTTGGCGAACATTTTTTCTATCTGACTCTGATGTTTTTTTCGATTTTAAGCTGGCTGGTTCTGATGAACCTCTATCTTTAAAATTGTTTTGTAGCTTATAAGCGACATCTTAAAAGTCTCATTTTGATACATCAAAAATCTGTAGCTTAAACCACGACTGTCAGGTCCTTAACAGGCGCTCTGAAGTTCGACGCTAACGCCGCTGCCTATTCGCATATAACCCGACTCATCACGCACAGAATTTGAAATGATTAAACGCATGACTTTACGTCTCTGCGCTATCCTATTTTTAATTTCTGTACTGGCTGCCTGTGGTGGCCCGGATTTTATGGATCGAACCAGACTCGACGGCAGCATCCTGCGCGGCACTCCGGTTACGGCCAAAGATGCAATCCATGGCCGCACCGTTTATATCGCGCGCAATTATGACATTGACCCTTCGGCCCCATTCAGATTTCAGAAGTTTGGGCTATGCAGCGGCGTAATACTGCATGACCGTTATGTTCTGACTGCGGCCCATTGCGCTTCTTACTTTGAAAAATCGCGCGTGATCTTTACTGACGACGTTAATCAGCCGGTATTTCCGGACCAGGTCTACAAAATTCAAGCCGTGCAGATTCCGGGAATGTATTTTAAATATAAAGCCCGCGAAGACGAAGCCAAAATACCGCCGAGCCCGAAAAATAAGTCTAACCATTTTGATCTGGCGGTCTTACAGCTTGAACATCCTATCCTTGCCGGCAAATACGACCACGATTATTTAAGCCGTCCAAATACGGTCTTGTATTTTAATCGCTCGCCAAACGTAACTGACAGTGAAGGTTATGTGACGGGTTTTGGCCGCATCAGTGAGTATCAAAATCTTAATGCTGATCCGGAATACCGTAACGATCTGCTCCTGCCGCCGTTAAACGGTACACTGTTAAAAGCTAAAATTCCGCTGAACATCCGGGAGGCAGACCAGCGCCTGATTGTACGCAGCCAGCGTTTTGCACCCGGCGTGTGCGGCGGGGACTCCGGTGGGCCGTTGTTTATAAAACGCGGTGATCATTTTTATCTGCAGGCCATCGCCATCGCCACTTACAAAGTAAAAGAAGAAGACCCAGAAAACAAATTCAACTCTTGTTACGGCGATAGTATTTACTTAAATTTAGATTTTCACAAAGACTGGATCCGGGATTCAATCCAGGATCTGGAAAGTAAAAAACACCGGTCAAAGCGCTAAATCCGGTCTAAAAACTCATCACGCGAGATATATTTTCCGCCAAACGAGCCGGACACATCTGTGACCATCTGCAAATCCATCCAGGTCAGCCCCTGCTTCTGCAAGTGTTTTACCAACTGGATAAACGCATACTTCGAAGCATTCGGTTTTTTAAAAAACATACTCTCACAGCTAAAGTAGGTTTTACTTCTGACGCCGTAAATTCCTGATATCAGCTCATCATTCTGCCAGCATTCAACCGATATGGCCCCGCCGAGTTTATTTAAGTCGCTGTAAGCGGCAATTAACTCTGCCGTAATCCAGCTTCCCTTCTGGCCCGCACGCACCTGCTGCTGGCACTCGCGCATCACTTCAGTAAAAGCCTGGTTTACCGTAACCGTAATCGTTGGCTCGTGTCTTCTGATCCATTTAGCTAAACTTTTTGCGATATGCAGTTCGGAAAACTCAAGGATACCGCGCTCATCCGGACAAAACCACAACAGCGGATAACCTTCATGTGGCCACGGAAATATTCCTAAGCTGTAAGCGAGCTGCAGATTCGCTGCATCCAGGATTCCGCCAGCCGCGATGACATCATCGATGATTTCGGCTTCGCGCGGGTCTGGAAAATCATTTAAAAGATCACCGGCTACAGACATCACACACACCACAGGCTTTATCTACATAGTGGCCGAAATACAGATAAATGCGCTTCATGCGGCATTCATCAGTCTGTTTTACCCACTGCAAGATCGTCAGTAATTTTTTTTGATGTTCTTTTTTTAACAGGTCCTGGTTCTCCTGGGTAAATAACGATTCAGCCGGAGGCTGCAGCGCTTTGTAACCAAACAGCGAATCGACTTCTTCCAGACAACCCCAGCGCGCCAAGATACTGACCGCAGATTGTACGCGAAAATCTTTTTTGTTTTTAAAGGTCATCTGCTCACGTAAAAAATCAAACCCCTGCTGCGACACCCGGTCGTAATTATCCTGAATTAAATGATAAACTTTTAAGATAAAGTTTTTATCCGGATAGGCCCAGTCCAAAAACTGCATCTGGATCGACACATCATCTTCATCGTAAAACAGCACGGCCTGCGCTGGCTTGCCATCACGTCCGGCCCGCCCGACCTCCTGAAAATAGGACTCTAAAGTCGACGGAATTTCGCTGTGCAAAACAAAACGCACATCCGGTTTATCAACACCTAAACCAAACGCCGGCGTGGCCAGCATCCATAAGGGTTCGCCGACTTTGCCGCGCAAAAACGAATGCTGACTTTGCCGTCTTTGCCCCGGCATCATATCGCCGTGGTATTTTAAGTAGGGATATTTTTGTTTCTGCAGAAAACGGCCGAAATTTTCTAAGGTGGCAATTAACGAAAAATACACAATACCTGACTGGTCAGGGTGTTTTTTCATGATGTCGTACATCGCCTGAAATTTTTCTTCTTCACCATAAATATCTTCAACTTTTAAAGCCAGCTCGGGACGTTCGATGCCACTGGTGACGATGCCGTGTTCGGTTTCTAAGCCCAGCGATGTGCAGATTTCTTTTTGCACCGGAATGGTTGCGGTTGCGGTTAAACCCAAGACCGTTGGTTTGCCGAGCTTGTCGATAATTGGCCCGAGTTTGGCGTAATCCGGCCGGAAATCATGGCCCCACAGGCTCACGCAGTGCGCTTCATCGACCACGAACAACGAAATTTTCTGTTTTTGAATCACGTCCCAGAAATCCGGCTTTTTAAACCGCTCCGGCGTGACAAAGAAAATATTAAATTTGCCTTCAGCCAGCTGGCGCAGGCGTTTTTCTTTTTCATCACCGGAAATTGAAGAATTGATAAATGAAGCACGTAAGCCCACATCCAGCGCTTTTTGCGTTTGATCCTGCATCAACGCAATTAACGGTGACACCACCAAAACCAATTCGCCCGGTTTTTGTACGTGGGCCATAAACTGAAAACACAGACTCTTGCCGGTGCCGGTTGGCATCAGCGCCAATGTTGAATGACCGCCGATCAGACGCTCGATTACCGCGGCTTGAGCTCCGCGAAAATTCGCGAAGCCAAAATGTTTTTGCAAAGTTTGATTTAAATCGTGCACCAACTGAGTTTAAAGAAATTATCGCAAAAACTCAACGATGGAACGCCACATATCAGACATCGTCGTCGCAAAATTTGAGTTTTGTGCCACGGGCGCTTTATCTACAGTGACAGTGCCGTCTTCTGACAATGTTCTTTTGCGCACCCACTCCATCATATCTTTAAAATAATTACGGTAAAAATCACGCTCTTGCGGCAAATCTAAACCCATTTGAATACGCGCGTATTTTCCCATCATAAAACTAAACTTGCTTGCATCACTGCTATAAAAACGAAGTTTACCATCAGTGCTCATTTTCGAGTATGTCGCTACCCATTCCTGCGGGGTAACTGGGCCACCGTGGTTGGTATCAAGAACCAGCCAACCCTTTTCTTTGGTATAAACCATTGTCGCCACATGGTAGCGCCAGTTAATATCGCCGGTGTTCATCGGGCCAATCGCCCAGATTTTGCGGATTGAGTTTTTTTGCACGCCCATTTTTAAAAGCATCAAATGAATAAATGTTGCGCGTCCAAAACAAAAACCAATGTTGCGGTTAGGATCGTATTTTTTATTGCCTGGATTCACCACCGGATTTTGGTAAGTTAAATCAACAAGGCGATGAGCCGCTGTCTCGCTGATCTCTGTGGCGCGGGTCGATGTGGTCCGGAACGGCACTTCGCCTTTAATGCTTTCAAGCAATTTACGATTCATCTCTGCAACTTCGGCAGGTGTTTTTCCAGCCACTTCGGCCGGATAAGCTTCGATCAGATCCTTTTCAACCAGACTTTTGCGGTCCAACAGAAGTTGATGGTCTGAAAACAGGTTCTGACATTGGTTTCCGGCCCAGACCTGTGGCGATGAAACTAACAATAAAAATAAAAACGCTCGCAATATCATAAACCTGCCTCCTGATAAGCTTTGGCTGACGAAAGCGGGCCCAATGTCGAAAGAACCGACACAATATGTGCTGTATGCAAATATATTGGATTTGAGTACCTGTTAACGTGCAACTTCATAGCTACCAGATGACTTTGCAAATAAGACTCCAGACTTGCCCTTATTTTGGGCGCCAGCCATAGCGTTTGCCTCTCGAAAAAAAGTCTGATAGACCGTTATCTTTACTTTAATAAAAGCAAACACATAAACCCATTAGACAGAGGTTAAAATGGCAAAAACTTGGGACATTCAAAAAGTCCGCAATATCGGTATCTCAGCGCATATCGACTCAGGAAAAACTACTTTATCTGAGCGTATCCTTTTCTACGGTGGTAAAATCCACGAAATCCACGACGTAAAAGGTAAAGACGGCGTTGGCGCGACTATGGATTCTATGGATCTAGAGCGTGAAAAAGGGATCACTATCCAGTCAGCAGCAACTCAAGTTCACTGGAAAGATTATACAATTAACTTAATCGATACTCCGGGCCACGTTGACTTCACAGTAGAAGTTGAACGTTCTCTTCGCGTATTAGACGGAGCTGTTCTAGTACTTTGCGGTGTTGCCGGTGTACAATCTCAATCGATCACGGTTGACCGCCAAATGAAACGTTACAATGTTCCGCGCTTAGCGTTCGTGAACAAGTTAGACCGTCAAGGTGCTAATCCATTCCGTGTTAAAGATGCTTTAGTTGATAAATTACGTCTTAACGCTGTAATGGTTAACATTCCAATCGGTTTAGAAGACAAACACCGTGGTATCGTAGACTTAGTCACGATGAAAGCTTACGAAAACCAAGGTGACGACGGTGAAAACATCGTTGAAATCCCAATCCCAGCTGAATTAGCTGAAGATGCAAAAAAATACCAATTAGAATTAGTTGGTAAATTAGCTGATATCGACGACGGTATTGCGGAAAAATTCTTAATGGAAGAAATGCCAACGGTAGACGAAATGAAAGCGGCTATCCGTAAAGGCGTTATCTCATTAAAATTAGTTCCGGTATTCTGCGGATCTGCGTTCAAAAATAAAAACGTTCAACACTTATTAGATGGCGTTACTTACTACTTACCAAACCCATCTGAAAAAATTGAAAACGCATTAGACTTAACTAAAAACGAAGAAAAATTCCCATTATCTCCGGATAATAACAAACCTCTAGTAGCGTTAGCGTTCAAACTTCAGGAAACTCCGTTTGGACAGTTAACTTACATGCGCGTTTACCAAGGTACTCTTCGTAAAGGTGATTTCATTATCAACCAATCTGGTAAGAAATCAGTTAAAGTTCCGCGCGTTGTACGTATGCATGCTGATAAAATGGAAGACGTTGAAGTTGCCTACGCTGGTGACATCGTTGCGATGTTCGGTATCGACTGTGCTTCAGGTGATACTTTCTGTGACGAAAACATCCAGGCGTCTATGCAATCTATGCACGTGCCTGATTCAGTTATCTCGCTTGCGATCGCTCCGAAATCTAAAGAAGGTACGAACAACTTCTCTAAGGCGTTACAAAAATTCCGTAAAGAAGATCCTACTTTCCGCGTTCACCGTGACGAAGAATCTAATGAAACTATCATCTCAGGAATGGGTGAGCTTCACTTAGAAATCTACATCGAGCGTATGAAACGTGAATTCAACTGTGAAGTTACAGTTGGTCAACCGCAAGTTGCTTACCGTGAAACTATCGGCGCTGAAGCTCAGTACGAATACACTCACAAAAAGCAAACAGGTGGTTCGGGTCAATTCGCGAAAATCGCTGGTGCTATCCGTCCTCTTGAAAAACAAGAAGATGGTTCTATCTTCCGTTTCAACAACAAAGTTGTGGGTGGTCGTATTCCTAAAGAATTCATCCCAGCTGTTGAAGAGGGTTTCCGTGAACAGTGCGCTAAAGGCCCTATGATCGGCTTCCCTATCGTGGATGTTGATGTAGACTTAGTAGACGGTGCGTTCCATGATGTCGATTCATCTTACATGGCCTTCAAAATTGCAGCTATGGCAGCAATGCGTGAAGTTTACCAAAAAGCAAAGCCTACAGTTCTTGAGCCAATCATGAAACTTGAGACGACTGTACCTGAAGAATATCAAGGTCCAGCGACTGGTCAAATCAGCCAACGTCGTGGTGTTGTTGCTGGTACGACAACAATCGAAGGTAACGTAACGATCGAAGCAGAAGTACCGTTAACAGAGATGTTCGGTTACTCAACTGACTTACGTTCAGCGACTAAAGGTAAAGGTGAGTTCACTATGGAATTCGCTAAATACTCTCCAGCGCCTCGTAACGTTCAAGACGACTTAATCAAAAAGTACGCGGCTAAGCGTGCGGCTGAAAATAAGTAATCTGAGTTAAAAGACAAAAAGAAAAAAGCCCTGGTGGAAACACCGGGGCTTTTTTTTACAAGATACGTACTACTTTTTGAATTTTGAATTTATTTTTTAGTTTTTGCGTTGATAGCATCCATCACTGACTTACAGGCTTTAATACCCGCTTCACCTTTTGTGGTTTCTCCTGTAGCCATGTTTAAACAACCCTTTTCAGAAACTTTAGCCCCGATTTGCTCGATCATACCACAGGCCAAAATTACACCAAAACCACCGGTATCGCTTTTATTGCCGTCATCTAAAAGTTTTTGAATGGCTTTTTCACCACCGACTAAAACGTCATACGTCGATTGGCGGATCTCTTGTAATTCTTTTTTCTCTTCATCTGTTGCCGTAGCCATGTCCTGGCCGACCACCTTACTGACATCCTCTAAAGTTCCGCACTGAATTGCGTAGGTTTCTTCAACTTGTGAGTTATCCAGCTGAGCAAAAGCCATAGAGCCAGATATTACGATAGCCGCTAATACGATTTTTGATAATTGCATAGTCTCTCCTATTTACGTGAGTTGGGTTATTATCACCTTTTAGCAGCTAGCAATTACAAAGCCCACGCCACGGTGGCTATATCAGCTTATATTCCACAAATACGACTACAATATAGACAGCGGCCGATAAAGCGTACTCGTAAAAATGATATACAATCTGTGAACTAGTATTCTAAAGTTAATGTTATGCGCACGTTTATTTATGTGTTTATATTTTTTGCTTCTCTGAACACTTTTGGCGCCCTCTCGCCACGTATGTATTCGGTTATTTTACAAGGCGGATTCACCTCTCACAGCATCTCAGACAGCGATAACAACTCTGGCTACAGTAATAAAGCTGATGTAAATCTGCTTTACTTCGAACGTAGTGGACTGGCGCTCGGAGCTCACTACTTACAAGAATCACGTTTTGAAACTGAGCGTGAGTTTAGCCAAGCCTTTGGCATAGCTATTGGTTATTACTGGAACCGCGGCTGGTTTATTTTAGGCGATTATGATTTTACAGCTAAACTTGGCAACTGGTATACAGGCCATGCGACACAACTAAATGCAGGTTATCTGGAGCATATCGGCGGCCATTTTCATGTTGGTTTACAGATGTCTTACCGTTCAGCAACATTCACCGAGAATGAACTTACCCGCAACATTAACGCCTACAGAACCGAACACGAAAGCTACCCAAGCCTTACTATAATGCACTTGTTTTAAACCAAAGTAGATGCTTATGATATAGGCATAACTCGCATCAATTCCCTATCAATACTCAAGAAGCCCTTAGCTTTTATCCCCAAAACGATGCTAAGATAGCTGCTTCTATGGTTTTAATTTTGATCGCCTTCGTGCTGGTCTTATCAGTTTCGTTTATTTGTTCATTATGTGAGGCGGTTTTGCTTTCATTGTCACCGGCCTTCGTTGAAGTCTCGATCGAACAACGTCCTAAATCCGCAAAAGTTTTAAAACATGTGATCGACAATATGGATCGATCAATCACTGCAATTTTAACTTTGAACACGATATCAAATACTCTTGGCGCTGCATGGATTGCTTATGCGGTACAAAATGAGTTTGGCGACACGTACGTCACGCTATTTTCAGTATTTTTAACATTGATGATTTTAGTTTTTGCTGAAATTCTCCCAAAGACGATTGGTAAAAACAATCCAAAATCACTTTCTATCTTTGTCGCTTACTGCGTACAGATGATGACAATTACAGTTTATCCATTTGTAAAATTAGCCGACATGATTACTCAGATTTTAACTTCTGCCACCGAAGAGCCGGATGTAACCCGCGACGAAATGATCAAACACGCAGAGATCGGCGTTGAAGAAGGAACTTTAAAAGCCAAAGAATCAACCATCATTAAAAATTTAATGAAACTTGATAACGTCTACGTCTCTGACATCATGACGCCGAGATCAGTGTTTATGGCTCTTGAAGGCGACATGACCGTGCATGAAGTTTCAAAAAAATTTAAACCGATTCGATTTTCACGTATTCCTGTCTATCAGGATTCTCTGGATCACATTATCGGCATCACCCATCGCTACAAAATTTTAGAGGCCTTATCAGCCGACCAACATCATAAAAAAATCAGCGAATTGTTAATGCCGATTTCAAACGTAGCCGAACGCATGACGGTATCCCAGGTCTTAGATTTCTTTATTAAAGAAAAATCCCACTTAGCCATAGTTAACGACGAGTACGGTGTAACCACCGGCCTGGTCACCCTTGAAGACGCCGTTGAAACCCTGTTAGGGGTCGAGATTATGGATGAGTTCGACAACATCGAAGACATGCGCAAATACGCCATGGAACAGTGGCAACAACGCAAGAAACTCAACCGCAAATAGCGGCCATAGCCCCTGCTCGAACAATCTACATTTAGTTTAATTTACTGAAGCTTACGGTGACAGTTTGGCTTCGGTACTAAGGTCCTGATTGGCCTTTAATTCCGCAGGGTTAGGCGCGATCGGCGAGAACTGCACGGCCGTAAGCATAACAACAAAAAGCAGCGTTAAGCCGGCTAAGATGGCGAAAAGACGCAAGGTTTGAAAGTCTGAGGCATTTCCCCGACTGCTGAACTGCGCGCTCAATTGTTCAATCCATAAGCTTAATTGCTTTTTCATTTTAGCACCATGACTTCCAACTTCCTTAAATAAAGCATAATCTAAGCCAAACTTTTCGAACCATTTAGTGTCTAAAGGAAACTGCATGACCCATTCAGAACTAGCTCAAAAAATTTTCGACGTCGCCCATTTAACCGGAGAGTTCAAATTACGCTCAGGACAAATCTCGAATGAATACTTTGATAAATACCGTTTTGAATCGCGCCCGGAATTATTGCGCGAAATCGCACGCCAGATGGCACAACTTGTTCCAAAAGATACCGAAGTATTAGCAGGACTTGAAATGGGCGGAATACCAGTGGCAACGGCGATTTCGCTTGAAACCGGAATTCCGGTAACATTCGTGCGCAAAAAAGCCAAAGACTACGGAACATGTTTATTCGCCGAAGGCGCTGCGATCGAAAATAAAAAAGTGTGCATTATCGAAGATGTGATCACATCTGGCGGCCAGGTTATTTTAAGTACCGCTGATCTACGTTCGGTAAAAGCCAACATCAGCACGGTTTTATGCGTGATCAACCGCGGCGGCGATGAAGCTATCGCAAAATTAAATGCCATTGATCTGCAAGTAAAAAGCTTATTCGTCAGAAAAGATTTTCCGAAATAAAGGATGTAATATGGATACAACTGAAAACTTACCAAGATGGGATAACACCACTGAATACCCATCATTTTCTTCAAAAGAGTTCTCGGCAGATCTAGAAATTTTAAAAACCCAGACGGCAAAAATTGAGGCGAACTTAAAAAGTTTCGCACAGGCTTTGGCAAAACCTGAAGAAACACTGTCAGCACAGGCTTTAGAAGGCTTACAAGAGACGCTTTATATTTATTCGCAGGCACAGATTTTACTATACAACCTATCTTCATATGCTTCGTTTGAATTCTCGCTGAATTCAAAGAATGTCGAAGCCGAAAAAATGTATTCGTACTTATATAAAGATGTAAATTCACAATTTGAAATTGCCATTACGCCGCTGAATTTATTTTTATCGAAAACGACTGAGGAAAATTACCAAAACTTTTTTAAGGCCGAAAAAATCAAAGACTACGCTTTTCACTTTTCCCGTCTGCGCCTGAAAAAAGACCACATGCTCTCTGAAAAAGAAGAAGCCATTATGTCGACTTTAAACAAAGATGGCCACACATCTTGGGGCAATCTTTATTCTTCGATTTCAAGCAGTGCGCGGGTTAAAATCAATCACCCGTCTTTTCCAGAGCCGGTCAGCATTGCTGTTGCCTTCGGAAACACCCAGGGCGCTGACGAAGCGATCCGCAAAGCCAGCTGGGAAGGTATTCAAAACACTTGGCGCGAACACCAACAATCTGCAGCCGCCATCGTCAATGCGTTAGCCGGCTGGAGACACGACGTTAATAAACTGCGTTCGACAGCAACTAAAACATTAGATTTCTTGGACGAGCCGCTACACAGTAATCGTATTGAAGGTAAAACTTTGCAGGCTATGATCGATGCGGTAAGTGACTACCGCCCGATTATTCAAAAAGCAGCCAAGAGTATGGCTAAACACTACGGAAAATCCCAGCTAGACCCTTGGGATTTAGTAGCGCCGGCTCCGGTAAAGTCAGAATCAGCTTTAAAATTTGCTGAATCGTTTAAACAAGTCAAAGACGCTTTCACTCATATGGATCCGACAATGGGTGAGTTTGCGCAGATGATGTTGGATAAAAACTGGATCGATGCCAGTGTTCGCCCGAACAAACGTAACGGGGCCTACTGCGGTGGCTTTTCAAAAAGCCGCAGCCCGCGTGTATTTTTAACATTTGCCGGCTCATCACAAAACACTTCAACGCTGGCGCACGAACTGGGCCATGCTTATCATAATTGGGTGATGCGTGATATGTCGAAGATAGCTACGATGTACACAATGTCGTTAGCCGAAACGGCAAGTATCTTTGCTGAACAAACTTTATTTGATTACCAAATTGCGACGGCGAAAACTAAAGATCAGCTTTTAGATGTCTATTGGTCGATCGCCGAAGGCGCTGTTTCGTTACTGTTAAATATACCGACCCGTTTTGAATATGAGAAAAACTTTTATGAAAAACGCAAAAAAGGTTTTGTAACGCCCGATGAATTAACACAGCTCATGTCTGAAGCCTACACAAAATGGTACGGCGACAGTCTCTCAAAGCCAGACCCGATGTTCTGGGCGTCAAAGCTGCATTTCTCGATTGCGAATTACAGTTTCTATAACTTTCCGTACACGTTTGGATACTTATTCAGCTTAAGCCTTTACGCCCGCAAAGATGAGTGGGGTAAAGACTTCAGCAAAAAATATACAGCGATCTTACGTGATACCGGCTTAATGACCGCCGAAGACCTTATCCAAAAACACCTGGGTGAAGATATCACTGATAAAAAGTTCTGGATGAAGGCCCTTGATACGGTCGCTAAGCAATTAGAAGGTTTTAATAAGCTCTAATCTCTTCGACCTCGTCCACTTCTTTTGCTGCACTGGAGATGACTTCACAGCCATCTTCAGTGATCAGCACAACATCTTCAATTCTAATTCCGATATTGTTATATCTATCTTTACGGTTTTTTAAATATAATCCTGGTTCAACTGTAAATAACATTCCCGCTTTAAGTTTTACAGCAGTTTGATCCTCATTAAAGTACGGGCAGGCATCATGCACCAAACGACCGATCCAATGTGATGTCTTGTGCGGAAAAACTTCGGCCAGTTCTTCTTTCTTGATCACTTTCTGGCGAAGCAGATCTTCTAACAGAATCTCTTTTGCCAGCGCATGCAAATTTGTGAGCGTTTCTCCAGGTTTAGAGGCTTTAATTACTTCTTTCTGGGCTTTTAAAACAATTTGATAAATCGTTTTCTGCTCTTTGCTAAACTTTTTGCCGGCGGGCCAGGTGCGGGTGATGTCAGAGGCAAAACCATCAAACTTAACACCCATATCGATTAAAACCAGTTCATCATTTTTAATTTTCTTTTGTGTTGGAGCTGCATGAATAATCGTGGTGCGTGACCCGGTGCCCACTAACATCGGATACGCCCAACTGCCCGCTGCTGTTGCCTGGTAAAAACGAGAAATCTTTTGGGCGAGCTCTTTTTCTGTCAGCCCCACAACCGCTCCCGTCATGGATAACGTGTGTAACTGCGATGAGATGCCACAGGCTGTGCGCATGGCTTTCACGGCTTCCGAATTTTTAATCAAACTAGACTTGTGTCGCATTTTTTCCTCCGAACTGTACTTTTATCTTAACAAGGCTGAACTTTTTTCTATATATTTGAATAAAAGGTACCCGATTACGGTACTTTTAGCCTGAAAAAGGCCAGAATTAAGGACGAATAAATGACGAATCATAATGTGGTCGAAACGCTGAAAAAGGTGTTGAAGGTGAAGAAAATCACCTACAAAACACTGGCGGATGAGCTCGCAATGAGTGAATCCGGAGTAAAAAAACTTTTAACTGGTAAAGATATTTCGCTAACACGCGTGGAACAGATTGCAAGATTAGTAGGCCTCTCCCTGGCTGATCTGTTTCAACTCGCGGACGAAGCTGAAGTCAAAAACGTGCGCCTGAGCCCAAAACAAGAAAGCGTCCTGTATGAAAATAACTTGCTGTTTCGCATTTATTGGTTCTTAGCGGTTGAAGAAAAACCCTTAGATATCATTAAAAAAGCTGAAAAAATCACAAATGATCAGTTACAGCGAAACCTACTTAAACTTGAAAACCTAGATCTGATCAAAATCGGAAAAAACAATCGCATCGTATCTGTGCATAAAGGATTATTTCGCTGGGCCAGTGATGGCCCGCTGGTAAAAAAACTGAATCACGAATGGTCAGAAAATACTTTAAAGAAAGTCTTGGCCCAAAAAAATGACAAAGAAACGCTTCACCGGCTTTCGTATTTACGTTTAAGTGAAAAATCCAAGAATCAGTTCTACGACCGCTTAAATGAACTGGTTAACGAGTTTGCTCGCCTCTCCCAACGAGAAAAAACCCGCTATGCTGACCGCGATCTGACCCAGATCAGCTCCCTGATTGCCGTGGCCAATTCAGGATTTATTTAAAAACGAAAGCACAGCACCGACCAAATACAGCGACCCCGTGACAATCACGAGGTCGTTTTTCTTAGCCGGCACAGAATTAAGCAAAGCAATCACATCTTCGTTTTCATCGACCGCTCGGGTGCGCACGTCTTCCGGATACTCCATCAGACTTCGTCCTTTAAACGGGGTTTTTGTTAAATAGATATTTACCCGCGGCAGTGTATACAGCAGGCGAAACATTTCATCGGCTGCTTTATCCTGCCCGATACCAACTACAAGATGCAGGTCATTCCACTCATACGACTGCAAGAGCTGCACTAAACTCTGCACCCCCTGGAAATTATGATCCCCCGACAGATAAACCGGAGCCTCCAGATGCGGCCATTTGATCTTTTGCATGCGGCCAGCCCACGGAATTTTTTCCAGACTATGTAAGTGATCCTGCGGCTCAAATCCCAGCTCTTCAAACATCGTCAGGGCCGTCATAATATTTTCACAGGCGCGATGACCCGGTATATTCACCAGGGTTTTTCCCCACGGTGTCGTTAAAAACCAGTGGGGTTCAAAGTCTTTTTCGGCATGAATCGATCCCGCAACTGCGGCAATCGCCTGCGAATTTGTTTGAGCCAACACTTCTGCAAACAACGCAAAAACCTCACCCGGCAACGGATGATGCACAACTTTTGAGTTAGGTTTAATAATACCAAATTTATTCTTAGCGATTTCTAAGACCGTATTACCTAAAATATTCTGATGATCCATCGCGAGCGCGGTAATAATCGAATACCGATTCGGAAACACGTTGGTGGCATCATAGGTGCCGCCCAGCCCAACCTCGAAAATAACATAGTCTAATTCGTTGTTGGCAAAAAAATATTCTGCCGCCATCAACGTCAGACTTTCAAAGTGCGTCAGCTCATACTGAGCAATCAGTGCCTTATTTTCCTGATAAAGCCGCACAAAATCGGCTTCAGCAATCTCCTGACCATTAACTCTGATACGTTCAACGGTCGAAATCAGATGTGGCGAAGTGTAAAGGCCAACTTTTTTTCCGGCCGACAAAAGCAACGTCTGCAGAGCTGCACAGGTCGTGCCTTTGCCGTTGGTGCCGGCCACCGTAATAATTTTTTCCGGGTTTAATTCAGCGAACCAGGTTTTATGTTGCAATGCCTGCTTCAGCTTTTCTAAGCCAGGCATGGTTTTCGGCATAATATTAAGCGCCTCAAGGGCCGCTACAGCTTTTTTAAATTCGCTCATAAGATCACCCGCTCAATTAAAGCCTGCTTATTCTGTGCCACATTGTGCACCCGCAAATATTGCGCATAGGCCTGATTAATGATCTCCGTCACCTGCGCGGTCTCTGGGTCGCGATCGGCAGCCGGTTTATCAGTAAGCAGAGCTAAAAATGATTTGCGTGAGTACCCGAGATAGATCTCTTCTTTAATCGCCTTAAAGCCGAATAGATAATTTAACAGATCAACACTCTGTTGGGGCGTTTTGCCAAAGCCAATTCCAGGGTCAAAAATCATCCGCTCGGTCGAAATATTCTCCTGCGCAAAAATTTCTTTTTGTTTTAACCACCACTGACTTAAAAAAAACCACGGATCTTCATGCGCCGGAATCGTTTCCTGCTTTAACGGCGGCACCGAAAATGAATGCATACAGACCGCTTTAGCCTCGGTTAACTTTAACAGATCACGCATCTGCGGCTGGCGAAAACCCTCCACATCGTTAAGATAATCAATACGGTAGTTCTCCAGTATCCTCGCCATCACTTCTGGCTTGCGGGTATCGATCGAAATTTCAAAATCACGCGCATAATCTTTTTTATATTTGTTGATCACATCTAAAGTCGCCGCCAAACGGCGGTATTCAGTTTCAGGGTCAACGATTAAAGCCCCCGGCCGCGTCGATTCTGCGCCGATATCAATGATGTCAGCACCATCATCAAGAAGCTTTCCCAGTTGCTGCAGCGGCGAGGCCAATACCCCATCACCCGAAAATGAATCGTCGGTCACATTTAAAATGCCGGCAAACTTCGGCCACACAAAAGTTTTAGAAATCTGGGTATTAAACGGCGGCAGTTCCTGATGCAGCCAAGCCGGCGAATCAAAAACAAAATCATCGCAAAGTTCAACCAGCGGAAACAGGGCAAACGGACGGTTTAAGATCTGGCTATGCGGAATATTCAAAGCTTCAGTTTTTAACTCGAACCCTTCCACCCACAGAATATCAATATCAATTTTGCGCGGGGCCCAGCGGTCACTGCCTGCGCGCCCAAGCTTAAGCTCAATCGCTTTAAGATCGTTAAGGAGTTTGAATGGTTCGAAGTTCGTAACTTCGACTTCTACGGCAGAATTTAAATATTTTTGGTTCCAGGTCGGAGGTGCTCCGTCCGGAAGTAACGCATCTGATTCGTAGATTGAGGCTACGCCGACCACCGTACAGTAAGAAATTTTTTTGATTTCGGCCAAAGCCAAACGTAAGTGTTTAATGGCTTCAATATTCGACCCAAGACCTAAAACTACACGGGATGCTGACATGTGAATTTGACCCCACCTTGCAATGACGGAACCGGTGGGCGAACTTTTGTCGCCGAAGTTACCAGTTCTCCGCTAAAGCCATGAGACTTTAACCATTCTGTCAGATGCTGGTGAGTCAGAAAGCAGACATTCTCAATCAGGTTAAACGGCCGGGCCGTGGCCACCATTTTAATATGGCTCACTAACGCCGCATAATTGATCGCATCGTCTAGGTTATCTGTCGCACAACCTTTGACAGGTTTTTCAAACAGCAAAGTAATATCAAACAACACGGGCTGCAGCTGGGCTTGTTCTTCTTTGGTCACACCCAGGCTCATAAAAACTTCAAAAGAATTTATCTGCAGAGTTTGTTTCACTAGTGTTTAACTCCGACCACGTAAGCAATCCAGCTTAAACAAGCTTCGCCCTCTTCAACCCGCGTAAAAATACCGTTACCGGTACCGTCACGCTTAGAGCCTTCCCAGTAAACAACCGCATCGTCAAAGCCAGCTTCCAGCATGATTTCCCTGATCTCAGGAATCGTCCACATCCGCCAGTCATAAGTAAAAACATCTTTATACATTTTACCTTTGTAGCGAAAGTGAATACCGAAGTTTGCAAAGTTTGATACCGGATCAAAATCTTTTTGCTCCCAGTAGTAAGTAAAACCATCACACGGATTTCTATCCATCGCATGATCGGTACAAGCAGTGCCGCCGAACATATCGACGATAAACAACCCTTTTGGGTGAACAGAGCTATAAACATTTTTGAAATAATCGGCCAACACCTGACGCTCTTTAAAAATGTAGTAAGAGAAGTTAGTGGCCACCACGATATGCGCCTTAGGCAGACCGGCTTCTAACACGTTCTTCTTGATCAAAGTGATACGCTGTTGCTGGTCTGGAGACAACTTTGCGATGTAATTGGCACGGCCGTAGCTCATTGGCTCATCATCAAGATCTAAGCCGCAAGAGGTGTTATCTTTGTGAAGCTTAACCCATTCACAGCTGATCGCCCCGCCGGCGCAAAAGTCTTCACGTAAGGTCATTCCTTTTTTAGGGGCTCCAAAGAATTCTTTGTAGCGGTTACGATAAAACTGCACATCCCCTTCCGGAGACTGTACAGCATTTAAGTATAAATCGTATTTATCAAATGGCAGTTTACGTTGGCGCTTAGTCTTAGATGATTTTTTCTTGCTTGCCATAAATGATTCCTACGGGATCTCGCCGCAAATTTCTCGGATCGCATCAGCGATTTCATGTTTTTGAGGCACACTGGCATCTTCAAGGTTCGGATGTAAACCAATACCAGGAACATGTTTACCCGCAATTACGCGCGGACGCGCCTGTAATTCATAGAACAACTCTTGCGTCACACGGTAAGATAAATGTTCACCGAAGTTAGTTACTTCAGTGTCTTCATTCACGCACAGGAATCTTCCGGTTTTTTGCACCGAAGATTTAATCATCTGCCAGTCATAGGGATAAATCGAACGTAAGTCGATCACTTCAACCGAATACCCTTCTTGAGCCAATTGGTCAGCCACTTCGTTACAAAGTAATAAGTGACGGCCGTAAGACACAACCGTGATCTGGTGACCAGCCCGTGTAATTTTACCTTTTCCGAACGGCACTAGGTATTCTTGAACTTTCGGCCAGTTCGCCTTCCAGGTTGAACGATCACCAATCGGTGCGTCGATCATGTTCTTTAATTCTTTTTCATCCGCCGGTTCACCAGGGATTAACTCTTCACCGCGTACACGCATTAAAGCCTTCGGCTTTAAAAACATCGTCGGGTTCGGATCTAAGATACAAGATAATAATAAACCGTAAGCATCTAATGGATTAGACGGCATCACCACTTTCCATCCCGCCAAGCGCGAAGCCCAGGCATCGAATGAGTGTGAGTGATAAACTGAACCGCGGATTCCCGCACCTACCGGAGTCATCACCGTCATCGGTAAATTGTACTGACCGTTTGTGCACCATAAAGTGTTACCGGCAATTTTTAATAAATCGATGGTATTAAAAATATAATCAGCGAACTGGATTTCAGCGACACACTTATCACCGGCCATGGCAATACCCATCGCCATACCGATAATACCGCGTTCGTCGAGCGGCGAATTCCATGCTGTTTTGATACCTTGAGTTGCCGTAAATACGCCACCTAATGGCGCGCCTACGTCTTGTCCGAAAACATCTTTAAGTTCGTAGTTAGTTTCAGCGTAGTGTAAAGCCATTCGGATGGCTTGAGCCATATTTGCCATTAGAATTTTCTCCAGTCTGCGTTTTCGCTGCCAACGTAGGTGTGATCCCAGATGCTTTCCGGAGTCGGTACACCTTCGGCGCGGGCGATTTCTGTTGCGCGCACGCCTTCAGCTTCAAAAGCCGCCCAGATTTCTTTGGCTTCAGCTTCTTTTAACAATCCTGCTTTTAATAATTTAGTTTCAAAATCTTTAACCGGATCAACTTCGTTCTGCACCGGATTTGCACCAGAGGCCGACGAGTGGCCGTAAAGACGGGAAACCATCGCTTCAATAAATGCGGGTTTTCCGGTTTTACGAATGTATTCCATGTCTTCTTTTAACGTTAAGTAAACTTCTACCGGATCGTTACCGTTGATCACCTGCGATTTAATATTAAATGCACGGGCGCGGTCGGCGATAAATGTTTCACCATGCTGTCCCTCGTAAGACGTTGAAATTCCCCATTTATTATTTTGCACCGTGATTAACATCGGCAGCTCTTGGCCTTTGCGCGAAGCTAAGATCAGGCTTGAAGCAAAATCACCTTCAGCAGTTCCGGCATCACCACCGGTTACGATGGTTAATGCTTTTTTGCCAGTGCGTTTTTGCACGTGCGCTGTACCACAGGCAATCGGGTACTGGACTTCCAGCGGTGAAGTGACAGGTGCCACATTCCATTTCGGAATCACAAAGTGGTTCGAGAAATTTCGGCCACCGGTATTCGGATCAGTTGCACGATTCATCATTAAACGGATTGAATCAACCATATCTAGACCCATCGCAACCAGGGTCGGCGAACAACGGTAATGTAAATGCAAATAATCATATTCAGGGCCTTGGCCCTTTTTCGCTAACATCCCTAACGGTACGCCCCACGCTTCTTCACCCGGCCCACCAATCCAGAAAAAAGATTCACCGGCACGGTAAATTTTAATTAAACGCTCTTCAAGAACGCGCGCCTTCACCATGTGAGAATGCATGGTCAGCAAAAGTTCTTTACTTAAACCGCCAAAGTTAATTTTTGCGGGCGCTTTGGCCTTTTCGGCGGGTTTTGATTTCATCAACAAAGCTTTATTTGCTGACGCAGACTTTTTGGAAGAGGAAACGGACGTTTTTTTCATGCGAAAAAAATATAACAAAAAGGGCTGGCTTATTCCACATTTAAAAGCGTCTTAAAGCGGTCCGGCGCCAGTTTGGAACCATTTCATTTTGGCTGGCGGTAATGCAATTGCTTGCTCAGTTCGTTTGCATTTGCGTATAGCCCGACTTGACTCTAAACTAAAGGAACTCACCGTTATGGTGTTATTAAAGTCGCGTTTAAAATTAATACGCGCAGGAGTATAGAAAAATGAACTTTTTAAAGCGTTTTGGGATGCTAATTTTAGTTAACGCCCTAATCATGATCACAATTAACGTTATTCTTAACGTTCTCGGTGTTCAGCCTTACTTACAAGCGTACGGTATCAATTATGCTTCATTGGCCGCATTCTGTTTGGTCTGGGGTTTTGGTGGCGCTTTCATTTCATTACTAATGTCGAAATTCATGGCAAAAATGATGATGGGTGTCCAAATCGTTGAGCCAGAAGCGCGCGAACCGGAAGCACAATGGTTAATTCAGACTGTCTACCGTTTAGCACGTAATGCGAACCTGTCAAAAATGCCGGAAGTCGGCGTGTTTGACAGCGAAGAGATGAATGCGTTTGCCACTGGCCCGAGCCGTTCAAACTCACTGGTCGCAGTATCGACCGGCTTAATGCGCAAAATGAACAAAGACGAAGTTGAAGGTGTGTTAGCACACGAAATTGCCCACGTTGCCAACGGTGACATGGTTACCATGACACTTGTACAAGGTGTGGTAAATGCTTTCGGTATGTTCTTAGCGCGTGTGATCGGTCATATCCTGTCAACACAGGTTAAAGAAGAAAGCGCACACATCGTAAGAATGATTGCGACTTTAATTTTAGATATTTTATTTAACATCTTAGGTATGTTTGTGGTGGCCGCGTTTTCGCGTTACCGTGAATTCCGCGCCGATGCCGGTGGTGCTGCCCTTGGCGGTAAAGATAAGATGATCCGCGCGTTACAGCGTTTACAGCACGAAACGGCGCCGGTTCCTGAAGAACAGCCTCTGGCGACGTTCCAGATTTCAGACCGTAAATCAAAATTTTTCGCATTACTAAGCACGCACCCGCGCTTAGAAGACCGCATCGCCAGATTACAACAATCATAAGCTGCCAGGTCTTTAAGAAAATAAAAAAAGGAGAGTTAACCACTCTCCTTTTTTTATGTCTTAATTCTGTTGAACTCCCAAGGCTTCGATTTTCTTTAACCAGTTCTTGCGGAAAGATTCTTTCGACAGCCGGATCGGCCCAATCGATGTGATCTTAACTGGCTTGATGCCACAAAATTCCAGAGTCAGTTTTTTCACCGCTCGGTCTGACGGCGCCCCATACATCAAAAAATAGTACCACGGCGGCTGATCCATGGTTGAAATAATGCGTGCGGTTTTTCCGGTAAGTAACTTATCCCACCACACCGAATTTTCACGTTTGCGCCAGGCAAATCCCGGTAACAACACGCGATCAAAAAAACCTTTAAGCACGGCGGGCACCGACCCCCACCATACCGGATAAATAACGACAATGTGGTCCGCCCATTTAATTTTGTTCTGGGCCTCGATCAGGCACGGCTCAAGCTCGGTGCGCTGACGGTAACCATGCTCCAGACTCAATTTAAACGGCAAATCACCAACAAAAATTTCTTCGACCTGGGCGCCCGCTTGCAACGCCCCTTTTTTATAGGCCGCGTGCAGGGCATGATTAAAACTCTGTTTGTCCGGATGTCCTTGTAAAATCAAAATCTTTTTTTGCATAACGAAAAAAGTATGACACAGAGTAAATAAAAAAAGGAGAGTTTTCACTCTCCTTTTTTTATCTTAATGTTTACATCAGATTATTTGTTATCTAACTTCGTCAGATCCTTAACTTTGCCTTCTTCAAGGATAATTAAGTCAGTTAACACATTCGCCGCTTCTTGGATTTCTGGCCGTTTTAAGTATTCTTTTTCTTTCTCAGCCTTGTTGCCATAGCGGTTAGCTTTTTTAGCTTTAGCTTTTTCTTTTTCGTCTTTATCTTTCTCTTTTACGATCTCTGCCACTTTAATCGTTTTACCAAGTTTTTTAGTTTTCTCTAATTCTTCGGTAATTTTTTTGAATTCTTCGTTTTTGGCAATACGCTCTTCAGAACGTACTTTTAAAGTTTTGATCCATTCAGATTTGATCGGACTCCACTGGCCTTCACCTTTTGTAACCGCAGCGTCTTTAGAAACGAACTGATCGATCTTTTTCGGAGGTAACGAGTAATCCATAGATTTCTCACCGATATCGTCCACATGAAACGGCGACGGGAAAACGATATCACTGTCTACACCTTTATGCTGGGTCGAATAACCGCCCGGGATAAAGAACATACCGATCGTAACTTTTAAGGCACCCAACTCACCCGGAATCGGAAGAACAGTCTGGATTGAACCTTTACCGTAAGTATGGTCGCCACCTACGATCACGGCACGGCCGTAATCTTTCAATGCCCCTGATAAAATCTCAGAAGCCGAAGCCGACACACGTGATGTCAACACCACCACCGGGCCGTCCCAGTCAACTTTTTCATCCACGTCAGCTAATGGTGTTTCAGCGCCACGACGCGAAGATTGTTTTACGATATTACCGGTTTTAATAAACATACCGCCGATTTTGACAGCGTCATCTAACGAGCCACCGCCGTTGTTAGATAAGTCGATCACGATACCGTCAGCTTTCTTGGCTTTCGCATCAGCTAAAACTTTTCTCATATCGGCAGAAGATGTTTTACCACCTTTGTTTGAATCCGCATAAAATGAAGGAAAGTTAATAATACCGATTTTTTTTGTCTCACCGTTGATCACTTTATCCTGGTAGTAAATCGTAATCGCGTTATCTTCTAAGGCGATCACTTCACGGGTAAGCTCTACGTCAAATTTTTTGTTACCAGAACCTTCTTTACGTAAAATCGTTAATTTTACTTTAGTGCCCTTAGGGCCGCGGATAAGTTTAACGACATCTTTTAATTCCATGTCGACAACATTTTCCATTTTAGCACCTTTAGATACTGCGATAATTTTATCTTTTGGCTCTAACTGGCCGGATTTCGCCGCCGCACCGCCGGTGACTAACGCTTCAATCGTGGTAAAACCATCTTCTTGCGAAAGTGTGGCTCCGATACCTTCAAGTTTTAACTTCATATCGATGTTAAAATCTTCGTAGTAGTCTTTACTGAAAAACGATGAGTGCGGGTCTAACGCTAACGCAAAAGAGTTTAAGTAGTTCGCCACCAGATCATCGTATTTGATATCTTTAAGACGTTTTAAATTACGCTCGTAGTTTTTAATAACGCGCGATTTTGCTTCATCAAGTTTAATATCTGTCGCTAAGTAGTTCGCTACCTGAAACTGGATATACTTAGATAAAAATTCTTCAGCTTCTTTAGCGGTTTTCGGGTAGTCTTTTTTGTCTGGATCGTAAACAAATTCAGTGTCTTTATTAAATTTAAAATCTTTGCCTAAGTAAGATTTAACAAACTCAACACGCTCAGCGGCACGTTTAACGATAGTCTCCTGCACTGAAGCAATAAACTTACAGTCTTTCTTTTTTAAATTTTCAAAAAGGTTTTTCATCGTCGATTTGATCTGATCAACATCGCTTTGAACTAAATAAATTTTAGCCGGATCCTGACGCTTAATATATTGCGCAACTACGCGTTTTTGTAATTCAGCATCTTCGCTTTTGTAGGTTAAGTGATTTGCTAAATAGGCTGATTGAATCGGATCTACCCAGTTACAATCCAGAGATTTGTTAAAATCAAAGATTTGCGCCTGCGCCACTTCTGGTTGTGCAAACGAAAATGCCAGAGCCACTGCGGCGGCTAATAAATACTTTTGTGATTTCATAGGTAAGTGTTTCCTTAACTGTTAGTACAAATGACTTAACGGTTATTATAGACCTACTCTTGATAAATATGCAGACAATATTGGCAGTTATGCCCTTTGTCTGAACGAACAAACAAGTATTATGTTAAGTGATTTGTGAAACTGTCTTATTACGAATCAGTTTGTTTATAGAAATCTTTTTAAATTATTTTCGTTTAGCGAGCTGATCAAATAGGTCCAGTTGCTCCAGACCGTCATTTACAAGCGGCGTCGTCAGGCCATGCTGCGAAATTTCATGCTTCACGAAGTCACCGCCATGGGTTTCGATCATGAAAAATGACATCTCCGGATACTGCGACTTTAGTCGCGTCATCTCCTCAACAATAAGTTGAATATTCTTAGGGTCATCGTCACTCATGCCAAAGCGGTGATGCGGACTGTAACCATAAACTTCTATCGCACGTTCAACCGAAGCCCGGATAGCTTTTTGTTTAAGTTCAGCGGTCGACATCTTATATTCGGCATCACCAAAACTGTGTCGGACCTGCTTATTACTGCAGGCAAAGAGACTTAAATAGTTCGGCTCCAACGGCAAATGTCCGTTTTTAACAAACTCATAAATTCCGGCACGCAATGTCTCGGCCGAGTGGCCGCGGGCCGTAATCACCGAAATCGGACGCTGGTTAAAAACTGCATGATAAAAACAGTCCCACGAAGGACCTTTCCACTGCCCGTCCGGGTGGCCTAAAGCCATCATAATATCCTGTACGAACGGTTGTTTTTTACCCTGCTGTTTTTCTAATTCAGGAATATTCACATCGCGAAAACACCTAAAGGTTCCGGTCGCATCATCCCACTCGATTTCATAGTGTTCATAGGGGCCGGATTTACCGATCGCCGAGTGGTGCAACGCCCATTCGGCAGAAGACAGATGCAGCTCTTCGCGTGTTTTTTTATGAAATAAAATTAATGGCGTCGTTAAAAAGGCGATATTGTCGTCAAAATCAAAAAAGTAAAAACTACGACCGCCGCGGTGATAATTTCTATCCGGCTCTCTCGATCTCGTTTGTCCCAGCTCCAGCTGGCCTTTTTTTCTTTCGTCCGACACTTCGTTCCTCTTTTAGATCAGCCTCCGGCTAACCTTATTCTAAAGGGCCGACCCTGCGGTCGTCCTTATTTTTTCTTCTTCGTGATAACTTTTTTAACGCCTAAGGCCTCTGCTTTTTCGGAAGGTTTGGCGGCTTTTTTTAGGGTCTTCGTGGCTTTTTTCGCCCCACCTTTAGCCTTTTTACCTTTACTGCCGGCTTCCGCCAGCTTCTCGTTCATCAACTCAAAAGCTTTTTCTTTAGTAATTGTATCTGCAGTTACACCTTCTGGTAAGCCCACATTTGTTTTGCCGGCTTTAAGGTAGGGACCGTACGGGCCGTTAAACAAACTCACTTCGATATCATGCTGCGGGTGTTTGCCAAACTCTTTAAGCGGTGCCGCTTTACCGCGGCCTTTTTTCGGAATCGCAAACAGCGCTAGCGCTTTTTCCAGATTCATCGTGAACACAGATTCTGTTTTCGGGATCGAACGGTAATCCCCGTCACAAACGACGTAGGGACCAAAACGGCCAACGCCGGCCTTGATATCTTTACCGTTTCCAGGGTTTGTTCCCAATGATTTAGGCAGTGCTAAAATTTCTAATGACATTTCATAGGTCACAGACGCCGGATCTAATCCCGGAGGCAGTGTCGAACGTTTAATGTCTTCGTCATCGTTTTCACCCAATTGCACATACGCACCGTAACGACCGTTAAGTACGTAAATCTTTTTACCGGTTTTTGGATCAACACCAAGTGAATCGGCACCTTTTAATTTTTGATCAATCAATTTTTCGATCGTATCTGAGGTCACATCAGCCGGCGCTTCTGCATCAGGAATCGAAGCACTTAAAGACTCTTCGCCTCTCTGAGTTTTGACATAGGCACCATATTTACCCACGTGGAATTCGTATTTTTCCAAACCATCAAGTTTGATGGTGCGGGCTTCTTCAGGATTTATATTTCCTTCTTCTTCGGCTACAAGGTTACGTAAACCTTTTTTACCATGATAAACACTGGCTAAATAACTTTCCCAGTCCAATTCGCCATCAGCGATATGATCGAGAGAATTTTCCATCTCAGATGTAAATCCTAAATCCACATACTGGGTTAAGTGATTCATTAATAATTTAGAGACCACCATCGCGGTAAATGTCGGAACCAATGCGTTCCCCATTTTTTTTACATAACCACGGTCAATGATAGTTCCGATAACAGACGCGTAAGTCGACGGACGGCCGATACCTTCTTTTTCCATCGTCTGAACTAAAGATGCCTCGGTAAATCTTGCCGGTGGTTTTGTTTCGTGGGCGGTTGGCTCCATCTTCTGTGGCTTCACCGAATCATTTTGTTTTAATTGCGGTAAGCGCACTTCGCGTGATTCTAAATCCGCTTCCGGGTCATCCGAACCTTCGACGTAAGCGCGTAAGAAGCCCGGAAATTCAATCGTCGTGCCCGTGGCATTAAAGATCGTGTTTTCAGCAGCTAATTTTGCCGAGACTTGCTTTTGACGAGACGATGTCATTTGCGAAGCCATCGTACGTTTCCAGATTAAATCATAAAGTTTTAATTGCGGACCTGATAGCCCCGTATCATCCGGATCTTGAAAGTGTGTTCCAGCGGGACGGATACATTCATGGGCCTCTTGTGCACCTTTTACTTTTTTACCTTCGTAAGTGCGCGGACTCGCCGGTAAATACTCTTTACCGTATTTTTCTAAGATCGCGGTACGGGCTGCGTTGATCGCTTCCTGCGACAGTGAAGTCGAGTCAGTACGCATATAGGTGATAAAACCCTGCTCGTAAAGTTTCTGCGCCACCTGCATGGTTTCTCTAGAGCTCATACCTAATTTACGATTGGCTTCCTGTTGTAAGGTTGAAGTGATAAACGGCGGATACGGATTACGTTGGACCGGCTTTTCTTCAACTTCAGTTACTTTCCATGCGGCCGACTGAACTTTAGCAGCTAACGCCTGGGCTGCTTTGGCATCTAGAACCAACAAATCTTTTCCGGCGTTTAACTGACCTGTTAAGCCATCAAAGTCTTTACCGGTGGCTACACGTTTTTGATCGACCGTTAAAAGTTTGGCTTCAAAGCTTTCGCCAGCTTTATCAAGGTACGCTGTTAAACCGTAGTAATTTGATTTTTTGAAACGGATACGCTCTTTTTCACGTTCAACGATCAAACGCACAGCGACTGACTGCACGCGGCCTGCGGATAAACCGTAAGCCACTTTTTTCCAAAGTAGCGGAGAAATAGTGTAACCCACTAAACGATCTAAGATACGACGCGCTTCCTGAGCACGCACTAAATTATGATCAATCTCGCGTGTTTCTTTTAAAGATTTTTGTATCGCTTCTTTGGTGATCTCATGAAACACCATGCGCTTGGTCGGCACACGAGGTTTTAAAACCTCTTGTAAATGCCAGCTGATTGATTCCCCCTCGCGGTCTTCATCGGTCGCGAGATACAGCACATCGGCCTCTTCAAGTTTGTCTTTCAAATTTTTGATAACTTTGGTTTTATCTTTCGGGATGCAGTATAATGGCTCGAAGTTTTTATCGACGTTAACACCGAGTTGCGCCCATTTTTCTTTTTTAACTTTTTCAGGAATATCTTTTGATGATTGCGGCAGATCACGTATGTGACCCATGCATGATTCAACGATAAAATCTTTACCTAAAAATTTACGAATAGTTTTGGCTTTGGTTGGCGATTCGACAATTACTAGCTTTGTTCCTGAACCTAATGAATCACCAGCCGATGCTGCAGCTTTTTTAGCCATTGTGTGTTGTATCCTTTATGATAGAGTGTCTATATTATATGTAGTGACCGCGTGGAAAAAACAACCTCTTTTTGGAAACACAAGATGAAGCCACTTTCAGAATTCTCGACAAAAATCCAGTATCTACTCACCGATATCGACGACACCATCACGACAAATGGCCAGCTTCTCCCCGAATCTTACTCAAGCCTGATGAAATTGAAGCAGCACGGTATCAAAGTAATCCCCGTGACGGGTCGCCCTGCCGGCTGGTGTGACATGATTGCCCGCTTCTGGCCAGTTGATGCCGTGATCGGCGAAAACGGCGGTCTATACTACCGATATCACGGGAGAAAAATGCTTCGCTGGAATTTTGCCAGTGAGGCTACTCTGGCTGAAAATCAAAAAAAGTTACAGCTCATTGCCGCTGAAATTAAACAAAAAATTCCAAACGCTGCTATTTCAGCAGACCAATTCTGCCGCATTTACGATTTGGCTGTGGATTTTTGCGAAGATATTCCGCGCCTGTCCGATGACGAAATTCAACACATTGTTAAGATTTTTAAAGCGCACGGCGCAACAGCTAAAGTCAGCTCCATTCACGTCAACGGCTGGTTTGGTGCCTTTAACAAAGTCACGACAGCTAAACTTTTATTACAAAAAGAATTCGGATTAAACGAAGCGCAAATTCTTGAACAGTGTGCCTACGTCGGTGATTCGCCCAATGATGAGCCATTATTTGAAAGCTTTAAGCACACTTTTGGCGTTGCCAACGTGCGCGATTTCTCAAAACAGATGAAGCATTTACCGGCCTATGTCTCGCCATCAGAATCCGGACATGGCTTTTGTGAAATTGTCGACCGAATTGTTGCTCAATAGATAGCTTTTACGCCGAACGAAACTTTCCAGTCATCTAACAGCTTAAACTCTGTATCCTGCTCGCCACGAAAAGCCGAGTACTGGCCAAACACGTTCATCCAATCCAGCACCGACTTATCTAATTCAAACTGCTCAACGCCCGAACCATCCATTAAGGATGTCAGCGAACGAAAAAACACACTTAAATCTTTAAAAGCAAACGGATCAGTTTTTCGTAGCGAGAAATACAGATAGTTCTGCGATACCAGCTCGAGTCCTGATTTTTGAAAGCGTTTGATATTATCAACCAGATACGGCGAAAGCTGTGACGTCGCTACTAAAGCCTGATCAAACATCTTCTGGTCGTAGCCTGCCGAATTGTAAATATATTCTAAGCGCGCATCGAACTCGTCTTCGTACCGTAAACCTGCCACCGCCAGGGTTGAAAGCACCCCGTCTTGATCACTCGGTGTCATGCGCTGAAACACGCCGCTAACCTGTGGTTCGTAAAAAAACTGATTCACACTGTGCTTGGCATCGGCATAAACACTCACCCCTTCGGTAAATTCATACTGAAAGTATTCAGCGGCAAAAAAGTCAGCATTATCCGGAATTCCAAATGCCAAGCCTAAAAAGTTTCTTGTCCCGGTCCAGGCGGTTTCAAACTTCCCTGCAACTTGCGGTTTAAATTTTTTCTCAGTGATCCAGTACGGTTCATTGTTTGATGCCGGCTCTACCATGAAGACCAGATTGTAATCAGCCTTGGCGTTCCAGTTCAGGCGAAGCAGGGCTTTACCTTTTTCTTTATACACCAGACTTCTCTGATCTGTATTAAAATGAAAAAACGGATTTGATGGGTTTAAAATCTCAGCGGGGCCCCATTGGTAAACCTGCAGACCCACTGTCGTAAAAATGCGGTCGGTAATATACTGTTCGTAAAAAGCATCGGTCAGATTAATGTCGGTTTCACTTGTACTTTCGTCTTTTAACGTGGTTTCGGTTTTATAGCGCTGCTGCGTCGATACGATACGTGGGCGCAGAATAATCTTCGCATCATTGATCAACCATTTAAATTCGGCCCGCTGATCTAAGAACACACTGCTTTCCGGAATCGTTAAAACTTCATTACCTAAATTTAAAACCGAATCGGCATAATCACGCTGTTCACCGAAAAGATAGGCTTCATAACTAAAGGCAAACTCGGCGTTTTGCGCCGACACTGCCAAAGGAACCCATGCTGCAAAAAAAACAAGCCAACTATACATATGTTAAATTATCGATAATCTTGCTGCGGATAATCTGTCTGGTCGAAAAATAGGTGGCAATAGTTCCCACCGAAACTAACAGTAGGAATGCCGCCACATACGCTTCGGGATAAAACGCAATTCTAAAGGCCACCGGCTCAGATAAGATTCCGCCTTTATATAAAATTTTAACCGAGTTAAACCCGACCGTCAGAATCAGGGCGAGCACTGCACCGACGCCGGTACCCATTACGGATAAAAATAAACTCTCTAAGAAAAACATCTTAACTACCTGCTGCGGTAAAAAGCCGATACTGCGCATTGTTCCGATTTCACGCGTTCTTTCTTTAACCAGTTTCACCATGGTGTTTAACACCGAAAGCGTTGATACAATCACGATTACAATCACTACGAAGTTTCTAAAGATCGATAAAAAATCCATCGTCTTGGTAAACATCTCACCTAAGCGGTGATCCTGCCAGCGCTGCGCCTGCAAGTACGGCCTATCTTTAAGAATTGTACCGTTAATATAATTTACCACCTGATCGACAGATTTACCCGAAACTTCCAAAGTGATAAAACTCACTCGATCAGTATTCATTAAAGTTTGTGCGGCCTCCAATGATGTCTGGATATAGCGGTCATCCACATCTTTGTACCCGGCATCCATTAAAGCCACGGCCGACAAATCCACTGCGTTCAACTGGCCATCGACGGTTGTCGTCGAAATCTGCAAATCTTTGGTTAAACATTCGAAGGGTTTATCTACTTCAGCGTAGCCACCGTAAAATGTCAGGGTATCTGTATCTTTAACCCAGGTGCAGGCAAGCTTTCTGGCCAGGCCCTGCCCCAGGGCTCCGACAAAAGCCGATTCCTGACGGTCAAGCGGTGTACCGTAGGTCACATTCCAAGACCAGTTTTTACCGCGCAGCTTTTCGCCGGCAATCAAATCGTAACCGCGTCCCAATAAAATCTGCGACTGCACACCATTGGTGATCATACCCTGAAAGTTTAAGTTACGCACCACGTGCGGTGCCTGCACCGGGGCCTCTTTAAGCTTAATTGCCAGATAGTCCTGGTCTTCTTTGCTGATCCAGAACTCCCACGGTGAGGTGACGCCTTCTTTCGAATACTGGTCTTTGTGTTCAATGATTATATCGCCCAGCATCTGACGGTGTTTAAAGTTATCAATGTACATCGCTTTAACATCATCAATGTAACCGTCAAACAACACCAAAGACACAAACGAAGCCGAAAGACTTAATAACGCCGAAATCGAATGACGCCAGTTCTTTAAAGTGTTGCGGAAAGCGATTTTAATTAACATTAATTATCTCGTTAAATTGTTCACATTAAAAATAGTATTAGAAACCTGTACCACTTTAGGTGCTTTGTAGGTGATCGTACTTTTGTTGTTTGCAAATTTCGCATCGACAATCATCAACTCACTGATAAACGGAAACGTCTCTCCGCCGGCAGTTAACGTGTTACCGTATTTTAAATGGCCGACCTTAAACGGCTTACCCTGCAGGGTTAAAAATTCGGCCTTCATTGCCAATTTGGTCTTATCACTGATCCAGTAGCGGATTTTATCATATGTCAGGTTTTTCGATTTCGCAGTTAATAATAACACGTGCATTTTTTCGCCGTTTAAACTTTCAGTCTTTTCAATCACTGCCGAATAATCACGGGCATAGTGTGTCGAGGCAATATCGCCGTTAGCGGCCTGGCCGGTTAGTTTCTGGCGGGCCGAGATGGAAACCGGCTTTTTAAGCGACGGTTTAAAAAACCACATATTACGGTCATTAAAAATGTACATCTCACCTTTGTTTTTTGCGGGCTTAGTGGCTTCAACATAAGCATCATCACCTTTGGCTTTAATATTGAACTCCCGGGCACTGCTTTCACCGTTTTCTTCGGTCGCGACCACTGCAGTCCACTGCACACCGTCCTTTACACTGCCACGGGCACGGTCTGAGGCTTTGAGTAAATCTGAGGCCAGATCAGCACTGGCATAAAAAGGAATGGCTAATACTAACATTAAAAGTTTCATGCATTATCTCCCTCTTCGGTGTCATCACCGAATGTAGAACTATCATTAAGTAAGGCAATTAGTTTTGTACGCAGTTTGTTTTTAATGACAAAAAACGAAGACAGAACCGAAATCGTAAACAGCAGGATAAAAACGAAGCTTGCAATATATAAATTCCATTTTAAAACAAACTGAATTTTCGCACTTGCCCCAGGTGGAAAAAACTGAATATTAGCGGCGTTCACCAAAGATGAAACGACAAACGAAATCAATACCCCGAAGACCATACTGATCACTGCCAGCAACACACTTTCGCGCATAAAAAGCTTTACCACATCAAGACTTTTAAAGCCGACCGCACGCAGAGTCCCGATTTCACGCGTTCGTTCGATAATACCCATGGTTAACGAATTGATAATGGTCAGGCTTACTGCCGTACAGATTAAAAATACAAAAAATCCGCCCATCACATACAAAAAGCCCATCGTCCCCTGGTGTAGGGCATTGATCTCCGGCGCATCAAAACGGTAAACATCCGTGGCAAAAGCAAGTGTCGAAAGTTTTTCTTTTAGCTTCTTGATGAAAGCATCAACTGAAACTTCTGGCTTTAAATAGACCGAGATCGACTCAACCGCATCGGTCGCCAGTAACTCCTGTACTTTTTTAATCGGAATCAACACCACGGTATCTTCCAAAAACTGCATACCGGTGGTGTGCTCGGCACCAAGATCCGCATTAATCGCGTTGAGATCGCCATCTAATGAACGGGCCGCCAGCTGTACACTGTCGTTATCTGTTAATGGATATTTAAATGACAAAATTTCAGCGATCTTCGGTGTAATTGAAACCGTTTCAGGATTTCGGATAAATAGATCCGCATTCTCGCGCTGCGAAGGCAACACCCAGTCTTTCGCCCACTCCAGCAACGTCGGTTGGGTCAAAGATTTCTGATACGCCACAGGATCAAACCCGTAGATGACCACCGGATGCGATTTAACGCCGTTAGAAAATAAGCCAGGCACCGAAATTTGCTGCCCGGTGTATTCAATCTGATTCTGCAGATCTGCAAGAATAGTCTGCACCTGCTGCTGCTCTTCAAGACTAAAAACATATTTTTTAGGTTTGATCTGATACTGCTCGATCGCGTCTTTTTTGTAGATGCTGACATGCCCCTTTTGGGCCGAGTACACCGACGTCGTGTCTAACGCCATTTTTGAACGGTAAATATACGCACCTAAAAGGTTTAAGCCGACAAAACCTACCGTAATGGCAACACCGGTCGATAACGACCGGCGCTTATTGCGTAATAAATTGCGGAAGGCAAATTTCCAGATCATGTTTCGATTTGACCGTCTTTGATTTTGACAATTTTCTGTACGCGGCTCATAAGCTTTTCGTCATGCGTACAGAAAAAGAAAGTCACATGTTTAGTGCGGTTTAATTCCAGCATTAAATCTATGATCAGATTCGCTGTCTTTGAGTCAAGATTCGCTGTCGGTTCATCGGCTAGGATTAAAGCCGGTGAAGTGACCAGCGCCCTGGCAATAGCCACACGCTGACGTTGCCCGCCGGATAGCTGATCCGGGCGGTGATGCATAAAATCGGCAAGCCCCACATCTTTTAAGGCGGCTTCGACTTTGGCTTTACGCTCTTCAGCTTTAATGTCTTTTCTGACTGTTAACGGTAGCTCTACGTTTTCATAAACGTTTAACACCGGAATCAAGTTAAAAGACTGAAAAATAAAACCGATTTTTTCATTGCGTAAAGTGCTCTTCTGATTCTCATTCAACGATTTAACATTCATGCCATCTATCAGAATATCGCCGCGATCCACACCATCGAGACAGCCGATCAGATTCAATAAGGTTGTTTTTCCTGAACCCGATGCGCCGATCAGTGCGGTAAACTCACCTTTGGTCACCACCAAAGAAAGATTTTTAATCGCATCGACGTGGGTTTCACCCAGCTTATAACTCTTTGATATATTTCTGATTTCTACGACTGATGACATACGGGTATTGTCTGCTCTGTCTACAAGTTTTACAACCATTTATTGTTTTCACAAAGCCGCAGATTTTTCTCCCGAACCGGCCTTCTTAGGGTATCTTCTGCCCCATGATCGAATTCAGAAAACGTTTATTCTTATTTTATGTTGGCGCTTTCACGGTAGTTTACCTGGTTAAGCAGCTTGCTGCAGAGCAAAGCACCATGCTGACCAAAGCCAGCCTGGGCCTACAGTCGTTAATCACGTATATTAATTAATAGGATTTATTTTTTGCGCTTGTCTTTGGCATTTAGCGTTTTAAACCAAAGGTCCCAGCCGTTAAAATACAAACCAAAATTTGAATTAGAAACCTGATGATGAATATTATGGTGAGTCGGCGTCGTAATCCAGCGGCCCCACCTGCTATTCTGCACATTCTCCGAAAACACTTCATAACCCAGATGCCCGGCCAGGTTTGCCATATCTGTTAATACCAAAATCACGGCTAACATCGGCACACTGACACTGGTTAAAAAGAAAAATGGAAAGAAATAAAGCATATTGGCAAAAGCCTCAACCGGATGAAACGAATAAGTCGCCCACGGTGTCGGATTTAGCGACCGATGATGCACGACATGCACATTACGGTATAGCCAGCGGTTCTGGTGCATAATCTTATGCAGAAAATAGAAAAACGGATCATAGATCATAACATAAATTAACAACGCCACTAAATCTTTCCACAATGGCTGCGCAGGCACGATGTGTACCAATCCCTGTTCGTTCATCTTATATATAACAAAAAAACAAAGCGCCTGAATCACCAGCGTGTAAGCTGAATATTTCATCTCTAATTTGACCTGTGGCTTTGCGCGCTCTTGCACCTGGATTTTTTTAAACATACTAAGCCACGATGGCTTAAGTATCCAGAATACATAATACGCCGATCCCATGATCAAACTGTATTTGGCTGTACCAAGTGCTAAGATGGCCAAAAAAACCAACCCGTCATTAGAGCTGATCATAAAACATTCTCAGCGGTAATAACGTTGAGCCATTGATCGGCAAGAAAAAACCCTGTGACTTTTCCAGCCTGTTGGCACTTTCCGGTGAAATATTTTTCTCAAAGGCTTTTGTTGCTTGCTGGGCCAATTCAACCTGATCAAAAACGGCTATCGTTTCACCTTCGATGCGCTCTGAACGCGGGTGCAGGTTGTAACTGCCGATTAAAAATAATCGCTCATCGACGATCATGTACTTTGAGTGTACGGTGCTGCCTTTGCGCAGATAAACCTCGGCCCCGATATCAGCCAGCATTTTTGCAGACCGGGTGATCGGTAAGGCCACAACCGGCTCATCGACACTATCACTTGAATTTGTTAATACGCGCACGCGTACGCCGCGATCAACGGCCGCCTTAATTTCATTTAACAGTGACGGAAACACAATCACGTAGGCATTCTCGATATCCACAGTCTTTTCCGCACCGCGAATGGCCTTCATTTTTGTAAGTAAAATCTCGTGCTGATCGCCTGAAGCCAGTGGCTCATGCTCAACAATCATGGCACGCGCATCCGCATTTACTGAAAGCTGCTTTTTGACTTTTGTTATTCTCGTGAAGGATAATTTTTGCGCCGAAATTTGCTTATTCCAGATCGACACAAATAATCTCTGGGTCTGCTCTGCCGCTTCACCTTGCAACGCCACATCAGTATCAAGCCATAAATTCTTCGCTTCGCCGGCTTTATGGCTGTAAGTGTCGCCCGGGTTCATGCCGCCCATAATAGTTAACGTTTCATCGACAATTAAGATTTTTCGGTGCTGTCCCATAAACGGAGCGTCCGGGTTAAACCAGCGTACGACCGAAACACCGTTTTTTTCCATGCGTTCGACCTGCTCTTTGTAGCCTGCTCGAAAGCTAACCTGACCATCTACGATCAGTCTTACTTTTAAACCTTCCTTACTTTTTTTAATTAATAGATCAGCCAGCTCACGACCGGTTTTATCATCGATCACGGCCCAGGTAAGCATATTGATAGATTCTTTGGCTTTCGCCATGGCCGAGTCCCGCAGTGAAAATGAAGCCGGTCCGTTGACTAACAGCTTTACTCTCTCAGCCGGATAAAAAGCTGAGTTAGCTATATCGGCCAGTTCAGCTAAAAAGTGACTATCCGACAGACGTGATTGAACATGCGCTTCTTTTTCAAAGCTATTTAGTTTTTTAGCCAGTTCTTCGGATAAGCCTTTCCATGTCTGCTTGGTAAATTTTCGCAATGACGCCGTTGAGCCGATTGTGGCATCAACGGTCGAAAGAAGCTTTAGTTTTTCTTCAGCTTTAATGGCGCTGACCAAATGACCAAACTGTGGGTCGGTTTTTAGTGATTCCACCATGGTAGACACAAAGGCCACAAGTTTTCCTTCACCGCGAAGCTTGATTAATAAATTCAGAATTTCAGTTTCCAGATAAGTCAGATCTTTTTCAGATAAATCCAGGATCGCACTCTGCCCGGCAGCATTTTTAATGATCCCCAGCTGCGCTCTCGGGCTGATCATGTGTCCCTTTGACGCCCAGATCGCCACAAGTTCTTTAAGTCCCAGCTCCACTTCAAGTGTTACATCCGAGAACACGTCTTCGACTAAGTCTAGATCAAAAATCTTAACTACCGATGGATCAAGTGGCTCGATATGTAAGAATGACGGTGCCCCCGTCACTTTAAGAATAATTTGATTGATAGTCTTTTTAACTTCGTGCGAGATATCGGTAAAAATCTGACCCACGCGGTCCATACTGAAAAACGGGGCCGGGGCTTCCTCCACCGCCGAAAACCCCCTTTGGGGAGCGATAATCGAAGCGACCAAGACACTGACTAACAAAACTGATAGGGGATTACTCTTTTTCATAACAATATCAAGCTGCTAACCCTGTTCCAGGGCGGCTTCCGACACAGTAGTTTAAAGGCACAAATAGGTGTCAAAGATATTAACAGGTGCCCTGTTTTGCGGGCTAATCTTTGGCCACGGTCTTAAAAAGCTGGTCAAACCATGGCAGAAAAAAGCCATAATTTGAATGCGGAATTTTATGGTGCAGACTATGGCGTTTTGAAAAACTTAACAGACTGCTCTGACCGGCTTGCGGAAAGAAATCGATATTTGAGTGACCCAAGACATTCATTGAAATACTCATCGCCGGCAATATCATGATCGAATAAAACTGAAAATCATGAAACAGCATCACAACCGGCATAACCGCACCAAGAATAACCCCTTCGCTCCAGTGAAAGCTATAGGCCGAAAAAGGTGATGGCACCAACGAATAGTGGTGATCAACATGCCATTTGTACAAAGATTTTAAGTGAAACAATCTGTGAAACGTGTAGAAGTAAATTTCGTTCCAGAAAAACAGGACAACCACCTCAAGCAAAAATGTATTTAGGCTAAAGGTAAAATGGTACTTATAGATTCCGCGCCTTAAACCTTCACATAACAAAATAGCCAGCAGCGAAAACATAAAGATCGACAGAAATGACCGCTTGATTTCGGTTTTAATCTGACCCGGGCGAAATTCTTTATCCTGCACTTTGGGCCAAATATTCTTTACACAAAAAAAGTAATACGAAATACTGCAGAACGAAAAATAAAGAACAGAGAAACCGACAAAACTGACCAAAAAAAATTGCCAGTGATTCAGTCCCATAACCAGTTGTTCTAAGCTCTGCGCCAAATTCATGCCTATGCCGTTTTTAGTCTTTCGCGTTGTTCAAGTTTCTTTTGCACTAATAACCAGTGTCCCATTTCGGTCGACAATCCGTGCAGAACCAGACGAAAACCGGCACTCAGCGTAATCAATGAAACCAACGGATGCTTGTTGTTAACCAGTAATAAATGGGTCGGCGAACCTAATATGGTCGAGCCGTAGATCCCGATGGTCTCATCGAGCTGTAGCGAATTTGTCGCACGCCAAAAATCATTATCAGTTAAGAAAAACTGGTACACCGGCGTGTAAATTTCAATCGCCGTTTCCAGGTCGATAAAATTAAACCAACCTTCTCCTGGTACCTCGATGTCAAACTCACCTTCACTCACCATCGAAAAATCGGGCTCGGCAATGGGTTTAATTTTTAAATTTTTATCGCGCAGCTCGCGGTTTAAGTTAATAACGAAATTGTACAGATTTAAATCGTGGGTTAAAAATAAATGATCTTTTAAAGCTTCAAGATTTTTTGGCTTCAACGGGTTCATCGGGATCTTCACACCCGGAACGTTGCCGGCGATAAAGGCCAGCAACTCTGATCCCGCCCAGAAGTGGCGCAAAATCAGATAATTGGCTTCAGGTTTTACGAAGTACTTTAAGCCCCAGTAAATCAGCTGGTGCAATAAACGTGATGCCCGCCAGTCGATCGGCGATAGCGCTTTAATAATCTGAAAAGTAACAATCAAAATTTTTGCAAAAAATCTAGCAAACGGCAAAACGAACTGTCTTGAAACAGAACTCGAATTAATCAGCCAGCGTGCCTTGGTCGAAGGACGCAGCGGCGTGCTCTGATCAAGATACATCGCTTGCCACGGACTTGGATCATCCGGATCATGCTCCATATTCGCAAACATGTCGATTTGATTTATCATTTTACCTGCTCCCATTGTGAGTGATAAAGCTCGGCTACTTTTTTAGCAGTGGCCAGAATATCATCATAAGACGAAGGCTCCAGAGTTAATGCCAGCTCGACGGCATTTGCCCAGCGCTCTAAATGCTTCACGTCGTTTTCACCGTGGTACTCTAAAAATTTAAAGACATTCATCTGCAAGTTTAAACTTTTCTTTAAAAACGGTAACATCGTCGGAATAATCTTCTGACCGGTACCTTCGATGATAAAAATGCCACCCAGTAATCCTAGCGGATTTACTCCGCCGGCCCGCTCGTACATGTATTTGTTCAGCGCCTCACCGCCCGGGTTACGCTTTAAATCATCAATATCTTTGTTTCCCCCGGCGTTCTGGTAATCGGCATATAAGACTTTAAAATCAAACTGCTCTTCGCCGGCATGCTCTTCGATCAGTTCCTGGATCCCTTCAAATTTTCCCGACAGGTTCGAGATCGCGGTGCGCATCCACTTACTGCCTTCTCGCACCTGCGGAATCCAGTTTTCCATCCACTGCTGATAGTCTTCTACCGAAAACTGGTTGTTAAAAATTTTATTGGCAAATTCGGTTCGAAATACACTTGAGCGGTAGTCATGCCAAACACTGCCAAGTTCTAATAACAATTTTTCAACTAATTTACGCTCAGGTTTTTGCCGTTTTACTTCCGGCGCTTTGCCGTTCTCTAAAACTTCAAACAACATAAACGATACGGTAAAGCGTCCAGATTCCGGAATAAAACAAAGAATCTTTTCACCGGCCTTTGGCTTTTTCGTTTTCATAAACTCATCAAGCATAATGAAAATTGAAGCTGCCCCGGTATTACCTTTGGTCGTTAAGTTAGAAAACCATTTTTCTGACGGAATTCTTAACCCCGCTTTATCCATCAAAGTGTTTACTACACCCGAAAATCTCTCGGATGAATAATGACACAAGAAATGATCAACATGGTTTGGTTCAATTTCATTTTTCAGAACCAGATTAATAAACTCACTGATCCCTACGTCAAACAGGTTCGGCAGCAGCCGGATATCCTGGCGTAGTAAAAATGATCCGTTTTTTTCTGCTTCCTGTAACGACGAGAAGTCCAGATAACTTTTGTTCGGCTGATTCCACGGTGATCCGATTTGCATACAAGTCGGATAATCGCCGCTGAATGATTTTAAATGAATCCAGTCAAGTTTAAGCGACACCCCGGTTTCGCGCGGTTTATTTTCAAACAGCACTGCACCCGATCCGTCAGACAACATCCAACGCAAAAAGTGTGAATCAAAATCTAAATTCTCTTCAATCTGTTGAAAACGCGATGCTTTAAATAAGCGTGACGGAAACTCGGTGGCTAAAGCCACCGAACGGTTAAACTCACCCAGCTCGACCACTGAGGCTGCAGCCTTCATCGCTGCCACGCCTGAAGCACAGATGCCGTTAAGACTCATCGTCTGCATTGGAGCTGCTCTTAACTGACCCTGAATAAGATTGGCAAAACCCGGCGCAGCCAAATCCGCACCGACCGTACCCGTTGCTAAAAACGGAACATCGTTCATTTTTACGCCGGTGTTTTCTAAAGTATTTTCAATGGCTTTTATGGCCATATCAGCAGATGAGAACTGCGTGCGACCTTCTTTGTCGATGCCGTAGTGACGCGATTTAATTCCGTTTTCGGCCAAGATTCTGCGTTTGATACGACTTGATTGGGTATTGATCGAACCGATATAGGCATCCATCTCGTCATTATTGACTGCAGGCCCTGGTAAAAACGATCCCGTTGAATTCAAATAAACATTCTTAAAATATGCAGGCACGGTAACTCCTTGCACGCCTTCGACGTGACGACTTCCGTTCGTCTTCGACGAACACACTGCTAATATTTTAAACTATTAATTCACTTTACCAATATATTTCAGGTGTTCTGGCCTTTTGTCATCCCACACGAAATGATGGATAGAACCATTGTGAAACTGGGTTAAATCCCACTCAACCCCTTGATGAAACGCAAACGTTAAAGCGCGCATCACCATACCGTGGGCAAACACCGCGATATTTTGGTTCATGTTGTTCTGTGCGATATCTAAAACCGCCTCACGCACACGGACCATCATCTGTCTTTTTGACTCACCGTTGGGGTATCTAAAGTCCAGGTCACGCTCTTCGTACGAACGCCAGCGTTCAATGTGACCAGCACCCCACTTTTCAGTGATTTCTTCGTAGGTCAGACCCTCTGCTTCACCAATATTGGTTTCCTGCAGACGATCATCTTTTTGAATTGGAAGTTTAATATCCTGGATTGCAATCAGCGCAGTTTCATAAGCGCGATTAAGCGAACTTGAAATGACCAAATCGATTTTTAATTCAGTCATGCGTGGGCACAAACCGAGAGCCTGTTCCCTCCCCAAGTCATTTAGGGGAATATCTGTGCGGCCTTGAAATCGCTTAGCACGATTCCAGTCCGTTTCACCATGTCGAATAAGAAACAAATTTTTAGTTTTCATATTTCGAAGTTACCTTCCTGGCAAGGCTTCTGACGGCGTCGTGCCGTCAGAGTATTTTCTAGAAACTATTTTTTCTTAGCTTTGATCATGCGTTTTTTCTTCGTGATTCTTTTTGATTTGTGACGAGCTGATTTGTTTTTAGTAGATTTCTTTTTTCCACCGATTTTTAATGCCATGGTTTCTTCCTTTACTTGCGGGTCGGTTTAGCCCGACCCATATAATATATACTTCTATTTAAAGTTATTTTTTATTCGTTAACAATGCCGCAAATGGATTATTTGTAAATCCACCGTTACGAGGACCCTGATCACGACCTTGTCCGCCACCGAATCCACCACCTTGTGGACGTGGGCCGCGGTCGCCTTGAGGGCGAGGACCACGATCACCTTGAGGACGGTTTCCTTGTGGACGTCCCCCCTGAGCCGTACCTTCTTTAATATCGCGGAAAGATTTATGCTCAGGTGCTGCTTCAAGTTTCATAGTTAAAGCAACTTGGTTTTTCGCTAAATCGACTTTTAAAACCTTAACAGTTACCTGGTCACCTGGATTAACAACTTTACGCGGATCTTCAACGAACTTGTGCGCAAGTTCAGAGATATGCACTAAACCGTCCTGGTGAACACCGATGTCAACGAACGCACCAAAGTTAGTAACGTTAGTCACGATACCCGGGCAAATCATACCCTCTTTTAAGTCTTTTACTTCGAAGATATCTTCTTTGAACTGGAATACTTTAAATGGGTCACGCGGGTCACGGCCCGGTTTTTCTAATTCTTTGTAAATATCATCGAAGGTAAACTCACCGACAATTTTCGCCCATTTCGTACGTGATGCTAATAATTTTTTTGCACCTTCACCAACCAGCTCATTGATATTTACGCCCAAATCAGTCGCCATATCGCGAACAGCCGAGTAACGTTCTGGATGGATGCCCGTAGAATCCAGGAACACCTTACCATTTAAAATTCTTAAAAACCCCGCCGCTTGTTCAAATACTTTAGCTGTGAATCTAGGAACTTTATTTAATTCAGAACGATCAGTGAATAAACCGTTTTTCTTTCTGTGCTCAACTATTGCTGATGCTAAACCAGGGCCGATACCGGATACGTGCGATAATAAAGAAGATGAGGCTGTATTCACATCAACACCGACGTTGTTCACGCAAGATTCAACCACAGCCTCTAGGCCTTTTTTAAGTTGAGTTTGGTTCACGTCATGCTGATATTGGCCAACGCCGATAGATTTCGGATCGATTTTAACCAGCTCAGCTAACGGGTCTTGTAAACGGCGGGCAATCGAGATGGCACCTTTTACCGTAACATCTAAGTCCGGAAATTCAGCGCGCGCCACTTCAGAAGCCGAGTAGACCGAAGCTCCTGATTCATTTACCATAACAACCGGAATTTCAGCCTTACCAATTTCTTTTAAAACTTTCTTTAAGAATATTTCAGTCTCACGGCCCGCAGTGCCGTTACCAACTGCAATCGCTTCAATTTTAATCTGCTTAGTCACTTCGTTGATAAGTGTTTTCGCCATTTGCTCAGCGTTGTCACCTAACGTATACATCACCGTGTGAGATACGTAGTTACCGCCTTTATCTACTAACGCCACTTTACAGCCGGTACGAAGACCCGGATCGACCCCTAGTACGCAACGTGGGCCGAACGGAGAACCTAATAAAACTCGGCGCACGTTTTCAGAGAAAACTTTAATCGCATGTTCATCCGATTTTTCTTTAAGTTTGGCGTGCACTTCATTTTTAACAGATGGAATAACATAAACATTTAAGGCTAAACGAGCCGATTCTTTTAAGAACGTGCCAATAGCGTTTTCCGGAGTTGTCGTCGCGAACTTTTCGTACATCATCAACAAGATGTCATCTTCAGCCGTGATATCTACAGTTAACTCTTCTTCTTCCCAGCCACGCTTCATAGCCATGTATCTGTGTGAAGCTTTTTCTTCCAGTAAATTCTTAACGGTATCACTGTAGTCTTTTGTGTACATTTCATATTTTGAATTCGGCTTAAGACCTTTTGCCGCTTTGGCACTGACTTTACCTTTTTCAAAGTAATTCTGAGTTGCTTTTTCGCGTAAAGTCGCCTCATTGGCAATTTTCTCAACGATAATATCCTGCGCACCTTTAAGGGCGTCTTCGTATGTAACAATTTTCGCGTCAGGATTTAAGAAAGACTTCGCTTTCACTTCCATCGTGGCCGTGTCTTTAACTGTGCCATGACCCATATCCCAGATCCAGTTAGCCAGAGGCTCAAGACCCGCATCACGCGCAACAGTTGCTTTGGTTTTTTTCTTTTTCTTGAATGGCTTGTAGATCTCTTCAAGCTCATTAAGATCCCAAGAAAGATTGATCCGCTTTTCTAATTCCGGCGTTAAGTTTTTCTGCTCGCCGATCTCTTTGATCAGAAACGCTTTACGCTTAACGATTTCCTGGTAAGTTTCGTTGGCTTCGATAACCGCACGAATTTGAACCTCGTCTAAGTTACCTGTTTTTTCTTTACGGTAACGTGCAATGAATGGAACTGTGCCGCCCTCAGCTGTAAGTTCTAAAACTGCAGCTGCAGATTTTAACGGAACCGCCGGAACGAAACGAGCTAAATACTGACCTAACATTTGATCCATAAAAACCTCTGTGACAATAACTCTGAATTTCTTGGAGAACTTTAATTTGATTGAACTTAATTTTATTTGTGACGATACATAATTAGACCATGAGTCGGATCGTACGGAGAAACCCCTACGCTCACGCGGTCACCAACCACGATGCGAATATTGAATCTGCGCATTTTACCGCAAAGTTTGGCGTTAACGACAACTTTGTTGGTCTCAAGCTCGACTTTGTAAAGGCCGCCGGCCAGAGCATCAACTACTTTTCCATCTAATTGTACTAAATCATCTTTTGACATGCAGAAGTTATATTAAGAGGGCTTGTAGTTACTAATCAACATCTTTATTCCGTTTTCAAACAGAACTTCAAGACGGTTATTTTCGTTGCTTAAAACAAAACCCCACCCTAAAACTTTATGCTGAAGCGGCCTCATAGCGTCAAAACTCTCTGTCATTTTGTAAGGGACAGCCTTGTCTTTGCCATAGCGTTTGTTCAGCTCCTGCCACTTTGCTTTTTCATCAGCGGCATTACCCCGTTCAATTTTGATTGGTTTAATTTTAGCGTTTTTCTCAGCAGCAACTTTAGCTGCGTTGATATTTGCCATCTCTTCTTTGGCTTTTTCGATTAATAAATCGCCCTGATCTTTCGGAGCTGCCGGCTTTACTGCGGCTTTTTCTGGGGTTTTTTCTGTGGCTTTTTCCGCACCTTTTTTCGTCATTAGTGCAGGTTTGGCCGCTTTCGGCTCGGGAGTGGCCTTCACTGCAGCTTTTGCAGGCTTTGCAGCTGCTTTTGCAGGAGCGACTTTCGCTGGCTTAGCTGCGGATTTAGCCGGTGCCGCTTTTTTTGCTGGCGCTGCCGGTTTTTTTGCCGCGACTTTGGCTGCAGGTTTAGCTGCCTTTTTTGATGCAGTTGCTTTTTTAGCCATTACTCAATCTCCATGAAAAATAATGTCCTATTTATTTAATCAACTATTTATGTATATCTTGCGCCATGTCTCGGACAAGTAAAAATGCTGACTTTTTCTGTTGCAAAGCATTACTCTAAGGGCATGAATTCACAGGTAAACCACAGACCTCTAATGTCGTCGGTCGAGGCTTCAGCGATTACCGCCTCTTGCCCGTCACTAAAACTCGTGCAAGCGCAGGCCAATACATTCTCAGACGTAGCACCGCCGCCTTCGGCCACCGCCACCAGCTTGGTTTTTGCCGGTACCGATGAGTTGTTACAACAGGCCATAAAACAAAATGCGCTCGGGTTTATTATTCCCGAAAAACTGTTGCCGCAGATCCAAAACGCCTTTGATAAAAGCAAATCACTGTGGACGACAACCAATATTCACATGTCGATGGCCGAGGTGTTAAAACTTTTTAACGGCTACAAGCCGATGAGCACCGGTATTCACCCACAGGCCTGCATCGACCCCACGGCCAAGTTAGGCAAAAACGTTACCGTCGAGGCTTTTGCGGTCATCGGTAAGAATGTGGTCATCGGCGATAATTGCATCATCGGCGCACAATCAGTTTTAGAAAACGGCTCATCCATAGGCCACAACACCAAACTATCTGCCCAGGTGTTCGTAGGTTACGACTGCCATATCGGCAACAACTGTATCGTCGGCCCACAAAACGTCTTTGGCTCTGATGGTTACGGTTTTGTCACCGACAAGCAGGGTCAGCACCATAAAATTGCCCAGATCGGCAATGTCATCATTGAAGACAATTGCGAATTCGGCGCCCTTTGCGCCATCGACCGAGCGGCGATGACCGAAACCCGCATCCGCAAAGGTTCTAAATTTGATAACTTTATTCATATCGCCCACAACTGCGAAATCGGCGAAAACGCCCTGATTACCGCAGGATTTATTGTGGCCGGCTCAACAAAGATCGGAAAACAATTTATCGCGGCCGGCGGGGCCGGCGTCTTGGGTCACTTAACCGTGGCTGATAATGTTGTACTCACCGCGCGTACCGGCGTAACCAGCTCGATCGACAAGCCTGGCGTGTACGGTGGCTACCCTCACCTGGATCAAAAAGAAAATTTAAAGATTATGATGTCACAGCAAAGTCTGCCGAGATTACGCAGATCTGTGGCCAAAATCCTAAAACACTTAGGATTAGAAGAATAACAACAGGCAGGAGGAATACACATGCCATACGAAATCTATAAAGTTCTTCACTTAACAGGAATCTTTTTACTGACGTCAGGGTTGGTAGGAATGCTGGTTCTGGTATGGTCTGGCCACCAAATCGCCGGCAAAGTGAAGACCTTCGCCTTAGTTACTCACGGTATCGGTTTATTATTGATGTTAGTCAGCGGCTTTGGCTTGTTAGCGCGCATGGGTATCATGCACGGCGCAGGCTTCCCGTTCTGGATCTATGTTAAACTTGCGATCTGGGGTATCTTTGGTGGTATCATCGCTTTGGTAAAACGCAAAGGCACGATCGGCTGGCCGCTTTACTTTTTGATGATGGCAATCTTCATTGCTGCCGCTTACTTTGGTGTTTATAAGCCTCAGTAGGTTACTCTAGGGGCCGACATCTCGTCGGCCCGCTTGATTTTTAGATTATCAAAAGACTATTGCTCTGTCGCAACTTTCGGTGTGCGCTTAGAACCAGAATACATCTCGTATTTTAAGAAGCGGCATTCGATATTGCCGTTCATTAAATAATGCTTACGTGTTGATTTTAACTTCATCTCACCTAACAAGTCTTTGCTGCCTGATAAAATCCAGGCATCCCAACCTTGAAAGCGATTTTTCAACGTAAACCCTAAATCGCGGTACACATCTTTTAAGTTATCCTCATCACCGATACGCGCGCCATAAGGAGGATTACAAATAATTGTGCCTTTAACTTCGGCCTTCTCTTCACCGGCTACCGGCGGAGTCGCGATCGCAATAGAAGTTGATTTAAATTCGATAAATTTACCTACACCGGCATTACGGGCGTTATCTTTGGCAAACTGCAGAACTTTTTTATCATGGTCATAACCATACAGTTTAAAGTCGATCGATTCTTTTTCTTGCGCCTCAGCCTCGTTGACTACTTTTAACCAAGTATCTTCGTTGTAATCAGCCAGATTCATAAAACCAAAATGCTCACGGTGAATGCCCGGCGCCATGTTGGCCGCCATCATCGCAGCTTCAATTAAAATCGTGCCCGAACCACAGAATACGTCCAATAACGGCGATTTGCGATCCCACTCAGTTAAGCCTAATAGCCCCGCAGCGAGGTTTTCTTTTAATGGGGCCTCACCAGTCATCGTACGGTAACCGCGCATGAATAACGAATTACCAGAGGTATCTAAAGCCATGTGGTATTTATTTTTATAACCTTTAATGTGAATACGCATTGAAGGGTTATCTTTAGCCACGTCCGGGCGTTTACCGAACTTATCGCGGAACTGATCAACGATCGCATCTTTGGTTTTCATCGCTAAAAAGCGCTGATCCGGAATCGAACAGTCTTTAACAACTGCATCGATCGTTAATGTCTGATCCGGCGAAATGTATTTTGTGAAATCATGTTTACGTACGTGATTATAGATATCATCACCGTTGTACGCGTTAAAATCTAATAACGGCTTTAAGATACGGCTCGCGTAACGAGAGTGCAGATTGGCTTTATAACAGCCTTCCCAGTTTGATTCGAACAATACGCCACCGATAGTTTTATCACCGGTTTTTAGACCTAAATCTTTTAATTCTTGTTCTACGAGATCAACCATGCCAATCGGACATGAAGCAAAAAAACGTGCCATTGTGATTTGTACTTTAGAGCTTACGACGCTGGAACAGCTTAGCGCCTTAGACCCAAGGATTTCCTTTTATCCTTTACGAACTTCAACTTCCTTGCGTAGTGATTCGCATTGCGCGAAACCCCATCATGTTAAAGCCCTTAAATAAATGAAGGCGCTAACCTTAGCGCCTTCGTTCCTATACAGCTATATAAACGATTATATCGCTTATGTCTCCGTATATTTCGGACCGCCCCCGCCTTCGGGAACTGTCCAATCAATATTCTTTGTAGGACACTTTATATCACAGGTCTTACAGTGGATACAGTTGGTATAATTGATTTGTAAATCATACTTGCCGGCCTCTACCTGTGACGGCAGCATCTCGTATACGCTAGCTGGGCAGAACTGCACGCAAGGCGACTTATATTTCGGCTCACAGACGTTACGGCAGATGCTGGCATCCCCAAGGATTAGATGATTTGGCGAATCCTCATCATGACTGGTCCCGGTTAGATAAACACTTCCTAATTTATCAAACATCAAAACGCCATCAGCCTTTGGCAGCTTATTTTCTTCAGTTGAAGTTAGGGCATCGTCGGTACCCCAAACGTCTTTAACCGAAGCCGTTGTTTCAGCGTCGTCATGGCATTTCATGTTGTCAACTAAACCGCGGCCACCGGTGATTTCCTGTAAAGCGATGAACGGTAATGATTTCACAAAACCCATTGAAAGTGTTTGGTGAAAGTTTCTCACACGGTATAATTCAGATTTAACGAATGAAGCATGCACTTTATCTTCGTAGGCCTTTAACACTTCATGCGAAGAATCTTGCTTTTGAATCGCCAAAAACGCAGCTTCAGCGGCAGCCATACCCGATTTCATCGCCAGATGAATCCCTTTAAGCTTTTGCACATCAACCATAGAAGCCGAATCACCGCACACCATCCAGCCGTCACCGTAAAGTTTAGGCATCGAGAACCAGCCACCGGCAGGAAGTGTCTTACCACCGTAAGCCACAACTTTTCCGCCTTTAATCATATTGGCTATAAATGGGTGTGTTTTTAGTTTTTGTAATTCTTTATGTGGATCAAGTAACGGGTCTTTCGTATCTAAGTACGCCACCAAGCCTAAGATGATTTTATCACCCGGAATTGTGTAGATAAATGTACCACCGATCGATTTCTTAAGCGGAAAACCCATCGTGTGAATAACCTGTCCGGCTTCAACCGTGCCTGCAGGCATCTGAATAACTTCTTTAACACCTTCTTCGAACACTTCTGGATTTTTACCAGCGCGCAGGTCTAATTTTTTAGAAACTTGTTTAAATAAACTTCCGCGCGTGCCTTCAGCAAAGATCGTTGTTTTTGCTTTTAAGATCAAGCCCGGTTCAAAATTGGCTTTCGGATTGCCCTCTTTATCACGGCCTTTATCGCCAGTGCGCACACCAACAATACGGTCCCCTTCATAAAGCGCCTCGACTGCAGCAAAACCTGGAAAGATATTGATACCTTTGGCTTCACACTGTTGTGCCAACCAACGGTTAAATTTAGAAAGCGACACAATATAATTGCCGGTATTATGAAACGGCGGCGGAACGATCGGTAATTTAAAAGCAGAGTTATTACCTAAGTAATAAACCGCATCTTTTTTAACTTCTGAATCTAACGGACAACCAAGCTCTAAGTAATTCGGAATTAACTCTCTCAGCGCCGTCGGCTTTAAAACCGCACCGGAAAAACTATGCGCTCCGACTTCGCTGGCTTTTTCAAGCACTACGATCATTTGTTCAGGAATTGGCTCAGCATTGATTTTGCCTTCAGCAATAGCCTGGTTATGTTTTTCGATATCAGAAGCAATTTTGTATGCACAGGAAAGCCCGGCAGCACCACCACCAACGATCAAAACATCAACTTCCATTGTGTCGCGGGTTACACCTTCTGGCAAATGATCGTAAACCATAATTAAAACCCCTCTTCAGATTCTTGAGATTTTTTCTTTTTTGAGTTTGACGTTTGAATGTCAGCAATTACTTTTAATTCTTCTTCATCTAAAGCGCCTGTATATTTTTTCTCGCGGTAGATTTCCAAGAGCTGAAGATCAGTCATATCTAACTGCGCAGCTCCGTCACGCTCTGCCGCCTGCACCGCTTGATGAATTGTCATCACCAGGCCGAAAGCAAACAGAGATAAACAAACAATTAATACCGCACGCATTAAGGGCTTTTTCTTTGTGATCGAAGTAGATTTTTTCATGCCTTGAATTTTATCTACTTCTAAATGAAAAGGAAATAATAAAATTTACTTAAGCCGTCTGTGCTGGCTCATCGGGATTTGACGGCGCACCGACTGGATTAGGTCTAAACTGATTTCGATATCTAAACAGCCTACACCTTCAGCTTTGCACTCGAGCACGGCTCCCCACGGGTCTACCGCCATAGAGTGCCCATAAGTAAAGCGTGAAGCGGTTTTCCCGGTCTGGGTGGTTTTATGCTCACCGACTTGCGCCGGAGCCAAAACGTAGGCTTGCGACTCAATAGCCCGCGCCCGTAAAAGCGTCTCCCAATGCGCCTGCCCGGTTTTAACTAAAAAGGCCGCCGGCACCAGAATCACATCGACCTGGTTTTTGGCCAGTTGCTGATACAATTCAGAAAAACGTAAATCATAACAGATCGACGAACCAAAGCGTACGCCCGCAATCTCAAAACCGGTCACTTCTTCACCGTGCGTGAAAAAGTCAGACTCGCGAATTGCCTTTTGTCCTTCAAGCTGAATATCGAAAAGATGAATTTTTTTATAGATAATTTTCGGAGCTTCATTCGGACTCAATAATACCGAGGCATTCCACACTTTGCCCTGGTCTTCCATGGCCGACGTAAAATGCACATCCACATCCTGCGTATCACATAAAGTCTGCAGACGTTGGATCTCCGGAGCATCCAGCTTCAGAGGCTTTAAAGCTTCACCCTCGATAACCCGAAAGTACAAGCTGTTCTCCGGCAGAGCAAATAATCGGGTTTTCTGTGTGGTTATTTGACGAGCCAGATGTTGCTCCAGCAAAACCAGAATCTGCTCTAAATTTTTAGAGACATTGTCTGATGAGTTTAACTGCACTAGCGTGATTTTCATTTTAGTTTATTTCGACGACATGATCCAAGACTGCTTCACGGCATTTAAAGCCGCCGCCTTCGACATTTTTCTTCACGTTATTCAGAACAGATTCACAAGATGAGAAAAAAGTTGCCGAACTGACCACCTGAGAGTAGCCATCTTTAGAGTAGACAGTTTTACATTTACCATCATTTGATGAATATATGCGGATCCAACGCACATCACGCTGGCGCTCACACACCACGAACAGGTTATTTTTATCTGCAGCTAAAAGCTCAACAGAAGACAACACAAAGCTGATAAAGAATAAAGCATGACGCATATCATTCATTTTCGAAGTAAAATTTTGATTGGTCACTAAACAGAAGGGTCCAGCTGGACATTAACCGATTCTTGGTCAGATCAAGTCTGGGAAGGAGCTTCCCAGACTGTCGGTTATAAAACAATACATTCACCCTAGCGGATGACTCAAAAAGAACTACTTAGCTTTTGCTGCAGCTTTTTTAGTAGTTTTTTTCTCAGCTTTAGCAGCTTTTGCTTTAGCTTCTACAAGTTTCACGTTTGAGTAATCGATGAAACCTTCTTTTTTAAGAAGACCGTCTTTTTTATCATAGTGAGTTTGTACTTTAACGCCTTCAACTTTGATTTTCATAGCTGTAGGGCTAACTGCTAATACAGTACCTTTTTTGCCTTTATCGCTGCCTGCGATAACTTGTACTTTGTCGCCTTTTTTGATTTTTAATTTTAACATATATAGTCCCTATATTACGCTTTTTTAGCTTTGTTCATTTTACGACGGATACGAGCTTTAACGTCTAAAGCGCGTTGTGATAAAACAGAATCACATTGGTTTAAGATGTACTTATCAAATCCACCTGTGTGTTCCATGTCACGGATAGTGCTAGTTGCCATATAAAGGCGCACCATCTGGTTCAAAGTCTTGCTAAATATGCGTTTTCTTTGCACATTTGGCATAGCCGTCGATTTAGTCTTGATATTCGAGTGGCTCACTAAATTTTTAACTACTGGCGATTTGCCTGATAATTCACAACGGCTCATTTATTACTCCTAATTTTTTAACCTTGAGTACAAAAAGTACTTCCAAAACCGAGTTTTCTGGTATATTCAGTTATTCTTCAATTGGCAAGAGGTTTAAATGGAAAAAGAAAATAACGGCAAAGAAAACCGTAAAACAGTTCGCAACAAATACCGCTCAGAATACTCTGGCGACCACGTTTTTGATTATAAAGATCCAGCTTCTTTAAGCCGCTTTATCGCAGACGCTGGTAAAATCACTCCGGCTCGCATCTCTAAATTAAGCCTTTCTCAACAAAAGAAAGTTGCTGGGGCGATCAAAAAGGCACGTACTTTAGGCTTATTACCTAACGGTACAGACGCATACGATACAAGTTCACGTCCAGAACTTATCAATGCTGTTCCTTTTGAGTACTAGTATCTGATATAGTGAATTCTCACGTTTACAACCTGTTGTTGTAATCCCTTACGGCGCCTAAAAAGCGCCGTTTTTTTATTTTGCTCTACGAGCGTCTATAATGTTCGTTACGAAATACACTAAGATCATCGCGACAAACAAAATATTTGAAAAGCTGTGGAGCTGACGGCCTGACATGATCCCGAAAATCGAGATCTCTTCCAAGCGTTTTTCCCAGTTAAATACCCTGAATAAAAATATTGGCATTGCCGAGAGCAAAAAGAACAATCCACTCGCTGTCACCCGCGTCAGTCGCGACACTCCCGATGCTGTGCTTTTTCTTTCACGATAGATATTAAAAATCGGCAGCACCAGAAATCCCGCTCCCGCCACCAATCCGGCAAGCTTACGGTCCTGGACATACTTAAATATAAAAATTACACAGGGAATCCAAAGCAAAAGAAGCAGAAACTCCAAAGTAAACACCTTAGCTAGAGCACTCAACCATCCTATTTTTTGGAACTTTTCCGAAATCATGGATCCACCTCTTCTCAGATACAATATATCGTAAAGCCATGGCCCAGAGGTTGTCATCTGTTCTTGCAATATACCCCAGCAACAAGACGTTGCAGATAAGCACACGAAAAAAAACAGGGGGATAAAATGTTCAACTTACTACCGATCAAAACACAGCTGATGAGCTTACAGTTAGGCTTACGCGAGTTCGGCTTACAGCCGGTCGAGTGGCGAATCATCAAAAAATCTAAATCACGCTTTGTTATTCAGAGCACAACCGAATCGAATCTATATTTCGTGGGTGAAGTTAAAACCGATAACAGCAGACAATGGCGCTACATCCAACTGGCGGGTCTATAATGACTACTGATAAAGATCACAGCGCAACGAAAACAAACTACGTTCGTAAACCTCATCCTCTTTTAGAGTTCCTGTTGGATTGGTTGTCGACTGAAGCGCACGAGGGCGAGCAATCTCAGCTCGTTTTTCCACTGGCAGGCTCTCTGGCCAGCGATCCGGATACTCGCGATACACAGACGCACGCAAAGATTTATATTCATCGAGACTGGTCAACTGCACTAAGGCGTTTTTAGCCCGGCAAAATCCGTAAACATCCCCTTCGGTCAGTGTTCCCAAGCGCTGACCGATTCCCTCTGGAGGTCTTTCGCCCCAGGCCACCAAGGCCATGACTTTCAGGCCCGTCGCCAACACATTGACGAGATTACTGTGTGTCTCTTTTAACTTCGGATAACACTTTGGTGAAATCACTCTGGCTGCGTCCGCAACCCGCTTGATACCTTTAAAGTAAGCCTCACAACTGCCCTGACTACTGCCTTGTGTGCACTCTTCCAGGGCGTAATTCAAAATCGAATACTGCGCGAGCTTTTTCGAGTTTCTGGCGCCCTTAAGAAAAACCTCTGTGTCGCGGGTAAAATTACTAACCTCTACCTCGCAACCGTCTGACAATGGATTTTGCGAAACTATAAAAGCCAACGCTCCCGCTAACACGAGAAACACCAGTAATGGGCGTGGCATATTTGCAATTGCATCATCTAACTTCGACATAGGTATTATTGTGACTAAAATTTCGCTTATGGTAAAGCCCAGATGTTAAGAAGAATTCGCATGACCCTTGTTTAATCTTGCGATCTAATGCTTCTATGGCGCAGACAAAAAGCTTAAATGCAGATGTGATCGAAAACCTAAGGGCACTCGGCGGAATAGAACTCTTGGTCGAACTGCATACTGTCTTTATGTCGTCCTCAACGGCATTGATCGCCGACATGCACGCAGCCATTGCCGCAAATGATCCGGAAACCTTACAGGAAAAAGCCCACAGTTTAAAATCAAGCTCAGGCAACATGGGGGCACTTCAACTCTCAGAGATATGCTTGCAATTAGAAAAAATGGGACAAGCAAAAAAATTAGATCAGGCCAAAGCCTTGAGCCAAACCTTAGACTACGAATTCAAACAGGTCAGTCTCGAGCTTGCCGAAATTGTTAATAATAGATAATAATACTTTGTCCTTTTTACATTTGCTTCACAGATATTTGCAAAAACTTTGACTGCCAAAGTCAATTACAGTCTCGTGACAAGCAGAATAAAAACTTTAATCCGTGAAAAAATTAAAATTAACGTGAATCATAAATTATTTTTATTTATAATTTAAGCATGTCTCAAAAAGTCACCTTGGCCGATTTAATAACACTCGGCAAACACCAAAGTCAGAAATGGGATTGGAATTGGTACACTCTGTTTATCACGTGGTTTTTTACCACTAACGAGAAGGCTACCCTCGATCAAAAACTGGATTACCTTTCCCACCTCTTGGACAACAACACTCAGTTTCGTGAAGTTTTCGTGCAGCGCTGGATGGTGTTCATCGAACATGTGCAACTTGATTCAATCTGGATACATACGTTCAGTGGTGAGTCGGACTCTTTTATTCAGGAACTAATCTGGGCCTTTAACCAAAAATTTCTATCATCACCGCCTCAGGGGTTCGAAGTTTCACATCTGGTCGATGAAGCCCTGCAACTGGATATTGAATTAGAAGATTACCGACATTTTGATACTTCCCGCTTAATCAAAATACTTTCATTTTTTCCAGACGATAAAATTTCTTTTCTGTATTCAGAGACTCAAGCCTCACTGGTCCGGGCGATATATATTCTTTCCAGCAAGAATATGTCTGACATTTATTCGTCAATTTTCAAGATGCAGTCATCGGAGAAGTTTTCTTCAGATTTCGTAAAGGTACTGCAGGTGGTTAATCTGTCCGAAATTAAGGATATTCCGGCATTAAAACAGTTAAACGCCAACAATCTGGCGATGATCGAAAAAACAATCGAAAATTTTCGTGAAACCGGCGTAAGCCTTAACTCGCTTTTCCGCATTAAAAAAATCAAATCCCGAATTCAGAGAATTGATCACCTCATCAGGTTATATGAAGGCTTTAACTTAAAATCACTGGTACCTATCCTTGCTGAAAGAAAAAACTTTTATTCGTTAAAATTCCAGTTTTTTCATTATAGCAGTCAGTTGATCGAAGTAGTGTCCCTGACCAGTGCCGAAACTGGAGATCACTATGTTGGACGTACCCGACAGGCCGTGACTAATTTATTTTACAGTGCCTGCGGCGGTGGCTTCATTACCGGCTTTACCGTAGTTATTAAGACATTATCCTCGTACTTATCCGTGGCCCCGTTTTTTATGGGATTTCTGCACGGGTTAAGTTATGCGATCAGCTTCATCGCCATTTACCTGTTAGGTTTTTCACTGGCGACGAAGCAGCCCGCAGCTATTGCTGCGCATTTAACTTATCAATGGCAAAAGCTCACCAAAGCCCAGATTCTTGATGAGATCGATGCGGTCTTTAAGTCGCAATTCTGGGCGGTGTTAGGCAATGTAGGCCTTGTCATACCGACAGTACTTATCTTTTCTTATTTATCAACTTTAGCCTTTGGCCAGAACTTTATGACACCCGAAAAAGCTCAGGCGCAGATCGCTTCGATGTCGGTTTTTAGTTTTACGCCATTCTATGCTTTTTTAACCGGATATTTTTTATGGTTTTCGACATTTGTTTCGGGCGCGGCGGATAACTTTTTCCGAGTTTATAAATTCGACGAGCTTATTTTAAGTTCCCCGAAAGTATTGTCATTTCTTTCGCCGGCAAAAAAACGTAAATGGGCCATGTTTTTAAAAAATAACTTCGGGGCACTTTGCGGTAATGCCGTCCTGGGTTTTATCCTGGGTATCGTGCCTGTATTCGGAGACTTTCTTGGTTTACCGATTGATGTCCGTCACGTCACCCTATCCTCGGGTAATATCGCTGCGGCGATTTACACCCTGGGATTAGATGTGTTTTCTCATCTTGAAATTTACCTCGCTATTTTAGGCGTGATTGCAACCGGGCTATTGAACCTGTCAGTGTCGTTTATTATTTCGTTACGCGTTGCCGAAAGCTCAAACACACTGAGTGAGAATGCCCTTGAACATACATACTCTAAAAGTTTGTTCGGCCTGTATTTACGTAAAAAATTGCGTTTAAGAAAATAATAATCACTGACCAAAAAAATCAGCCGCTAAGAAAAGTTAAAGAGACTCAAACTTAGTGCGATAGCATTTAACTGAAACGAATTACTTTTATCGTTTAGAGCCTATTTAAAATTTGCGAATAAGTAATTTGATTAAGCTTTTTTTCAATTTTACGAGAAAGTAAAATTGGTCGGGGCGGCGGGATTCGAACTCGCGACCCTCTGGTCCCAAACCAGATGCGCTACCAGACTGCGCTACGCCCCGACTGTTTGTAGAGGAACAAATTAATCCTTCTGGACTCGAATTGTCAAATCATTCGCTGTAAAAGCGCGGAAAAGACCAGAAAAAAATGAAGTCAGAGCCGATTTGTCAGCGAATGGGCTGGCGCTGCCGGCGTATTGCCGTTTAATACGGCTTTCCTGCCCTTAAAACGCAAAAAGGAGGCATGGAGCCTCCTTTTAGACAAAGTCACTATGGACCTAATTTTAAGCAATTTTCTTAATTTTATCCAGTTTGTCTTTCATCATGATGTTGTCACGCTTAAGTGCCGCCACCACCGAATTAAGTTCTACGATTTTACGGCGCAATGAATCGACCTCGTTAGGGTTACCTAACTGGATACCTGTTGAGGCCGCAGCTTCTTTGGCCACCTCATCTGCCGTGCGGTTTCCACCCGACGAACTACTGCCACCTTTTTCAAGTTTACTTTCAAACTCATCAGGAATTGCCAGATCTGGATCGATCTTATCAAATTTTAAAGTTCCAGAAGCAAATAACAAACGTGTTTCATTAATTACTTTCATCAAGCATGCAGAAATTTCGTTCGGCGCCGGCGATCCTTCTTTATACATTTGTTCGAACTTACGTCTTTCATTTGGGCCGAGCTTCGCGGCAAATTCATCAAATTTTTCCTGCGGCAAAGATTTTAAAGCTGTACCGAATGCCAGTGGATTTACTTGAGCCGTAATTTCCATAATTCCTTCAGGTTTCCATGAAAGAATTCTTTCAAAGCTAAGCATTTTAGCCTGAATTGCTTCGCCCCATTTCGGCGTTTCTTCATTTATGATTTTCATAAATTGTTCGCGCTTTTTAGGACCACAAGTTTCGATAACTTGTAATAATTGAATAAAACCACCGGATTTTTTGTATCTGTCTACCATTGCCATAGTGAATAAATGATCGGCTGTTGACTGGGTGAATTTGAATCTTTTTACTAAGATTTTTGAAGAATTGTTCACAAAGAAAAAGAGCGTCTCATGTTAAGACGCTCTTTGTTCGAATTTGGCTTAGTTTACGTAACGTATGTCAGCAATCTGTTTAGATTACTGCACTCCACCTGTGCTTGGGCAGTTGTACTTAACACGCACATTGATACCTTCTGAACCACGGTTAAAGACAATGTGATCGCCATTCCAAGTGTATGGAACCGTTGCTGTCGGATTATTTGCTACTTCTACAACCGGAGCTGCAGCCGGAGAACATTTTAAATTAAAACGTCTTGCTGAGTCTGCAACTTTCGCTGCCATATTATTGAAGTGATTTGAATAATTTGTCTGGCAAATATCAATGATTTGACCACGAGGTTGCGCGTTACCATCGATATCTTGCGAAGCTGACGCTGATAAAGCGGCATATTCAATACCTGGGTTGGCGCCAATAACGTAATTACCGCTTTGATCTTTGATTTCCTGGCCAGACGCTGTTCTAAATTGTGACTTTTGTGTTTGGGCACAAACCGCATCTTTTGTAATGATTGAGTTAAACTCCCAATATTTACCAGAATATTTGGTATTAATTAATGAAGTAAATGTTGAAGCACGGTCTTCGGCCGTAAAAGAACCTGAATTTCCGCTGCGCACATCTTCATTCGAGATCAAAATTACATTTAAGTGAGCATCATCGCGAACAAAATTGCCTGTATTGTTAGTTAAAACATGATTCGCCGTTAAAATACCACGCTCATCACCGGATGCACATTTGCTATTATAATTGTCTCTATAATATTGCGTGTTCTGAAAACTAGGACCATACGTGTGATACGAAGATTTAATAAAATTCTCGCAAGTCGTTGTTTCAGTTCTAACAATAGCACCATTAAATAAAGCTACGCGATTAGAATCACTCTTAGATAAGAACGTAGTTCCATTGCCAAACGAAACTAATGGTGTTGATGATAACGTTGTTGCGTCTGTTGTAGTCATCGCAATTTTATAATCAATTTCACGAGCATCAAGGCGCTCGATAAAACCACCAAAAGCTTGCGCCATTCGATGCTGAATCACAGACATAGAAGCTGAGTTATCATTAACAAATAAGATATCAACTTTTCCGGTTCCAACCTTATGTAATTCATCCCACTTCTGTGTACCGCTAGGATCAACCACACATCCCGCCGTGCAATCTGCATTTTTGGCAACTGCTGGAGAAAACTTAGTTGGGGAACAAGCTATAACTGAGCCCAAGGCCGACAACAAAAAGACATGAGCATAGTAAAGTTGTTTCAGTTTCATAGAACACCTCTACCTGACTTGTTACAAATAAAGTGCCCGTTAAACTTTTATTAAAATGAAATATAAAGGGGGTAGCTCAAAATGAGCCTGTCTAACGATTAGACATAGGCTCAAAAAGCGCATTGCAACCAAACAAAAAACAGATTTTGGGCAAAAAAAAACCCCGAATAGTTTCCTACTCGGGGTTTAAAAATAGAGCTGGCATCGTGCTACTCTCTCACACACTTACGCGTGCAATACCATCGCCGCAAGAGAGCTTAACTTCTGAGTTCGGAATGGGATCAGGTGTGACCTCTCTGCTATAGACACCAGCAAATTGTATTAATTGATTTTTAGCGATTATGTTAGATTCGAAATTTGGTCATTAAAGACCGAAGAATTATTTTAAAAAAGCCTCACGACCTATTAGTAAATATAAGCTGAATACATTACTGTAATTACACTTTATTCCTATCAACCTCGTAGTCTCCGAGGGGTCTTTAGGGGGCCGAAGCCCCAGAGAAATCTTATCTTGTAGTTAGCTTCCCGCTTAGATGCTTTCAGCGGTTATCTATTCCGTACATAGCTACCCTGCATTGCTCTTGGCAGAACAACAGGAACACCAGAGGTACGTCCATCCCGGTCCTCTCGTACTAAGGACAGGTCTACTCAAATTTCTTTCGCCCACAGAAGATAAGGACCAAACTGTCTCACGACGTTCTGAACCCAGCTCGCGTACCACTTTAATTGGCGAACAGCCAAACCCTTGGGACCTGCTCCAGCCCCAGGATGTGATGAGCCGACATCGAGGTGCCAAACTCCATCGTCGATATGGACTCTTGGATGGAATAAGCCTGTTATCCCCGGAGTACCTTTTATCCGTTGAGCGATGGCCCTTCCACGCGGGACCACCGGATCACTTTGGCCTGCTTTCGCACCTGCTCGACTTGTAAGTCTCGCAGTCAAGCCCCCTTATGCCAATGCACTCGACGCCTGGTTTCCAATCAGGCTGAGGGGACCATCGCGCGCCTCCGTTACTTTTTGGGAGGCGACCGCCCCAGTCAAACTGCCCACCAGACAGTGTCCCTCCCCTCGATAAAAGGGGCAGGTTAGATTTCAAAGTTTTCAAGGGTGGTATTTCAAGGACGCCTCCACCAGGTCTAGCGACCTGGCTTCAAAGGCTCCCACCTATCCTACACATGAAAACTCTAAAATCACTGTCAAGCTACAGTAAAGGTTCACGGGGTCTTTCCGTCTTTCTGCGGGTACCCGGCATTTTCACCGAGAATTCAATTTCGCGAGGCCCTTGGTTGAGACACCGGAGAAGTCGTTACGCCATTCGTGCAGGTCGGAACTTACCCGACAAGGAATTTCGCTACCTTAGGACCGTTATAGTTACGGCCGCCGTTTACTGGGGCTTCGATTCTCGGCTTCACTTGCGTTGACCAATCCTCTTAACCTTCCAGCACCGGGCAGGCGTCAGCACGTATACTTCGTCTTGAGACTTTGCACATGCCTGTGTTTTTGATAAACAGTCGCTACTCCCAACTCTCTGCGACCCCAAATGGCTTCAGGAGTAAATCCCTACACCTTCTGGGGCACACCTTTTCCCGAAGTTACGGTGTTAAGTTGCCGAGTTCCTTAACCAAGATTCACCTCATCGCCTTAGATTATTCATCCCACTCACCTGAGTCGGTTTACGGTACGGGTAATACATTAAAATATCGCAACTTTTCTTGAATGCATGGCTCGATACGCTTCCGGGATAAATCCCTCGCATTCAGCTCTCAGAGTTACGCCAGGCGTACTTAACTACCTGACCTCCTACAGCCTTACACCCCAATCCAATAAGGGGCCGTATGTACCTACACTGTCATTGCTATACCAATCATGTATCAGTTACGGAATATTAACCGTATGTCCATCGATTACGCCAATTGGCCTCATCTTAGGTCCCGACTAACCCTGGGAGGATTATCCTTGCCCAGGAACCCTTGAGTTTTCGGCGCCCAGGTTTTTCACCTGAGTTCAACGCTACTTATGTCAGCATGATCACTTCGAGTTCGTCCAGCTGTCCTCACGGTCAACCTTCAGCCTACACTCGAACGCTCCCCTACCCCTTGTATTGCTACAAAGCCATGGCTTCGGTAACATGCTTAGCCCCGTTATATCTTCCGCGCGGAGTCACTAGACTAGTGAGCTATTACGCTTTCTTTAAAGGATTGCTGCTTCTAAGCCAACCTCCTAGTTGTCACAGTAACTCTACAACGTTTTCCACTTAGCATGCATTTAGGGACCTTAGCCGATGGTCTGGGCTCTTTCCCTCTCGACGTATGACCTTATCACCCTACGTCTGCCTTCCAGGGTACATATCAACGGCATTCGGAGTTTATTTGGGTTTGGTAATCTGGTAAAGACCCCTAGCCCATTCAGTGCTCTACCTCCGTGATACAATTTACCTGAAGCTATACCTAAATATATTTCGGGGAGAACCAGCTATCACCCAGTTTGATTGGCCTTTCACCCCTAATCACAGCTCATCCAAAGGTTTTTCAACACCAACTAGTTCGGCCCTCCACGAGGTGTTACCCTCGCTTCAGCCTGGCCATGATTAGATCACTGGGTTTCGGGTCTATCCCTACAGACTAACGCCCTATTCAGACTCGCTTTCGCTACGGCTCCACCTTCAACGGCTTAACCTTGCCTGCAAAGATAACTCGCTGACTCATTATGCAAAAGGTACGCAGTCGACCACATAAGGGTCTTCTACTGCTTGTAGATATGCGGTTTCAGGTTCTATTTCACTCCCCTCTCGGGGTTCTTTTCACCTTTCCCTCACGGTACTTGTCCTCTATCGGTCACTGTTTAGTATTTAGCCTTGGAGGGTGGTCCCCCCAGATTCCCAGCGGATTTCACGTGTCCGGTGGTACTCAGGATACCAATAGGGCCGTTAACATTTTCGATTACAGGGCTATCACCTTGTTTTGCCACACTTTCCAGAGTGTTCATCTAATGTTAACAGGTCCCACATTATGGTCCTACAACCCCCAATTCAAAAATGAACTGGGTTTGGGCTATTACCCTTTCGCTCGCCACTACTCGGGTAATCTCGTTTGATTTATTTTCCAGATGGTACTGAGATGTTTCACTTCCCATCGTTTGCTTCTGCAACCTATGAATTCAGTTGCAGATTCCATTTAAGGAGGGTTTCCCCATTCAGAAATCTCCGGATCAAAGTGTGTGTGCCACTCCCCGAAGCTTATCGCAGCTTACCACGTCTTTCATCGCCTAACAGTGCCAAGGCATTCACCAGCATACCCTTAGTAGCTTTAAAATTATATATGAATCTAACCTCGCTAAAAATCAATTAATACAATCTACTGAAACTAGATCTTACGATCTTAATTTGTAAATTTAATTATTAGTCTACTGAACATCATCTTTACGATGTGTTTAGTATTTTAAAAACTCTACTATCGTTTCGAAATAAATTTCGAAGTTTCGTAGTTTACATATTCAATTGTCAAAGAACAAAAATTCTTTAGTTGGTGGGCCTGGGAAGACTCGAACTTCCGACCCCACGCTTATCAAGCGTGTGCTCTAACCAACTGAGCTACAGGCCCATGACCAGTAGTTCATTCAAAACTAAATAGCAATAAAAGATTTTGGGTTTGACCTAAGATTGGAAGTATTTACTCAAGTGTTAAACTTGTATACTTCGAAAATCCTTAGAAAGGAGGTGATCCAGCCGCAGGTTCCCCTACGGCTACCTTGTTACGACTTCACCCCAATCATCGACCTTACCTTGGGCGCCTACCTCCTTGCGGTTAGCACAGCGACTTCTGGTAAAACCAACTTTCATGGTGTGACGGGCGGTGTGTACAAGGCCCGGGAACGTATTCACCGCGGCATTCTGATCCGCGATTACTAGCGATTCCAACTTCATGTAGTCGAGTTGCAGACTACAATCTGAACTTAGATGGCTTTTAAGCGATTTGCTCCACCTCGCGGCTTTGCTTCGCTCTGTGACCACCATTGTAGCACGTGTGTAGCCCTAGGCATAAGGGCCATGAGGACTTGACGTCATCCCCACCTTCCTCCTGCTTAACGCAGGCAGTCCCTCTAGAGTGCCCAACTGAATGCTGGCAACTAAAGGTAAGGGTTGCGCTCGTTGCGGGACTTAACCCAACATCTCACGACACGAGCTGACGA